>JAIKZH010000047.1 GCA_024682395.1 Bacteroidaceae bacterium
TTGTCAACTTTTGTCAACCTTGTCCACGAGATGGCAAAATAAAAGCCCTCAAAATTCTCCGCGGTAGAAATGCGTTGCAAAGATAAGCGGATTTTTGAGAACCACCAAAAAGCAAGTCCGAAGTGTTAAAATCTAAAAGTGATTGATATACAATGGTTTATCTCTATGTGTTTTTCATTGTTTATAGTTGTCTAGAGGTCTCTAAATATAGTATCTGAATAATATATAACCCGTTTATAAAAAGGTTACAGAGTTGTATATTATTCAGATAATTTATTTTCAATATCCTTTAAGATTAAGATGTTGAACGATTCAATATCTGTCAGTTTTATGGTATTATTGTCATTTACAGGATGATACCATTTACAAGACGAGAAATATGTGTTTAACTCTGGATCTGTAAAACGATAACCATGGCGTGCCCATATCTCATTACGCATCAATAGTATGTATTTCTTTGATTCAGGGAAATGACTCTGATGATATTCTGTGAATATTGAATTTGAGAGCCACGCCCAACGTGGGGTGGTGTTGTCGGCTGTAATACTGATTTGCTTTCCATTGCTTGTGAATTCTTCAACCTCTTTGTCGTAATTCCCTTCAGTTATTATCATCCCACTAAGAGTAGGTTTCACCTCATAGATATTGCCGTTCTTGAGTTTGATAATCTGACTTGGAACAGAATGATCTTTCAGTACCTCATATTTTGTTGCCTTACCGCAAAAGACAGCATTTCCATCGGTTGAGAAACTATATTTTAGTCCGTTTTTATCTGTGTAGTTGCCAACAATGCTTTGTATTACTTGTGCTTTAGTAATGTCAGCCACCGATTTGCCAGATTTAATCATAACGAAGGCATTTGTTACCTTTCCATTATCCATGCGGATAATAACATCATTTCCGTCAATAATTCGTCGAGTGCCCGAAATTCCATCAGGCAATTCGTTTAAAACGATAAAATCAGCATAATTTGCCGGAAGAACTACATTGTTATTTGGCAATACTGACATTCTCCATTCATTGTCTTTTACTTTTTGAATTTGAAAGACAGAACCATAACCCGCATCAAAATAACCACTGCCAATCATTAAAACCTGACTCGAATTCAATACCTTGGCTTTATATTCGGTGATACCATCGGTCCATGAAGTGTTATCCCATTCCGATTTGACAACCTGTGCGTTACTGCTTTGAAAAGCAGCAAAAAAACAGATTAAAGTTGTTATCAATAGTTTCATAAGGCAGTGTGTTTTATGGAGTTATGGTTTCTTGTATTTGTTTATTTAAACAGAACGCTGTATCTGCTTATGTATTTTCCGATTATGTCGAATTCAAGATTTACTATTGTTCCGACTTCGATCATATGGAAATTTGTGTTGTCATATGTGTACGGAATAATACACACTTGGAATGTGTCTTCGGTTGGGTTACATACAGTGAGGCTCACACCATTTACTGTTACAGAACCTTTGTCAACAGTAATATAACCACGTTTAGCCATTTCTTTGTCAAAATCATATTGGAATGTAAAGATCCAACTGCCTTCAGCATCTTCTTTCTTGATACATTTTGCAGTTTGGTCAACATGACCTTGAACAATATGTCCGTCAAGTCGTCCGTTCATCATCATGGAACGTTCAACATTTACTTTATCTCCAATCTTGAGCAAACCGAGATTTGAACGGTCTAATGTCTCTTTCATAGCCGTTACTGTATATGTGCCATTTTCAATGCGAACTACAGTAAGACAAACACCATTGTGAGCAACACTTTGATCTATCTTTAGTTCATCAACAAATGAGCATTTCATTGTAAGATGTATATTCTCTTGATCTTTCTCAATAGCAACGACTGTTGCATATTCTTCTACAATTCCTGAAAACATAATTCAATAAATTAATATAAAACGAATAGCATGATGCTTTAATTTCTTTCTGCAAAGTTACGATTTTTTTTTGAATAGATGAATAATCTACAGCAAGAATAGGGGATTGGTGGATATTTAAAACAACACATCGGGAATTCCGTTATTGGAAATCCCGATGCAAAGTAATTATTGTAGTATGTATTAATGTTATCCTAACATGCTGAGCAAGATACCTGCTGCAACTGCTGAACCGATCACACCTGCTACGTTTGGACCCATAGCGTGCATGAGAAGGAAGTTGCTTGGATCTGCTTTAGCACCTTCTATCTGTGACTGACGAGCAGCCATTGGTACAGCTGAAACACCTGCTGATCCGATGAGTGGATTAACTTTCTCCTTAAGGAACAAGTTCATGAACTTAGCCAAAAGTACACCACCTGCAGTACCGAATCCAAATGCAACGATACCAACTGCGAGGATACTGAGTGTTTGGAGGTTGAGGAATGAGTCTGCTGTTGCAGTAGCACCTACTGTGATTCCGAGGAAGATAACAACGATGTTGTTAAGTTCGTTTTGAACAGTCTTACTCAAACGCTCTACTACACCACTTTCCTTGAATAAGTTACCGAGCATAAGACATCCGATAAGTGTTGCTGCTGATGGAAGAATCAAGGCTACGATGATGGCAACGATGATAGGGAAAATGATTTTCTCCTTCTTTGTCACGTTACGTAATTGTTTCATCTTAATCTTACGTTCATTCTTAGTTGTAAGTCCACGCATGATAGCAGGCTGAATTACTGGAATGAGTGCCATGTAACTATATGCTGCAACTGCTACAGGACCTAAGAGATGTGGAGCTAATTTTGTTGTGAGGAAGATCGCTGTTGGACCATCTGCACCACCGATAATACCGATAGAAGCAGCTTCTTGTGGAGTGAATCCGAATAAGTCAAATTGAGTTACAATGAAAGTAATGAAGATACCAAGTTGAGCTGCAGCACCGAGTAATAAACTCTTTGGATTTGCAATCAATGGACCGAAATCAGTCATTGCACCTACACCGAAGAAGATAAGACAAGGGTAGATGCCCATCTTAACTCCCACATATAGCATGTCTAACAGACCTCCAGAAGCAAAAATATGAGTATAGTTGTGGTAGTATTCGCTTTCTGGGTTTAGGAATTCTTCATTCCACATTTCTGTGTGGAACAATCCAGAACCAGGAAGGTTTGTCAACAACATACCAAATGCGATTGGCAGAAGCAACAATGGCTCATATTTCTTGTGAATAGCAAGGAATAACAAGAAGCATGAAATAACAATCATGATAGCACTTTTCCATCCGTCGCCGATAAAGAATTGTACAATTCCCATGTCATTGACGAATTTCATGATTGTTTCTCCGAAATCTAAATGTCCGCTATCCCCATTTTGTGCGAATGCGCAAATTGTAACGAGCATGAGCATCGAAAAGATACCCAATACTTTTTTTGTTTGTTTCATACCTTTATATTTCGCTTAGCTGATTACTACGAGAGCATCGCCTACATTGACAGATGCACCTTGTTGAACATTAACAGCACTCACTGTTCCATCCCATTCACTTGTGATGTCATTAGCCATCTTCATAGCTTCCATAACAACAAGTACATCACCCTTCTTAACAGCTTGTCCAACTTCTACATTTACAGAAGTGATTGTTCCAGGAAGTGGAGCGTTTACAGCCTTACCACCTGCGGCAGATGCTGCTGGTTTTGGAGCTGCTGGTTTTGGCGCAGCAGGCTTTGCAGGTGCAGCTGCCTTTGGTGCTGCTTGAGGTGCTGCAGGAGCTCCTTCAGTTACAACCTCAACAAGGATATCACCTTGATTTACACTTTGACCAACCTCTGCTACGATGTTGCTTATAGTGCAATCAGCTTCAGCTGTGATGTTATTCTCCATCTTCATTGCTTCCATAGTCATGATAACGTCACCTTTCTTGACTTTCTGACCTTTTGAAGCAAGGATTTTAGTTATGTTACCTGGAAGTGGTGCAGTTATCTTAACTGTAGCACCAGCTACGCTGCTTGCTGATTTTGTTGATGCAGATTTAACGATTGAAGGCTCAGAGTGGTTTTCTTCTTGTTCTACTTCAACATTATATGTTTTGCCGTTGAGAGTAACCTTTACCTCTGTTTCTTGTTCTTCAACAACAGCTGCATATTCTTGTCCGTTTATTTTAAACTTGAATTCTTTCATTTTTCTATTTTTAATTAAAATGTTTTGTTTAACTCATGATGCCATGCAGAATTACGATTGTGCTTAATTGTAAGTACATCAGTTTCTACATCGTGCACATCCTTGTAGAATAAATACAGAGCCATGGCAACAGCTGCTGTTTCAGTGTCAGTTGCATCGTTTTTAGGTTGAACTGTTGAAACAAGTTGTTGAACCTCTTGTTTTTTTGTTTTATCCTTTTTAGAGAATGATGTAATTTTATCTAAACAAGAGAATGCAGGTTTGAATCCACCTACCATTAACACAAGTACTAAAAGGATGACAAACACGATTCCAATACCAATGCCCGTCATTAAAAAGACATCATTCCATGTTATGCCGTTTGCTAATAATAATGTTGTCATATCTCTCAATTATTATTATAATGGAATATTACCGTGTTTCTTAGCAGGATTAGTTAAACGTTTTCCTTCAAGTTGTGCGAGAGCACGAATAATGCGGAAACGTGTGTTGCGTGGTTCGATAACATCATCAATATAACCATATTTAGCTGCAACGTATGGGTTAGCGAAGAGTTTAGTGTATTCATCTTCTTTTTCTTGGATGAATGCCTTAGCTTCTTCTTCCTTACCTTCTGCCTTAAGTGCTTTTGCATCCTTAGCGTAAAGTACTGAAGCTGCACCAGCAGCACCCATTACTGCGATTTCAGCTGATGGCCATGCGTAGTTCATGTCACCACGAAGTTGTTTACTACTCATCACGATGTGAGAACCACCATAAGATTTACGTAAAGTAACAGTAACCTTTGGTACAGTACATTCTCCGTAAGCGTAAAGAAGTTTTGCTCCGTGAAGAATAACTGCGTTGTATTCCTGACCTGTACCTGGAAGGAATCCTGGTACGTCAACAAGTGTAACGAGTGGAATATTGAATGCGTCGCAGAAACGAACGAAACGAGCACCCTTACGTGATGCGTTGCTGTCGAGCACACCAGCCATTGCTTTTGGTTGGTTAGCTACGATACCAACTGATTGTCCGTTGAAACGTGCGAAACCGATAATGATGTTTTTAGCGTAATTTGGTTGAACTTCAAAGAACTCTCCGTTGTCAACGATTCCTGCGATAACCTTATACATATCGTATGGTTGGTTAGGGTTGTCAGGGATGATTTCGTTGAGGAAGTCTTCTTTACGGTCGATTGGGTCTGTACATTCAACACGTGGAGTTTCTTCAAGGTTGTTCTGAGGAATATAGCTCATGAGTTGCTTAATCATAGCAATTCCTTCTTCTTCAGTTTCAGCTGTGAAATGAGTTACACCTGATTTTGTTGAGTGAACGCTTGCACCACCAAGTTGTTCCTGAGTAACATCTTCTCCTAACACTGTCTTTACAACAGCAGGACCAGTAAGGAACATGTATGATGTATTTTCAATCATGAGGGTGAAGTCTGTAAGTGCTGGAGAATAAACTGCACCACCAGCGCAAGGACCGAATATTCCTGAGATTTGTGGAATAACACCGCTTGCCATGATATTACGTTGGAAAATCTCTGAGAATCCAGCAAGAGAGTTGATTCCTTCTTGGATACGTGCACCACCTGAGTCGTTAAGTCCGATTACAGGAGCACCGACTTTCATAGCCTGATCCATTACTTTACAAATCTTCAATGCCATTGTTTCAGACAAAGAACCTGCGTTCACAGTGAAGTCTTGTGCGAAGATATATACAAGGCGTCCAGAGATTGTTCCGTAACCTGTTACAACACCATCTCCATCATAGAGTTTCTTCTCCATGCCGAAGTTATGGCAACGATGTGTTACGAACATATCCATTTCTTCGAATGAACCTTCATCAAGAAGCATGGCAATACGTTCACGAGCTGTGTATTTACCTTTGTCGTGTTGCTTCTGAATAGCTTTTTCTCCGCCACCTAAACGTGCTTTTGCGCGTTTTTCGACAAGTTCTTTAATTTTTTCTGCTTGCTTGTTCATAATGTTTCTTACCATCACACATCCTTTTTTTTATAAGAACTATGTGATGAATTTCTTGTTTTATTATTTTGATGTTAATTATTTTATATAAAATCTAAATATTGATATGCTTTATTTTGCTGGCTCACAAAGTTCTGTCAATATGCCCACTGTAGATTTTGGATGAAGAAAGGCAATTGACATATTTTCTGCGCCCGAACGAGGTGCTTTGTCTATTAAACGTATCTGTTGTGCTTCACATTCAGCTAATGCATTTTGGACACCGTCTTCAATTGCAAAAGCAACATGGTGAACCCCCTTACCTCCATTTTCTAAGAATTTGGCTATTGGACTTTCAGGACTTGTTGGCTCTAAAAGTTCAAGTTTTACTTCACCGACCTTTAAAAATGCAGTTTTTACTTTTTGATCTGCAACTTCTTCAATTGCATAACACTTTAAACCTAGTGTGTTCTCAAAATAGGGTAGAACTTCATCTATGCTTTTTACGGCAATTCCTAGGTGATCAATACGTGAGATTTTCATATTGTTTATTTTTAATGAATTTATAGAGTCCCAATCTGTCTTTTTACACTATTTATCAGTCATTACTGAATAAATCTGCTTTTTACAATCTTTATTTGCCTGTGTCAGTTAATAATACTTATCTGCCATAGAATTTGTTTCTATGTGTTTTAACTATCATTTTCTTCTACTCGACATTAAAATGTCCACATTTAGATTCTACAGACATTTTGAGCCTATTATAATTTGTGACAAATATACAAAAAAAAATCTTAATAGCTTATTCAATATTTAAAAAAACATTTATAGCCTATAAAATTCCCTTACTTGAAGGTAGTTGGAAGTTGTGAATGTCACGTCGACTCGCCATTTTTAGTGACTTTCCTAATGCTTTGAAAATGCCCTCAATCTTATGGTGTTCGTTGTCTCCTTCTGCTTTTATGTTGAGATTCATTTTGGCTGCATCTGAGAAAGATTTAAAGAAGTGAATAAACATCTCTGTTGGCATATCGCCTACTTTCTCTCTGTTGAATTCTGCATCCCATACCAGCCATGCACGTCCTCCAAAATCCAATGCAACCTGACAAAGACAATCGTCCATAGGTAGGAGATATCCATAACGCTGAATACCTCTTTTATCGCCAAGAGCCTTTAAAATACATTCTCCTAATGCGATACCTGTGTCTTCTATAGTGTGATGTTCATCAACATTAAGGTCGCCTTTTACGTTGATGTTCAAATCGATACTTCCGTGCTTTGATATTTGTTCAAGCATGTGGTCGAAGAAACCGAGTCCGGTTGATATCTCGCTTTTGCCTGTACCGTCAAGGTTTACTGAAATCTGTATGTCTGTTTCTTTTGTTGTACGCTTTACTTCTGCTTTGCGTTCGCCGGCATAAACTATTTCAGTGATTTTGTCCCAACCTTCTACATCCTTACCTATGATAAGTGACTTACAGCCAAGGTTTTGTGCTAATTGTGCGTCGGTTGCTCTATCACCTATGACATATGAATTGCTTAGGTCGTAATCGCCTTTCATATATTCTGTTAACATACCTGTGCCTGGTTTGCGAGTAGGTAGGTTGTCTTCAGGGAATGAACGGTCAATCAGTATGTTATCAAATTCCACACCTTCTGCCTTGAGTGTGCTAAGCATCAAGGTCTGAAGTTGGTTGAAAATCTCTTCTGGATAAGCTTCTGTTCCTAAACCATCCTGATTTGTGACCATTACAAGTTCATAATCAGTATGTTCGCGTATGAAAGCAAGACTGCTGATTACTTTTGGTAAAAAACAGAATTTTTCGATACTGTCAATTTGTTCATCTTCAGGTTCGAAAATGATTGTTCCGTCTCTATCTATGAATAATGCTTTTTTCATTGCTTTCTCATTATTTATATTGTCGTAATGCCCCTAACAACTCGGTGTTTTCTTGTTTTGTTCCGATAGTGATTCGAAGGCAATCTTCACACAGTGTTATTTTGCTTCGATTTCTAACGATTATTCCTCTGTCAACAAGATAATCATATATTTTCTGAGCATCTGTAACTTTGGTCAAGAAGAAGTTGGCATCGGTAGGATACACTTTCTCGCAGATAGGCAGTTGTTTGAATGCCTGAATGAGCGACTCTCTCTCTTCAAGAATTTGTACGAGATTCTTGTGGAATAACGCCTTGTTGTTGAGAATATCCATAGCTTGGTTTTGTGTCAACTGGTTAACATTGTATGGATATTTTACTTTGTTGAAGTATGATATGATTTCAGGTGAGGCAAATGCCAATCCCAAACGTATTGCGGCACTTCCCCATGCTTTTGAGAAGGTGTTCAGTACGATGACGTTAGGATATTTATTCAGTTCTGACCTAAATGTCTTTTCGTTAGAGAAATCGCTGTAGGCCTCGTCTATGACAACTATACCATCGAATCTGTCGATTACTTTCTCAATCTCGTTTCTGTTAAGATTATTACCGGTTGGGTTGTTTGGTGTACAAAGGAATATTGCCTTTGTGTGTCTGTCGCATACCGATAGTAATGTCTCTGCTTTAAACTGATACGAAATATCAAGTTTTACTTTTCTGTATTCAATGTCGTTGATGTCTGCACATGTCTCATACATACCATATGTTGGATCGATGGCAACAACATTATCTATTCGTGGTTCGCAGAACACTCTGTAAACCAAATCGATAGCCTCGTCGGAACCATTCCCGAGAAATATCTGATTTGTCTCCACACCCTTGATAGGGGCAATACGTTGCTTTAGTTCTAACTGGAGTGGGTCAGGGTATCTGTTGAATGGTTTGTTATATGGATTTTCATTAGCATCAAGGAATACATTTGCTTGTCTTCCAGCATATTCATCACGAGCAGAACTGTATGGCTTGAGTGCTAATATATTTTTTCTTACTAATTCTTTAAGTTCTTTCATACAGATAAGTTTTTTGTGATTGAATTTAATTATTCATGCGGAATGTCATAGCATTTTTATGAGCGTCTAATAACTCATTTTCTGCCATGATAGCAACTGTAGGACCTATGCTTTTTACACCTTCAGCTGTAAGTTCTTGGAAGGTGATTTTACGACAGAAACTATCTAAGTTGACACCGCTATATGCTTTTGCATATCCACTTGTTGGAAGGGTGTGGTTTGTTCCTGAAGCATAGTCTCCTGCACTTTCACATGAATAATTACCTAAGAATACAGAACCTGCATTGATAACCATGTCGGCAACTTTCATATAGTCTTTTACAGCAAGAATCAAGTGTTCAGGAGCATATTCGTTGATAAGTTCCATTGCTTGCTCAATATTCTCGACATATATAAGTTTACTCCATTTGAGTGCCTGTTCTGTGATTTCCTTTCTTGGAAGTAGTGCTAACTGACGTTGAATTTCATCTTCTACTTGTTTCATTAAGTCCTTACTTGTTGTCACTAAGACAGCCTGTGAGTCAACACCGTGTTCTGCTTGTGAAAGAAAGTCGGATGCTACAAATACTGGGTTGGCTGTTTCGTCGGCAACGATTGCCACCTCACTTGGTCCAGCAGGCATGTCTATCGCTACATCGTGAAGACTGACTTCTTGTTTTGCAGCCATGACATATTGGTTTCCCGGACCAAATATTTTGCTAACCTTTGGTACGGATTCAGAACCATAAGCCATTGCGCCAATAGCTTGTACACCTCCGATCTTAAATATATTGTTTACACCAGCGATTTTTGCTGCTACAAGAATTGCTGGGTGTAATTTACCTTCTTTGTTTGGTGGAGAGCATAGTACGATTTCCTTGCAACCAGCAATTTTAGCAGGAGTAGCAAGCATGAGTACAGTTGAAAAGAGTGGGGCTGTACCTCCTGGGACGTAGAGTCCGACCTTTTCTATTGCCACAGATTTTTGCCAACATGTAACACCTTTACATGTTTCCACCTTTTTGCTTTCGAATTTTTGGGAAGAGTGGAATTTGCTGATATTGTCATGAGCAAGAATAAGTGCGTCTTTTAGTTCTTTGCTTACGATTTTTTCAGCCTCTTCGATTTCTTCGTCTGTAACTTTTAAACTGTCAAGACTTACTTTATCGAATTTCAGTTCGTACTCTTTTATGGCTTTGTCACCACGTTGTTTGATGTCGTTAAGTACACCTCTGACAACTGCTCCCAATTCCTCAGCATCTTTGTGTGGTCTTTTTATATTCTCCATAATTATATCTTTTTATGATAAAAATGGTAATAAGATATAGTTGTATTGGTGGTTGATGATTCTTATAATATATATAATCCTTTTATATATATAATTATGTGTTAAGGAATCATCTTTTCTATAGGTAATACCAAGATACCTTCTGCACCAAGTTGTTTCAACTGTCCGATGATTTCCCAGAATCGTTTTTCGTCAAGTACTGTATGGATGCTGCTCCAGCCCTCAGTAGCCAAAGGCATCACTGTTGGACTTTTAATACCAGGTAAAACTTTAGTGATTTCACCAATCTTATCTGTAGGTGCATTCATCAAAACATATTTCTTATCTTCTGCTGCACGTACTGCATTTATACGGAATAATAATTCCTCAAGCACAGCTTGCTTGTGTGGATCATTGTTTAGGTTTTTATTTCCAATCAACAATGCTTCGCTTTTCATTACGATTTCCACTTCTTTCAAGTTGTTGCTTACAAGTGTAGAACCAGAACTTACGATATCGAAGATACCATCAGCCAATGCAATTCCTGGAGCAATTTCAACTGAACCTTGAATAACGTGGATGTCGATATCAAGGTTATACTCCTTCATGAATTTTCTAAGGATTTCTGGATAGCTTGTTGCAATTTTCTTTCCGTTGAACCAGTCTAATCCTGTATATTCAATAGATTTAGGAATTGCCAAAGATAGACGGCATTTGCTAAATCCAAGTCGTTTTACAATATCAGCATCTTCTCCTCTTTCTACAAATTCGTTTTCACCAACGATTCCGAGATCTGCAACACCATCTGCTACAGTTTGAGGAATATCGTCATCACGAAGATATAACACTTCGATAGGGAAGTTTGATGATTCTACGAGAAGTGTTCTTTTTGAGTTACTAACCTTAATACCTGCTTCAGATAATAAGTTCATTGTGTCTTCGTTAAGACGTCCTTTTGATTGTACAGCTATTCTTATCATAATATATTATAATTGTCTTTATTTTAATATCTAATAATAATTAGAATTCCTTTAGCTATTCACTTTAGATTAGAATTGTTAACTAATTCCATTATTAACTATTCATTGTCATCAAGAATTCTTCGTTATTCTCTGTACGTTCTATGTGGTTAAGAACGAGATCCATAGCTTCAAGCACAGTCATATCGCTGATATGTTTGCGTAGAACCCACATACGACGAGTTGTGTTGTTGTCCTGAAGTAGGTCGTCTCGACGTGTACTTGATGCAATAAGATTGACAGCTGGGAACACTCGTTTGTTTGAGAGTGAGCGGTCCAACTGAAGTTCCATGTTTCCTGTTCCCTTGAATTCCTCGAAAATCACTTCGTCCATCTTAGAACCTGTGTCGATGAGTGCAGTTGCTATGATGGTGAGAGAACCACCGCCTTCAATGTTACGTGCAGCACCGAAGAAGCGTTTTGGCTTTTGTAGTGCATTTGCGTCAACACCACCGGTAAGCACTTTACCACTGGCAGGGCTAACTGTGTTGTATGCACGTGCAAGTCGAGTGATAGAATCAAGGAAGATAACTACATCGTGTCCGCATTCAACCATACGTTTAGCTTTCTCTAAAACGAGGTTTGCTATTTTTACGTGGTTGTCGGCTGGAGCATCGAATGTAGATGCGATAACCTCTGCGTTTACAGTTCTCGCCATATCTGTTACTTCTTCTGGACGTTCATCGATTAAGAGCATCATA
The DNA here is from genome assembly GCA_024682395.1 of Bacteroidaceae bacterium. Classification (GTDB taxonomy): domain Bacteria; phylum Bacteroidota; class Bacteroidia; order Bacteroidales; family Bacteroidaceae; genus Colivivens. The sequence goes on from JAIKZH010000047.1 coordinate 11,972, forward strand.
AGGTATGCTTCAGGATGGTTACGTGCAATAGAATTGGCGATATCCTTCATTAACAATGTCTTACCTGTCTTTGGCTGTGCCACGATAAGTGCACGTTGTCCTTTTCCGATAGGTGAGAATAAGTCAACGATTCTGCTTGATGGACTATCGTTTTTGCCACTGCATAATTTGAATTTCTCATCAGGGAATAATGGTGTGAGGTATTCAAATGGTACACGGTCGCGTACGATAGAAGGGTCGCATCCGTTGATTTTCTTGATGCTTGTTAATGGGAAATATTTTTCTCCATCATGTGGTGGACGAATTGTTCCTTCCACAACGTCACCAGTCTTAAGACCATAATGTTTAACCTGTGATTGGTTAACATATATATCGTCTGGAGATGGAAGATAGTTGTAGTCTGAACTGCGCAAGAATCCGTAGTTGTCGGTTGTGAGTTCAAGAACGCCCGATACGCTTACTATATCAGTAAAGTCATATAGTTGTGGCATTTCAGGTTCGTTCCACATTGGTTCGTTATTATTTATAGGCATAGGAGCGGCACCCATGTTGTTAACAATAGGATTCATATCCATATTGTTCATGTTGTCGTTCATTTGCTGTTTGAATTTCTCGAACATGCTTTGAGGTGCAGGTTCATAGAATCCGTCTTCGTTTGGAATATCTTCAAGAATAATAAAATCGTCTCCGTTGTCTAATCCATCTTCCATGAATGATGGTTTGTTATCATTTATTATATTGAATGGATTTTCAGCGAAATTCGCATTATTATTAATATTGTTATCTAATGAAGTGTTTTTATTTTCAACATCCTCAAGAATACCGAATAGTTCTCCGTTTGCATTTTCTGGAGTTTCATTTTCATTATTCATATCCAATGTGTTATCTTCTGTTTCTGCATCTTCCTTTTTAGGACGACCGCGTTTTTTCTTTGGGGTTTCAATACTAGTTTCGTCAACGATGTCGAATTCCTCATTTTCGATAGATTCAGAATCTTCTTTTTGAGTTGACATTGTTGTATCATCTGATGTCTCAGAATTTTTCTTAGGGCGTCCTCTTTTTTTCTTAGGAGTTTCAGTTAGAGTTTCTTCATTAGAAATATCTGAATCATCTATATTATCTTGATTAATGTCTTGATTATCTTCAAGTAGAGTGTTGTCTGTATTTTTAGGCATAATATCAACTTCTCCATTTAATATACTTGCATCAGTCGCAGATAAATCACTGAATAATGTGTGTTCAGGAGTTTTAATTTCGTTTTTGTCAACTTTTTTAGCATTTTCCTGATTTGCAGAGTAAACATGATTTACAGATTTTACTCTTTGTCGTTTTCTTGATGGTTTTTCGTTTGCGACTTTTTCGGCTGCTGATACCACGGCATACTTATCCAATATTGCATAGATTAGGTCTTTTTCGCTTAATTTAGAAGTCTTAATACCTAATTCTTCAGCAATAGATTGTAGTTCTGCCAGGTCTTTGCCTGATAGTTGTTCTTTGTTGTATTGCATATTTATGATTATATGTTTTTCTCAACAAACGACACAATATATATGTATACACGAGTGACGTGATAACAAATAAAACTAGTTTGTTGATTGATTTTTTTATTTGTGAAAAAAATGATTTGTGGTGAGTTTATCCTAAATCCGTTGCAAAGATAAGTATTAATTGGTAATTAGCAAAATAAACAATGATATTTTTTGTTAAATATACCATGTTTTTTAGTACTCATTATTGTACACGGAGGATATGCCACGGGCTTTATTATAGTTGTTATGCTGTGGTTTTTTCTACAGAATTTATCTCTTGCAATTTTTTGTTGTATTTTTTATAATTAATTGTTGGTTAATGATTCGTTGATTGAATCAATATAATCCAGTAATTCGTCATGACCTAATTTTGTAGTTGAACTGGTAATGAAATATGGTGGTATTTCTTCCCATTGTTCTTTTAGTTGGTCAATATATGCATTAACGTTTGATACTTGTTTGGCGTGGCTCAGTTTATCTGCTTTTGTGAATACGAGTGCAAACGGAATTCCATTTTCTCCAAGAAATTCCAAAAAGTTTAAGTCCTTTTTCTGTGGTTCGTGACGTATGTCTATCAATACAAATAAACATGTTAACTGCTCTCTGTCAAGAACATAGTGAGATATCAGATTCCACAATTTATCCATTTCTCGTTTACCTCTCAGTGCGAAACCATATCCGGGGAGGTCAACAAGAAACCATTCGTTGATATTTGATTTGTTATTTGTTGTCTGCAACAGAAAATGGTTGATAAGCATTGTCTTTCCTGGTGTTGACGAAGTCATTGCAAGTCCTTTTTTGCCTGTTAGCATATTAATCAAACTTGATTTGCCTACATTAGATCTTCCTATGAAGGCATACTCGGGCTGAGTGGTTTGTGGACACATGTCAGCTCGTGGACTACTTTGCTTAAATGTTGCAGATTGTATTTTCATGATGCAAAGATAGTTTATTTATTTTAAAAATGCAACTTTTATTCTTTTGTTATAGAATATTTGTTTATTAACATAAATTTAATTATTTTTGCCTAACAAAAATTAAGACATGAGGATAATTTATTTTATTGGCTGTCAGTTATTGTTGATTCTGTTGGTGTGTGGTTGCATTCAGAATGCCGATTCAATGTATCCGGTTGATGATATACGAATGATATGCCAAAAATCCGACTCCAATGAATTCTGTTATGTTAATGCAACTGATTCTGGTGTAATCCGTTACGAATATTTGAATCATGACAGTGTCTTTGTGCTTTACCACATAAAGAATGATTCGGTTTTAGATGAATGGAGAATTCCTTATCCTGTGTATAGAGTGGATTGTGGAGACCTGACTGGCGATGGGGTGCCTGAAATTTGTGTTGGTGTCATTAAAAAAACTCGATACCGCCCTGTATTAGATAAAAGATTATTTATCTTCAAACTTCATCGTGGTATTTTTATTCGTCCGTTGTGGTTGGGCTCAAGAGTATCTAATCCGTTGATTGACTTCTGTTTAGAGCGTGATAGCACAACTTCTGTGATTCACACATGGGAACAGACTCCCGATTCGGTGGTGCAGATTTTATACACATACCATGGTTTCGGCATTAAGTTTCTTAGATATCATACAGAATAATTCATGATAGTTATTTAAGTTCTTGAAAATAAAGCATTCAATTATAAAAAAATTAAACCTTAATTTGGCTTATGAAAAAAGGATTATTATTGTTATCAACAACCGCATTGCTTCTGTCGGCTTGTATGAACAAACAGCAAGGCACTATTGATAATGACCTTGTCGCTTCTAATGAAGACGTAGATTTTGCTCCAAAGTCATTTCTGATGACTAAGGATAAGTTACCTGAGAAAATTGATTATGATATGGATATTTCCGACATGACACTCATGGAATTACGTCTGTTGAAAAATTATCCTTATGCTCTCCACGGACTTTGGTTTACTGAGGCTGATCTTAACGGATTCTTTTCTTCTAAATCGGAATGGTATTTCGATAAATGCTTTAAATATTCAGAGGCGCATGGATTTAATCCTCTTTTGAAGTATTCTGCTGTGAAACTGTCTGCTAAAGAAAAGGAATTTGTTGATAGGGTGGATGAAAGAATAAAAGAAATGCAGAAAAATAATTTTGTTCAGGTTGATGATTTGAAACTGTCAAATGTCGTAAATACGGTAAATATGTTTCAGTTAGAGGAATACGATCAGGATTTCTTGAAACAACTTGCTCATCACAACTTCTCTATCATGCCGTCAAACAACGAACAGCTGTTTAATGTATATGAGGAAAATGAGTATAACCAAATGCCAAACTTCATTACAACCGACCTTTATCTTCAGGCATTCCACATGTATTTTTCATATGTCTTGAAGTCGTTGGAAAAACATACGTTTGTTGATTATCTGGATGAATTCTATGTGTCTATGAATGAACGTGCTATGATTATTGCTGAACGTGAGAGTACCGATGCCGAAACTCGCGATTTGGCAGAATATATTGCGGCGTTCTATGCTATTGCCGAGAAGTTGTTGAACGATAAAGACTTGGAGGTGCCTGAGTCGTATAAAAGTATTGTAGCGAGCGAGCTGAAAAATATAATGGCATGTCGTGACACAAATTCTCCAATGATGAGTTCAAACGGCAAAGCAACCGATTTTACTTATAGTCTGTTTAAACCTCGTGGACATTACACTCGTTCTGAAGAACAAAAACGTTATTTCCGTTCTATGATGTGGCTTCAAACAGCTACATTCTGTCGTGAAAATAAATTATCTTTGAAACGTGTGGCAATGATGTCGTACGTGTTCAACACTTCACGTCATAATGCTCAAATGAAGATTTATAACATGTCGCATTTGTTGGATTTCCTTATGGGAACTCCTGATAATGTGTCAATAATGGATATATCTGATATGTTGTCACAGGGTCGCGATATGACACTTGATAATGTTACAGATATGGGATTCTTACAGAGTCTGAACAATAATCTTATTAAGAAGTTCAAGACATATAACAGAATCAAATCTAAGAAATCAGATGGTGGTTGTGACGATAAAATCAATTTCATGCCACAACGCTATACTCCTGATGCCGAAGTGATGTCGAATATGTATGACCCAACACCAAATTCTGAACGTGCCTTCCCTAAAGGTTTGGATGTCTTCAGTGCTTTTGGTTGTAAACATGCCGACGAAATACTTGACACTTACTACGATGAACATAAACAATGGGGAGATTACAAGAAGTATTCCGACAAGATGAAGAATTTGTTCTCTAACTATACTGATGAACAGTTTGGCGCATCTATGTACACTAAATGGTTTGAATGTCTTGTGAAATTGCAAAAGATCCACAAGGATTACCCTGGATTTATGAAAACGTATAATTGGCAGTCTAAGAATCTGAATAGTGCGTTGGCTTCATGGGCAGAACTCAAGCATGATGCAATATTATATGCAGAACAACCTATGGGCGCAGAATGTGGCGGCGGTTCAGATTTCCCTGATCCAATATCTAAAGGATATATCGAACCAAACATGTTGTTCTGGAAGACAATGAGAAATGCAGTACTTCAAACACGTAAGTTACTGGAAGATAATGCTCTTATGACAGACGACCTTGATGGTGTAACCACCCAGATGACAGATTATATGGATTTCTGTATTAAAGTATCTGCAAAGGAACTTCGTGGCGAGGTGTTGTCAGAAGAAGAATATTCTGAAATTGAACATCTTGGAAGTTCTCTTGAGTGGTTTACACTTAGTGTGATCGATCCTGATGCTAATTTAGGAAGTTGGGGACTTGTACAAGGTGCCGACCGCTCAATTGCTGTTGTTGCCGATGTGTTCACTCGTGATATCTTAGGCTGTGACAAGTGCGGTATATTGTATGAGGCAGTTGGTAACGCCGACTACATATATGTAATTGTGAATATAGGCAATGATATCGTCTTGACACGTGGTGCTGTGTTCTCATACTATGAATTTATTAACGAATTAGGTGATAGACTGACTGATGAACAATGGCAGGAAAAACTTGAAAAGAAAGCTCCTGCACGTCCAAAGTGGATGCAACATCTGATTCATAATACAGAGAATGCTCCTATAGTCAACGAAGAGATTTTCTATAGTACAGGATGCTGATGAAGTATATTGAACAAGTCTTTCAGTTGTCTGTCAACTTCTGCAAAGTCGTGTTCAAGGATAAAAACCAATGTATATATTGAAAAATATATTTATAATTATTCTTTGTGTTCTCTTTGTTTCTGCCTGCAATAACGGACAGGAACAAAGAGAATTGTCATTGATTGAAACTGATACTCCTCCTGTGGCTCATACTCTCAACATGAAAGAAACAGTGGGGAACTTAGATTCTTGTGCTTCATCACGATTAAAAATTTTATTCACAGGCGATGTCTTGTTTGACCGTGGTGTGCGTAAATGGATTGAACGCAAGGGAGTTGAATGGCTTTTTGAAGGGGTGAAAGATGAATTTCATCGCGCCGATGCTGTTGTGATTAATCTTGAATGTCCTTTGACCGATACCATCTCTGCAATCAACAAAAAATATATATTTAGGGCAGAAGCCAAATGGGCGAAAGACCTAAAAAAAGTGGGGGTTACTCATGCTGCTATGTCAAATAATCACACTAATGATCAAGGACGTCGTGGACTTCAAGCAACTAATCATCATTTACTTAAGGCTGGAATCGTTCCTATCGGTTATGGTATGAATACTCAGGAGCAGGTTCGTCCAGCAATAATAGAAAAAGACGGAATAAGAGTGGCTGTTTTCAATTCTGTTGCTTTTCCACTTGAAAACTGGATGCATCTTGAAAATCGTCCTGGAATATGTCAACTCAATCCGAGGTCGTTATCAAAAGAAATAAAGAAATACAAGTCCGAGAATAAGAATACATTTATTGTGGTAGTCTTACATTGGGGCATCGAATTCCAATCATTACCTACACGAATGCAACGTGGTGACGCACATCTCTTAGCTGAATCGGGCGCTGATGTAATTATCGGTCATCATCCACATGTGCTTCAACCAGTTGACACAATCAATCATACACCAGTATATTATAGTATCGGTAATTTTGTATTTGACCAATCTCCTTCAATTGCACGCAAATCAGTAATTGCCTCAGTCGAATTCTCAAAAAATGGGGTAGCGGCATCCGATATTATCCCTATTACAATAGAACAATGCAGACCGATAAGAGGCAACAGAGTCATAATTGAGAATTGAAGATTGAAAGTTCTAAGTTTTCGGAACAACAAAATTAATTATCAATTATTATTAATAATGTATATAAAAAAGGTGCATACTTCGAAAAGTGATGCACCTTGTATATTTCCGTGTTAAGTGAATGAATTATTTCTTCTTCATTGCAGCGTAACGGTTCATGAATTTATCTACACGACCTGCAGTATCCACAAGTTTAGCTTTACCTGTGTAGAATGGGTGTGAAGAAGATGAGATTTCGAGTTTGATTACAGGGTATTCCTGACCTTCAAACTCAACTGTGTCATTTGACTTAGCACATGACTGTGAGAGGAACATATCGCCGTTTGACATGTCTTTGAAGACAACTGGACGATAATTCTCTGGGTGAATTCCTTTTTTCATTTTTTTAGTTTTTTATTGTTGTTATACAGTTCATTATTTGTTCTGGTGAACAATAAAAATGATTCTCTTTGCGTATTTCAGCGTGCAAAGATACGAATTTTTTCTTAATCCACAACTCACTAATGACTTTTTTAATGATTTTTTGTTGTGTAATTGTCCTTTTCTGCATCTTTTGTTAATTTATATGCAATAAATCATTATCTTTGCACGTTATTTTTTATATCATGAGTCAGGTTGAAGAATCGAAAAACGATGGAACGATAAAACACGTATTGAAGTATACTGGTTTGTTCGGTGGTGTTCAAGGCATTAATTTGCTTGTGAACGTATTGCGTAATAAACTGACTGCAATATTACTTCAAGAAAAAGGAATAGGACTTATAACTCTGTTCAACACCCTTGTGATATTTATTAATAATGCAACCAATTTTGGTATATCTTTCAGTGCCATAAAGCATGTGTCAGATCTGTTTGAAACAGGCGATGATGAAAAGATACGCCAATTTATAAAGGTCGTACGTTCATGGTGCTTATTGACAGCTATATTAGGTACTTCAATTTGTGTGTTGGCTTCGTTCTTCTATGATAATCAGTTAGATATACTGATAATATCTCCTATAGTTGGTATTCTTGCCATTACGAGCGGTGAAATGGCAATTCTTAAAGGACTGAAACAACTGAAGCGAGTTGCAAAGATCTCTTTCTGGTCTGCCATATCCACAATGTTTGTGTGTGTCCCGCTGTATTATTATTTGAGATGGAGCGGTATTTCTCTTGCTCTCTTATTGAGTAATATCATCATCCTTTTAATACATCTTAATTTTTCAACACGTATTTATTCTTATTCAGCTCATATATTTAATAAGGAGGATTTGAAACAAGGATTTCCGATGATAAAACTCGGTGTAGGCTATATCATTGCTGGTATCTTTGGTAGTGGAGCCGAATATTTCATTAGGGAATCAATTAATCAGATTGATGGAGAAGGTGCTGTGGGATTGTATTCATGTGGATATGTCATGATGGTGCAATATGCTTCTGTGGTGTTGGCATCACTCGAGACCGATTTCTTTCCTCGTCTTACTCAAGTGATAGATAGTCCAAAACGAATGAACATAACAATTGAGCGTCAGAAAGAGGTGTGTACTTTGTTGTTGTCGCCTATGTTGATATTCTTTGTTATTGCCATGCCGTTTTTGTTGAGGTTGTTTTATACCGGAAATTTCCTTACAGCCATGCCAATGGCAATATGTGCTTCGTTTTATATCTTCTTTAAGGCGTTAGCAACTCCTGTGGCATATCTTCCGTTAGCAAAAGGTCATGCTAAGACCTATATGGTAAACGAACTGGTGTATGATATATTTATCGCATTAACCATCCCATTTGCATATCGTGAATACGGACTGATGGGGGCGGGTATAGCACTTTCATTAGGTGGACTTTTTGATTATCTTTTGGTTAATATTATTTACAGATACAAATATAAGTATCAGATGTCTTTCCGCCTATTACCAATATATGTATTACAATTTGTTCTTCTTGCCACTTCTGTAATCGTAGCGGTAAATTACTCAAACCAAGTATGTTGGCTTGTCGGTGGCGGTGTACTCCTCCTTTCTATAATCCTAACCGTCTTGGTTCTGATGAAAGACCGAAGAAAGGAGAAAAGAGGCAACGGAGTTGCAATTGATAATTGATAATTGAAAATTGATAATTATTTCGTAGTCCCTGAGAATCAGTTTGGTTACTAATATTGGTGCGCAATATTATTAATAAGAGTTTAATCGATTTCTCGTTTAATCGATTTTTCGTTTTCCCCTTTAAGATTTCTGGCTTTAGCCCCAAAAAGACTCATAGCACCTGCAATAATTATCAATTATCAATTGCGCGCAGCGCCAATGGCTCCGCCACAAAGTAATCTCTTGTGTTTTTTATTCCAGCAACAGACATGTATGTGCATAGTTTTCCTAACACTTTTACTTTGCGTTTCAGGTTTTCTGGGTGTTGATGAAGGTTGAGTGCCGAGCGTGCATCGATATAAGATGTGCCAGTAGAAAGTTGCACAGGTACAACCTTTTTGATGTCGGTTTCGTTTGGTGAGGATGCAAGTAAAATGTTTGTTTCTTTGTCGCCAGCATCAAACACGGCATTGTTTATGTTTGTACCGTTGATATAACCTACAATATATCCCTCTACCCAACAATCGTTTTTAGAGCTGTTTGTAGTGGTTATATATAGTCCGACACTTCCAGTTGACAAGTCGTCGGCAGTGAATGGATAATCTTTACTTCCATTACGTTCTTTTGTTGATTGTGAGTCGTCCTCCACAATGAGTTCTTCGTTTTGTGTGTTGTCTGTGTCATCGTTAGGAATTTCAACTTTTTCGCAAGAATATAGCAAAACGGACATGACAAAAAGCAAGTAATATGATGATTTTATGCTCATAATGATATTATTTGTAGTGCAAAGTTAGGAATTAATTGTGATTAATAGATTGCTTGTCATGAAATTTTTGTAACTTTGCAACGAAATAAGTATACATTAGTATTTTTTATTTATAAATAAAACACAAATTATGGTTAATTACAAAGATCTTGGTCTCGTAAACACACGCGAGATGTTCAAGAGAGCTGTTGCAGGTGGATATGCAATTCCTGCTTTCAACTTCAACACAATGGAACAAATGCAGGCTATCGTAATGGCTGCTGTTGAAACTAAGTCTCCTGTTATCATGCAGGTATCTAAAGGTGCTCGTAACTATGCAAATGGTACAATTCTTCGTAACCTTGCTAAGGGTGCTGTAGAATACGCAAAAGAACTTGGATGTGAACATCCAGAAATCGTTCTTCACCTTGACCACGGAGATTCATTCGAACTTTGCAAAGATTGTATCGATAACGGTTTCTCTTCAGTTATGATCGACGGTTCACACCTTCCATATGAAGAAAACGTTGCTTTGGCAAAGAAAGTTGTTGATTACGCACATCAGTTCGACGTAACTGTTGAAGCTGAACTTGGTGTTCTTGCAGGTGTTGAAGATGAAGTATCTGCAGCTGAATCAACATATACAAAACCAGAAGAAGTTATTGACTTCGCAACTCGCACAGGATGTGACTCACTTGCTATCTCAATAGGTACTTCTCACGGTGCTCACAAGTTCACTCCAGCTCAGTGCAAACTCGTTAATGGCGTACTCGTTCCACCACCATTGGCATTCGACGTTCTTGCTGAAATCGAAAAGAAACTTCCTGGATTCCCAATCGTTCTTCACGGATCTTCTTCAGTTCCTATGGACGAAGTTGAAACAATCAACAAATATGGTGGTAAGCTTGAAGCTGCTATCGGTATTCCAGAAGAACAACTTCGTAAGGCTTCTGAATCAGCAGTATGTAAGATCAACATTGACTCAGACTCTCGTCTTGCAATGACAGCTGCTATCCGCAAGCACCTTGCTGAACATCCTGGAGATTTCGATCCACGTCAATATTTGAAGCCAGCTCGTGAAAACATGAAGAAGATGTACATCCACAAGATTGTGAACGTACTTGGTTCTGACGGTAAGCTCGCACAACAATAATTGATTGATATTTAAATCAAAACGATAAGGGGATGTGGTTAAAAACCGCATCCCCCTTTTAATGAATTATATTTAGAATACCAATTGTTTATAAAAACAAGTCACACCATTTCTTGAATTGTGTAGAACATTCTTCTCCCCATTTTGCCATTGTGCTCATTGCCTGGTCTATTGTCTTCTCTCTGTCTAATTTAGTCTTTGAAAAGAATTTGTCGGCAAAACAAATAATCTGTTCTTCCATACTTACAGGAGATAGATCTCTGTGTGGAACAGGAAGATTGTTCTTTATGATATAATCAAGTGATAGCCCTGTGCCGGTGTGTCGTTCACATACTAACGCATGTCGTGGAAAACCTTCATTTCTTATTAATTCGGCTCCGATAGTTCCGTGACATATATATGGCTCTGTTCCAAAACAGAATATGTCGGGGGCGTTGCATTTGAATATACCAATGTCGTGTAGCATGGCAGCTTCTTCAATAAACTTGATGTCGAGCGCCATTTCCGGATGGTTCATGGCAATCTTCAAAGCTTTGTCGGCCACACAACGGCTATGATAAACTAAAATGTCTTTTAACTTATTATTGTCTTGATAGTATTTGTCAATAATCTGTTGGTACATGGTTAATGCTTTCTATCAAATGTCAATATTGTCAAAAAATGGTTTTCAGGAAAATTTTATTCGTAATTTTGTTTAGGATAAACTACACTAAATGGTTTTGCTGTAGAACTCCATTTTCCGTCGCTAAACAAAGAGTAACCATATAAACCATAGTAGACAACGAATCCATCTAATGTGTCGGCATCTAATGTGTCGGCAGTGTATTTTTGGATTTCATTTCTTACGTTTATTTCTTTTGGATCTATTGTTTTCAATAAATCCTCATATTGTTTTTCTGCTGTCATGATGCAGTTGTAAAGTGCTCTGTCTGGAGACACATTACTAGTTTCTTTAACATCAAATATAGAAGGTTCTCCGCTAAGAGGCATCTCTTCTGATGAGAATGCTTTAACTATGTGTTCGTTGAATGCGGTGTCATTAATGTCTTCATACTGGATACTGTCAACTACTCCAACGAATTTAGAAGAAAACTCGTTATTAACATCATCTAAACAAGATTGGAAAGAAAAGGCAGATACAATCAATAAGCTAGCTGCAATTAATAATTTTTTCATTAGTCTTTTTATTTTATGTTTAACTTTTAATAATACATATGTGCAAAGGTACATAAAAGTTTTTTAGTTAAAGACAAATCTAAGTTTTTTTTTCTTACGTTAATGTTTTTTTATTATTTTTGTACTTTCAAAACAAAATATTAAAACGATTATATATATAATAAAAGGAAGAACATTTTTATATGGATACAAACATAAATAGTAGGGAAGACCAATTGAAAGCATTTGAACGTTTGCTCGATGTGATGGATACCTTACGTGAGAAATGTCCGTGGGACAGAAAACAAACTTATCAGAGTTTACGCCCAAATACCATTGAGGAAACTTATGAGTTGTGTGATGCTTTGTTGAATGAAGATTCTGCCAACATATGCAAGGAATTAGGTGATGTGTTGCTTCATATTGTTTTCTATGCCAAGATAGGTAGTGAACAAAAACAATTTGATATAGCCGATGTGTGCAATAAATTGTGCGACAAACTAATTTATCGTCACCCTCATGTTTATGGTGATGTGTCGGTAAATTCTACAGGACAAGTGCTTCAGAATTGGGAACAACTGAAAACCAAGGAGAAAGACGGCAACAAAACCGTATTGAGTGGTGTGCCAACTGCATTACCTTCAGTAATCAAAGCCGACCGTATTCAGGAAAAGGCAAGTAATGTGGGTTTCGACTGGAAAGAACGTCGTGATGTGTGGAACAAGGTGAAAGAAGAAATATCTGAGTTTGAGGCAGAAGTAGAAAATATGGACAAAGACAAGGCAACATCCGAGTTTGGCGACATCATGTTTAGTCTTATCAATGCAGCACGATTATACAAAATAAATCCAGATACAGCTTTGGAACAAACTAATCAGAAATTCATCTCTCGCTTCAATTATGTTGAGGATAAAGCACGTGAATCGGGTAGGGCGATAAACGAACTCACACTGGAAGAAATGGATGAATACTGGAATGAGGTAAAACGGAACCAAGGCGCTGAAGAGTAATCAGGGCGCAGCACCCTGATTATCAATTCTCAATTGCAACTCTGTTGCCTGTTGCATAGCAATATCCTCAGGAGCCAAGAATCAAGTTGACAATTGAACGTTATCAAGGTAAGACATGCAGATTTGTAATAAAAAACGTGAAAAAATGACAAAAAAATATGTTTATTAATTCTATTTTATAGAAAATGCTTATTTTTGTAAACCAAACTTAATAAAATTACTCTATTCTTATTAAATATAATTTATATGAGTATCAGCAAAGGAATGTCTTTTTCCTAAATGCCGAGAAGGAGATAGACTTCATTGTGCCTGACGAGAAACTGGCCATACAGGTATCCTATAGTATCAAGGAGGAGACTACTTATAATCGGGAGATACCGCCACTGGTGAAATATGCCAAGGCGCATGAGGACTGGAAATGCCTGCTGATCACGTATGATGAGGAGAGCGAAGAAGAAGGAATCCCCGTAGTGCCAGTGTGGAAGTGGCTGATGGATGTATGACTTCGGATGGAAACTATGATTTTGACATATCAAGAAATATGGCGGCGGAGTCGCAATTGATAATTGAAAATCAGGGCGCTGCGCGCAATCTCAGTTAAACATATGAATACTTATAGTAAATTTAAGGAATATATTTGGCTTGTAAAAACAATCCACAGATACAGAGCTCTATCATTGTCAGAGATAAACGAACTTTGGCAAGAGACGGATATGAGTGAAGGAGAGCCAATGGCACGCACCACATTCTTTCGTCATAGATGTGCCATTGAGGACATGTTCGGCATAAATATTGAGTGTGACAAGAAGAACGGAAACAAGTATTATATTGAAAATGCGGAAGTGTTGCGAGGCGACACGGTTCAAAATTGGATGCTCTCCACGTTGAGTGTAGGAAATATGGTTGGAGAAAGTCAAGGAATGCATCATCGTATTCTTTTAGAGCATATTCCTTCAGGCGGAAATCTTCTGTTGAGAGTAATCGAAGCCATGAAAACCGACCATGTGGTCAGTATCACTTATCGTCGTTATGGAGCCGAAGAAAATAAAGAATTCTCATTAGAACCATATTGTGTAAAACTGTTTAGTCGTCGTTGGTATCTGTTAGGAAAATTTACCGATTCCGATAAATTTGGAATATTTGCATTCGATCGCATGACAGATATTAAGGTTGAAGAAACAAAATTCACAATGGATAAAGATTTTGATGCAACCACCTATTTTAATGATAGTTATGGCATTGTAGTGATGAACGATCTCAGTCCTCAGCGTGTTGTTGTACGTGCCTTTGGTTCCGAACGTTATTATATGCGTGATTTACCTTACCACCATTCACAACGTGAACTCGACTCAACCGACGAGTACACCGATTTTGAACTAACCCTCCGTATCACAGACGATTTCAAGACAAAATTACTTTCACGTGGTCAGTTAATACAAATAATCTCTCCCCAAACCTTAGCCAACGAAATTGTAGAATGGCATAAAAATGCAATAAAACGATATAATTTATAAAAAAAGTTGAGGGTGTTTCACGTATTGAAACAATGTGGAGTTATATTTGCGGCAAAACTTATATTAAATTTTAAATTACAATTAAAATTATTAAAAACATATATTATGAATAATTTCACAAACTTGTACCAAGTATCAAAGACATTACGCTTTGAACTTATACCTATTGGTAAAACCAAAAAGAATATTGAGGAGAATGGTATTCTTGAAAGAGACAATAAACGCGCAGTTAGTTATAAGTCCATAAAGAAGGTAATAGATGAACGCCATAAGGAATTCATTGAACAGAAACTCAACGCATTTAAATTTAAGATGATTGAGTATGATGGCGAACATATAGATCCATTAGATATATTTAATTCTTTATACCATTCAACTGGGCAAAACAGAAAAAAAAGTATCGTTAGGGTTCAAGATGCCTTAAGAAAGCAAATATCAGAACATTTTACCAATAGTCATGAGTACAAAAGATTGTTTGGAAAGGAACTGATTCGTGAGGATTTGGCACTGTTTGTAACGGCACCTCGTTTTGAAGCGTATATTCGTTCGCAAAAAGGAAATGAAAATTTGAACGATGATGAGGTTTCCCAGATTCAGAATGAGGTTAAAGAAGAGATAGAAGAATTCAAGGATTTTACAACATATTTTTCAGGGTTTTATGAGAATAGAAAAAATATGTATGTAGCTGACGATAAAGCCACATCTATAGCAAATAGGTTGATAAATGAGAATTTGCCCAAATTCATCGACAATATGGATGTGTTTACTGAAATTGCCGCAAGTGAGGTTGCTGCTCATTTTGACACATTGTACAAGGCAATGGAGGCATATCTAAATGTCAACTCTATTCCTGAGATGTTCCAATTGGATTACTTCTCAATAGTGTTGACGCAGAAGCAGATAGATGTCTATAACGCCATAATTGGTGGAATGACTCTAAAAGACGGGACGAAGATTCAAGGACTAAATGAATACGTGAATCTTTATAACCAACAACATAGGGACGATAAACTACCTAAACTAAAGCCTCTTTTCAAACAAATACTGAGTGAGCGTAATGCCATCTCATGGTTGCCAGAAGAGTTCGCAAGTGACAACGATATGCTTGAAAGCATTGAAAAATGTTATCAAGATCTAAGAGAACAGGTGTTTGAAGGAGAGAATTCTCTGAAAAAACTATTGGAAGACATTTGTGAGTATGATTTGGAACATATTTTCTTGTCTAATGACTCTCAACTTATTAATATCGCTCAGAAACAATATCGAAATAAGTTTGTAATAAATCAGGCTTTTGAAAAACACATAAAGACAGAGAATCCTCGAAGGGGTAACGAAACCAATGAAAAGTATGAGGCCCGTATTGAAAAAATACTAAAAGCAAGTGAAAGTATTTCTATTGCCCAGATTAACCGCTTGATAAATGATTATACAAATGATTATCTGGTAGAAGATTTTAAACCTATTGAAACATACTTTACTGCAATGGGTGCAGAAAATGACGGGGACAATCCTAAACCAAATCTGTTTGTTCGTGTAGAAAAAGCATATGAAGATGCAAAGACTTTGCTAACTACAATTTATCCAAATGATAAAAAACTATCCCAAGACAAAGCTAATGTTGAGAAAATTAAAAATCTGATGGACGCCCTCATGAATTTGCAACACTTTGTGAAGCCATTGTTGGGTAAGGGAACTGAGGGTGAAAAGGACAATCGTTTTTATGGCGAATTCATCTCATATTGGGAAAAACTTGACCAGATTTCTAAATTATATAATATGGTTCGTAATCGCATGACACAGAAGCCATATTCAGACGAGAAAATAAAACTTAATTTTGATAATTCAACTTTGCTTTCGGGGTGGGATATAAACAAGGAAATTGATAACAAATGTACTATTCTAAGAAAAAATGGGAT
Source organism: Bacteroidaceae bacterium (assembly GCA_024682395.1). Lineage (GTDB taxonomy): Bacteria > Bacteroidota > Bacteroidia > Bacteroidales > Bacteroidaceae > Colivivens. Next base: position 28,298 of record JAIKZH010000047.1, read on the forward strand.
GTATTATCTTGTGATCATTAATAAAAATAACAACAAGGTTTTAACTCCTGAGAATATTGTTTCAGAGGGTGAATGTTATGAAAAGTTGGTTTATAAGCAACTTGGACAGATTAGTAAACAATTACCTCGCATTGCTTTTTCTAATTCTTGGCAACAAAGGATAAAGATTGATGACGATGTATTGAGAATAAAAAACACAGGGTCATTTAAAACTAATAATGATGATTTACAGAAACTGATAGACTTTTATAAATATTTTATCTCTCAACATGAAGAATGGAACAAATTCTTTAAAATCGAATTTGTTGATAGAAAAAATTATACGAATATTATAGAGTTTTTTTCTGAAGTAGACTCTCTATTTTACTCTTTATCATTCTCTAATGTTTCAGTAGATTATATCAATCAATTAGTTGATGAGGGTAAGATCTATCTGTTTCAAATTTACAATAAGGATTTTTCTCAATACAGTAAAGGTACTCCAAATTTACATACAATGTATTGGAAAATGTTGTTCGACGAGCGAAACCTTGCGAATGTAGTGTACAAGTTGAACGGTGACGCTGAGATCTTTTTCCGTAAACACAGCATTAATGTCGAAAAACCGACACATCCAGCTAATACCCCTATTGAAAATAAAAACAAATTAAACAATAAGAAAACAAGTAAGTTTAAGTATGATTTGATAAAAGATCGTCGCTATACTGTTGATAAATTTCTATTCCATGTGCCAATTACTATGAACTATAAGGCTATGGGAATGAAAAATATCAACCCTAAGGTGAATGCCTATTTGAAAGAATCAACTACAACTCATATCATTGGTATAGACCGTGGAGAAAGACATCTGCTGTATCTTTCATTGATAGATTTGCAGGGAAATATTATTGAACAATATTCTTTGAACGAAATTGTAAATGAATATAAGGGTAACACGTATAGTACTAACTATCACGATTTACTGGATGCCAAAGAAAAACAGCGAGATGAGGCACGGCGTAGTTGGCTAACCATTGAAAATATCAAGGACTTGAAAGAGGGCTATATGAGCCAAGTGATTCATAAGATTTCCGATTTAATGGTGAAATACAACGCTATCGTTGTACTTGAGGATTTGAACCTTGGATTTATGCGTGAGCGACAAAAAGTGGAGAAGCAGGTCTATCAAAAATTTGAAAAAATGCTGATTGATAAACTGAACTACCTAGTGGACAAGAAACGTGATGTGGTTGAGATTGGTGGAGTGTTAAAAGCCTACCAGTTAACAAACAAGTTTGAGAGTTTCCAAAAAATAGGCAAACAAAGCGGTTGCTTGTTCTATGTGCCGGCCTGGAACACAAGTAAAATGGATCCAACTACAGGTTTTGTAAATTTGCTGGATACACGATACAAGAGTATTGAAAAGGCAAAAGAGTTTATAAATAAGTTCCAAAGTATTTGTTATAATGATAAGCAAAATTGGTTTGAGTTTACTTTTGATTACAATGATTTTACAACAAAGGCAGCGGGCACAAGAACTCAATGGACGCTCTGTACATACGGAACTCGAATTGAAACTCAACGCGATCCCAAACAGAATAACATGTTTGTCAGCGTGGAATTTGATCTTACCGATAGGTTTAAGAAATTGTTCAATGACTATAAAATAAACTTGCAGGAAAATTTAAAAGAACATATTTGTTCGCAAAATAAATCTGAGTTTTTTAAGTCTCTCTTATACTTGTTGCACATGACCCTACAGATGCGAAATAGTAAAACAGGAACAGATATTGATTATATGTTATCTCCTGTGATGACTTCTGACAAAGAGTTTTATGATAGCCGCAAATGTGATCAGACTCTTCCTGAAAATGCCGATGCCAATGGCGCTTATAACATTGCCCGTAAGGGGCTGTGGATCATCGAACAGATTAAAAAAGCTGACGATTTGTCGAACGTAAAACTGGCTATTAGTAATAAAGAATGGATGCGTTATGCGCAAGGACTCGAATAATTAATGGAAGATTATATCTCCATATCAACTCTCAATGATTTTATCTTTTGTCCGTATTCCATATATCTGCATAATGTGTATATGGAAACGGACGAAGGATTATATCATGCCACTCCACAAACAAAAGGGAGATTCGCACATAAATCTTCTGATATGAAAACATTAAGCACGAGAAAATCTGATATTTTTAATTTACCAGTCTATTCAGAACGTTTTCACCTTATGGGTAAAATTGACGTATATAAGTCGGATAAAAAGTTGCTTATCGAAAGAAAATATCAACTTAAAAGAATATTTCAAGGACAAATATATCAATTATGGGCACAGATGTTTTGCTTGCGTGAAATGGGATATGAAGTTGAATCAATTGCATTTTATGAGATTTCAACAAATAAAATGATTCCTGTTGATCTTCCCTCAGAAGTTGAGGAACAACAATTTACGGCTTTTATACAAAATTTTCATTCATATAATCCAGAACTGCCAATTGAAATTAACGAAAACAAATGTAGTCATTGTATTTATTGTAATTTGTGTGACAAAACCACTATAGAAAATGTTTACTCATAAAGATATTGAGCATCGTACCATATTTGTAATAAATTGCGTTATTAAAGAACGTAATATGAGGGTGCAGAGTGGTGAACTTCTTCTTGAAGAGGTCATAGATGATAATAAAACGAAGACTTTAACAAAGATGCCGTTTCAGAAGATGCTGGCTTTATTTGTTATAGGTCATATTAGTGTTACTACTCCTTTGATTGAGAAATGTAAACAATTTGGTGTGGCGCTTGTTGTGATGAAACCAACATTACGTCCTGTCTTCTTTTGGTCTGATTCTGCAGAAGCCAACTACTTGTTGAGAAAGAGACAACACCTTTTTGATGAAAACGATATTTCTGTGGCAAAAGCATTGATTCAGAATAAAATATCAAACCAGTTATTAATGCTTAAAAATACTCGTAAGCAAGATGAACAAACAAAACATGCCATTGAGATTTGTTCTGATTGTATTGAAAATATCAATTATATATCAGAATATCAGGAACTAATGGGAATTGAAGGATTGGCATCAAAATATTTTTTCTCAGCATATTTTCAAGATTATGAATGGAGAAACCGTAAACCTCGTGCTAAATGCGACGAGATAAATGTTATAATGGATATTGGTTATACAATTCTTTTTAATTTTATTGAGTCATATCTTCGCCTGTTTGGATTCGATTTATATGTAGGCGTCTTCCATCGGATGTGGTTTAAGCGTAAATCACTTGTTTGTGATATAATAGAACCATTTCGCTGTATTATAGATCGTACAATACGCACAGCACTCGGACGCAAACAGTTTCAAATGAGTGATTTCCATGTAATCAAGGGTGAGTATGTTTTAAAACGTGAATTGAATGCAGATTATCATAGAGTATTCTTTGACGCATTGATAAACTATAAAACAGAAGTCTTTAAATATGTTCAAAGATATTATAGATGTTTTATGCAAAACAAAAATACAGAGGATTATCCAAAATTTATACCTTAGATGATAGTAATCAGTTATGATATAAAAGATGATAAGTTAAGAACAAAATTTTCTAAACTTATTCAATCCCACGGAGCAATCAGACTTCAATATTCTGTTTATGAGGTGGTTAATACACAGCGTATATTTGATAATATGGTAGTTCTTATTGATGATTTCTGTAAAAAATACCTAACAGGAGCTGATAGCATAGTTATATTTGATGTAAACAGCATAAAACTTCGTAAGTATGGCAATGCTATACATCGAGATCAAGATATAGTTTATTTCTGACAGACCTCAGTCTGTATATCATAGATATCATGACGTAAATCATTTATAATCAGGATTATAACTAGATAATGAAATTTAAGGGGAATATTTTAAGTGAAAAAATCATTGCTATAATGTGTTTATTCTCAAATATTTTTATTAATTTTGTAACAAAATAGAGTCTATTAAGACTAATTAATTTCTACTTTTGTAGATAAGCACTTATCACCTGTTCGGAACTTCGGTCTATTAAGACTAATTAATTTCTACTTTTGTAGATAAATACAAGAAGGAGTAGCCCGACTGAGTCTATTAAGACTAATTAATTTCTACTTTTGTAGATTATTAAAACTCAAAGTTTCGTACGTCTTAGTCTATTAAGACTAATTAATTTCTACTTTTGTAGATTGCTAAAATCGCACATAAAGTGTTCGGATTGTCTATTAAGACTAATTAATTTCTACTTTTGTAGATATAAAAACGCTACGCAAAAGAATGGTAGGTCTATTAAGACTAATTAATTTCTACTTTTGTAGATTGGCACGATTTAAGACATACAATAGCGGAGGTCTATTAAGACTAATTAATTTCTACTTTTGTAGATAAGAGTTTGTACGCGGAAGAAAACAATGGGTCTATTAAGACTAATTAATTTCTACTTTTGTAGATATTACGACATCCAGGGCGCAAACCTGGACATGTCTATTAAGACTAATTAATTTCTACTTTTGTAGATTCCGACATTCTCATGCCGGATGAAAAGGAGTCTATTAAGACTAATTAATTTCTACTTTTGTAGATCTAAATCCATATATTCTTGTTGTTTAATTGTCTATTAAGACTAATTAATTTCTACTTTTGTAGATAGGCGATTTCCTTGATAATGCATCAAAGTCTATTAAGACTAATTAATTTCTACTTTTGTAGATTCGATTTCCGCTTGACCTTTTGCATCAGTCTATTAAGACTAATTAATTTCTACTTTTGTAGATCGACTACATCGAGAACGTAAAGACGAAGTGTCTATTAAGACTAATTAATTTCTACTTTTGTAGATATGATGATGTTTAACCCCGATAGGCAAGTCTATTAAGACTAATTAATTTCTACTTTTGTAGATTAATTCAAACCGCATTTTTGTCAGCGATGTCTATTAAGACTAATTAATTTCTACTTTTGTAGATCTTTGCGTACTCAGTTCTTACCTGTAAGTCTATTAAGACTAATTAATTTCTACTTTTGTAGATGTCGTGTAGATATGGTTAATAGATGGTGTCTATTAAGACTAATTAATTTCTACTTTTGTAGATAGCGCAATATCCATATCCAAGTTCTTAAGGTCTATTAAGACTAATTAATTTCTACTTTTGTAGATACAAGCAGTAGGGATGATGCGCCACCGCAGTCTATTAAGACTAATTAATTTCTACTTTTGTAGATAATCAATTTTGTTGGTTCTTTGAACGGAGTCTATTAAGACTAATTAATTTCTACTTTTGTAGATCGGAAGCGGACAAACGAAGATTGCGAGGTCTATTAAGACTAATTAATTTCTACTTTTGTAGATTCAGTAGTATCAAGATAGTTATTAATACGTCTATTAAGACTAATTAATTTCTACTTTTGTAGATTTTGTCCCTTGATAGAGTAATCTGTCGGTCTATTAAGACTAATTAATTTCTACTTTTGTAGATATTATTATCAAAGGTTTACACCCATAAATCGTCTATTAAGACTAATTAATTTCTACTTTTGTAGATTTCGGCTTGTGTGCCTATAAGTATATAAGTCTATTAAGACTAATTAATTTCTACTTTTGTAGATTTGAACAATCACACCATGCGGTATGCGGTCTATTAAGACTAATTAATTTCTACTTTTGTAGATTGGTTAATACTATACCCTTTAGGGGGCGAGTCTATTAAGACTAATTAATTTCTACTTTTGTAGATTACCATAGCCACCACTAACTATTTCACAAGTCTATTAAGACTAATTAATTTCTACTTTTGTAGATACTAAGATATGGCAAAGAATAATAAAATGTCTATTAAGACTAATTAATTTCTACTTTTGTAGATCAAACCACGTTTTTCACGAAGTTTGTTAAGTCTATTAAGACTAATTAATTTCTACTTTTGTAGATTATTGATAATTGCTTACCCTGTCATAAATGTCTATTAAGACTAATTAATTTCTACTTTTGTAGATATCAATCTGGTGTTGATGATATTGGTTCGTCTATTAAGACTAATTAATTTCTACTTTTGTAGATCTGATACGCTCGAATGCACGTAGTCTCAGTCTATTAAGACTGATTAATTTCTACTTTTGTAGATTCTCTATCACCTCTGTGGTAGGTGGTTCGGTCTATTAGAAGAAAGTTAATATAATCACTCTCACGCTTGTTGCCCTCCCTTGGCAGGTTGTATATGACAATACAAAGATACTAAATTTAATGCAAATCACAACAACGTGTTCTTGATAGTGGCATAGTTGATTATAAGAACGCCGATAATGATTATTTGCTGGCGAGAATAATTGCCACAGCATTACTTCTACAACAGCACCACATACTTCAGCCATTTACTGGCGACCAAAATGTGGACGATAAAGTGGAAAAAATATATTATTATCTGTGACGGAATGCCGTATTAAGCGGCATTTTATCATTTGAAATAAATTATTTATATTTGCACCAAAAATGTACGATATGAATCGCTTACCAATGCGATACGAGGTAAGAATGAATATCAGAATAAGCGATGCACGATTAAGGTCGAGCATCTCCAACAGAAACAACAAATCAAATTTAATGAACTATATAGCGAGGTTTACAATGGATAAGCAAGATTTATTGAAGTTCTGCCGTTATTATAAGGGTGAGAAAGAAAATCCCTTTGAGGGCAAAGACCAAACGAAAGCGAATCTTTGGAGTTGTGAGAAGTTTTGGACTGAGCATAGCATCACAGAGAAAGGACGTAAGTCTCTTGCTGAATATATCGATGACTATGCTTCTGTTGGATTGGCTCTCTTTGAGATACATGATGATATTCCTGCATCATACAAAGCGATGCTATTCAATCGGTATGCCAAAACTGCATACTCATTGGCAGATGCAGTCGAGCCGTTCAAGAAACTATACAAAGAATACTATAAATAAGAGGTCGGGATTTCCGACCTCTTTTCTTTATCTGAGCTGACCTATCATTTGGAGATAGATATTTGAGCCTTCGACTTTCAGAACCCTAAACCTACTGCCTCTTTGACCTATCCATTCAAATTCACTCTGAATACTCTCCTTGCTTACGCCATCCCAAAGGTCATTGGTATCGAAATCAAACTTTCCACTATCCGTGAAGTGAGAGAATGGCTCTGGTTGTCTATGACTATACAAAGATACTAAATTTAATGCAAATCACAACGCAAAGCACGAATAATATTATTATTATCGTGTTATTTTTGAGTTAGTTGTGATTTTTTCAAGGTTGTTTCACGATTTGAAACAGTGTTGGGTTATATTTGCGGAAAAGTATTTTATTAACATTAAAAAACAAAACACTATGATTGGATATTTAGTTTGGATGTTTATATTAGGCTTAATATGCTGGAGTGTTAGCCCATGGAACGTAATAGGCTTGGTGGTGTACGTAATAATTTGGATTATATACGACTATTTTACACAATACATATTAATAAATCGCCTATGCTATATGGCACAACAAGTCGCAAGTGCATGTGCATTATGATTATGAAAACAATAGAACAATTAATGATTGTAACAACCAAAAAAAGAAAAATGATGGAGAAGATAACGACACGTAAATAACGTAAGATGTAACAGGCTTGTATTTAAAACAAACGAGTCTATTCGCTTGTAGATAAATTATAGAATATATATATGCTGCAATATCCGCAGATGTAGTGTCATAGACTTCTCTCTTTCAGGAATCAATAGATAATTATATGGAGAATTGAAATATTTACTCTATCTTTGAAAAAAAATTAATCGTATGGAAACAATATTCGACCATAACATAACCAAAGAAGAAAGTGAGGATATTTGCCGAGGTTTTAGCAAAAGGGAATATTTGGATTTTGTTGACCAAGAAACTTCATATTATGACATTGCCTGCCTATATTATCACAGGAAGAACAATACCATGTATAGGAAATACCTCGATAAGTTATCGTTGGATATGCGTGAGGCGTGCATACGTACCCTTACACATCCTTAATTAATTCCCCAAAAACAACTCTTGAACTTTGGATATTTCGCAAAAGTTTTTCGGCTACAATTCTTTCAGCCCCGTATGAAGTCAAATACTATGTAAAAGAAAATTACAGAAAGGGGAGAGCGCGCGATAGAGTTCTGAACTTCTGATGACATTACTGAGTAATAATTAGAAAGATAAATATTAAAAAAATAAGGTGTATAACAATATTTTTATTTATTTTATTCTTTCTTTCATATATTATTTGTAAATTTGCAGAAATGTATATAAGGATTCGTTATGACAGAAGTACTCAGCATTGACATACAACAGAAATTGCGTCAAGCAATTATCGATTCTGTAACAAAATCTCAGGAAGAAGATTTTCAGGTTGTTACGGATGTGCATATGCATGTGGACACCGACACGGGAATTTTATCATTTTACAACGATGATGAAGCGGAAACAGCTAACATCTGTATTGAGGACTGGATTGACATTGACGGAGACGAATATATCACATACATTGTAGCACCATTGCATGAGTTACTTAATCAGATGTATTCTGAAAAATGTTTTGAAAACATCTCGATTGCCAAACCATTTGCATTCGTTCTCGAAGATAACGACAAAGAAACAATCGAGGAACTGCTTATTGTTGATGATGATAATATCATTATCACAACAGAATTACTTAAGGGCTTAGATGATGAATTAGATACTTTCTTTGAAAACTTAATGAAAGATTAAAATAAGAACATCAACTTCATATATATTGTATAAAACCGAACTCATCACGTTCGGTTTTTTATTTTTTATGACGAATTATACACCAAGTAAGCCACATCCAAATCCCGAACGAATCCCGAAGGCATCCCGAACATCTTATATGACAATACCATCCTCATACTAATGCTACAGAACACTTGAAACCGTCATCGTATCTTCAGATGAAGAACAACGTTTAGAGAGATCAATCTCTAAAGAGTTTCCACAAACAACATGAAATATACAATAAGACTTCGATTAACATTGCCCATGGTGAAATGCTATATGATAACACTAATAAAATAATAGCTAAAATCCATACTCCAAACATAATAATCTCGTTTTAATTGTTAATACTACTGCAAAGATAAACCTACACTGTTTCAAAAACTGAAACAACCTCTGAAAAAATGCAACAGAGTTACAATTGATAATTATTTCGTAGTCCCTGAGAATCAGTTTGGTTAATGATATTGCTGCGCAATATTTTGTTATTTTTATAACTTCGTTAGAAATCTTGGACTCTTCGAGTCAGAAATCTTAGTTGAGGAAATCTTGACGAACCGAATACAGAGATAAGAATTTATTCTTAATCTATGTTGAGGTGAAGATTAGATTATGTAAATCTTAAGTTCTTCGAACTAGAAATGAAAGCATCAGGGATGCTTTTAAAGTTACACGCATAACTATTAATTGTCCAATCTCATGTAATCATATTTTATTACAAGTTGCTTGCAACTTGCTTATTTCTGACTCGTAGAGTCCAAGATTTCCCCCTTTAAGATTTCTAGCTCGTCAGAGCTTAAGATTTCTTGTGAAACAATAAAAAAATCCCCGACATATCTTGATATGTCAAAATCATAGCACCTGCAATAATTATCAATTATCAATTCTCAATTCTCAATTGCGCTCTTGCGCCCTGACTTTTTAGGGTATTATATTCGTTAATCATTCTAAAATGCTTTCGTATCTCAGCATTATTTCGTAACTTTGCCCTTTGGAATAAAACGGACAATAGTTTGAAACAAAAATATACCATATTATTTGCTGTTCTCTTTGTGCTTTCATTAATGATGACACAAGGAGTACTTTTTGATTCATATGCCATTGCATCAAACTATAAACGTTTTAATTGTGGTGATGTGTTTGATTCTGCAAAGGCAGGACATGCTACTGATGGCAAAGAACCGGTTAAGGTGGAATTACAGAATTTGGTGTCGGCTGAATCATCAAAAAAACAGATTTTGATGAACGATTCTGTGCCTGAGCAGATTTTGGATTCTACTGCCCGAAATACTTTGAGTCATTTGGATTCTCTTAAAGTTCTTTTTGATCGTGAACGCGGAATCAGTTCTAAACCACGTGCTACACAATGGAACGATTCTATTGCTGCAGCAGAGGATTCAATAAAGAAAACTCAGAGGAAGAATATCCTCGACGAACCTGTGGAATATTCTGCCAGCGACTCAATAGTTTTCTTTGTTGAAACTAAAGATGCTTATTTATATGGTGACGGCAAGGTGAATTACACCAATATGCAACTGACAGCCCAAGAGATGACTATGAACATGGATTCGTCTATCGTTCATGCTTATGGTGTGCCTGACACGTTAGGTGTGTTGATGGGCAAACCTGTGTTTAAGCAAGGAAATGACGAATATGAATCGGAGCAGATGGATTATAACTTCTCTACTCGTAAGGGTTTTATCACAAATGTAACTACTGCTCAACAAGAAGGATTTATAACTGGTGGTGAAGCTAAGAGAAATGAAAATGGGGAAGTGTTTATGCGACATGGACGATACACCACTTGCGACGAAAAACATCCGCATTTCTATTTTGCTTTGTCAAGAGCTAAGGTGCGACCAGGAAAAAATGTTTTTTTCGGTCCTGCATGGCTTGTTGTAGAGGATGTGCCATTGCCAATCGCATTGCCTTTTGGATATTTCCCGATTACAAGCAAGTATTCTTCGGGATTCATCATGCCAAGTTATGGCGACGAGATGACCCGTGGTTTTTATCTGCGTGATGGTGGATATTATTTTGCTATAAATGACAATGTTGACTTAAAACTCACAGGTGAAATATTTACTAAGGGCTCGTGGGGACTCGGTGCTCAGACCACATACAAGAAACGTTATAAGTATTCGGGTAATCTGTATTTTAATTATCAGGTGACTAAGACTGGGGAGAAGAACATGCCTGATTACTCTTCTACAAAGAACTTTAAATTGCAGTGGTCTCACCGTCAGGATCCAAAATCCAGCCCAAACAGTTCTTTCTCAGCAAGTGTGAACTTTGCAACTCAGAGTTATGAGAAGAACAACCTTACCAGTTTGTATAATCCAACAAGCTATTCACAGAGTACTCGTACATCAAGTGTGAGTTATTCACATTCCTTCCCACGAATCGGTTTGTCGATTGCATCGTCATTCAATATAGCGCAGAACATGCGTGATTCGACTCTTTCTTTGACATTACCTGATTTGAGTATTAGTTTGAACCGTTTCTATCCGTTCAAACGCAAACATGTTTCGGGAAAAGAACGTTGGTATGAGAAAATCAGTATGAACTATACGGGTAGTTTCTCAAACAGCATATCTACAAAGGAAGACAAGTTGCTGCATTCTGATTTGGTTAAGGATTGGCGTAATGGTATGCGTCACTCTATTCCAATCAATGCGTCGTTCAACTTATTTAAATATATTAATGTTACACCTTCGTTTAACTATATAGAACGTTGGTACACTAATCGTATTGAACAAAGTTGGGATGATGCTAATCAGCGTGTTGTAAACGATACAATATACGGATTTAATCGTGTGAGCAACTACAACTTGAATCTTTCAGCAAACACTAAGTTATATGTGTTCTACACACCATTGAAGAGTATTTTTGGTGATAAGATTCAGAAAATCCGTCATGTGATAACTCCACAGATTTCGTTCAGTTATGCACCTGATTTCGGTGAAAGCAAATATGGTTATTGGAAAACATATACCAAGACCGACCTTGACGGTAATGTGACATTAGTGTCGTATTCTCCATATTCATCTTCTTTGTTTGGTACAGCACCTCGTGGAAAGACCGGTTCGGTTTCGCTCGACTTGTCGAACAATGTGGAGATGAAGATAAAGAGCGACAAAGACACATCGGGTATAAAGAAGATAAGTATCATAGATGAGTTGGGTGCGAATCTGTCGTATAACATGTCGGCAAAACGTCAGCCATGGAGTAACCTCTCCACACGTCTAAGACTGAAGTGGGGTAAGTTCTCATTCAACATGAATGCTGTGTTCCAGACTTATGCTTACGATTTCGACAAGAACGGAAACGTAATAGTGGGTGACAGAACAGAATGGTCATACGGACGATTCGGTCGTTTCCAGGGAGCAAGTAAAAACTTGTCGTTCTCGTTTAACAACCAATCATGGCAGAAGTTTAAGACTTTCTTGGATAAGTTGAGAGGAAAAGTGAAAGAGGAGGATGCAGAACCAACCGAGGGCGAAGAAACTGAAACGAAGGAATCGGAAAAAGCAGATACTGGTAATTCGGACGGACTGGATGAAAACGGATATATGAAATTCTCTATTCCGTGGTCGTTCTCAGTGTCTTATGGTATCACTATGGCAGAAGATCGTCAGGCACGAATTAATGTGAGGACAATGCGTTACCCATATAAGTTTACTCAAAACTTGAACTTCTCGGGAAGTATTCGTCCAACTTCAAATTGGAACCTGAATTTCTCATCAGGTTACGACTTTACAAATCATGACATCTCTATGACTACGGTGAATGTGTCAAGAGATATGCACTGTTTTAATATCTCTGCAGGATTTGTGTTTGGTACATTTACCTCATATCATATCACTTTACGCGCCAGCGCAAGTACTTTGACCGATGCGTTGAAGTATGATAAGAAATCAAGTTACACAAGTAGTGTGCAGTGGTATTAGAGAAACGATAGGATATAAAAAAACAGGGTTGCCCCTGTGGTGAAGATATACGTGATGAATGAGCCGAATGCGGGACTCGAACCCGCGACCTACGCATTACGAATGCGTTGCTCTACCAACTGAGCCAATTCGGCGTTGCACATGCAAAGGTAAGAATTATTTGTCAAACCCATATTACGAAACCTGAATTAATTGCATTTTATCAAAAGAAAAAACAAATGAAAGGTTTATTTAATGTTAGACATATTACGGACAAAATGTTGAGGATGAATATTACTCGATTGTATGTATTCATGGCATTACATATTGTCGTGTGTTTGCCTGTGTCTGCACAACTGGAGAAGCCTGCTCCTATAAAGAACGAAATATTGATAAGACATGAATCTTATATTTTGTCTTTCAACACCGAAAGACTGACTCCCAACTATGTGGCATGGTGTTTGACTCCTAATCGTGTGAACGGACCACATAAGCGTAGTGATTTCTTTGATGTGGATCCTAAGTTGCCAAGCAAATATAGAGTGACACATAGCGATTATTCGCGGTCAAGACTCGATAGGGGACATATGTGTCCTGCGGCCGACAACAGACATTCAAAGACTGCTATGGCTGAGTGCTTTTATATGAGTAATATGTGCCCTCAGAGTCACGGACTTAACATGGGAGCGTGGAACGACTTGGAGATACAGTGCCGCTCATGGGCAAACAACTATAAGAAAATATATATAGCATCGGGACCGATATATGATTCGCCACGTCCACGATTGATTGGTAAGAACGGACGACGAATTGCTGTTCCCGACAGGTTTTTCAAGGTGGTGCTGATGATGGGACGTGTACCCAAGGCGATAGGATTTATATATCCAAATCAGAATGTGGGTGGTGATATACGTGATTATGCTGTGAGTGTAAATAAGATAGAAAAGATTACAGGATTTGATTTCTTTCAGCAGCTCGACGACAGAATTGAGAATAAGGTTGAGAATGAGTGTAATCCAGCAGCATGGGGAATATAAGAAAGTAGAGTGTTAGATATAAGAAGTATAATACTGGTTTATTATCGAAATTAATAGAATAAGAATATGAAACAATGTAAAGATCTGAAGGTTGTAGCTGTGGAATATCCAAGTGATGGTTATGTATTGTTGAAACTAACCGACGATATGCCATTCACTGATATTCGTGGAGGACAATTTGTGGAAATCAAAGTTGAAGGTTCTCCTAAGACATTCCTTCGTCGTCCTATTTCTGTGAATTATGTGGATTTGGAGAAGAATGAATTACATTTGCTTATACAACTGGTAGGTGATGGCACACGTGCATTGTCGGAATTAAAAGTAGGGGATAGTCTTAATGTGTTGTTCCCTCTTGGAAACGGATTTACCCAAGGGACAGCTGGCGAGAAAGTGTTACTGGTTGGCGGTGGGGTAGGTATAGCCCCTTTACTTGAGTATGGTCGTCAGTTGGTTGAAGCCAAAGCAGTTCCCGTATTCCTATTAGGTGGACGTAGCAGCAAGAATTTGATTATGTTGGACCAATACAAGTCGATTGGTGAGGTGTATGTCACAACAGAGGATGGTTCGATGGGAAATAAAGGTTTTGTGACAGATTCAGATGTGTTGAAAGAGAGTTCTGCTGTGAAATTTGATAGAATCTCGGTATGTGGTCCAAAACCAATGATGGTTGCCGTGGCTAAGTTTGCCAAACAACGTGGAATAAAATGTGAGGTATCGCTCGAAAACATGATGGCGTGCGGTCTTGGCGCATGTCTGTGTTGTGTGGAGAAGACCGTTCGTGGTAATGTCTGTGTGTGCAAAGAAGGTCCAGTGTTTGATGTGAATGATCTCAACTGGTAATTTATTTTGTTTATAATATAAAGGAGAATACAAGAAATGTCAGATATAAGTGTTAATATAGCAGGGCTGAAGATGAAGAACCCTGTTATGACAGCAAGTGGTACGTTTGGTTACGGACTGGAATTTGCTGATCTGGTTAATTTGGAGGATATTGGTGGAATCATAGTAAAGGGAACCACACTTAATCCTCGTGAAGGAAATGATTATCCACGTATGGCTGAAACTCCATATGGTATGCTAAACTGTGTGGGACTACAGAATAAAGGTGTGGATTATTTCTGTAAGAATATATATCCTCAGATTAAGGACATCAAGACTAACATGATTGTGAATGTTTCGGGTAGCTGCCCGGAGGATTATGCTGAATGTGCAGCTAAGATAAATGATCTGGAGAATATTCCAGCCATTGAATTGAATATATCTTGTCCTAATGTGCGTCAGGGCGGTATGGCATTCGGTGTAACAACCGATGGTGCCAGTCAGGTGGTACGTGCTGTACGTGAGGCATATAAAAAGACTCTGATAGTGAAGTTGTCGCCTAATGTTACAAGCATAAGCGATATTGCCCGCAGTGTGGAAGATGCCGGTGCTGATGCCGTTAGTCTTATCAACACTTTAATGGGAATGTCAATCGATATAGAGCGCAGAAAACCACGTCTTTCAATCAAAACTGGTGGGTTGAGCGGTCCTGCAATCCGTCCGGTTGCGGTGAGATGTGTTTATCAGGTTTCAAAGGCTGTAAACATCCCTATAATCGGTTTAGGTGGTATCATGACTGCAGAGGATGCTATTGAGTTCTTTATGGCAGGTGCAAATGCTATTGAAATTGGTACTGGTAACTTCATCGACCCAGCAATCAGTGTGAAAGTGGCTGAAGGTATTAACTCATGGCTTGATGCTCATGGATGTAAGTCTTTGAACGAAATTGTTGGCGTTATAGATTAGAAACTGAGTTTCTGTTCAGATAGTTAATGGGGTGAATCATACAGACACACCCCATTTCTTTTATTATTACTATTATGTGAATACCGTACTGATTCTTGGAATCTGCCAGTTTTATTTTATCAGGTTTCCCAGGATGCTGCGTGTAAGTTCACGTGTTGCTGTTCTTGTGGCAGTGCTTACTGCACGACCTGCAGCTGCTTTGCCGAGAGATTGGCGTGATTTACTGCCAGTAACACTATTTGCTACTCGTGTTCCGATAAGGGCTGCGATACTTGTGAGAACTGCACCGAATACTTTTCCCCAGAATCCTTTTTTATTGCTTTTCTTTTCTTTTTCCTTTATTTCCTTTGTCTCTGTGATTTCCTTTTGTTGTTCAGCTGCAATTTGTGCATCCTTCTCTGATTGAGCCAAAAGAACTTCGAATGCACTTTCACGGTCTATGATTTTATCATATCGTCCGTATATGCGTGATGATTTTATTGCGGTGTCGCGCTGTTGGTCTGATATGGCTCCTATCTGACTGAGTGGGAAGAGTATTTTTGCACGTTCAACCATTTGTGGTGTTCCTTTGTCGTCGAGGAACGAAACAAGTGCTTCGCCTGTGCCTAATTCCATTATTGCGTCTTCTGTCTTGAAGGCAGGGTTGGCACGGAAGGTGTTGGCTGCTGAACGAACATTTTTCTGTTCTTTTGGTGTGAAGGCACGCAACGCATGCTGTATTCTGTTTCCTAACTGGGCTAATACAGAATCTGGGATGTCGGTTGGATTCTGTGTCACTAAATATACACCTACACCTTTACTTCTGATAAGACGTACTACTTGTTCTATCTTATCTACAAGTGCTTTAGGAGTTTCATCGAATAGGGTGTGGGCTTCATCGAAGAAGAAAACCAAACGTGGTAGTTCAAGATCTCCCACTTCTGGTAGTTGAACATATAAGTCGCTCAACAACCATAATAAGAATGATGAATAAAGTTTTGGGTTTAGCATCAAGCGGTCGGCTGCAAGTACGTTCATCATTCCTTTGCCATCGGGTGAGCATTGTAATAAATCCATGATGTCGAACGATGGTTCTGCAAAGAATGTCTCTGCTCCCTGATTCTCCAATGCCAACAAAGCACGTTGTATTGCTCCGATGGACTGTGATGCTACATTACCATATGTCTTTGATATGTCGTGGGCATTTTCCGCTACATAATTGAGCATTGAACGAAGGTCTTTCATATCGATGAGAAGTAAACCTCGTTCATCTGCCACTTTAAACACTATATTTAGTACACCTGACTGTGTTTCGTTTAGGCTTAATAAACGTGCCAGTAATTCCGGTCCCATATTTGATATTGTGGTACGCATTGGGTGTCCTTTCTCGCCATATACGTCGTAGAAGGTTACAGGGCATCCAGAAAATTGTGGTGACTCAATTCCAAATTCTGTGCACCGTTTTTCAATGAAACCAGTCATGTTGCCAGCCTGACTTATACCAGAAAGATCGCCTTTCATATCAGCCATGAAACATGGAATTCCTGCCTGACTGAAACTTTCTGCCAATACTTGAAGTGATACAGTTTTTCCAGTACCAGTGGCACCTGCTATCAAACCATGACGGTTAACCATTTTTCCTTGGATATATATAGGACCGTTTTCTCCGTGAGCAACGTAGAATTGTTTGTCTTGTGTGTACATAAACTTAAATATTTAGATTGTAAATGACGTGATACTAATGCTTTTGCTTTTTAATTATTTGTTTAAGGTATATAATGCAAATATATATATAAAGTTTATTATTGCAAAATAAAATTATCATTTTTTGAACTAATATGAGTTTTTTGCTTTTTTCAGACATTTGTCCTCTTTTACAAATTATAAGGCAGAGGCGGGTTATGTGGTGATATAAAAAAAGAGGATAAGCCGGTTTAAGTAGACTTATCCTCATTCTGTTATTCTTTAGAAACTCTTATTGTATTGGAGTGCTGCTGATACTATCAGAAGCAGTTTCTGTTTGATTATTAATTGGTTTGATGAAGAATGTTTTTTGTAATGGCTTTGCGACACAGTTTGTAGCAAGATCCACAGAGAGTCCAATTATGCCACCAAGTAATATATTTCCCCAAGTATAACCATTTAAAATCTTTCTTAATTTGATGTCGTTAAATTTATGTTGATCAGATTCAATACGAATGCATTGTCCATCAAGTTTGTGGCGATTCACTAAAACTTTTGCAGGCAAAGTAACGCCAGTGTATGTATCGACTTCTGTATAAATATTTACAGGTTCCTTAATGTCTCCGTCAATTGTGATGACAGGGTTTCCGCCAGAACAGATTGTAGCACATGATGAAAATGACATTGGAACCAATGCTAATGATAAAGCTACATAGCTTAATTTTGAAAACTTATTCATTTCTTTTTTAGATAGTAAATGTTTATAATAATTGTATTAATACGAATATGAATTATATATAAATGTAATATTTTGCTTCAATATAATAAATCTTTTTGTTTGTACAACGAAAAAGATGATACTACGCTATATTTTGTGGTATATGTTTGTATATCCGTTTGCAAAGTTACGTATTTTTTTGATTATATATTTAAGAAATTATCAAAATACGATATTATTTTATGCAGATCGTTCAAATTTCCGAAATTATTACTGAGAATAGGTTTGGTTTTTTTCTTTGATTTACTTTTTCTGCTTACAAAAAGCGGACAATCAGAGTTTGATTATCCGCTTAGTATTAGGTTTGAGAGTACAAATGAGAATACTCGCTTAAACAAATTCTACAATTTCATTTATTGCTTTTCTGTTTTTCTCTTTTTTGACGCTCTTGTCTGAAGGGTATCCTATTGGGATAAGTACTGCGGGTTCTTCGTCGTTGTTTAGATTGAGAATGCTCTTACAACGTTCAGTGTCAAAATTACATACCCAGCATGTTCCGAGTCCTTGTTCGGTTGCTGCCAGACAGATGTGTTCTGTAAGTATGGCTATGTCTATATCTCCATGGTCTTTATTGTCGCTCGAACGTTTCCATGACTGATTATGTTGAATGCAACAAACAAGGCAATATGGTGCAGTTTTGATCCATTCACGTGCGTAACAAGATAGGATGTCGTTTTTTACAGACGATTCGGGTGTGATAACATAAATCTTCCATGGTTGGAAATTAACTGCAGATGGTGCCATTCTTGCACATTCAAGGATGTAGTTTAGTTTTTCAGTTTCAATTGCTATGTCTTTATAATCTCGTACAGAATAGCGCTCTTCAGTGAGTTCTTTGAATGTCTTCATATAATTGATGTTTTAATAGTTATAAATTAGTATGTTGAGAATCTTTTTGGTGTAAAAATAGTTTCGCAAATAGTGAGACCTATTTGCGAAACTGATTGAATGTTATTTCTTCCACACTGGTTTTTCCAAGTACCAGTTTTTCCTTTGTTTAAGTTTTTCATACAGAGTTTCGTTTCTGGTTCCAGTGGTTTCATTCTTGTATCGGTCGTATTTCACGTCTCGATTTGCAATCTTATTTGCCAACCATTCTGTACCATTGAATCCGCTTGCATTCTTATGTTCTGCCACACGAACAAGGTCGGTGAATCTGAATCCTTCGAATGCAAATTCAAGTGCGAGTTCATCTACGATGATGTTTTCAACAGCATTGATTGCTTCTTCTTTTATCGTAGGATCAAATCCTTGAGCTACAATAAGTTTGGTGTAATCGTAGTTGACAGAATCGCCAAACCCAGAGATGTTTGTGCGTAAGTTGTCACGGGTTAGGGTAGGCCATGAACCAAAACCACATCCTCTTGCGTGAATACCTGTATTTCCAGCCCAACTGTCGTTAGTGAAGTCAAGATAGAAATTATCAATTTCTGTGCTGTCAACATAGTACATTGCGCCGAATGTATTGGTTTTCATGTAGTAAGTGGTATCTTTATCCCATACATAGAAACCATCATCTCCGATTACAGGTTTTCCTTCTTCATCCCTAACCATGTAGTCTTCAATTTTTACTGCATGTTTTGGAATGTTATAATCGCATATACCATCTTTAAGAATTGCGAATGCAAGTTGTGGGTAACCTGAACGGTTGATAGCTTCTGCAAGTCTCAACCAAACTAATGTTTTGCGATATACAGGGATTCCATAATAGAATTCAGTATCTATTGCAGCTTTGCTACAGAGTTCAAATGGTTCGCCTTCATGTCTGTATTTTTCTATTGAAGCAAAATATCTGGCATCTCCTGATTTATATTCAGTTCGTGAAGCAATACTTGTTGAGTTGTCAAAATAGATATATGTCTGATTTTTATTAACTGTATAGTATGCTCCTGATGGTTTAGTCTGTGATTTATAGTTTGGTTCTACAGTGATGCTACCACCAGAATTGACTGTGGTTTGGTCTTTTCCGTTTTCATCTTTTGATACGGTTGCTTCTGTACTTTGACTTGATGAAGGAGTATAACCATAAATATCAGCTACGCGTGTGAGCATTTTTCCAAATTTGCGGTTTGCTGCACTTGGAATAGATGTAATAAGATCATTACCTTTTTGAACATTATAAGTATCAGCCCAGCAGCCCCAGATGTCAGATCCGGCGCTTCTTCTACTTAACGCATAAAGATCAGTATATGCAGTAGAGTATCTCACTTCACAGCATTGTGTAGTGGTGGTTGACATTGTCTTATTCAGATAAGTATAATAATATGTTGCAGCAGTGCGATAATCTTCGGTGTCTCTACCACGAAGCAGATACATATCGCCCAATATTAGATTGATTGGGAATCGCTGTAATTGTGAGTTGAACTGTACACTTCCAAGGTCCCAATTTTGGTATTGAGGATATTCTGTATCCACGAATTTATCTAAACCAGTTTCCAATATCTTGTCGATAAGATTATCTTTGTTGACAAGATAACTGTTGTTGGCATATTTATCTAATACATCGAGTGTCGTTATAGGTTCTGTAATGAATGGCACTTCGCCATAATTGTTTACAAGTTGCAGATATGTCCATGCTCGGATTGCACAAACCTGAGCATACTCAGGAATCATATATTTGATATTACTTTTAATCTTACTTGTATCTGCATTGTGTATATACAAGTTACAATTGTTGATTATATTGTAATAATCACGAATGTTGAGCATTGAACATGAACCATCTTGTGGATTGTCGAAATTGGCAATAGCATGGAGGGTGTCGGTTGTGTATTTAGTTGTACTGACAAGGTCGCCACGTAATTCACCAAGTATGACATGACGTTCAGCAACATCCTGTATGCAACGAAGGATTCCATAGTATGAATACACGGTATCTTGTGCGCTGATGTAGCTTTTATCGTCAGTTTTTACAGTGAGCATGTCTTCGCACGAAGTAAACGTGAACAAAGAACAATTTAATGCAATCAATGAGATTATTGATAATATATATTTTTTCATATAATAAGTCCTCCGAATTTTACAGGTTAAACTTAACACCAATATTGAAACTACGATTAGATGGAAGTAATCCTGCATCAATGCCTTGATATAATATTCCGTTACCGCATGAAGATTCAGGATCGTTTCCTGAGTATTTCTTTGCAGTAAATACATTATTTGCTTCTGCCCAAAGAGTTAATCCTTGAATCCAGTTAAGTGATATAGGCATTTGATATGAAAGTCTTACTTTCTTAAGTTTGAGATAACTGCCATCCTCAATCCAACGGTCTGAGAATCTCTCGTTGTTTACCCAATCCTCGCTTTCAACAGTACATGCACGTGGTATGTCTGTTTGTTGTCCTTCGCAAGTCCAACGGTTTACAACAGCAAGACTTTGGTTGTAGAATCCGTTCATGCTCTCAAGTTGACGACGATGATAGTTGTATATGTCGTTTCCTAAAGAGTATTTGAAGATTATGTCGAGTGACCAACGTTTCATGTTTATGTTTGAATATATGTTTCCATATAACTTAGGGTTTGGATTACCAATGACTGTCTTGTCGTCATTATTGATGATACCATCGTTGTTGAGGTCTACGAAATGGACGTCACCTGCGTGGAAATCGGTATAAGGATTACTTTCGATACCTGTAGGATATTTCAAATAACCGTCTTTGCCTGCACTTAATGCTTCTGCATCGGTTGCAAACACACCATTAGTCTTGAATCCGTAGAACACACCTGCTGCAGTACCTTTACTTGTATAGATTTCAGCATCATATAGTTTTGTTATATAATGGTCTTCAGGTAATGTTACAATCTTGTTCTTATAATGTCCGATAGTTGTTCCGAGTTGCCATTTAAAGTCTCTTTTATTGATGAGTATGGCATTCAGATTCGCTTCCAAACCTACGTTGCGTAATGAACCGCCATTGCATAGATATGTTTCAAGACCAGCAAGATAATTCAATGATTTTGAAGTAATGAGGTTGTCGGTGTTGCTTACATAGAAGTCGATACCTGCATTGATTCTGTTCTTGAAGAATGCACCGTTCAAACCGAAATTCCATTTATGAGTAGTTTCCCATTGTAGTTCAGGGTTTTCGATGTTTACGATTTGCAAACCGATTGCAGATTTCAGATATGTAACTGCTTTGAAATAAGTGCGGCTTGCAGAATAATCGAAGTTGTCGTTTCCTGACACATCATATCCGGCTGTGAATTTGAGGTAATCGATATTCTTAACGTTTTTCATCCATGATTCGTTGCTGATGATCCATCCGAGTTGGAGTGAAGGGAATAAACCCCATTTTACACCGAACATGTTGATACCATCGTTACAGTTCTTACCGAAACGTGATGAACTTTCAGCAGTCAGACTTGCTTCAGCAATATATTTGTTTTTGAAACTATATTGTGCATTTGCATAATATGCCAAGTTCTTCCATGTGTCGTTGTTTCCTTCTACAGATGAGAAACTATCAGAACTCTTGTTGTCTGGCATCTTATCGTTACCTGCTCCTGGTGTGATGTATCCCACAAGGTGATTTTCAGAGAATGAGTTAGATGTGAATCGGAATCCTCCGAATAATGCAACATCATGTTTGCCAAGGTTGCGTACCCAGTTGAGTCTTAAATCATTATAGAGAGAAGTTTCTTTGTTGAACAAACTCTTCTTCACACCTTGGATTGTACCCATGTTTTCCAACACGTATTCAGGAGTACCAGCAATTGGAAGATAATATTTCTCACTTGCACGGTTCAACTGATATGCAAATCTGTTTGTAAGATACAGATATCTGTTGATTTGCCATTTAGGCATAACGTTGAGGTTGAACTGAGTTACCTCTTGATTATTCTTGTTGACAGCATCACCATTTTTAAGGATCCAATAAGGATTTGTCAAAGCTGTGTTTGTTCCGTAACGTTCAGCGAATGCAAAAGGATAGTTGTCGTCTGAATAGTATTTACCAGCATATTCAGATGATTGGTGTAATTTTGCATCTTCGCCAGTGTAGTAGCTATACATGCTTAGGAAAGGTGCTTGTATCTGTCCTAAGATGTTTGGTGATGTGATAGGGCTGTCTTCATAGCTTTCTGCCCATCCGTTGTCGCGTAGGTTGTTGGTTACACGACTGAATGAGATGTCAAGTTGTGTGTTTAAGTCCTTGAGCAGATTGATGTCGGTGTTGAATCGTATGTTCAAACGATCGAAGGCATTGTTTTTAGCTGTAGCCTGTGCACTTGCGTATCCCAATGAAAGGTTATACATAGCAACATCGTCACCACCTTGCACATTTACTTTATAGTTCTGTGTGAAGGCATTCTGATAAAGTCCTTTTGACCAGTCTGTATCGTTATGGTACATTGGATACCAATAATACTGTGGGTTGTCGTTAAGGAATGGGATTGATATGCCAGCCGATGAATACTTCTGTCCGTATTCGGTTGTACCTATCAATTCGCTCGCGTAGTTGCGATATTGACTTGCATTTAACACTTTCATTTTTGATGGCTTAGTTTCAAAACCTCCAAAGATGGAAACATTGATTTTAGTAGCCATACTATGACCACGCTTTGTGTTGATTATTACAACACCGTTAGCTCCACGTGAACCATATAATGCTGTTCCGTTTTTCAGAACTTGTATGCTCTCAATATCTTCTACATCAATGGCTGAAAGAATGTTATTGAAGAATCCATCATGAATTGATGTGCGGTCGAGTTGCATGTCCATGATTATTCCGTCGAGGACAATCAAGGGTTGTGCATTCAGATTTAATGAGTTTAATCCTCGTATGAACATCGCACTTCCTTGTCCAGGAACACCGTCGCGGTTGATGGTGTAAATATCACCTGCAAGTTTACTATCGATTTCTCCATCGGCAGAAATTGCACTTGAGTTTTCAATAGAAATTGTTTTTTGAGATGTTATGATGTTCTTTGAACTATATGTTGACTTGAATTTGTCGCTATACATCAATATGGTTTTTGGTTCAGTGCCATGTTGAGCAACTTGAATGTCGTTATACTGTGTTGCTGTTGCATATAGCGATGTTACGAATACAGGTACTTTGAATTTGTATTTACCTTCTTCGTCGGTCATTGCAGAATAACGACTATTGTTGTAGGCTTGAACACGTACACCAGGTAGAGGCTGTTTAGTTGAAGCATCAAGAACAGTTCCGCTTACTTCCATCATCTCATACACTGGTAATGCTTTTTGCGCTTTTTTCTTAGGAGTGCTTACCTCTGTAGTGACATCTTCTTCATTATCGGTGTCTTGCGCATATATGGTATTCACTCCTAAAGACATCGTTAATAATGTGATAAGTGATGTTTTGAATATGAATGAATTATTATGTTGTTTCATATAATTGTACTTTTTAATTCATTTGAAAAATAATTTAGACTCTTATTATTCATCTTTCGCGATTAGAAGGATTTTGTCAATCCAAAACTCACGAGTGAATTTGGTCTTGTCTTTTGGAGTGATTGCACTCAGTTTCAATGTAGGATAGAAATCTGTACCTCTATAGCATACAGGGAATTCAAAATCATGTGCCAAACAGATTGTGTCTGTAAAACAAAGTTCATCGTTGTCGTTTGTGAACGGACATACTCTGTTTACGAATGAAGATTTTTCTTGTCCATCATGAATATCGCCTGTTTCAGGCTTAAAGTTGTAAGTTGTCTGAGTGGCTTTCTTGCCGTCGTGATAACTTAACGATGCCTTAAACTTTATTGGTTGGTCAGCCTCAAAGTTGTATCCCATAACAACAAAGATATCATATTTGCATGAAAGGACATTTTGAAGCTTATATGTAATATCAGGGTTTGATGAACTTGCAGCCAATGGTGTTCTCATCATTGCAATTTGTACAACAGTGTCTGGAAATTGAAATGCAGCAACCATAGGCTCAATTTTACATTGATGGTTGTTCTCCACATATGAATTTATTTCAGCTTCTATTTCTTTTTTATAAGCCCATGTGTCTTGTGGTTTATAGCCAAATTTATTGGTTACATATCCATAACCATTACTCATTGTAAAACGTTGTGAATCTTTGAATATAGGTTCAACGTTAGGAGTTCTGATTATTGTACGATTAGTAGTGTACAATGAGTCACAATCGTATGGTTCGTCAATATTGAACGCCTTGAATTGGTGCTTTGCAGTAAACACAAGATCTTGGCAAATTGCATTCTTTGAATACAAGTTTACAATTGAGTCAAGTTCAACCTCTGTGTATGTCTTAGTTGTCTTCTTCTCAGATGATTCACCTTTGTCATTAACAGTGGTGATTGTCTGAGTATATGTAGGCATGTATTTGAAATAACTCTTTGTACGTTCCAGAGCTTCCTCCCATGCTTCATTTGTTGGAAGAACCATAGCATACAAACTATCTTCCTTACTTATGTTTGCACCCATGAAAGAGAAGTACTCGTTGGCAAGATATTTTACAGAGTCAACCCAAGTGATATTTCCATTAATCGTAGGTCCTTGTGTACTACTATATTCATCAAATACATACTTCTCGTAGCTTCTTAGGAAGTCTCTCAAAGAATCAAGACCTTCGTGAGCGGAAATGAATTCATATAGGTTGAGATTGTAGTCGACAGGAGCCTCTGTGATGTGTAGGACACCATTACTGCAACTCAAGTTAGGAGTGGTGATTCTCTTTCCTCCAATTGTAAAGTTATTACAATCCAATACGGTTGTTTTATAGTTGAAGAGAGTAATATCTTTCTCCTTATTTCCGTTTACAACATTATTGAAACGAACCATATTGTTTTGGATGAGTTCTTTCTCTACAAGATAGTTGCTTGCTTGATCTCCTTTAGCCAATAAGTTCTTGTAATATTCGAAATCGAACGAATCGTTTACTGGAGCCCAAATAGTAAATCTTTGGTCGTGATCGAAAAGTTCTGAATATTTTACTTCAGTACGACTACCTTCTGACTTAGAGTTATAGGTGTTCTCTAAGATATAGGCAAACTGGGACAATTCAGGAGTGTTGCTTATATTCTCCCACAATGTCTTTTGTCCTTCGACATTTGGGTCAATATTGAAGTGATCGTCACTACAACTGACACTTGTCAATGCCGCAGTTATTGCAATTGCTATATATTTTAGTTTTTTCATATTTCAGTTCTTTAAATTTTAAATAACATGTTTATGAATAACGTTGTTTGTTATTACCACTTGTCTTCTGCCTTGTCTCCGTTGTAGATTGATTTTGGAACTATTTCGAGATAGTCGAAGAAGAATTGTGTGCTTGTACTTTCGAGTACAGATTTGAAACGTACGTAATATGTTATTCCTGCTTCGAGTTGTCCTCTGAATATAATCTTTCTTGTTGATGTAGGACAATCTCGTCCTGATACCTCACCTGGATAGAAGTATGCAGGTCCTTTCATATAATCATTGTTACGCATCTGCTTATCTTTATTTTGGATTTCTTCGTCTGTACCAAGGTCTTTGTCAGAAACCCAACCGATTGCAGGGTCTGTACCTACGATACGCAAGTCGATTGGAATTCCGACTGCAGGAAGATTTCTTGGATTTGTACCAAGATAGATCTGTGCCATACCGCGGTTTTCGTTAGCGTTGACTCCATAACGTAATTCATATGTACCTGTATATGGAACTGGTGGCAATTTCATGACGAAGTCATATTTTCCTCTGATATTAAACTCGTCAGCCTGATAGTTGGTCCATGTACCTCCAGAAGTGCTAGAGAAACCTTCGTTCTGATAATTTGAAAGGTATGCAAAGTCTGTAGATTCCGACATGATAGGAATTGCGCCAGAACCGCCAGCTTTTGATGTGAAGTAGTCATAAGGATAATACCAAGCTTGATTGTGGTCACGACGATGATTGTTTGTCATCAATTCAGGAAGTAATGAACAAACATCGTAGCGCATACGTTCGTTAAGAACTTTCTTTGGTACCTGTTCAGTCCATAAAAGAATGTCTTGAATAGGGTAGTAGTATCCATTTAAGGCATTATTATCGAAAGCACCGTTATTGCTGAGAATCATAACACCAGGAATGTCAACTGTTGCGCTTCTTTCCTTATATGTCTTTGTCAATTCATATTCAGAGTGTCTGTTGATACGCTTACCATCGCGTGTACCTGTAATCTTGAGTGAACGGCGGTGTTTACCTATTGTTTCATAATACTCCCACACATTTACTCTGAAGCTTCTTCCGTCGTTTGGATTAGAATTAGTGAATCCGATTTCGTTACTGTAAATAACAAGTCTGTCCCAAATCAAACGTTCTGGAAGTATGTGGTATGCAACGAACTGATTGATTGCGTTATTTGGTTTGTCGTAGTCGTCGCCCCAACTTGTATTTTCATCGTAATAAGCATGTGCTCTTAGATATTCCTTCAAATCATTGACATTGTTGATGCCATTTGCTTCGAATACAGAGTCGGTTTCAACAAATACTGTGAATCCAAAATATCTGTGTTCTGGATAAGAACCGTTCCAACCACTTAAACCACTTTGGTCGCGTTTCTTACCTGCTAATTCATTGTTAAGTTCGTAGTCTTCATCCTTATATGCGAGCAATGAGTCTGTCCATGTTGACAGATTAAGCAGTTCGCCAAAGAATGTAAGATTCTCGGTACTTATAATCAAATCGGCTACGGTTGCGATAGATGGTGACAAAACCTTGTCGATCTCATGGATGTAACCATTTTCAACCTCAATATCTTTTTCAGTGATTAATGAATTGGCATTAACATAAATCTGTGTAGCTCCGTCGGCAGAGTTGCCATATGTGATGTTTACGAAACGGTCGTTCATGTTTGTTGTGTTCAATGCACCTTCATTAAAATCGGTAGTTGCATATGCCTCACTGCTACCATTATCTATAATAGAATTGAATACAATCATGTCGGCCACTGAATCGGGAACTTCTTCCACAATAGTAGAACTTACCATTGGGTGTTCAAGGTGCATGAGTGAATCAAGATAATGCTCAATGGCTTCGTTGGTAGGGGCAAAACATGTGTAGTGTCCGCGTGCTTCCAACAAATCGCGCATTGTTGATTTTGATTTCTTACTTGGGTGGACTTTACCTAACAATGTAAGATAACTACCATAGATATCTTGGTTGTTCTCAAAGTGATCAACCATCATTTCCCCAGTAAATGTATATAGATTAGAATCGTCAATTTTTTCGGTACATCCCGAATTGACTAATAATGTGCCGAGTGTTATTAAACCGCAGCATATATATGAGATTTTCTTTATCATAGTTCGTCTGTTTTAGATGTTGATTCATTAGTTATCCAAACACTGTTCTGATGTAAGAGTGGATTCTTTTTCATTTCATCAAGGAACACAGGTGAGAATAATGATTGTAATTTGTGAAGTTTTGCATAAATAGCATTCTTGTTGTCGGTATATTTCTTACCGAGGTATTTATTTAGCATATCATATGTTCCACCTTTACGTTGTGCATATCTCACGAGGTCAAACCATCTTTTTCCTTCTCCGAAGAATTCTCTCTGTCGTTCAGCCATAACCAAAGCTTCCAGACCTTCTTTTGAATTGAAGAAATCAAAGTTCAATGAATCTGTCTCAGCTTTTGTGTTGTTAGTTGCATAAGCATATGGATTGTTTCTCTTGAAGAGATCTTTACATAAATCAAATCCCACTCTGAACATGCTGTCAGTTTCAGCAATCTGACTTATGGCTTCTGCTTTCATCAACATTACATCTGATAAACGATATAGAATGAAATTAGCATTGTTGTTTGATTGTGCTCTTGAAGAATAAACACATGATAAGTTTGAGTTTGAATTATCTTGAAGTACAGAGGAAGTTGAACTTGTACTACCATTGTATTGGCTTGTCATAAGAGATGCATATTTATAGATAGGGAAGTTAATCTGACTTGCAGAAGAGTAGTAGAGTGTTTCCCATCTACGATAGTCTGTCTTTGTAAATAATGCAGATGGAATCAACTCGTTTGGTGAGTCAGATGTAGAACTTACAAGAGCATCTGCACTTGTAAGACTTCCTACAGTCTCGTTTTGTGCATTCCAATATGTACTATTTATAGTGTTTGTATTCTTTACACCATCAATCTGGAGTTCAAATATACTTTCTATTGAATTACCTTCTCCAAAGATATAATCATAAGCTCCAGAGTATAAAGAATACTTGTCATCATCCTCTATCACATTTTTTATGAGTATATCATTAATGCTCAAGTCTTCTTTCTTTATACCGCCAAGAATATATCCGTTTTTGTTTATGTAATCAACATAGTCTTGTTTCATTGCATCTATAACCCAGTCGCAGCATTCAATACATTTCTTGTAGTCTTCTACAGACTGATTGCCATATATTGCGACAGAATCGGGTGAAGCATTTTTACTTGCTCTCCATAGATAAACATCTGCAAGAAGAGTATAAACCGACTTCTTTGTTATACGTCCTTTGTTCCATACTGTATTACCATAATCTTTCATGGCTATGTTCTTAACCGACTCAAGATCTTCGATAATACTGTCAAGAACAGCCTCTTGGGTGAGTTGAGGTACAATAAAGTTTTGTTTACTATTATTGTAATCTACAGTAATGTATGGAACTTCGCCCCATGTGCGTAACAAATAGAAGTGACTTAAAGCACGTAGTGTAATAACTTCGGCTTTGATTGGTTCCCATGCTCCGTATGTAAAACTCTCGTCTTTCTTTACGATATCTTCACCGTGAGCAAGAACCTTGTTACAGCAGTTGATTTCATTATATAAGTCAGTCCAGTCAAATAACTTATAGTTTGGAAGTAAGTTCGCATTGAGAATGTTTCTTACTTCTACATTATTGTCACCAGAAGGCTGTATGATGTTATCACTTCTTAATTCTCCCCATTTCACCATGTTAGGGATCATCTTTATGTATTTGGTATAACATGCAGCTACTACGTTCTGTAAGTCTGTTTTATCTTCCCAGAAATCTTCTTCCACGATTTGGTTTGAAGGTGTGATCGTTAGGAAGTCTTCACAACTGCATAGGTTTGACATGAACAACGCCATTGTTGCCACACCAAAGACCTTTCGTATATATTGTTTTTTATTATTCATATTTTATATCTCCATGATTTATAATCCGACATTAAGACTGAATGTAAATGATCTTGCACGTGGTGTTTTAGAGTTGTCGTATGCTATACCCCATGAACCGTATCCGACTTCTGGGTCAACACCTGAATATTTGGTCCAGCAGAAAAGGTTGTTTGCTGAGAGTGACAAACTTAATGCTCTCAAACCAAGCGATTTCAGGTCTTTAGCAGGAACTCTGTAACTCAATTGTGCATATTGCAGACGCATGAAATCTCCTTTCTCTACATAACGATCGCTTCCTAATGTGTTGTAAACATTCACACCAAGACTTGTGTTCAATGCACGAGGAATTTCTGTTACGTCACCGTTCTTTCTCCAACGCCAAGCAACAGCTCTACTTTGGTTGTTGTTGTTGCTCATTGATTCGTTGTGAAGACGTGCCATGTTGACAATCTTGTTACCAAGACGATAGTTGAAACTCAATTTCAGACTGAATGCCTTATAACTCATGTTGAGACCAAAACCTCCATTAATCTTAGGATTGGCATTACCTAAATATACAATGTCGAGCTCGTTGATCTGTCCGTCATGATTTATATCTTCATAGATAGCATCACCACCTTTGAATTCATAGTTAAGTCCGCCATAGTTGAAATACATATGCAATGGATTGCCTTTAGCATCGAAAAGAATATTTCCGTTTGCATCGCGAGCAACAGGGCAAGTGGCATTATCGCCTCTTTCTTCTGCTCTCATTGCAGTTCTTTCACCATATGTATTATATGATTCGGCAGTGTATCCGCTGTGTTCATAGTCGTAAGCATATACGCCTTTGAAACGGAATCCATATATAGAACCTACAGCATTTCCGATTTGAATACGTTGGAGATATTTCTCGTTTTCGTATTTATATTCAGGGTTCATGCTTGATAACACTGTAGAGTTCATCTCTGTGATTGTGTTTATGTTCTGTGCAATGTTGAAGTTGAAATCGGCGTTGAACTTACCAATCTTAATCAAACGACGAGTGTTTACGTATAATTCCCATCCTTCGTTCTTGATTGAACCAGCGTTCTTCCATTCAAGAGAACTGAAACCAGATGATGATGGAATTCCTACACCTGACATAAGAAGATCTTTTGTTTTTTTACCATATACGTCAACATTAACAGATAATTTATCTTCAAACAAACCGAGGTTGAATCCTAAGTTCCATGAATCGGTTGTCTCCCATTTAAGGTCGGTAAGTCTTAGATTTGATGGTGCGAATGCTGAAATAAGTGTGTTTCCTAATCCGTACTGACCAGCATCAGAATAGCGGTTGTACATAAGGTATTCACCACCTGGTTGACGACCTACACGTCCCCAACTTGGACGGAACGCGAGCATGCTGATGAATTTTGTCCACTCTGCTTTTTGGAAGAATGGTTCATCTGAGATGTTCCAACGTCCTGAAATACCTGGGAATGTACCCCATTTGCTTCCTGAACCGAATTTTGTAGAACCATCACTTCTTACTGTTAAATCGAATACATAACGTCCGTCGTATAAAGCAAGGTGATATGAACCAAGGAATGCAGCACTTCTCCATTTGCTTGAATTTGTAGAACCACCTTCTTTCAAGAATCCTACAGAGATAGGAGAACTGATGTTGTCAGGAATGTGATTCTTGTAATAACTCTGACCATTACCAGAACCTGTATTCATTTCAAAACGACCAAGTAATTGCATTGAAATATTCTTGTTGTTGAAATGAGGAGTGTATATCAATGATTCTTTATTTGTGAATGACAAACTCTTGTATTCATTGTTGTTCACCTTATTAATATTATCGCTATCCCATGTGTTTGTTGTAAGAGAACCTGGATAATATGAATTTACTGATTCATTGTAGATATCGAGGTAAACTTCTGAGTTTAAGTCGAGCTGATGACTATTCTCGTCTTTGCCGAGGAGTTTGTATTTGAGGTTGAACTGTGGAGTCAAACGGTATGTACTTTGGTTGCTGAATGCTCTATTTGCGATAGCAACAGGGTTTCCATTATCTTTGATATCTTTAAGATAGAAAGATGAGAAGCCATCAGGAGTATAACCGCCAGCTCTATATGGTGGTAGGATATTGTAGTAGTCACCTGTTAAATTTCCATGTTCATCATATTCATAGATACTCATGTTAGGCATTGCCTTATATGCTCGGTCGAGGATGCTTCCTGTACCACTTCCATCCCAGTTACGATGGTTGTCGGTATAGTTCAAAGCACAGTTGGTAGAGAAACGAATACGGTCGCTCACGTCGTAGTCGAGTACCAAACGTGTAGAGAACTTATCCATTTTCTGCTTGATAATAATACCTGTTTGATGGTCATAACCTCCCGAAATACGGAACTTAGCTTTTTCACCACCACCGGTTAATGTAACATAATAATTATGTGTCTGTCCGAATTGATTTACAGCTTTCACCCAGTCTGTGTTTTGATTATAATTGTAATAGTACATTGGGCGACTTGTGTCATAATTCAACTCAACGATATCACTTGTTGCACTACTTTGACGAGGATTGAAGTATGCTTCTTTCATCATCATTGTGTAACCATCACCATCAAGCATGTTCAAACCTTTTGGTGACCAAGAACCAACAAATTTATATGAGAAGTCTATTTTTGTCTTTCCGGTCACACCACGACGAGTTGTGATTTCAATAACACCGTTTGCACCGCGAGAACCCCAGATTGCAGTTGAGGCAGCGTCTTTCAATACTTTAATCTCTTTGATATCTTCAGTGTTTACAGACAATAGGGTAGCGAATTGCTCTTCGTTGTCCATATCTTCGAAATTAACGTTGCTTACATCGTCTGGAAGATCAAAGATGTTACCGTCAACTACGATAAGTGGTTCTGCACTACCATTGATAGTACTTACACCACGAAGACGCATGCTGGTTCCAGCACCGAGGTTACCTGAATTTGCCACGATGTCGAGACCTGCAATCTTTCCTTGAAGTGCTTCATCGGCACCAGCAAATGACAAACCTTCAAGGTCATCCATGCTGATAGATTGTGTTGCTACAGAGATCTCCTTCACAGGTATTGACATACCAGTACTTTGTACTTGTTTAACTTTACCTTTGATAACAACTTCTTTTAACTGTGCATTGCTTTTAAGTACTACTTTAAAGTTATTTCTATTACCAATCTGTTGAGTCCATGGTTGATAACCTACGTATGACACTTGAATCCTATTCTTTGGATTTACACATTTGAATGAGAAATTACCATTCATATCTGTTGCAACATGGGCAACAATACGATTGTTGGCGTCAATCTCCGTTACATTTGCCATCATTATAGGCTCTATATCATCTGAAACTGTACCTCTGATAATATCACCCGCCTTTACTTGGGCACTGGCTGTGTTGTATGAGCAGAATAATGCCAGCGTAACTGTGAATATTATATTAATTATGTTTCTTTTCATAATCTATCAATTTATTTTTGATCATAAATTGTTTACGTGCAGCCGCATTTTCGTAAACGTTCTTGTAATTATCGTTCTTGAATTGTATGTAGTCAAGAACACCATCAATACCATGTACAATAGCTGTTGATGAGGCTTGAATAACAGGTTGTGATGTATTATTAAGAATATAATCACGAGTTAATATATTCTTTTTGTCTGTTATGTTACGAACATGACCTGCACCGTCTTTGATAGTCAAAGAACCATTGCCACGAGAAGAAACCTCTACTTTAGAATAAATTGTAGGCATTCCGTCTTCGTCTAATTGTAATGTAGCAGTCTCGTACTTTGTAGGTTTCAATGCTGGTGTATCTGCAAATACTGCATTGTCTTGGAAGTGGTTCTTGATAAAGTTGATAAGCAATGTAGCCATAGCACGAACTTTATTGTGTACTTCCTGTGTTTCTTCCTGAGTCCATTCAGGTTGCTCCTCTGGATTGTCGAGATAAAGCATCTTACGCATTTGTTCCCATGTTGGCAATCCTCTGCTTATAGCATCGCGAACAGCATTGTTTGTTGGGATGTAAACAGTATAATGGAAGTTGTTGAAGAACTTCACATTTGTAGGAGAAGACACTTTGTTTCCTGTAGTCTTATCAAATGCTGGCAATCCGTTGTTGTCTATAAATACATAGAATTTTTTCTGTTCTGTTGCATTATAACCACACTCTTTGAGTACCTCAGCATCTGTCTGACATAAGTCGAAGAACTCTCCGAAATTATCTCTGTCATTATACATTACACTGAATACAGATTCGATTGTAGGCATAAGTGGTTTGTCAATCTGGTAGGCATATCCGTTACCGTTACCATTTGTCTGACGTGTCTTATCGTCAAATCTTGTAACTTCACATTCTTCGTTATGCGCCATTTGCCATCCACCTTTTACAGTACATCCGTTTTCACGCTGTTTTGCATTTTTAACATAAATAGGTGAGTAATTCTTTGTGATAAAATAATGCTTGTCTGATTCCACACCGACTTCTGTTTCATCTATTCCATTAAGCTCTGTTTCGTCTTTGTGTACGATAGTATGAGTTTCAAGCAAATCGCGAAGTCGGTTCTTCCATTCTTGCTCACTTACGTTTTGTGTAGAAATTCGTTCTCCTATTACACCTTCGCCTGTTACATAATTATATGTATATGAATAAGGTGTACATATAGGTTGTTTTTTCTTCTCATCCCATGTGAAATAGAGAGCTCGTGGACCTCCTTTTGTTAATGCAAATGAAGCAGGGTCAATATACCAGAATCCTTCATCTTTAGGAACAAAGAAACTGAATCGTGCACTCATAGCCAACAAATATGCATAGTAGTTGGTTTGCATATCCAAGCGAGTCTGATTAATTGCATAATTAAATATACGCATGTCTGTTCCCACATATGCTGGAGCACTTACAGCTGCATATTTAGCAGGAGTCAACACTTCGTCCATAATATAGATGATACCATTGTTAGCCAACTTCACATCTTTTATTAATGGAATATGTGTTTCATCGAGCATTGGATCCTGAGCATCATCCTTGATTGTTTCAAACTTACTTGGAACACAGTTGTTGAATGATACCTTCATAAGGTTGTTGAGCAATGCTTCGATTACGGCCAACGGAATCTGGTCGATAGCACGATAGATATTCTCGTAGTCGGTGTTTCCTTCTATGTTGCTAACTAAATCAGCAGCATATGAATCAATAAGGAATTTTCCTCCTCCGTTTTCGCCGAAGAAATATTCATAAAGCTTTTCATCGGTTGGAGCGAAGATTACACCCATGTCGGCTTCTTTTTCTGTTTGATTGTCAGAATAATATTCGTTCCATCCTGGGTCGAAGTTTAGCATATGTGCCACTTGGTTTCCTGCAGGGTTGCTAACAGGATTTGTGCCCTTGTCGTTATTTAATTCTGCACCATGACTAAACTTAGAGAAATATCTTTTTTGGAATACAGAGTCAACACTGTTTCCATATAATAACTGATATCTCTTTGTGAGGGCGTCATCGTAGAATGGAGCCGAGAAACGATCAATCATATGACTGAATATATTAGTCAAACCATTTGTGCGTAATACTTCAGCCATGTTTGGAGGAGTTATAAGCACCTTGTCTAATCGGTTGATATATCCGTTCTGGCATGTGATATCTTGTTCAATGACTTTACAATCATAAATATGAGCATCGTTTTGATCACGTTCCTGACCAGTGATAATCTTAAAGTCATTATTAGTTATCTTGTTCCAACTCATTTGTGCAGGAAGGAAATGAGTCATCATTGGTTTTGAATTGTCTAATGCAATGTAAATACCACCTTTTTCTTCATCTCTGAATCGTTCCCAATAGTCTTTATCTTCAGTGTTGTAAGAAGTAGGTAGATCCTTAGACATTAAATGAGGTACAGAGTCGGTTACATCAGCAGATGTTTCGCGTCTCAAACACTGTCCCAAAACCGGACCTTCTGTACTTGACATCATCTCAAGTAAGTAGGCATTGTTTATCATGGCAGAGTTCAGAAGAATCTTTTTCTGTGCCTTAGTAAGGTCCTCATAACTTCTTACCCCCCATGAGTTGTTACTGTAAAACTCTTCAAATGCGTCATCGTCGGCAACAAATAAGGTCTTGCTACCGGTTTTTGATAAAACATTCTTGTAGTCCAAGTCATCAATGAGTTTTACAAAAT
This sequence comes from Bacteroidaceae bacterium, assembly GCA_024682395.1. Taxonomy (GTDB): domain Bacteria; phylum Bacteroidota; class Bacteroidia; order Bacteroidales; family Bacteroidaceae; genus Colivivens. Next base: position 64,513 of record JAIKZH010000047.1, read on the forward strand.
TCTTGTAATTACCTTTTGTCTCTAATGCGTCATAAATGTTTGTTCCCAACCAGTCAGGATTTTTGTCATCTAAATCATAACTGTCGGAACATCCATTCAGCGCACTTAATAAAGACATCGCGCATAGAATAGTAGTCCATTTGCGAGTTTGTTTACAAATGCGATAATTCATAAATAGATGATTTTTTATATTAATTATTTTTCTGTTTTTTATAGTAATCATTTTTCCCGATAATACTAACTATTATCATACAATTATTTTTGTGTTTATACATATTTCCTTGCATATAATAGTGTAATTAGGCATATCATAAAGGATAAATCCCATTGATAATTATGATAATTAATAATGTATTTTAATGTATTTCTTTTTGGTTTTGATAGGTTTGGAGATATTAAGTTTTCTCGCTACAAATTTACATTTTTTATCTTTTCATTAGCCACATGTTTAGTTAAAAGATAGTCGTGTTAAGATTTTTTAACATTTAAGGTCGCGTAAAAGCATGTATTGAAACAACGATTATTGTGGATTGGGCATAATCTTGCGAAAAAATCCATTGTTGAATCCTATTTTATATGATTAGAATTCTCAAATTTAACCTCATTTCAGTCAATATTATCATGTGGAGTGGGGCGGAGTAAAAATGTCGTTATTCAAATGTGTAACAACACTTTTCGTTATTATTTTCTTTGAAATGAAAGGATATTGATATATTTTTCTTAAAAAGCGACATTTTATGTTCAATTTAGAAATTTATTTTGCAGTTAAAAGATAAAAGTTTAATAATAACTTTCGGGTTTCGTTATAATTTTATATCTTTGCAAAACTTTTGATTCTAATTATTACTCGTTTGAATAACAAAATGGAAATAACAGCTCAGCAAATAGCGGCATATATAGACGGACAAGTTGAAGGTGATGAACATGCTTTAGTTAATAAATTTGCTAAAATTGAAGAAGGTGTTGATGGGGCATTGTCTTTTCTTTCAAATTCTTTATATGAGCATTATATCTATGAAACAAAGTCATCTGTTGTTCTTGTAAACAACGATTTTACCCCTCAAAAACCTATTAAAGCAACCCTTATCCGTGTTGCTAATCCATATGAAGCAATAAGTAAACTACTTCAACTTTATGAATCAATGAAACCAAAACATGTTGGTATTGATTCATTAGCATATATAGCTCCTACTGCTAAAATTGGTAAAGATGTATATATCGCACCATTTGCGTATGTGGCAGATAATGCTCAAATCGCAGATGGCGTACAGTTATATCCACATGCTACAGTTGGCGAAAATGTGAAAATCGGTAAAAACACTATATTGTATAGCAATAGTGTGGTTTATCACGATTGTATAATCGGAGAAAACTGTATTTTGCATGCTGGCTCAGTTATTGGTGCCGATGGCTTTGGATTTGCTCCTACAGCCAATGGATATGAGAAGATACCACAGATTGGTATTGTTACAATCGAGGATAATGTCGAAATCGGCGCAAATGCTTGTGTTGACCGCTCAACTATGGGTACTACCATATTACATAAAGGTGTGAAGATTGACAACATGGTTCAAATCGCACATAATGTAGAAGTTGGTGAGAATACAGTGATTTCTGCTCAAACAGGAGTTGCAGGTAGTGCCAAGATAGGTCAATGGTGTATGCTTGGCGGACAAGTTGGTGTGGCTGGACATATCGTGATAGGTGATAAAGTCAATGTTGGCGCACAATCAGGAATACCTGGAGGAAGATTAGTGAAACAAGGTAATTGCACAGTTATGGGATATCCTGCTGTAGAACATTCTAATTTTGCTCGTTCAGCTGCTGCATTGAAAAACCTCCCTGATTTAATCAAGGAAGTTAATGAACTAAAGAAGGAAATAGAACAACTCAAAATATGCAAAAACAATTAACGTTAAAACAAAGTTTTACTCTGAAAGGAAAAGGATTGCACACTGGCGGACTAATAACTGCTGTGTTTGCTCCTGCATCAGAGAATTTCGGATATAAAATCCAACGAATGGATCTTGAAGGACAACCAATTATCGATTGTCTGGCTGAGAACGTTGGTGAAACACAAAGAGGAACTGTGTTGGTAAAAGACGATGTTAAAGTAAGTACTATTGAACACGCCATGGCTGCCTTATATGCTTCAGGTGTTGATAACTGTCTTATTCAGCTTGATGGTCCAGAAATGCCAATTCTTGACGGAAGTGCTGCAATTTTCTATGATGAAATTCAAAAGGTCGGTCTTCAGGAACAAGCAGCAAACAAGAACTATTATATAGTAAAGAAAAAGATTGAAATCAAGGGCGAGAACGGTGAGCATATCATCATCACTCCAGATGATGAGTTCTGTGTTAACACAATGATTGCCTTTGACAGCAAAGTGTTATCAAGTCAGTTCGCAAATCTCGACCATATGTCTGATTTCGGCACAGAAGTGGCTTCTGCACGTACTTTCGTTTTTGTACGTGAGGTTCAACCACTGCTTGAACTTGGTCTTATAAAAGGCGGAGACTTGGACAATGCAATCGTAATATATGAAAATGAGATATCTCAGGATAAATTAGACTCTCTCGCTGATCAACTTGGTGTTGAACATCGTGATGCAACTCAATTGGGATACCTCAACTCACGACCGTTGACATGGTCAAACGAGACTGCAAGGCATAAACTGCTTGATATCATCGGCGACCTAGCTCTTATCGGACGACCAATAAGAGGACGCGTTATCGCTACAAAACCAGGACATACCATCAATAATAAATTTGCAAGAGAAATCCGTCGCGATATTCGTAAACACGATATACAGGCTCCTTTATATGATCCTAATCAGGCTCCTATAATGGATGCCAACAGAGTAAACAAATTGTTGCCTCACAGATACCCAATGCTACTTGTGGATAAGGTAATCGATATAGGCGACGATTATATCGTTGGTATAAAGAATGTTACTGTGAACGAACCATTCTTTACAGGACATTTCCCTTCTGAACCAGTTATGCCGGGTGTATTACTCGTTGAGGCAATGGCACAGGCAGGCGGAATTCTGGTGATGAACACTCTTGAAGAACCTGAAAAGTGGTCAACATATTTCTTGAAGGTCGATAATGTCAAGTTCCGTAGAAAAGTAGTGCCAGGCGACACTCTTGTTTCTAAGGTTCAATTACTCGGACCTGTACGCAGAGGTATATCATCCATGGCAGGATTCATCTTCGTTGGTGATACATTGGTAGCTCAAGCTGAGTTTACAGCACAAATCGTAAAGAATAGAGAGTAACCGACCTTACTCTAAAATAACTCTCTGTTAAATATATAATTAATTACACATATGAGTAAAATTAGCCCATTAGCATTTATCGATCCAGAAGCAAAAATAGGCGAGAATTGTACAATCGGACCTTTCTGCTTTATTGATAAAGGTGTAGAAATAGGTGATAACAACGAATTAATGAATAGTGTAACCCTTCTCAGTGGTACAAAAATGGGAAGCGGTAATGTACTTTTCCCTGGAGCTGTAATAGGTGCTGTACCACAAGACCTTAAGTTTAAGGGCGAAGAATCAACTGTTCAAATTGGCGATAACAATAAGATTCGTGAAAACGTAACTATACATCGTGGAACTGCAAGTAAAGGAACAACTATTGTTGGAAGTAACAATTTGATAATGGAGAATGCTCATATTGCTCATGATTGTATATTCGGCAATGGAATAATAATGGGTAATTCCACTAAACTCGCAGGTGAAGTTGTTATCGATGATAATGCAATTATCTCTGCTGCAGTTCTTGTGCACCAGTTTACTCGTATTGGTGGATACACTATGGTTCAGGGCGGTACACGTACAAGTATGGATATCCCTCCTTTTGTTATTGCAGCACGTGAACCTGTTGCATATTCAGGTTTGAATATTGTGGGTTTGCGCCGTCGTAATTTCAGCGCAGAACTTATCAACGACATCCATAACGCATACCGTATTATATATAATTCAAATTTGCGTATGTCTGATGCTCTTGAACAAATTAAGGAGACCATAACTCCAAGTAAGGAAATTAATTATATTGTTGACTTCATAAGTAATACACAAAGAGGTATAATAAGATGATTTATCGATTAACTATGATCTCTGATGAAGTGGAAGACTTTATGAGAGAAATCCAGATTAGTTCTGATGCAACTTTTTATGACTTACATAAAACCATTCTTGCCACATGTGGTTATAAAGATGATCAGTTGACTTCTTTCACTATGTGTGAAAACGGATGGGAGAAATATCAAGAAATATCTCTTGAAGAAATGGATACCGACAGTGATCAGGATTCATATGTGATGGCTGAAACTAAAATCGATGAGTTTATCGATGAAGAGAAACAGCATATGCTCTATACTTTCGACCCGTTAGCTGATCGTTGCTTCTTTATTGAGGTTTCTGAAATAATCTTAGGTAAAGACCTGAAAGAACCAAAGGTAAGTCGTAAATTAGGTGATGCACCTACACAAACTATCGATTTCGATGAACTCTTTGCTAAAAATCCTATTTCATCAGATTCTTCAATGGATATTGATGAGGATTTGTATGGTGAAGGTATCTCTGAAGAGGATGAAGACTTGGAAGGACTTGATATAAGCGATTCTAATCCATTTGGAGAATAATCTTGTTCTGATATAATCTAAAACAGCGCATCTTTTGGATAAAGAAACAGATAAAGATAAAACCTTGGTGGTGGTCATAGGACCAACTGCTGTAGGAAAAACAGAGCTTAGCATTCAACTTGCTAAGCTTTTATGTTGTGATATTATATCTGCTGATTCCCGACAGATTTACAAGGAAATAAATATAGGTACGGCAAAACCAACGCCTCAAGAGTTGGCCGAAGTGAAACATCATTTTATTGACATGCTCGAACTCGACCAATATTATAGTGCTGCTCAATACGAAACGGATGTATTACAACTGCTTGACAAACAGTTTAAGACACATGATTATGCCATTATGGTGGGTGGTTCCATGATGTACACCGATGCTGTTTGTAAAGGAATCGACGATATCCCAACTGTTTCAGACGAAACTCGCGAGATGCTGCGATTGAAATATGAAAATGATGGTCTTGAAACTCTTTGTGAGGAATTGCGCTTGCTCGATCCTGAATACTATAAGATTGTTGATACCAAGAATTATAAAAGGGTAGTGCATGCCCTTGAAATATGTTATCAAACAGGAAAGACATATACATCATTCAGAACTAAAACAATAAAAGAACGTCCATTTCATATTGTGAAGATAGGATTGCGACGTCAACGCCCCAATTTATTCGACAGGATAAATAAACGAGTTGATATAATGATAAATGAGGGGTTCATGGATGAAGCAAAACGATTATTTCCAAAACGTAATCTTAATTCCCTTAACACCGTGGGCTATAAGGAGTTATTTAATGTGATAGATGGCCAATGGGAATTAAAGATGGCAGTTGAACGAATTAAGAAAAATACAAGAGTGTATGCCAAGAAACAAATGACATGGTATGCTCATGATGATGAAATCAATTGGATAGATGTTGATAATATGACCACAGCCCAAATAATCGCTCAAATATCCGATTTACTTCATATAAAGAATAAGGAATAATTGTTGCTAAGAATAATAAAAAGATTCTTTAGCATACGATTTAATGACATAATTGTATGTTTATACAATACATTCTTACATATTTATAGATAAATTAAAAAATATAAAACTTTTTTCTTGAAAAAGTGGTGATAACTTCATTTTTTATCACTAAATTTGCAGAATAAATAAGTTTTGTGTATTAAGATAAAGACAAAGTATTTTAGAGAAGGAAATATGAAAAGAGGATTTGATAACGAGAAATATCTAAAAATACAACCAGAGCATATAAAAGAACGCATAGCTCAGTTTGGTGATAAACTATATCTGGAGTTTGGAGGAAAACTCTTTGATGATTATCATGCAAGTAGAGTTCTGCCGGGTTTTCAGCCTGATATAAAATTGAAAATGCTCATGCAGTTACGTGATGACGCAGAGATTGTAATTGTAATTAGCGCGTTTGATATAGAGAAGAATAAGGTACGCGGTGATTTGGATATTACTTACGATAATGATGTGTTACGTCTGCGTGATGAATTTATGAATCGTGGTCTGATGGTTAGTTCTGTCGTAATTACTCATTTTAACGGACAGGCAAGTGCTGTTGCATATAGATCACGTCTGGAACGTCTTGGCATAAAAGTTTATTATCATCATATCATAGAAGGATATCCAACTAATGTGGATCTAATTGATTCCGAAGAGGGATTTGGTAAGAATGATTATGTGGAAACTACTCGTCCGCTTGTCGTAATTACTGCCCCTGGACCTGGTAGTGGTAAAATGGCTGTTTGTCTCAGTCAGTTATATCAGGAAAACAAACGAGGAATCAAAGCGGGATATGCAAAATTTGAAACATTCCCTATATGGAATCTTTCTTTGAAACACCCTGTTAATGTGGCATATGAAGCAGCAACAGCCGATCTCAATGATGTAAATATGATTGACCCATTCCATCTTGAGGCTTATGGTAAAACTGCAATCAATTATAATCGTGATATCGAAATATTCCCAGTACTCAATGCTATATTCGAAGGTATTTATGGTGTGAATCCATATAAATCACCTACTGATATGGGAGTAAATATGGCTGGATATTGTATATCAGATGATGACGTATGTTGTGAAGCATCTAAAGCCGAAATCATACGACGCTATTATACAGCTCTTTGTAATCTTGCTGTTGGTAAATCCGATGAAAGTGAAGTAACAAAGATCGCATTATTGATGAAACAAGCAAAGATCTCAGTTGACGATCGTAAACCTGTGGCTGCAGCTAAAGAGAAAGCAGCTAAGGAAGGCGTACCTGCAGCTGCAATTGAATTGCAAGACGGCACAATAATAACTGCTAAGACAAGTCCGTTGCTCGGTCCGAGTGCCGCACTTATACTTAATGCAATCAAACATCTTGCAGGAATAGACCACGATGTGAAACTGATTCCTCAACACATGATTGAGCCAATACAAAAAACAAAGGTGTCATATCTTCACGGAGGTAATCCTCGATTACATACTGATGAAGTACTTGTTGCTCTTTCTATGTTGAGTCTTATGGATGAAAATTGTAATAAGGCCTTGTCATGCTTACCACAACTTCAAGGTTGTCAGGTTCATACAACTGTGATGTTGAGTGAGGTTGATAATAAAATATTCAAGAAGTTGGGAGTTGGGCTGACATGCGAGCCTGTTAAAAAGATATAAGAAACAATTTATAGCAAACCGAATATAAACAGCCGACACAAATTACTGTTAAGGCATAAGAGAACTAACGATTATGAGCAAATTAATTAAACCTGAAGGATATCAACAATTGATTACTCCTTTGGAAATTGAGCAAGGAATTAAACTGATCAAAGACTTTTTCCAATCTAACCTTTCTACTGCGCTTAGATTAAGACGTGTTACAGCTCCACTTTTTGTTTTGAAAGGTTTAGGACTTAACGACGACCTTAATGGTGTGGAACGTCCTGTCTCTTTTCCAATAAAAGATATGGGTGATCAGGTGGCTGAAGTAGTACATTCTTTGGCTAAATGGAAACGTATGATGTTAGGTGAGTACAACATTAAGCCTGGATACGGACTTTATACAGATATGAATGCTGTACGCGGTGATGAAGAGCTTGATAATCTCCATTCTCTTTATGTGGATCAGTGGGACTGGGAACGCACAATCTCTGCTGAGGATAGAAACTTGACTTTCTTGAAGAGTATAGTAATTGATATATATAATGCTATCAGACGTACAGAATATCTTGTGTCTGAACATTTCCCTCAAATTGAATCATTCTTGCCAGAGAAAATCCATTTTATTCACTCTGAGGAATTGTTAAAACTATATCCAAATCTTTCTCCAAAAGAACGTGAGGACGAAATCTGTCGCAAATATGGTGCTGTCTTCATTATGGGCATCGGAGGTAAGTTGTCTAACGGAGAACCTCATGACTTGAGAGCTCCTGACTATGATGACTGGACTACTGAAAATGAGGATGGATTCAAAGGCTTGAATGGTGATATCATGATCTGGTATCCAACTCTCGGACGTTCAGTTGAGTTGAGCTCAATGGGTATCCGTGTAAATAAAGAATCACTTTTGAGACAGTTGGAACTCACAGGAAAACAAGAAAGAACAGAATTATTCTTCCATAAGAAACTTATTAATGGTGAACTCCCATTAAGTGTCGGTGGAGGAATTGGACAAAGCCGTCTTTGTATGGTTCTTCTCCATAAAGCTCATATTGGAGAAATTCAGGCAAGTATTTGGCCTGAGTCTATGCGCAAAGAATGTGCTGATTTCGGAATGCCGCTTATATAATTGTGAATTTTAAACATATAATAAATTGATGATAGAGACTATGCATAATAAGACACTTATTTTTGTATAGTTTCTATCTTCATACTAACCATCATTATAATCTTAAATATGAATAAATCAAATCTATTACACAAATTGCGTTGGTGCCTATTCTTCTTATTAGTTTTTTACCTAAATTCTCAAACAGTCAAAGCGCAGGATTGTTTATGGTATGATAAACCTGCATCACACTGGTTGGAAGCCTTGCCAATCGGTAATAGCAGAATGGGAGCAATGATTTATGGTGGAGCCGGTTCTGAAACAATTCAAATCAACGAAGAAACTTTCTGGAGCGGTAGTCCTCACAATAATAATAGCAATACTTCAAAGCAATATCTGAATGAGGTTCGTCAACTTATATATGATGGTAAGGAAACTGAAGCAGAGGTCATTGTAAACAAAGAATTTATCAAAGGTCCTCATGGTATGCGATTCCTCACTTTGGGAAATCTTCATTATAATATTGCAGGTGTCGGAAATTCTAAATATTCTGATTATAAAAGAAAACTGGATCTGAATACAGCGATTGCTTCTACTGTGTTTAAGGTTGGCAATAAGAAATATGAGCGCGAGGTGTTTGCTTCATTAGCTGAAAAAATTATTGTCGTACATTTCAATACAAATGAAAATTTCAAGGACACAGTTTATACTGTCCAAGGAGATAGTCAGGAAGGTATCGAAGGTAAACTCCATGCCGAGGTAAAGACTTTTGTACGTCATGAAGATGGAGGAACAACCGTGTTGATTTCTGCTGCAACTAATTTTGTGAACTATCACGATATTAGCGGTAATCCTATAGCAAAGAACAATGCTTTCCTTGATGCTGCAAAGAAATATTCTTATAAAGAACTTAAAAAACGTCATATAAAGGCATATCAAAGCCAATATAATCGTGTTAAGCTGAATTTGGTGTCTGATACAAATTCACAATTGCCAACCGATAAAAGACTTGACGCATTCTATGAAAGTCATGATTTAGGTATGGTAACTCTTCTGTTCAACTATGGACGTTATCTTTTGATTTCTTCTTCACAACCAGGTGGACAACCAGCCAACCTTCAAGGTGTATGGAATGATAAAGCATTTGCTCCATGGGACAGTAAATACACAATAAATATTAACGCTGAGATGAACTACTGGCCTGCAGAAGTATGTAATCTTGCTGAAAATGCAGAACCATTCTTTTCTATGATTAAGGATCTTAGTGAGACTGGTAGAATTACAGCTCAGCAAATGTACGGATGCCGTGGTTGGGTAGCTCACCATAATACCGATATCTGGCGTATTGCAGGACCAATCGACGGAGCTGCATGGGGTATGTATCCTTGTGGTGGAGCATGGCTCACAACTCACATTTGGGAACATTATCTGTTTGGTGGCGATAAAGAATTTTTGCGTCAATGGTATCCAGTACTTAAAGGATCTACCGACTTCCTTCTTGATTATCTACAGGTTCATCCTAAATATAACTGGCTTGTAATGGTTCCGTCTGTAAGTCCAGAACACGGACCAATGGGCAAACATTCAAATCTATGTGCTGGTTGCACAATGGATAACCAAATTGTTAAAGACGCATTAAGTAATACTCTACATGCCGCTGAGATTTTGGGCATCGATACTGAATATCAAACTACATTACGTGATGCTATTAGCAAACTTCCTCCAATGCAAGTTGGTAAATATGGACAATTGCAAGAATGGCTCGAAGATGGTGATGATCCAAAGGATGAACACAGACATATATCACACTTATACGGACTTTATCCTTCAAATCAGATAACTCCTTCTACTCCAGAACTCTTCAATGCTGCAAGAGTAACACTTGAGCAACGAGGTGATCAGGCTACAGGATGGAGTCTTGGATGGAAAATCAATTTCTGGGCTCGTATGCTTGACGGTAATCATGCTTACACTATATTACGTAACATGCTCAGACTTCTACCTAACGAAGATGGCAAATCTATGCGTGCTTACCCTAATGGACGTACATTCCCTAATATGTTCGATGCTCATCCACCATTCCAGATTGATGGTAATTTCGGAGCATGCGCTGGTATAGCAGAAATGTTATTACAAAGCCATAATGGTGCTGTACATATTTTGCCTGCATTACCTGAAAGATGGAAGGAAGGTTCGGTTTCAGGACTTCGTGCACGTGGCGGTTTCGTGGTTGATATCAAATGGAAAGATTCAAAGGTTGAGGCAACTGTTTTGTCAACACAAGGAAACCCTCTTACAGTCCGATATAACGGAAAGGATTATAATTACAAGACAACAAAGAATCAGAAGATTAAACTTAGTTTCTGATTCCTGTGCGGTATTGTTATCTCATAAATGGATGTATCATTCTTGAGTATTGATACATCCATATTCTAACAATAAAGGTATGTTATAACATCATATCAACTTACGGAATATAATTGGCCTTATTTTGATTAATATAGGTTTATACATTTTTTTATTAATTAATACATACTGAAAATGAAAATACTTAAGACTTTATTGTTTTTTGTTTTACTATTCACATTCAACATGAATTTATGGGCAACAACTGAATTATGGAATAACGGTTGGAAATTCTATCGTGGTGATATTCCTGATGCAAAGTTGTATGATTATAATGACTCTGAATGGGAAGAAGTAGGATTACCTCATTCTTTTAATATCCCATATTTCAAATCAGATGATTTATATACTGGATATGGATGGTATAGAAAACATCTGTTTGTAAATCAATCTGATAAAGACACAAAATCTCTTTATCTTGATTTTGACGGAGTTTTCTGTGTCGCAGAGATCTATGTTAATGGCAAAATGGCTGCAGTTCACAATGGTGGCTATACTGGATTCCGTGTTGATATATCAAAATCATTGAATGTTGGTGATAATGTCATCTCAGTTAGAGTAAACAATAAATGGAGTCCAATCGTTTTCCCTCGTGCAAATGCTTACGTAATAGATGGTGGAATATATCGTAATGTACGACTTGTAAAGAAAAATCCGATACATATTGATTGGTGTGGACTTACAATTACAACCACTGGACTGAAGGAATCGAATGGTGATGTGGCAGAGGTAAACATAAATTGTGATATAAGCCTGCCTAAACACCTAAGATACAAACCAAATCTAAGTATTATAGTTGATTTGTTTGATGCTGAAGGTAAGTCGGTCGCTACAATGAAAAGTAACCAACTCAATAGAAATAATGAAAAAAAGAGTGTAATTTTAGTGAGAGATGCCTCCATAAATGCTTTTGCAACTGTGAATAATCCACATCTATGGTCTCCATCTCAGCCTTATATCTACAAAGCCGTTTGCCGCTTGTACGATGGCGATAAATTAATCGATGAAGAATTTGATACCTTTGGTTTCAGATGGTTTGAGTGGACTGCTGACAATGGTTTCTTTATCAATGGTGAACATCTTTATTTTAAAGGAGTAAATGTTCATCAAGATCAAGCCGGTTGGGGCAACGCAATTACAGACGAAGCGGCGCGACGTGATGTCAGAATGATAAAAGAAGCAGGATTTGACATGATTAGAGGTGCTCATTATCCTTTCTCTCCAAGTTTTGTTGAGGAATGTGATAAACAAGGAATATTATTCTGGTCTGAATTAAGTATGTATGGAGTTGAAGGACAGCTTAAAGAAGAAACATGGTCTGCCAATCCATATCCATTATTAATGGAACAACGTAATTCTTTTGAGCGTAGTGTCCTCAGACAACTTATGGAAATGATTAGCATTCATAAGAATCACCCATCTGTGTTTGCGTGGTCTATGTGTAGCGAATTGTCTCATTCAATACCTCAGTTATCACTACCTCTAATATCATTTCTAAGGACATTGGTAAATCAGGCTCATAAAACTGATCCTACACGTGTTGCTGCAATTGGAGGATGTCAGGCACCTATTGGGCGTTATACTATATCTAATTTAGGAGATGTCTCTGCGTATAACGAAGATGGTATTCTTCTTGCAGATTCTCAGAAAATAGTAAAACCAAGTGTTATAACTGAGTATGGTTATACCATAGCCAATCGTCCTGGAGAATATGAAGCAGGGTGGGGAAAGCTTGCTGAGAATGCAGCATGGAATAACCAGCAGTTAGGATGTGGTCATGTTCTATGGTCTGCTTTTGATTATGGAACTACACTTGAAGACGAGAAATCAAAAACTGGTATTGTTGACTATTTCAGAATACCTAAGCGTTCATGGTATTGGTATCGCAATGAATATACCAACACGCCGCCTCCTGTGTGGGCAAGCGAAGGTGAACCAGCTTCTTTATCTATCGAGGCTTCTCGCTGTAATGCTGTTAAAGCTAACGGAACAGATGATGTGATGTTATTAATCAAAGTATTAGATGCAAAAGGTAATGAATTATCAAACACACCGAATGTACATCTGCAGATAGTATCAGGACCAGGACAATTCCCAACAGGACGTTGTGTGGATTTTTCTGCTGACAGTGACATACGTATTCTTGACGGTAAGGCTGCAATAACAATACGCTCTTATTTCGCAGGAAAGACTGTAGTGCGTGCTACTTCTCCTAATCTCAAGCCCGCAACTGTCAAGATTAAATTTGTTGATGGACCTAAATACACAAGTGCCCAAAAGAATATTGATTTGAAGAATGCCAATGTCATGAAGAAATCAAATACAACAGTTCAATAAGGTCACTTGGAAAACTATATGACAATCATTATTGAAGTATAAATAATAAAAAATGCCGACTAATTCAGATTTTGATTAGTCGGCACTTTTTGTTCTTTTACATCTTCTTCTTAATCCTTTCAAGTTCTTTCAACTCTTTTCCCTTATTCAACTTGTAATATACTTCACTTAAATCTGTTAACCATAAGGATGGAGTATCGGGAACAATAGCCCGTGCTTTCTCAAGATATGTCTTTGCACAGTTATATAATTTATTTTGTTGTGAACGGGCTTTTCTATATTCATTTGTCCCTACATTTGCTGTATTCTTCTCGAAAACCCGACGCGCCATAAGTATGTATGTGTTACCCAAACTACTCAATGATTGAGCATCCTCTGCATTGATTTTTATAGCACGCTCATATGAGCACACAGCCTCTTGGTAATTCTCCAGACATTGATGGCATTTTCCTTTGATATACCACAATTGGATATTGAGAGAATCTGTGTCGAGTTGTTCGTCAATAATCTTCAATGCTTCATTATATTGTTTGTGGTTGTTATAATATTGTATGAGAGTTAAATAAAAGTATTCCTTTTGTGGATCTTCTCTCCAACCCTTGTATAGATAATCCAATGCTTGGATGGTATCTCCTAATTCGGCGTATGTCTTACTTCCTATTTGGTATAGAAGTGATATATGGGTAGTATCAGCTAATGCTTTGTTAATATATCTCTTTGCGTTTTTATAATCTTTAGCCCCATATGCCGAGAATACAGCAAGCTGGTACATGCCCAACGAATCGCTGTCGTTCAGTTTGTTTTGTGAGGAAGTGTGATGCGCATCTGTTATTAATGATATATCTTTGGTTTTTAGATACATATCAATGTATTTGAATGCGTCATCATATTTCTGCTTCTTATAATAGAACTTACCTGCACTTTTGAGGTTATTTCTGTATAAAAGCAACTTATCTTGAATGTTGGATGTGTATTTAGTGTTTATTTTTCCTTTCTTGTCTGGTTTACTGCATATAGAATCACAATGCAATCCTATATTGTAAATACGGTAAATCTGTTTAAAATATTGTGTGGTGTCTGGTTTGTTATTAAGGAATAATTTGCGATTCTCTGATTCAGCCAGATGGTGCACTGTGTTTAAATGTATATTACACAGTTCTGCATCGTTTGCAGCTTCTTTATGCTGTTGCATCGCTTTTGTCAGCAGTTCGTCAGCTTGACTGTATTTCTGTGCTTTCAATGAGGTTTTCAAGGATTTTATTAATTCTTTCCTGTTATAATCCTGGGCATAGATACTGCTTATGTTAAGACATGATAGCATAAAGGTGGATATAGTGATGAAAACTATCCTACGGACGTGCGTGTGGGTAGTTTTATTCTTATATACCAACTTTGATAAATGTGTGTAGTATTGCTTATTATTCATAATATCATGCCTATTAATAATTATACAATAATCTTGTTTAGAATGTTATCTCAAGTTTACATCTTAATCCCCATTTATGTATATCAGGATTGTCTAAATATGTAAATCGTCTGACATATTCAAGATGAAGGAATTTGAAGATGTTGTGTATCGCAAATCGTCCTTCTATATATGGAAGGTCTTTCTTCATAAGTGATGTATTGCATTCATATGTTCCGTCACTACGGAAGTGACCTGGAAAATAGAACAAATCTGCATCAGTGTAGTTGCTGTGGGCTGGGTTGTTCTTATTGCTTAGTGAACCCCATAACACATTAACACCAATAAGTTCTCTCCATTTTAAACGTTTGAATAACGGAATTCGGTTGAATATCTTTCCGTTTATATCCCATTGATACATAAATGACACATATTTGTCATTCAAGAACTCAAGATTGTTTATGAGAGAGAAGGTTGATTTCTGTAAAACGTATGATTGATTGGCTGCTGGGTGAATAAGCAATGGAAATGGTACTTTATTCCATTGAATACCTGCTTTTAAATCAATATCCATACTTCCCCATGAACCAGGCATCCAGAATCGTTTTAATAAACCTACTTCTGTCACATTGTAGTTGTAATCGCCACCGATAAAGTTGTTAAGTCCGATTGTGTGACTTATTGAATATATTGGAGCATCACGGTTCATACGATTTCTTTTCTGTTTTGTATTGAAATATGTTGCTCCCGGCTCGTATGAGAAACCAAATTTAAACTCGCTTGTGGTTATACCTTTTAACCAAAGTGATTTGTCTTGTACAGGAAGGATGTCACCATTCAGTGGTTGGTAGAATAATTCATCCACAGCCTTATTTCTGGCATGTGTATAGTCTGCACTTATCTTTATACCTTGCACATATTCGTGTGTGTATGACAACTTAAACTCTTTAGTGTGGTTAAACTGATCGACTTTATTTGTTTTAAGTGCAGTGAAAAGGTTATCCTTATCTGTTTGTATAAATTTATCGAAAGGACTGACTATATCGTTCCAATAACTTATGCTTATACAATGAGTAGGGAATTCTCGTGGCAGATATGATGGCTTGTTGAACGAATATGTTAATTGCGCACGGCCGTATATGTTATTTGTAGCCGAACCATAAGCAATATATCCGTTTGCAAATAAATGCTTGTTTAAGTTTGCATTGGTTAATGCCGACAGACGTACACGCCATGAATCATAATGGTTTCCTGAAATAACTGTGTTTACAGGACCGAGATCAACATAATTCTCTGTGGAATCACCTGTCTCAATAAAATTCTCAACTAAAGCACGGAATGCAAACATCGCATATTTGAATCCTTTTACTTGAGTGATTTTCTTGATGAATGAACCTATCTTTTTCTCACTCTGAGTAAGTTCCACATCACGATGTTGGTTCCAGTACTTTTCGTCTTTTGTGCCAGCATCATTGCTTGTTATAATATTTCCTTTAATCTTCTTAAATCTGTCGTCGGGTATTTCGTCAAAAGAGAAGTCTTTGTTGCGAATAACTCGTTTCACCTGAAGTTTATGGAGAAAACTTGCAACCTCAATCTCTATGAGCATGTCGTTGGTCACAACAACTCGTTCGCCAGTAGGTAATAATTCAAACTCTTGTTGTATGAGCATGTTTTCAACAAAGTTTACAGCACTTTGTTTAGGTATGCTGAATTCAACCCTACGTAATTGATATGTAGAATCTGCAAGGATATACATTGTTCCAGAAAAACCAAAATCTTGTTGGTTGTTAGGAATAAAACTTACCTCAATTACTTTATCTTTGTTGATGTATGTTGTGTCTTGGATATAGTAACGATAAAAAGAAATAGCGTTATCTGCTATCGGACTTCTAAAGAAAGACTGAAGTAATCGACATTCATTCTGATAGATATCAATATCAGTAAATACGTCTTTCAGGGTAGTGGTAAGAATCTCTCCTGTGTTGACAAGTTGTGATATACCCTTACTTGATTGCGCGTTGATTATGGTTTTCTCACTCTTTGGATTCTTTCTGTAGATATGCTCTGAGATGGTTTCGTCAATGGTCAGAGGTAATACAAGCTTACCAGTCTCAGGACTTGTCTCAACATGATCCATTAAAAACGAGAAACGTTTCATCTTGTCTTCTTCAAATACTTTGTCGGATACTTCATCGGCAGAAAATACCATCTTTTCATATTTTGTGTATTTAAAGAAGTCTTTTTCGTGTAGATTGCTGTTTTTCTTATGTGCAATAACTTTTTGCATTAGTTGAACAGCAGGATTATTCTCTTTTTTATATTTCTTCCTTTTGGCAGTGATGGTTACGTCTTTAAGTACTTTGGTGGCAGGAATCAGTCTGACAACTAAGTTCTTCTTCTTGCCCGCTTTTAGTTTCACAGATTGGGTAATATAACCAACCGACGAGAATGTCAGTTCGTTCCATTCGTCGTTTTCTTTGATTGAGAATCTTCCATCTAAATCCGACAACTCACTTGTTTTCTCTTGTGGATAATACACATGAACGAATTCGATTGGTTGTTTAGTTCTGGCATCAACTACAACACCTGTTACTTGAGCGTGTGATGAACTGCATACCATTAATAACGCAAATATGGTGAATATATGAATATATACTCGCCATATATCGTTGTTCTTTAATGAAAAGTTAAAGTGTATATTTCTCATAATCAAAGAATTTTCTATGATTAATACTCTGCTTGAAATCTCTTCAAGCAGAGTATATGTTATGTAATACTTTTTTATTTTATTAGTCAATTTCTTCGTCAGCCTCGTAGCCACCCATTTCCCTTAATGCATTCTTTAGCATTGTGTATTGTTGGAAAAGATGGTTTACCGGAATTTCACCCTTTGTGAAGTCATACATAGGGCTCTTCAGGTAGAAACTGAGGAAACGCTGAATTCCACTTCTGCCTGCACGCAGAGCTAAATCACTTAACAGACAAAGGTCTAATAGCAATGGAGCTGCTAATATTGAATCTCGGCATAGAAAATTAATCTTTATCTGCATAGGATAACCCATCCAACCGAAGATATCTATATTGTCCCATCCCTCTTTATTGTCGTTGCGTGGAGGATAGTAGTTTATGCGTACTTTGTGATAATAATCGTTGTATAAGTCTGGCTGTTTGTCACAGTCGAGAATAGATTCTAATGTAGATAATTTAGATACTTCTTTTGTTCTGAAATTATCTGGTTCATCTAACACAAGTCCGTCTCTGTTTCCTAATATATTGGTTGAGAACCAACCGTTTAGACCTAAACATCGTGTGCTGATGATAGGTGCAAAACCACTCTTAACAAGTGTTTGACCTGTTTTAAAGTCTTTTCCAGCTATAGGCATACCTGTTTTTTCGGCTAATTCCCACATAGCAGGAATGTCAACAGTGGTGTTAGGTGCGCCCATAACGAATGGAGCTCCTTCGCATAGTGCTGCGTATGCGTAACACATTGAAGGTGCGATATGTTGACGGTCATTTGCTTTCATCGCTTTTTCTAAGGATTCCAGCGTACCATGAACTTCTTTGCAATAAGGAACATATATTTCAGTTGAGGCAGCCCATGCAACAACAATTCGGTCACAATTATTCTTTGTCTTAAAATCACGAATATCTTTGCGGAGCTGTTCCACCATTTCCCATCTTGTGGCTCCCTCCATTATATTTTCTCCGTTAAGGCGTTTTGCGTAATTCACATCGAATGCAGCCTTCATCGGAACGATTTTTTCTAATTCCTCTCTTACAGGCTCGATATCCTTTTCTTTAAGGACTTCAGCATAAATTGCAGACTGATATGCGTTTGCTGGATATATATCCCATGCACCGAACACAATATCCTTAAGTTCTGCAATAGGTGCTATTTCGCGATATGACAGATATTTCGCATCTTCTCCTTTTCCAACACGAATCTTATCATATTCAACCATTGACCCAACAGGTTTTGTAAGTCCTTTTCTTGCCATTAATACACCTGTCATGAAAGTAGATGTAACAGCGCCAAGTCCTACCACTAATATACCGAGATTTCCTTCGGCAGGTTTAACTTTATTGTTCATTTTTGTATAATTAAGGGTTAAAATATTTATTTTATTGATTATTCAACGTATAGAACTAATCCTTTTAGGTATTCTCCTTCAGGATGATAGATATTGATAGGGTGGTCGGCTGGTTGATGTAACTGATGAAGAATACGTACTTTTCTTTTTGCTTGTGCTGCAGCTGTGAATACAGCAGCACGGAAATTCTCCTTTGTTACAACTTGTGAACAGCTGAATGTAAAAATAATTCCGCCTGGTAATATCTTTTCAAATGCTTTCTGATTAAGTTTGGTATATCCTTTCAATGCATTACGTAGTGCATCTTTGTGTTTTGCAAAGGCAGGTGGGTCAAGAATTATTAAATCGTAAGGCCCATGTGGCTTTGTGTCTTTTTCGTCATATTTGATGTTTTCAAGAAACTTGAATGCGTCTTCTGCAAATGCTTTATGTCGTTTGTCGTTAGGAAAATTCAGTTCCACATTTGCGTTAGTGAGATCAATGGCTTTCTGAGAAGAATCCACACTATGTACAATCTCTGCTCCACCTCTCATTGCATAGAAGGAGAATCCTCCTGTATAACAGAACATGTTCAACACTCTACGTCCTTTACTATAATGCTCCAAAAGACTTCGGTTGTCGCGCTGATCTACGAAGAAACCAGTTTTCTGTCCTCTAAGCCAGTCCACGTGAAATTTCAGTCCGTTTTCTATTGCTATGTCCTCGTTGCTGCCTCCAAGAAGGAATCCGTTTTCCTGTCCTAACTCGGCTTTATAGGGTAGGGTGGTTTCTGATTTATAGTATATATTCTCGAACTCGCCGTTGCTTACATTCTTTAATGCGGCAGCAATCATCTCACGGTCTGTGTGCATTCCTACTGAGTGAGCCTGCATTACAACAGTTTTGCCATATACATCAATGACTAATCCTGGCAAATTGTCGCCTTCTCCGTGAACCAAGCGATATGTACTGTTGTTGCTACTGCCTGCCACACCGATTTTTCGCCTAATGTCTAAAGCCACAGCCAAACGTTTTTCGTAAAACTTCTGATCGATGGCTTCTTTTTCAAACGACAGAACGCGTACCATGATTGAACCGATTTGATAATGTCCGATAGCAATAAATTTGTTGTCGTTTGTCATTACCTCAACAGTTTCACCTTCTTCTATATCATCGTCACTATGTCCGATAGCGCCAGAAAAAATCCATGGATGAAATCGTTTTAATGATTCTTCTTTTCCTCGTTTGAGATATATTCTTTTCATTTTATTGTTATATAGTGTCTTGAAATACTATTTGTTATATATTTGAATATCAGTCGTTGTTTTCTACTGGTTTTGTTTCTTCTGGAGATTTTATCAGCACAAAATCTTTTGTTTGAAGAAGTCGTTTTATTTCTTCATGTATCATCACACATGCCCATGCATCGGTTGCGGCATATAACTTCTGTGCATCAGTCAAGATGTCTGCTTCCCAATTGGTTAATTGCTGACGTTTGCATATCATACCTCCAAGTATGTTTGCATATAATTTTTGAAGACTACAATCAGCAACACCTATTTCTTTGGCTTCTTCTTGTAGATCTATGAATGTTCCAATCTGAAACTCTTTTCTTAATTGCAGTAATCTGAAATCATCTTTTAGTGACAACCCAATCTTTGTTATCTTTTGATCCTCCAGTAGCTGTATCAAACAATCGGGCAATCCTAATCGATTCAATCTAAACAGAAAACAGGTGTCTTTGCTTGATACTTGTAACAAAGCAACTTTGTTTACGACACCACGCTTGAACGATGGACGTGTCTCTGTGTCGAATCCTAAGATTGGTTGTTTCAAAAGATACTCAACAGCACGTTGTGCTTCGTTAATGGTCGATATTGTAAAAATTCTCCCGTCAAACAAAGTTCTGGGTAATTCTTTTATTTTGTTTTTGTCAAATTTCTCGAAAATCGTCTTCATTATACTTCACCTCATGAATAGCGCGCAACACATTTGCTAATTTCATTCCCCATTCACTCTCAAAATTCATTTTACATATTGACAAAGCATTCATCATAGCATCTTCATTGCCTAATTTGTAAACATAAGCAAAGTTCTTTAACTCCTGATAAATATCAGCAAGATTCTCGCTTATAGTCATTAAGATAGGGGCTTCGCTATATTTCATGTCCTCAACAAATACATCAAGGTAGTCGTCTTTGTCGCCCATGATGATAGCTATGTTATTTCTGATTATGTCGTAGTTCTCTTCTGTTACATGATCCTCTGTAGTCGCATCTTCAAGCAACTCGTATCTTGGCAACAAAGTTCCTTTTAAATACAATAAAGGTAATAACTTGCTTAAAATATCCAAAACCTCTTCGCGCTCTTTTCCTTCAATTGATTCAAGGAATGCACAATATTGTACCGCAACGGTGACAAATTCAAGCACGTCGTGATGATATATAGGCTTATTTTCTTCCATAATAATTAAGTTTTTAACTCCGCAAAGATATAAAAAATATTTGACACAATATATTAAAAATAACATATAATTCTTAAATACTAACAATGTACCATTTAAATCTTTAAAATAATTGTACGAAAAGAAAAAAATATTTAACTTTGTAAATTGAATATATTGTGTTAACGAGTAAACTACAAAAAATGAATATACTGATATTTGCAGCGGGGTTGGGCACACGATTAAAACCTCTGACTGACACAATGCCGAAAGCATTAGTTCCTATCAAAGGCAGGGCTTTGTTGGGAATACTTGTGGATAAAATTAAACAATCCACCAATGAAAATAAAACATTAGTAATTAATATTCACCATTTCGGACAGCAGATAATTGATTATGTGGCTGCTAATAACTCATTCGGAATCGATGTGAGATTTAGTGACGAACGTGATATGTTGCTTGAGACTGGTGGCGGTTTAAAAAAGGCGGCTCCATTGTTTGAAAACGACCTGCCGATTTTAATCCACAATGTTGATATATTAAGCAACGTCGATTTGGGTGAGTTGTATAATAAGCATAAGAACACTCCTGATATAGGTGCCACTCTGATTGTAAGTGAAAGAAAAACAAAAAGATATTTGTTGTTCGACCAATCCGATTGTCTTGTTGGATGGACAAATATAGAAACAGGCGAGGTAAAGTCCCCATTTAAAGATTTGGATGTTTCATCATGCAAGAAATATGCTTTCTCGGGTATTCATGTCTTTTCTCAATCTCTTATGCAATATATGGCAAATTGGGAGGGAAAATTCTCTATAATTGACTTTTATTTAAGTATATGTGATAAAGTAAAAATAAAAGGAGATGTACGCCCAGACCTTCGCGTTCTTGATGTAGGAAAACTCGATAGTATAAAAATGGCAGAGGAATGGCTCGAGCAATCTCGAATATAATATTTTATGTAAGTTTCAAATACTGTTAATCAATTGATTATACAATATTAATGCAAAAAAATATTGGTGATATCATGTTTGGATTTGGTATTTATATATAATATTATTATCTTTGTAAAATTATTAACCACATATTTAATATTATAGATGAGATTATGAAACATAAAATATTATTACTTCTTGCTTTGTTCACATCTACATCATTGTTTGCATCGGTAAAACCATTTTATGGATTTGATAGTTATAAAACAAAAGCACGCGGTGGACAGAATGTAATGATACCGAGCAATATAATGAGTGGTCTTAATCCTGTATATAACGCCCCAATGAAGATTGGTAGCAAAAATTTGGCTTCACTTTCTTGCGTTGGTTCTCCAAAGGTTCCTATTGTATTAGTGCAGTTTTCTAATGTCAGTTTCTCAGCATCTGGCGATGCCGATATAGTTGACTATTATGATAAATACTGGAATGGAACAGGGGACGGACAATTGTATAAAGGTGCTGGTAGTTATGGTTCTGTTAGCGATTATTTCTATGCACAGAGCGGTGGTCTGTTTACACCTCAATTCGTGGTTATTGGTCCGGTTACATTAAGTAGAGCATATAGTTATTATGGTCAGAATCAAGGCACTGAAAAAGATATAAACATTAATCAGTTCTATGAAGAAGCAATTGGAAAGATACTTGAACTCAATGTAGATCTCACTCAGTTTGATAATAATAACGATGGCGTGATTGACATGTTGTATTTTGTATATGCAGGTCTAGGTGAAAATGAAATTGCTGCAGACGACCCATATACAATTTGGCCTAAAGAGCAACTTGTTAAATCAACAATTCACGATATGGATTTTGGTTCTTTTGCAAGTTGTAACGAACTTACTGGCAATAAGGGTAGTGGAATTGGTGTAATGTGTCATGAATTAAGTCATGCATTAGGATTGCCGGATTTTTATACTATTGACTACATAGGTTTTGGACTTGATTATTGGGATTTGATGGATTCTGGCTCCTATTGTAAGAATGGTTATCAACCATGTGGATACAGTGCTTACGAACTATCATTTATGGGGTGGAGAGATTTGATTACATTAACAGCAGGACAAGGATGTACAGTCACAATATATCCTATGACTGATGAGAGGGGTAGAGGATATAAAATCGTAAATCCAGCCAATCCTAATGAATATTATATAATAGAGAATCGCAAGTCAGAATCATGGGATAAGTATATAGGATATGGAACTCCTGGTTGGGGATATCATTCAGGCTTACTTATCACTCATGTTGATTATGATGCTACCGCATGGAATAAAAATCGTGTAAATGTTGAAGAGAATCACCCACGTATGACCATTATTCCTGCTGATGGCGAAATGATACCTGTATTGTCTGTTGATGATGTACAATATACTCTAAATGAATATTTAACCTCAATGAATGGTGATATGTACCCAGGTTCGCTTACTATAACTTCGTTTAAGGATGAACAACAGATAGTATATTATGGTGAAGGCATGGGACAACCAATCACTAATATCGTTCAGAATGTAGATGGAAGTATTACTTTTGACTTCTGTGGCGGTGAAACCAACTCAATAGAAACAAACCCAATTCTTAAGACAAATCAACCAAAGATGGTCTATGATATGAACGGAAGGGTAGTAAATATTGATAGAAATCAATTTAATCGAGGAATTTATATAATAAATGGCAAAAAAGTTTTGGTAAAATAAAACAAAATACATATCTTTGCATTACATCAATCGGAAAGACAACTGAAATCTACAGCGGGGATTCAGGATCGATTGGGATACTCATCAAATAAAACGAAATACCGGGAACGTTTTATATATCAATGGCGGGCCACGCTTTCTTAACAGGGAGTAACCTTCGGGTCGGTGGATTACAAAGATATATAGACTCTCAAATCATATTCACTCGGAGTTTCATCACATCTCCTCCCCGCTTTTTATATATAAAAATATATAAATTAGGGAAAATCCTATACTTGAATAGGAATTTTCCCTAATTTGTTTGATAAAATATATATATATTTGCAACGTGAATTAATAACCCTTGGGAGATGAGGGAAAATAAAGATGATACACATGTAATAAACACCCAATTCTCTCAGCAAAAATATAACGCAATGATTAACAGAAGACTTACCCTAACATTTGCATTAGCTTTGACAACAGTTTTGTCAATGAATGCACAAGACGATGACCTTTATTTCGTCCCACAAACGAAAAAGGCTAATTCGGGAGTTTATACTGCGCCATCAAATCGTTCAGGTGATATTACAACAGTAACTGCTCAACCTCCTGTGTTGGCTGTATATGGTAATAGTACCAGAAGCGAGGATGAATACAATCGCCGTTATAGAACGGATGTTGACTCTTGGCAGATAAGTGGAGGTGAGGGTGATTCTCTTGCTTATGCTGAGAATCCCGACAGTTTAGATGCTTATGACATAAACAATCCAGAACGTGATTATTTATACTCACGCAGAATATTACGTTTCCATTCTCCACGCTTAGGATTCTATGTGGCAAGTCCTTATTATTGGGATTTGGTATATGGATATGGAGCATTCGACTATTACTATACTTCATACTATGATCCGTTCTTTTGGGATTCTGGTTGGGGATATAGTTACGCCAGTGCCCCATGGAATTATTGGTATGGACCAATCTGGGGATGGAGTCATCCTGCTCATTGGGAAACATGGGGATATGGACCAAGATGGTCAAGTCATCGTGTAAATAATGTTCCTGTACATTCTCATAGAGTTATGAGCGAGACTTATCGACCAGCACGAACTGGAGAAGGTGGCGGTGTGCGTACAAATTCATTATTATATGCTAATTCAAACAGAACAAGATATAATAATATGTTACGTACCTCTCAAGGTCCTTCAGCGGCTGTAGGTGATAACAATCAAAACCGTTCTCGTTCAATGAATTCTTACGATCGTCCAAGTAGTACTCGTCAGTCTGTTTATAACAACCGACCAGCACGAACAGGTACTAATGTGAATAATAGCACTCCTGTACGAACAGAATCAAATGTGAACAACAACACTCCAGCACGAACTGAGTCTAATATTAACAATAACAGAACAATTCGTACTGAGAGCCGTACAAACACTGTCCCAACTCGTACAGAAAGTAATAGCAGCCGTTCAAATAACTTCAGCACTCCTTCTCGCTCTGTTGGAAGTTCAAGTACAAGATCTTCTGGTTTCAGTGGAGGCGGTAGCGTCGGTGGTGGTTTTGGCGGAGGCTCACGTGGTGGCAGCATGGGCGGCGGTCGTGTCGGACGTCATTGATAAATTATAGTTTGATAAATAATAAAATTGTTGTTAACTAAAATTTTAGAAGATATGAAAAAAGTTTTTTTACTTTTATCAACAGCATTTATTTCTGTTGGTACAATGGCTCAGAATTCATACGACGCATATAATATTATGTCAAGTGATTTGAATGGTACTGCACGATATGTCGGAATGGGTGGCGCATTAAGTGCTTTAGGTGGCGATATCTCTGTAATCAGCAATAATCCTGCAGGTTCGGCTACGTTCCGTAAGAGCGATGCTGCCATCACCATAGGTGGGGTGTTCGCTGATAAAGGCGTACTTGATAATGATCGTTCACGTGCATCCATCGACAATGCCGGTGTTGTAATATCTATGCATACAGACGATAGCTATTTGAAATATATCAATTTTGGTGTGAATTACCATAAAAAGAAGAATTTCTTAAGTAATTTATACACAGAGGTTGGTAATATTGATGGTTTATCTCAAACCATACAGATTGCTGACATGGCTAATCTCAGCGACTATTACGATTCATGGGGTGATTTGCCATATAATGCGGTTCAACTTCAGAATGATATAAACGAATATAACTCATTGTGTAATTACGACGACGCTTCATCTGCATATTATGGTGCACCAGCACAATATGCCGATATGTATAAATCACAGCGAGGAAGTACATCACAGACTGATTTTAACGTGTCATTTAATGTGTTAGATAAGTATTTCTTCGGTGTTTCAATGGGTGTGTATAATATGAATTACACTCGTGAATCTAATTATTTCGAAGCAGGTGCCGACGGAGTTGCTAATTATTACATAAGTAATTATTATGATAGTAAGGGTGACGGATACGATGCTAAATTCGGATTTATCTGCCGTCCTATAGATAATTCTCCATTCCGCTTCGGATTGACAGTACACACACCTACATGGTATAAAATGGACGATTATCATGGCTGTGATATCATGATGATGAATACAGATGAAGAACATTACATATATAGTAGCGATGGTGTCCGTCAGTATTATGCTCCAGCAGGTGAGTATTCATTCCGTACTCCATGGAAATTCGGGGTTAGCTTAGGCTATACTGAAGGCAATTATTTCGCAATTGGAGCAGAATATGAATATCAAGATTTGAGTTCATCTAAATTCTACGAATGTGAGTATTATGATGATAATTATTATGCTATCCAAAACGCATTCATAAAGAATAATCTGAAGGGACAAAGCGTGTTCAAGATTGGTATGGAAGCTAAACCTGATCCATCATTCAGTATTCGCGCAGGATACAACTATGTTTCAGCTCCATTTAAGAGTAATGCGTACAATTCTTTGCAATTTGATATGAATCTTACAGAAACAGATTTTACTAACTGGAAAGATACTCATCGTTTTACCTTTGGTCTTGGATACAGATTTAAAGGCGGTTATGTAGATCTTGCATATCAATATCAAACTCAGAAAGGCGATTTCTATGCCTTTGATCACGGTGACTTGAAACCAACGGAGATTAGTAATAACAGAAGTCAGTTGATGTGTACACTTGGTTTCAAGTTCTAATAACTAAAACCAAAAGTGTCTTCATTGACAATTAGTCGCCGTTGTTTACATATTTATTTATAGATAGTTTAATTGACGGAGGTTCTGTATTCTGTGTTTCACACATGGTTTACAGGACCTTTTTCGTGGTATAAACTCCACGATATTTATTCAATTTATTTTCAAGTAAACATATATGAGATGGGTAAAATTAAAATGTGTACTAATGTTTGGCAATCATATATTATTATCCGTCGCATGGGCTAAATAAGTTTTATTTATGGCTTTTATCTATATAACAATGTAGTTTTTGCCTAAAAATGAGCAAAATCCAAAAAATTCTCCGTAAATTTGTACCGAATATGTATTTATGTTTTTTATTTAGAAAAAAGAAGTAGATAAGTGAAGAATATAAGAAACTTTTGTATTATTGCCCATATCGATCATGGTAAGTCGACACTTGCCGACAGATTGCTTGAATATACCAACACAATCAAGGTTACTGAAGGACAGATGCTTGATGATATGGACCTTGAAAAAGAAAGAGGAATAACTATCAAGAGCCATGCCATTCAAATGGAATATACTCTTGATGGCGAAGTATATACTTTAAATCTTATTGACACTCCGGGACACGTTGACTTCTCTTATGAGGTAAGCCGTAGTATTGCAGCATGTGAAGGTGCATTACTTGTTGTTGACGCAACTCAAGGTGTACAAGCTCAGACTATTTCCAACTTATATATGGCAATCGACCATGATTTGGAAATAATACCTGTAATTAACAAGTGCGACATGCCAAACGCAATGCCTGAAGAGGTGGCTGATGAAATAATCGACTTACTGGGATGTAAACGTGAGGAGATAATAGAGGCTTCTGGTAAGACAGGACAAGGTGTTGAAGATATTCTTAAAGCTGTTATTGAAAGAATCCCATGTCCAAAAGGTGATCCAGATGCTCCACTTCAAGCATTGATATTCGACTCTGTGTTTAACTCATATAGAGGTATTATCGCTTATTTCAAGATTGTTAATGGTGTGATGCGTCCTGGAGAAAAAGTGCGTTTTATCAACACCAAGAAAGAATATCTTGCTGAAGAAATCGGTGTCTTGAAAATGGATATGATTCCACGTAAGGAATTACGTACAGGAAACGTAGGATATATCGTCTCTGGTATTAAGAATGCTGTTGAGGTGAAAGTGGGTGATACCATCACAACAATTGCAAATCCAAGCACACAGGCAATCGCCGGTTTCCAAGAAGTGAAGCCAATGGTCTTTGCCGGTGTTTATCCTATTGAGGCCGATGATTATGAGAATCTGCGTACATCGTTAGAGAAACTCCAGTTGAATGATGCTTCACTGACTTTCCAACATGAGAGTTCTGCTGCATTGGGCTTTGGCTTTAGATGTGGTTTCCTTGGACTTCTACATATGGAAATCGTGCAGGAACGTCTTGACCGTGAGTTTAACATGAATGTAATTACTACTGTGCCAAACGTGTCGTATATGATATATGACAAGCATGGTGGTGCAATGGAGGTTCATAATCCATCGTCAATGCCTGACCCAACACTGATTGAACATGTAGAAGAACCATATATTAGTGCTACGATAATTACCACAGCCACATATATTGGACCAATCATGACATTGTGTCTAAGTAAACGTGGTGAATTGGTTAAACAGGAATTTATTACTGGAAACCGTGTGGAAATTCAGTTCCTCATGCCTCTTGGCGAAATCGTCATAGATTTCTATGATAAACTTAAGAGTATTAGCCGTGGTTATGCTTCATTCGACTATCATAACGCTGGTTTCCGTCAGTCAAAACTCGTGAAGTTGGATATCTTGCTTAACGGAGAAAGTGTGGATGCTTTGAGTACATTGACTCATGTTGATAATGCCGTTACGTTAGGTCGCCGTATGTGTGAGCGTTTGAAAGATCTTTTACCTCGTCAGCAGTTTGATATCGCTATTCAGGCTGCCATCGGTGGTAAGATTGTAGCTCGTGAAACTGTGAAACAAGTACGTAAAGATGTTCTTGCAAAATGTTATGGTGGTGACGTGAGTCGTAAACGTAAATTGTTGGAGAAACAAAAGGCTGGTAAGAAACGTATGAAGCAAATTGGTAATGTTCAGGTTCCTCAGAAGGCGTTCCTCGCTGTTCTTAAACTTGACGACTGATTTGTTTTGAAATAACTGATTAAACAAATAATATGAATCGATTATCAATATGTTTCATTTCATCACTATTCTTATTATCATGTGGTGAAGACAGAACTCATGAATATAATGAGAAGACGGAATGTGACCATGCGATTCAGCAACTTGTTCAAGACAATTATTTGTGGGGTGAGTCTGTGAATGATGTGGATTGGAAGAATTATTTCGAAGCTCCTTCTGATTTCTTAAAGCGATTAACTGCTCAAGCACCAGTAACAGACAAATGGTCGTATTGCTCTACCGATACGGTTGAGGTGGATTATAACGAGATAGGGTTGTTTAATCATCTTGATTCCTATGGATTAGATGTCAGTTTGATATTAGACCCTACAAGCGAAACGACTAATCAATTTGCTCGAGTTCTTACTGTATATCCTAATTCTCCTGCTGCAAATGTAGGAATTACACGTGGCGCATTTATTTCTGCAATAAATGGCGAGAAGGTAACCTCTAAGAATATCAACTCTCTAAAGAAAGGTCGTGTCCGTCCACTTACTGTATTACAACTTGATGTTGATGAACAGACAGGAAATATTTCATGGTGTGACACGATGCAGGTTAGTATTGAGGCTTCTCGAAAGGTATATGTGGATCAAGTTTGGACCTCAGGAATGATTACAGATAACTGCGCATATGTTTTATTGACAAATCTGTGTGATGGCAAGTCTGTTAACACCATAAAACAATTACTCGCAAATAATCCAGAACGCCTTGTAGTGGATTTACGTTTATGTAATCAAGGAACAATCGACGAGGCTTTTGAATTGGCTTCGTTGCTTGCAGGCAAGGGTAGGGCTTTTCTTAATACATTATACAGGGAGTCACAGAGTTACAGAAACCGAACATATACAGTCGCTTCTGCAACATGCAATACTAATGTGTTCTTTATCACAAGTTCATATACAAAAGGAGCCGCTGAATGGCTGATTCATGGACTAAGATGTCTTAATGGTGAAAAAGTAACGGTTGTGGGACAAACAACTGCTGGACAGAACCTGTATTTGGAATCAGTACCCACATCATATTATCACACACTACATCTTGCTACTGCTTATGTGGCCGATGGTGAAGGTAATTATGATTATGCTTCAGGCATTGTTCCTGATATTGAAATTAATGAGTTTAAGTCTGTAAAATTATTTCCTTATGGAACAACT
>JAIKZH010000084.1 GCA_024682395.1 Bacteroidaceae bacterium
TGTATCTATATGAATATTTTTTCTTTAGAAAATTTAAGGAACCTACAAAAAATACATTTACTATTAGTCATGAGTCAAATACAGATTATATTTATACTGCAAAATTAACAAATATATTATAATGTTATGAGTACTATTAGCGAAAAAACATTTAAAGAAGTCTTTAAAAATGGACTTAAAATTATACCGAGAACACTTTCGGTAAAAACATTATTGAGTGAACGAAATTTGAAGCGTATAAATTATAAACCATACTATCAAAGAAATTATGTTTGGGATGTAGAAAAAAAGTCTTTTTTTATTGAAAGTGTCTTGTTAGGGACAGAAATTCCTCCACTTATTTTATACAAATCAGGTATCTCAACAGAAGTTATTGACGGAAGACAAAGATTCGAGACTCTAAAAAGATTTAAGGAAAATGATTTTTCTTTGAGTTCAAAAGGATTGATGGATCTTCCTGCATTAAGTAGAAAGTCATTTAATACATTGGATGATGAGTTAAAAGAGGTTTTCTTGAATTCATACATCCGTGTGTTTGAGTTTGAAGTCATTACAGAGATTACTCCCGAGATTGAAGACAAAGTAAAAAAAGAAATTTTCAGAAGGTATAATACTGGTATTACACCATTAACTTCTGTAGAAGTTGATAGTGCAAAATATGATAATGATGTTTTTTCTAACAAATTGGAAGACAGGTTGGGGGAAGATCGGAATTTATACGAAGGATTGCATTCTTGTTTTTTCCCGAATGAACGAGATGATGAAAATTTGAAGGGCAAATTAATTGATTTCTTAAGGAAATCAATTGTTATGCCAAAATTCCCTATTTCTAAATATGCAACAGGAGCTCAACGCAGAGAAATAACGGAGCTACTGTATAAGTCCATGTTTAATACCTTGGAAGATTTTTCAGATGTAGATTATTTCTTAAACTTATGTATATCAATAATACATTTGCATAATAAGCTTTCTATTGAAGATGGTATTTTTTTGAAACAAAAGCTGATGTATGAGTCTATTTTATGGGCTCTGCTTGTTCTCCATCAAGAGAACATAGTTTTTGACGTTATGAATATTTATGAAGAACTAAAACAGCATTATAAAGATAGTATTGATATGTATTCTGATGATAATTCATTTCATTATCGGAATATTATCGACAGATATGAAGATACAGCCAAATTTTTTGAGAAATATGTTGATTACAGTTTTGATCTATATTTAAAAAATCCCGAGTTTAAAGAACGCATCAAAAAAGTAAAACAAGGAGATCAAGATGTTAAGAACGTTGTTCAACAATTAGACGGCTTAAGAATCAACAAGCCTTCTCCAGTTTCCAAGCCTATCGAAGAAGTCTTGTCTGATGTATTAACAACGAAGTATCTTTTGCGTCCCACATATCAGAGGCAAGAACGTATCACAGAACAAAAAGCATCATCGATAATAGAAAGTATATTATTGGGAATATCATTACCTCCCATTTTCGTATATAAAAAGAACAATGGAATAAAGGAGGTTATTGATGGTCAACAAAGATTGTTGTCTATCATCGCATTTATTGGGAAGCAATACAGAAATGAGGATGATAAGCTGACATATTCAAAAAACAACAACTTTAAGCTTAAAAAGTTAAAGATTTTGACTGAATTAAATGGCTCAAATTTCTCAAGTCTTTCACCGCAAGACCAAGATAAAATATTAGATTTTGTCATTGACGAGATTAATATTGAGCAAAATATCAATGCCAATTTTGACCCAACAGACTTATTTATCAGATTAAATCAGAAACCTTATCCTATACAACAAAATTCATTCGAGATGTGGAACTCTACAGTTGATAAATCAGTTATAGAGAAACTAAAAGAGGTAACTCAGAAAAATTTGCATTGGTTTTATAGTAAAGAGAATAAAGATGCAGAGAACAGAACTGACAGAATGGAAAATGAAGAGTTGGTTACTTTGTTAACCTATATTGATTATGCCATGTCCAAAGATTCTTATGATAAAGTTCTTGGAACATTTAAAAGAATAGATCGTATAACATGCCGTATTAAAGACAAAAATGCAATTTCAGATTATCTTACACGATTAGAAGACAATGTCTCAGAAAAAGAAAAGTTCTTAAGCTGTATTGATAATACTGATACGAAAATTCATGATTTTGGAACTCTATTTGATTCATTAAATAAAGATACTCTGAATACTTTCTTTAATGTAAAAGAATCAAAAACATTTAGGCGGTCATATCAAGATTTTTATATTGTGTGGTTGATATTGCATAACAAAACTATCAATAAAACAAATAAAGAGGAAATAAAACGTTTAATTATAGAATTATTGTGTTTACTGCGTAATACTGGAGGTCAAGATGTTGATGAGACGTATTACAAGAATTTTGAAGTAAGACTCGAAAATGCAATTACTCAATAGTAAATATTTGTTTTCTACAATATAGACCTTATAAAGTAAATGATGTATTATTATGTCACACTTTAACGAACACGCCTTGGAAATGGGCATCATGGAGCTGTTCGAGCAGCATGGGTATAGCTATCAGAACGGCGAGACGACACACAAGGAGCAGACCGAGGTGCTGCTGCGTGATGACTTGCGGATGTATCTGATGGACAGATATGTTCAAGAGGGAATCACACCTTTGGAGGTTGAGCGAGTCATAGCAAAGTTGACGGCAGACAATGGTGCTCCGCTCTACGAGCAGAACGCGCAGACGTATCGGCTGATGACGGAGGGGTTTGCCATCAAACGTGAGAATGCCTCTTTGCCAGACTTGTTCGTGGAAGTGATAGACTTTAAGGATGTTGACAGGAATATCTTCAAGATTGTCAACCAACTGGAGATAAAGGGACTGGAGCGACGCATTCCCGACGGCATCGTCTATGTGAATGGTCTGCCTGTAGTGGTGTTGGAGTTCAAGAGTGCCGTAAAGGAAGACACCACTATCATGAATGCTTATACGCAGTTGACGGTTCGCTATCGTAGGGATATTCCAGAGTTGTTCCGCTATAATGCCTTTGTGGTGATTAGCGATGGCGTGAACAATAAATATGGAACTCTGTTTACGCCTTACGAGTTCTTCTATGCTTGGCGCAAAGTGGAGCGGACGGATAAGGTAAACGACGGCATCGGCTCTCTGCATACCATGATGGAAGGATTGTTCCGTAAGGAGAGACTGCTGAGCGTGATGAAGGACTTCGTATTCTTCCCTGACACCTCGAAGAGTGAAAGGAAGATAGTGTGTCGCTATCCGCAGTTCTTCGCCACACACAGGCTTTACGAAAACATCTTGGAGCATTCGCATATCAACCTGCATGGCGATGGTAAGGGTGGCACATACTTTGGTGCTACAGGCTGTGGTAAGAGCCTCACGATGTTGTTCCTGACACGCATGCTGATGCGCAGCCTACATCTGGCAAGTCCTACCATCGTACTGATAACTGACCGTACGGACTTGGACGACCAGTTGTCAGCGCAATTCGTGAATGCTAAGCAGTTCATAGGTGATGAGACAGTAGTAAACGTAGAGACTCGTGAAGAGTTGGGCAAGAAGCTGAGAGGAAGAAAGAGCGGAGGGGTATTCTTGACTACGATACAGAAGTTCAGCGAGGATATCAACCTGCTTTCAGACCGAGCAAACATAATATGTATCTCCGACGAAGCCCATCGTTCGCAGACGAATGTGGAACAGAATGTGACCATTACTGATAAAGGCGTAAAGCGCAGCTATGGCTTTGCCAAGTATCTGCACGACTCACTGCCCAATGCTACCTACGTTGGCTTCACAGGA
>JAIKZH010000073.1 GCA_024682395.1 Bacteroidaceae bacterium
TGTTCAATGAATAACTTGGTTGGTATTAATACGATACTAAATAAATTAGAATCAACAAATTGTAATGTGGATTTCATTTTCATATTTGATCCTATTGATAATGATACAGCATCTTTTAGACAGAACTATGATTTATCGTCATTAACTACCTCCGTGTATTTGGATGTCAACCATGTGTTTAGAAAAAATAATACATTTTTACCTAAAGAGAAAATATTTCATTCTTTTTTGATAAATAATGAGGATAGTATAGTTTTGATTGGTGATCCGATTCATAATGAACAAATAGAAACTTTATTTTTTGATATCATTAATAAAGAATGACCATTGAATGGTCAAACAATAATTAATTAATTTTTAATCAAAACAAAAATGAAAACAAAATTTTTAAAATTATCTTTTGCTGCTGCTTTTGTTTCTGTATTCATGGCCGGCGCAGCATATTACAAAACTCAAGTAACAAAAAACACTGTGATAAATGCAATGTTTAGCGCTAACATCGAAGCTTTGGCTGATAATCCAGAAGATCATACAGATCGTGAAGTTTCATTAACTAATAATGAATGCATCGGTTATAAACGAAATGCTGATGGATCATATGAAAGAAGAAAAGGTAAATATACTGAATGTAAAACTTATAAGTATAATTCAGTGTGTACTTCTGGTGTGTGTGCAATTAGTTAATATATTATTATTTATGAATAATAATACATATCTATTTCTCTAATTTATTAATATTTTCTGTCCACAAACTTATTTTGTGGACAGAAAAATCATTTTGTTTTATGAGAAAAATTTTTTCGTTTTTTTTATCCGTATTATGCGTGGTTTGCTTGCTCTCGTGTGAAGAAAAAGTTGAAACCTCAAAATATCAGATTGTTTATGATGATAATATTGTGGATGTGAAGGATATAGTATCTGATATTCAGTTTATTGAATTGGATACAATATCAGAAGCAACGATGTCATTTGTTAATTCCATTACAATAGTGAATGACCGCATATACTGTTATGATTCATCTAATGGTGGCGGTATTTTTGTCTATGGCATCAATGGGAATTTCTTGTTTAAGATAAAGAATATAGGCAAGGCAAAAAATGAATGGGTTAATCTGTCATCGGCATTTATAAATACTGGTGAAAATAGAGTTGTCCTCACCGACGAGGGAGCACATAAGGTCTTATTGTATGATTTAGACGGCAAATATATTGAGACAAAAATCATGGAACCATATTATACGAATGAAGTGGGTTTTGCCAACCATTTATATTATTCAGTTATGTATGCATATATGTCTGGTGGATTAATATCATCGGAGACTGATCATAAAGTACGAGTTTATGATGAATCAATTAATATGCTTGATGAGATAATTCCAACAAAGATGAGCGATTATCCAATGGCAAAAGACTCACCATCAACTTTAAAGCCAGGTAACTGTGGTCTCGTCTTGACTCCAATGAATGATGAAACAGTGTATTTAATTAAAGGTAAATCATATGCTCCATATGCAACTTATGAGTATAAGGGTACGCATCCTTTCTACACAGAAGAAGATATAAATGATGCTGTGACTCATAAAAAATGGCTTTTCGGAGACGATAAATGGACTTATTCCAATATGTATGTAGAGAGTCCAGATTATATCATTCGTAGAGTTGGTATTAACACTGGAGTTGATGTTATTTTTGATAAGAATAGGAATAAGACAGTTGCTACTCAGTTTGATTTTGAATTTATGGGAAAATACCATTTTACAGACCATTTTGTTTATATGTTTCCTAAATGCTATTATAATCAACGTTATTATGGCGTACTATCCACTGAGACATTTATGGCTCCGATTGAATATTTGGAAGATTATGTCCCAAAGGAATTAGAGGATATGATGGATAGAGTTAGACATAATAAATGTAATCAGATACTTGTCTCATATAAAATCAATATGAAATAAAGGCTTTTTCGGATTTATATATTGTTTTATTGTTGGCAATTTGTGGTTGTAATGAAGATTCCTTGTATAAGGATGCTGGTAAAATGTTGATAAAACTATTTTGATGCCATCCCATAAATTAAATAATAATAAGCCCTTAGTTTTTAATTACATAAATTCGTTAGGATGTGCAAAATGAACAAATAAAAAATTTATATCTAAAAATCATTAATTTTAGGAATTAACATCAATATTTGAATGATGAAACTCAGATGAAGAAATAAAGAACCAGATATATTGTAACTAATTTCATTCACAATGATCTGTACCAACTTATTTTTTCATTATTTCATAAAACAAAAAAGGTACATCATTGCGATGTACCTTACTTATATTTTGGTTTTAACAACTTATTAGAGTTGTGGACCAGCTGCAACGAGAGCTTTACCAGCTTCGTTAGTAGTGTACTTGCCGAAGTTCTTGATGAAACGAGCAGCAAGGTCTTTTGCTTTTTCTTCCCAGATTGAAGCGTCAGCATAAGTGTCGCGTGGGTCGAGGATAGCTGGGTTTACGTTTGGAAGTGAAGTTGGAACTTCGAAGTCGAACATAGGGATCTTCTTAGTTTCAGCCTTGAGGATAGAACCATCGAGGATAGCGTCGATGATACCACGAGTATCAGGAATTGAGATACGCTTTCCAGTTCCGTTCCAACCAGTGTTTACGAGGTATGCCTTAGCACCGCTCTTTTCCATCTTCTTAACGAGTTCTTCTGCATACTTAGTTGGGTGAAGCTCAAGGAATGCCTGACCGAAACATGCAGAGAATGTTGGAGTTGGTTCAGTAATACCACGTTCTGTACCTGCAAGTTTAGCAGTGAATCCAGAAAGGAAGTAGTACTTAGTTTGTTCTGGAGTAAGGATTGATACTGGAGGAAGTACTCCGAATGCGTCTGCAGAAAGGAAGATAACGTTCTTTGCAGCAGGTGCAGATGATCCTGGTTGAATGTTCTTGATGTGGTTGATTGGGTAAGAAACACGAGTGTTTTCTGTAACTGACTTGTCGTCGAAGTCGATCTTACCATCAGCAGCAACTGTTACGTTCTCAAGAAGAGCGTTGCGCTTGATTGCGTTGTAGATGTCTGGTTCGTGTTCTTTGTCAAGACCGATAACCTTAGCGTAGCAACCACCTTCGAAGTTGAATACACCATTGTCATCCCATCCGTGTTCGTCGTCACCGATAAGCTTACGCTTAGGGTCAGTTGAAAGAGTTGTCTTGCCTGTTCCAGAGAGACCGAAGAAGATAGCTGTGTTTTCTCCGTTCATATCGCAGTTTGCAGAGCAGTGCATTGAAGCGATTCCCTGAAGTGGAAGATAGTAGTTCATCATAGAGAACATACCTTTCTTCATTTCACCACCGTACCAAGTGTTGATGATAACTTGTTCGCGGCTTGAAGTGTTGAATGCAACACAAGTTTCTGAGTTAAGACCCAATTCCTTGTAGTTGTCAACTTTTGCCTTAGATGCGTTGTAGATGATGAAGTTTGGTTCGAAGTTTGCGAGTTCTTCAGCAGTTGGCTGGATGAACATATTTGTAACGAAGTGAGCCTGCCATGCAACTTCAACGATGAAACGAACAGCCATACGAGTGTCCTTGTTTGCACCACAGAATGCATCAACAACGTAGAGATTCTTGTTTGAAAGTTCTTCTTGAGCAATTTTCTTTACTTTAGCCCAAACATCTTCGCTCATTGGGTGGTTGTCGTTCTTGTAACCTTCAGTTGTCCACCATACCTTATCGTGAGAGTTTGCATCGTCTACGATATATTTATCTTTAGGTGAACGACCTGTGAAGATACCTGTCATAACGTTAACTGCACCAAGTTCTGTTTGCTGACCTACTTCAAAACCTTCAAGACCAGCTTTAGTTTCTTCTGCGAAGAGTTCTTCGTAAGAAGGGTTGTGAGCAATCACGGTAGCACCAGTGATTCCATACTTTGTAAGATCTAATGTTGCCATATTTTTAATAAATTATATATGAAATTATTCCTAATTTTCTTTTTACACTTTAAATAATACTTATTTATTTCTATAATGAATATTTATTCATTTATACACATAAATCAGTTATTATGTAGAAATAGAAATGCTGTGTTTGAGTGCGGTCTTTTCATCATCTCATAGTCATCACCTCAATAAATCCCACGCAAAGGTAATAAATAATCTGGATATTATGTAATCTGAGAATAATAAATTTTCAAAAAAATAATATTATTTGTATCTGGTAAAATTATTTGTAATACGGAGTTTGCACTCTTTTGTAGAAAGAACCCCGTTGTCAAACTGCCTTCTTTGTTGTAAAGAGGATTTGACAACGGGGTTGAATGTGGTTTATGTTATGCTTAAAACCTATTTTCGCAATAATAAATTAAATTAATGTGTATAGGTCTTTTTCTGCAATAAATTTCATGTTGTTGAGCATGATTACTTCACGTGTACGTTCGCTTTCAGCTGTGCGGAACACCATTATGCCTTTCTTGTTGATAAGGAAAGAATAGAGGTATGTGATGCTTATACCTTCTTTATGGAAGATTTCAAGTGTTCTTGCCATTTCTCCCACTTTATCATCAAGTTCAATAGCGAATACATCGGTGAGTGTCACACTGATGTTTGCTTCTTTTAGTAATTTGAACGCTTTTGATGGCTCGCTGCATATGATGCGGAATATTCCGTATTCTACTGTATCTGCGATATTCACTGCAAGGAGTTGGATTCCTTCACTTCTTAATAATTGTAGAACATTGAGCATTGCGCCGCTTTTGTTCTCTACGAATACTGATAATTGTTGAATAGTCATAGTATAACGGATTTAGTAAGTTTTTCTTAAATCTTTTACTCTCACAGCCTTACCTTCACTCTTTGGAAGTGAACCGTTGGCAACAAGTTTGACTTTTGGTGTGACGAGAATTTCGTCTTTGAGTTGACGTGTGATTTCCTTTGTAAGTTTCTCAAGACGTCCATAATCATCGGTGAAGAGGTTTGACAATTCCACTTCAACAGTCAT
Source organism: Bacteroidaceae bacterium (assembly GCA_024682395.1). Lineage (GTDB taxonomy): Bacteria > Bacteroidota > Bacteroidia > Bacteroidales > Bacteroidaceae > Colivivens. The sequence goes on from JAIKZH010000073.1 coordinate 4,995, forward strand.
TCCATCGTTGTTGTCGAGTGTCTCAAGTGTGATAAGGTAGTCTGTTGATAGTTCCTTGAACTGAAGTAGTATCTTCTCAATTTGAATAGGGAAGATATTTACACCTTTGAGTATGATCATGTCGTCTGAACGTCCTTGCATACGATCGAGTCGTTTGTGATGACGTCCGCATGGGCATTCTCCTGGAAGGATACGTGTCAAGTCGCGTGTGCGGTAGCGCAACAATGGCATTGCTTCGCGATTGATTGTTGTGAGTACAAGTTCTCCTACTTCTCCTTCTGGAACTGGTTCTAATGTATTAGGGTCAACAATTTCTACGATGTAGTAGTCTTCCCAAATGTGGAGACCATTTTGTTCTTTACATTCGAATGCAACGCCTGGTCCACACATCTCAGACATTCCGAATGAGTTGTAGGCTTTTACGCCAAGCATGTTTTCAATGCGTTTTCTTTGTTCTTCGCTATGTGGTTCTGCTCCGATTACTAATGTCTTGAGTTTTGTGTCGCGACGTGGATCGATTCCTTGTTCCACCATAACTTCGTATAGGCGTGAAGCATATGAAGGAATGGCATGCAGGGCTGTTGTGCCAAAATCTTTGATAAATTTCAGTTGGCGTAATGTGTTTCCTGCTGCTGCAGGTACTGTGAGCATACCTAAACGCTCTGCACCATATTGGAATCCTAATCCTCCTGTGAACATACCGTAGCCTGATGAATTTTGGAATACATCTGTAGGACGTAGTCCCACCATGTGGAGGCAGCGTGCTACTGCATTTGCCCATTCATCGAGGTCGCGTTGTGTGTGAAGAATAACGGTAGGGTTTCCGGTTGTTCCACTTGATGAGTGGAGACGTACGCATTTCTCAAGAGGTACGGATGCTATTCCGAATGGATATGTATCGCGTAGGTCTTGTTTTGTTGTAAAAGGAATTTTCTTTAGGTCGTCAAGTGATTTTATATCATCTGGTGTAAGGCCTTCTTCTTCGAAGCGTTTCTTGTAGAAAGGTGAGTTCATACAGTGACGAACAGTTTCTTGTAAACGTTTCAACTGAAGTTCTTCAATCTCCTGGCGGCTCATCAGTTCTTTGTCTGGATGTAAGTATTGACTTCTGTCCATTTCTGTAAACCTTTGAAGTTTTTTTAAGTTTAGTATTTGTTGATTTTATATTCATTGAGGCCTCCTTTTGGCCTGTTGACGTGGAGGAGCCCTCAATGTGAGTTTTAATTTTTATTTATTGTAATTTTCTGTTATCGATTACGTGTTTTCCCTTTCCTTGTGAACGTTCTATGCTTCCTGGAGGAAGGAGTTCAACTTGGGCAGAGATTGAAAGGACGCTACGGAGTTTGTCTGATAATAACTTCTTCTTGCGTTCCATTGCTGGGTAGTCATCGACGAAGTATTCAGGACGTAATTCTACCTGAACCTTAATTGTGTCGAGGTTTCCTTGTCTGTCAACAAAAATCATATATTGAGGTGCAAATTCTTCAAGACTGAGAATAACACTTTCTATCTGACTTGGGAATACGTTGATGCCTCGGATGATGAGCATATCGTCGCTTCGTCCCATGATTCGTCCCATTCTTACGTTTGTACGTCCGCATGAGCATTGACCATAAGTTAATGATGTGAGGTCTTTTGTGCGGTAACGTAATAGTGGCATACCTTCTTTTGTGAGTGTTGTGAAGACGAGTTCTCCTTCTTTTCCTGGTTCTAATGGTTCAAGAGTCTCAGGATCGATGATTTCTGGATAGTAATGGTCTTCGTTGATGTGGCTACCATTTTGGCATTCACACTCATAACTTACACCAGGTCCGGTGATTTCACTGAGTCCGTAGATATTGTATGCTTTTAGTCCTAATCTTTCTTCGATTTCTGCACGCATGTTTTCTGTCCATGGCTCAGCACCGAATGCACCTACTTTAAGTTTTATGTTTTGTTTCTGCACTCCCATCTTGTCCATAGTCTCAGCAAGATAAAGGGCGTATGAAGGTGTACATGCGATACCTGTGATACCTAAGTCGGTAAGCAGACGGATATGTTTCTCTGTGTTACCTGTACTTGTTGGGATTACAGTGGCTCCGAGTGTCTCAACACCATAGTGAGCACCAAGTCCACCTGTAAACAAACCATAACCATAAGCTACAGAAAACAAATCGTCGCGTGTCACTCCATATGAAGCAAGACAACGTGCAAACACTTCGCTCCACACTCCAATATCTTTTCTTGTGTATCCAACGATTGTTGGTTTTCCTGTTGTACCGCTTGAAGCATGGATACGCACAATTTCACTGCTTGGTGCAGCTTGTAAACCAAATGGGTAGTTGTCGCGTAAATCCTGTTTTGTTGTAAATGGCAATTTACGGATGTCTTCAATTGTGTTGATGTCATCCGGACGTAGGTCCATTTCTTGCATTTTATTACGATAGAAAGGAACATTGTGATATACGTAAGAAACAATTTTCCTTAATCGTTTGCCTTGTAGAGCCGACATCTCATCGCGGCTCATACATTCTTTGTTAGGATTCCAAATCATAGTTTTCGTATCTTATGTGTTGTTTGTGGTTACAAAGATACAAAATATTCATTAATTGGTTGCATAAAACCTGATAATTATTAATAATATGATTTAGAACTGGTTGGTTATCAATGTGAGTCCGACTGGGAAAATATTATATAAAAAGTAGTTAGTAAAAACTTTTCTTTATAACCTAATGGCTATCGATGGTATATTTTGTTTTGTAATTATTAAGTTGTACTTACATTAAGAATCTGATATTATACTAATTATGTCGGACTCACGTTGAAAACAAGCATATTGATCAGTGTTAGAATCAAGCAATGACTCCTCGCACCTAAACACTTAAAATTAGTTTACTAATACGAAGTTATAGTTGCTCAGTATATTATGAGCGTTGTCGGCGTATTGGGCTAAATATACATGGTCTGGCATGAGTTGAGGAGCGAAAATTTTATCAAAAAGATGATTGATCATAAATTTCATTATTCCACCTTTTGCCCAAAATCCATAATGTATTCTTTCTATAAGTGCGCCTGACATGGCTTTTGGATAGTAACTTGTCTGACCTAAGTCTATAAATGATTTCTTTCTTTTTTCTGCTTCTTTTACTGTATTGAATATTGTGTTCAAATACAATACTTTGGTGTCATCGTCCTTGTATTTTATACCTAAATATAAAGGGATGAGTTTTTCTTCATTTATTAAGATTAATTCCATTACTCGGGTTTCGTCTGTTTCTTTATCCTTCGCTACAAACAGAAAGGCTCTATCTCCCATAATTTCGCTCAGTTTGTTGAAGAATTCAGCATTGAGAAACTCAAACTTATTCTTTGCTTTGGTCACTACGGCGAGATATAATTCATAGAACTCATCTGCAGTCTTTCCTGTGAAATCATCGTAAATTGTCCAGTAAAACCTTTTGTCGAAAAGTTCTTTGTATTTTCTGTAGCGTTTTCTGTTTTTCTTTTTTAGTGCGTTCGGATATGGAACATCCAAGATAGGAATGAGGGTAGTTGGGTATGACTCTAAGAAACGGAAGTCGGTCTTTAACACTCTCTTTACTTTTTGTAGATAGTGTTCTCTTATATCCTTAATAAATATAAATTTGGCTTTCGTCTCCTCGCATTTCTTTTTCAGTTCTTGCTCAATTATATCGGAAACCTCATTAATCTCGTTGTCTGTCAACGATGAACTATATTCAATGAGGTGCTCACATGTACATGCGTATGAACCTGTGATAAATGTTCTGAGCTTTAAGAATGAAGGAAACAACTTGCGCATTCCAACAATCCATTTCTTGATTAAAACGGTCGAAGTAATGTTTAATATATCGATACAATAATTGAAGCATGGGACTATTGCTGCAATCTCTCTGTCTTTAAACACTTGGAGATTGTAGAATGTAACATCTTTAAAGCCTGCTTCTTCATTTGCTTTGATGAATTGCTTGCTTCTCATAATGTCAGTACCATATATGCGTATCCAATCTTGATCTTGGATATCGTCAACTGTGGTGCTCCATTTTATTGTGTATTTATTTGACATATCTTGGAATATTATACTTCTTGAATAATTCTTTCATTAATTCAACCAGTCCATCCATATCTTCTTTGGTGTGGCTTGCCATAACACTGATTCTGAAACGAGAAAGGTTTGGTGGTACGGCTGGCGCAAAAATGGCGTTTACGAAGTAGCCACTATCTAATGCGTCTTTAACCATGTATGTGAGAACGGTTGAATCGCCAACAATAAGCGGAATTATAGGTGTCTCAGTGTTTAGAATGTTGAATCCTGCCTCGGTTAAGGCGTTCTTTATGTAAAGTGTGTTCTCTGTAAGTTTGTCAATTACGTTTGAATTGTCAATCTTCTTGAATACTTCTATTGCGCTGGCACATACTGATGGCGGTAGTGATGTTGAGAAGATGTTGCTTCGAGCATATACACGGAGATAATCAATGATATCTTGTGATGCTGTGATGTATCCTCCTAATGTGCCAATCGCTTTACTGAGCGTTCCTGTCACTATAATGTTATCGCGATCTTTAATATTATAATGTGATAATGTTCCTGCTCCTTTCTTTCCGATGACTCCAACGGCATGCGCGTCGTCAATCAAAAGTAAGGCATTGTATTTTCTTACTATTGAAATTATTTCAGGGAGTTTGGCTATGTCACCGTCCATACTGAACACTCCATCGGTGACAACAAGTATCCCGTTTGGGTACTGATCTACATTCTCACTGAGCAGTTTCTCTAAACCCGCCATGTCTCCGTGGCGGAATCGTGCCATCTTGGAACCAGATAAGACAGTTGCGTCTAACAGACTTGCGTGTGTTAACTTATCGTGGATTATCAAGTGGTTTGGTCTCATAAGTCCAGAAATGACTCCTAAGTTGGCGGTGTATCCTGATGAAAATAGGATTGCATCGTCAAACCCACTTTTCTTTGCAATGATTTGTTCTAATTCATTTTGGTAGATAGATGTACCATTCAATAATGGAACTCCTCCTGAACCGATACCGAACTCGCGCGTTACTTCAACTGCTTTATCGATCGCTTCTGGGAATGTTGTAGCTCCTAAATAACTGTTTGATCCAAACATCACAACTTCTACATCTTTGTTCGTGTGTCTGTTGTGTATAATGGAAGTGCGGTCACATGCACTCATATGTGGGTGCTTTTTATAGGTGCTTAAATTCTCACTTTCGTGCTGTTGCATTTCGTGTTTGAAATCGTTGACTTTACCAAGTATAGAGCCATCAGCACTATTTCTGTTCTTTGTTAAATTTACAGTATATTTCATCAGATCTTCATTGTAACATCTATTATATTGCAAAGATATAATATGTTTTTATAATATGCAAATTAATTGAAGAAAAAGTGTTGTACATAATTATAAATAATAAATATTAAATATACATTAGATTATAAATTACAAGTGGAGTAAATGATGAGTTTGTTTTTTTGCCAAAATTCTATTTTATTTGCTTAAAAATATGACTTTTTGTGGTCATATAGAACAAAAAATATGGATAAAATGAATAAATCTTTGTAATAGTTTTGGTTTTTCAAGAAAACTTTCGTAACTTTGTGGAATATAATGATTATGATAAAGGGTAAAATATGAAAAAAGGAGATGTTACTCGTCAAAAGCTTTTAAGGGACGCTTTTGTATTGTTCTCATCAAATTCATATGAGAAGGTGTCCTTTTCGGAAATGGAAAAGTTGTCTAAGACCAGCAGAGGGTCTATGATTTATTATTTCAAGAATAAAGAAGGCCTCTTTGTTGAAATGCTTAAGACTATGATTTTTAACCAATCATCAGTCGAAAATGTCCCAACTGCTTATCGTCAGTCTTTACTATCGTTCTATAATTATTTCTTGGAAGTGTTAGAGCGTGACCGACAATATATTGCTAGTATGGGTGTGAATAACATGAACAAGGCGATGTTTTTTATTGAAATGTCGGCTTTGGCAAATTTGTCGTATTTCAGAGAAACAGCAATTGAATGGTGGAAACGTGAAAAAACTGTTTGGACAGAAGTGCTTGAACATGCTGTTGCGACTAAGGAAATTAAAGAAGATACCAATATCGAACTTGCATCAGAGATGTTTGAAAAAATCTATATAGGTGATTGCTTTGAAGGAGTCTTTAAGCTTAATGGAGCAGATTTATCTGTATTGCGTGAACATTTTGATTACCTATATTCTCTTGTCAAGAATAATTGAGAAAATTTTACTGATTACGGTGTCCTTTCTCAAGATTCCTTATTAGTATTAGCGTAGGAGTATATTAACTCAGGATGCGGTTATTCTGAAAGACTGTTTCTATTAACATTCATATAAGACAGATTAACTCTGTCGAGTTGGTTCATTCACTCTCCCATAAGGAAGAGTGAATGATTATAGTGTGGTGCTGTTATAGTAATTTCTCAATAACAGAATTGCAATATCTATTTATAAAATTGTTTTTCAGTCTGCCAAACATATGAATGTCGGTTTCCTTTGCTCCTAATCTTTTCTTTAGCTTGTAGTTGGTGAGCCCTAAGTCGATGTGCTTTCTTCCCGATTCTATTGTGTATTTCACACATTCTATAGTGAGGTTATGCCAAACATGAAGTTCTCTGTAGTTGTAATTGATTCCCATTAGGAATGGTATGACGATATCGTGACCTTGTATCATAAGAACAAAACCGATATCTTCTTCGTCTTTTGACATTACGATACAAAAACAATCTTTTCCAAGTCGTTCTTCAAGCATTGTGAAAAAACTTGTGGGGATGGCAGGACTTTTAAATTCAGAGGCATGTTTGTTTACATTGAGATACAACTGATATAGTTTTCCCAGATTGTTTTTGATGTCATATTCAATTCTGAATGTTGTGTTTTGAGCCTCTCTCTGTCTTATGAACTTTTTGTACATATTCCTATGCTTTTTTGCCATTCCACAGAAGAAGTCATTGAGGTTGTTGCAATCCTCGTGGATTTCTATACTTGCTGAGGAATATGGAACTAAATGTCTGAACTTAAAGTTCTCATAAAACTGATTAGTTGAACATTCATTACTAACATAGTCTCTGTAGATGAATGCAGCGACTTTGTGTCTTTTTATCAATGTCCAGAAAGACTCAAGAAATTCACATTCGGAAATCAATGAAGCATCGTACCACCAGTGTTTTCCGTAGGTCTCAAATGTTCCTGTCATTAGAACACGACCTAATGGCAGTTTTTTTAGGACTGATGGTAGCGCATTGAATATGTAATAGAATGATATGCCTACTATGGTGTCGTCTTTATAGAGTATTGCGTAATTAAAAGAATCTTTCGGATGTATGCTTTCTACGATTTCCATGAAATCATATGAGAGGCATGGGTAACCATTTTCAATGTTTGACCACAAAGTGGCAGGTATGTCTTTTATGCTGTTAAACTCTTTCCATCTCATGGTTTTAAAAAAGGATTGTGGATGTAATACTTTTTAAGTAAAAACTCAAATGGTGTGTCGGCAATTGACATCCATAGCGGAATTAAAGACTCTTGTTTTACAAGAATACTGGTGTATAAGCCAATCCACTGAGATAAATTGTTTATCACAAGCGGATTACTTGTGTCGTCATCGTAGATTGTCTTGTATGGCACTTGTATCATGTTGAATTTAGTGTCGTCATCATGAGTCTCGATGATACCGAACTGATCTGGCTTTTCATACATAGGACTATCCAACATTAAACCGAATACGTTGAAGGTCGTGAAAAATGGTTTTCTGCTGATATCCTCTTTGTGTGTAGTGTAGAATTCAGATATCTTCTCACGATTTTTGTCGTTCTCGGAAGGAAATCCCAATATGTGACAGAAATGTAAACCTATATTGTTTTTTGTTGCATTGCTTAATACATCGGCTGCGACGGATGCATACTCTGAATTGAAGTCAGATTTATTCATTCGTGACAATATCTCTTCGTCAACATGTTCCAAGCCAATCCATAACTCTCGTAATCCGGCACTACTGAGACGGGCAAGGTTTTCATTGTTGAGTTTCTTGTCTAACCTTGTCCTGAGCGACCATGTGATGTTTTCTTTTGCAATCTTGTCGGCAAATTCTACGGCAAATTCAGGAGGGCAAGCTTCGTCTAAGAACCAGAAGTTTGAAATCTGATATTTCTGGTGCAGTGTCTTGATTTTGTTTACTTGCATATCAACATGCGAAGCCTGTCGTGTCCTCTTGTTTGAATTGATTGAGCAGAAATTACATTTAGCCCAAAAACATCTGTATGAGAGTCTGTCAACAACGATTCTTTCAGGGAAGAAATACTTGTCCCATTCTATGTCGTCGTAATTAGGAATCACCGATTCGTCAAATAATTTACCAGTACTAATATGTCCTAACGACTCGGGTGTGTACAGATTCTCGATATCTTCCGTCTTTTTATTATCTGCAATTCTTTTTATGAGTTCAATAATTCCGTCATCATTTCTATATACGAATACACTGTCGAAGTTAAAGAAGAATTGAGGATTTTTCATCTTGTGTGTTATTCGTGAGAAACTGAACTCATCAAATCCTAATCCAGAATAATTTATGTGGCATGAAGGCAGATGCTTTTTTATCAGAATATTAAGGGTGAGGGCGGGTATTATGTCCCATGGGAACATCACGTCAACAAGAATCACATCAGGAGCTTCCTGCTTGATTCTTGGAATAATCTCTGACTCGAATATCTGTATAAGAGGATTGTGTGCGCGGTCCTCTGCCAGACTATATATCTGAGAGATGTCGTTGTATTCAAAACCAAGATTTGCCCAAAATGGGATGTTGGTCATGAAGAATGTCCCATAATGACAATATGTGAGGTTCAGTGCTCTGAAAACCACATGCTGTGCCCAGCTTAGTAATCTGATGTTTGTTGCCGACGAAGATTGCAGTATTTGTTTCGCTTGGTTTATTCTACATAATACCTTTTGCTTTGTTGTAGAAAAGTCCGATGGGGTGTTGATGATGGAATATGGGAAGGCTGATTTCTCAACAATCTCTTTATTGAATGATAAACCCTTGAGAAAGTCTTCGTTTAATAAAATATTCCATGTGATTTGGTTAATATCTATATGCTTGTTCTCAATACCTGCTCGAAGGAGTAGTCCTTTTAAGTAAGCAGGGTTGAACATCGGAAAAGTAGCAAAAGAAGTGAAGGTATTTAATATTACTGTTTTCATTTTTTAGATTTTAACATATTACATATTATATATGAAGCATTTTTGTTTTTACATATTCCGCGACTGATCTGATATGTGTAGTTGATTGGAGTTGTCAGTTCAATCTCGAAACAATAATTCTTGTATTTCTTTTCTCCAAATGATTCTTCCAGTTTGGTGATACCTAAGTCGTGTGTGGCAATAATCACCATGATACTTCTTTCTGAGAAGAATCTTAATAGTTTTAGTGAACCCTCCAGTTTGTCTTCAGAGTTAGTACCTTTTAGTACTTCGTCTAAGATTAGTAGGGTGTGGGGATGCCGGGCGCTATAGTCGATTGCATGACTTAGCCGATCGATTTCGGCATTAAAATACGACATCCCTTTTGTAATGTTGTCTTGGGCCCTCATGCTGGTAAATAACTTAATTGCCGGATTGAATTTGAATGAGGTTGCGCATACATTACACCCTGCATTTGCTAATACAATGTTTAATGCTACGGCACGGAGAAAGGTACTTTTTCCTGACATATTAGCGCCCGTAATAATCGAGATACCTGACTCTTCTTGTGTGTAGTCGTTACCTATCACATTTTCCGAAAGCATTAACGGGTGATAGATGTTGTGCCCAGCAAATCCCTCGTCTGTCATTTCCGGTTGTGATGTGCGAGGGTGGTTAAAATTAAAAGAAGCTAAACTGATAAGCGCATCTAGGTGTCCAATGTTTTCTAACAAGGCGGATAGTGTGGGAATGTTTTTCTTCTCCCATTTCACAAACCTGTATAGGACTACCAGATCTAAAACAATTGATGTGTTTGTAATAAACCATAAAATGTAGTTGTTTCTGAAATTCATGATTTCGTTCATTGATTTCAGGTCTTGCAGGTATTTCTTTTGGAGGAGTAGTGCTGATTGAATTTCTTTCAGTAACTCGCTCTCGAATGTTTTATTACAATTCAATGAAACTATTGGTGAGTAGCATTGTGATAATTGTATGAGATACTTTAGTTTTCGGATAACATGGTTTCCTTTGCTAAGGTATAACACACTTATAGAGCCATTGAAGAAGAGGATGCATGCCATGATGGATATTGGTAGCATGGTGGATGTTCCAAGGGTGAGGCATGTAACCAAATATACGATGTTTCCGATGGTTAATGCCCATGATAGAACGATTAACCATTTCAGTAACGATGTGTTTATAGAACAACTCCTGAGCTTGGAAATTGATTCTAAGAATTTTTCCTCAGTCTTCTGCACAGACATGTGTTGTAATCTGTAGTCTGCTAATCCTTCCAACTCTTTTATTGCTTCTTGTCTTCTGCGTACAGTTTCTTTTCCAGAGCCGATATCGGATAATATTTCAGCGAGTCTGTCTGCACCTTCGTGTGTTACCGTTCTGTTGATACAATGAAATAACGATTTTTCTCCGAAGATATCAATGTCGTATGTGAACGGATGTGCGCATGAGATATATTCCCCTCCGTTGTTTGAGGTGTAATTGCCCTTTAAGTTGGAAATCTCCTTTTCAAGGGTTGTTATGATGCGTCTGTATTTTTCTTCTTTGTCGATTTCTTTATTATCCAAATACACCATAATAGAATATAGTATAATGGATATTATTCCTCCGATTGCTGTGAAATCTGATTTCGCGTCATAAAAGAACCATAAGCATACGCAAACTATAGTTATAGTAAAGAATAGCAATTTACTATAAAGATATAAGGAACTCCTTTTGCTTGCTTGCTTCAGTAGTTTCTTGTATTTCTGTAGTTCTGTTTTGTAATAACTAGTAAGTTCTTTCATTTGAATGTTATTAAAGGATATCAAATGGTGATATAATTCATCAGTTTTTTAATCTTAGCTGCTGCAAAGGTAATAAAATTTATTGTAACAAACATTACATAAGAGAAAAATATTTCTAAAAAATGTGAAAATACTTAATTTATATGCCTGTAGTGGCGTTGTTTGGTGGGTGTATTTGATGTATTGTGCCATTAATACACATAGCAATATACTATATATTATATTTTATGGAGCCTAATAAAGTTAACTTAAATAGTATATATACTATAATTATAATAATGTGAAACTTGTGATAATTTGTAAAAAAATAATAAAAGATATGTGTGTTTCAGATTTTATTCGTATTTTTGCGTTGCGTGTTATGGGTTTTCTTTGCTGCTTTTGATAGGCAACACTAAGCAGAGTGGAACTCCGTATACGGCTAATCTGCGACAATTATTTGTCAGTCAGGTTTATATGAAAGTTTTTATTATTATTGTTTTAGTGTTGCTGAATTGAGATTAAATATGGTTGATATTCACGATTTTGACGATATACGTCCCTTTCTTCCGGAAGAATTACCGGAAGTGTTTGATCGTTTAATAAAAGATGAGAGTTTTCAGAATGTAATTAAAACAATACATCCTGATGTGCCCGTTGAGAAAATCGCTGAATTAATCCGTTCATGTAAGAGTAATTATGAGTTTCAATTGAAACTGATTTATCCGATTCTGGAAAAACTCTTATCTAAGGCAAGTACCGGAATGACTTCGGATTACACAAATATAAATAAATGTAATGGTTTTACTTTTGTGTCTAATCACCGTGATATAGTTTTGGACTCAGCTCTTCTTGATGTGACGTTGATAAATAACGGATATGATACTGTGGAAATTGCTATAGGTGATAATCTGCTTGTATTCCCATGGATAAAGGATTTGGTTAGGGTGAATCGCTCTTTCATAGTGCAACGTGCATTGACTATGCGCCAGATGCTGATGGCTTCGGCTAAAATGTCAAGATACATGCATTATGTAATAAAAGAGAAGCAGAGTAATCTTTGGATCGCGCAAAGAGAAGGAAGAGCCAAGGATAGTAACGACTTGACCCAAGAGAGTGTTATTAAGATGATGGCTATGGGAGGCGAGTCTAAAGATGTGATAGAGAATCTTAAAGAGATGAACATTGTGCCATTAGCAATATCATATGAATATGACCCTTGCGACTATCTAAAGGCTGAGGAGTTCCAGAATAAACGTGATATTGAAGGCTTTAAAAAGAGTCAGCAAGATGATTTGGATAATATGCGAATAGGTATATTCGGATATAAGGGACATATTCATTATCATGCAGCTCCTTGCATAAATGACTGGCTTGATGGTATCGATCCTAATACTCCAAAAACAGATTTGTTCCGAATCATAGCTGAACATATTGATCAAGAAATTCATAAAAACTATCGTTTGTATCCATGTAATAAGGCTGCTTTGTCTTTATTGGATGATAAATACATTAATATTAGTTCTGACGAAGAACGTGCTGCCTTTGAAAAATATCTGGAAAGCAAGATGAAACAAATCACCTTGAAGAATCCTGATTATGATTTCTTGAGAAATCGTTTGTTGACAATGTATGCATATCCAGCACTTAATCAAATTAAAGCGTTAGGATAAGTATGTTGATTTGCAGTTGGATTCCTTGATTGATGACAATTTAGTACTTTTCAAGTAGTATGTGTATGTATAAAAAGATTCTGTTGTTAACAATGCTTTTGTCGTTGTTGTTTGTTTCTTGCGAGAAGGAAGATGAAGATGAATATCCTTCTGTGAGAACAGAATTGGCATGCGCATATACGGGAGATGACGGAAGTGTTTACAAGATCGTGTTAGACGATGGAACTACTTATCCGGTTTCGTTGCCAAATACAAAATATTTGAGTAATATAGCTCTTAGATGTAAGGTGGTTTTTTCCGATGAAATCGACAAAATTGATATGTATTCACTTAAATTAGTGCGTGTCGGACAGGTTTATTCAAGTTCGGCGTTCGTAACCAAACCGATGGATCCATTAAAGTTCGTCAGTGCTTGGCGTTCGGGGGATTTTCTTAATTTTAATGTCGGTTTGATGACTTCCTCTAATAATGATGAGCATGAGATGGCGTTTAGTTTTGATAGTATTCGTTATTCTGGCAATTCGCAGATAGCATGTATGTCATTGCTGCATGTCCGTCCTACTTACGATAGAGAAGCTTACACGGAACAAACATTTCTAAGTATGTATTTAGGGGGATTTCAAGACTATGATTCTATTCAAGTGAATATTAATACTTATGATGGGATGATTAAAGTTGTAAGGTGAAAAAGAAATGAAAACAATTTTTTTTTATAATAATTTTAACTTAATAATCAAAAATGAAAATGAAAAAGACAATTCTTTTTGTACTCTTGTCAATGATGATATGTTTTAGTGTAATGGCCCAAGAACAAGAAAAAGGTCCAGTAGTCGTTGAAACAGAAAACTTTAGTGTAAAAGTACCTAAGGGCTGGGTGGTTAAAAAGAAATCTACTTCAGGACGTATTTGTTCTGTAACTCTTGCTCCAGAGGTAAAGCCAGATGTGAATACAAACTTCGGTTTTGATCTTGATATCTGGTCGTTTGTAAGCAAAACATACACAGTTGAAAAGATTATCGACGATGCTTTACACCAGTATGGTGAAAACGCTACTGAAAAGAAAGAAGATATAAAGTTTGGTTCAAATGTTTTCCAACGTACATATTTCAACGAGGGATATGGTTCATCACAGGTGTTGGCTCTCCCTCTTAAGGAAGAAGGTGCATTGTCAGTATCAGTGCATACTTATTCATTGGATAATAAGGATATTAAAGCAATCCTTAAGAGTTTGAAAGTAAATAGATAAGACTAATTTGTATGACACAATTCCGATGTAATAATAACATTGGATAGTGATATTTACTAAGTTATATTTATGCACACAAGTCTCAAATATATCAGGGATTTGTGTGCATTTGTATTTAAAAAAATACGTAACTTTGTTATTTTATGTTATATATGAGTGAAAAACATACTTATTTCGCTTTTTCATTTATAGAATTGATTAATAATTTGTATCTTTGTACCTATAATAACTACATATATCCTAATAATAAAACACATTAGTTGCATATAATTATATTAAAATAATCAAATAAATGAAAACTTACAAACTAGTAAACAATGTTGTTGGTTGGATTGTGTTTGCCGTAGCAGCACTCACATATTGTTCAACCATTGAGCCAACAGCCAGTTTCTGGGATTGTCCTGAGTTTATTACTACAGCCTCCAAAATGGAGATTGGACACCCACCTGGTGCACCTTTTTTTATGTTGTTAGGTAACCTGTTCAGTCAGTTTGCTTCAGACAGTACTCAGATTGCCAAGATGATTAATACTATGTCTGCGCTCTTAAGTGCCGGATGTATATTATTTCTTTTCTGGACAATCACTTATTTTGCAAAAGCATTGATTGTTCAGCCAACAACTTCCAGACCATCAATTACTTCATTTGGTTCTCTGACTCCTGATTCGGTTAAGGAAGTAGAACCATCTCTGGCACAGACTATTGCAATAATGGCAAGTGGTATTTGTGGTGCTTTGATTTATACATGGAGTGATACGTTCTGGTTCTCTGCCGTAGAAGGTGAAGTGTATGCTTTCTCTTCATTCCTTACAGCATTAGTGTTCTGGTTGATTCTTAAATGGGAACAACATAGCGAGGAACCTGGTTCGGATCGTTGGCTTATACTCATATTCTATTTGATGGGACTTTCTATAGGTGTCCATTTGCTCAATCTCCTTTGTATTCCAGCGATAGTTCTTGTGTTCTATTACAAGAAATCAAAGAATCCTACAGCAAAAGGTTCGCTTATAGCTCTTGGAATATCTGCACTTATAATTGTTGCAGTTCTATATGGAATCGTTCCAGGTATAGGCAAGGTGGCTGGCTGGTTTGAATTATTGTTTGTAAATAATTTCGGTCTGCCATATAACTCTGGATTATATGTATATCTTGTGATTCTTGTTTCTTCATTGGCTTGGGCTATCATCGAAACCATAAAAGGACAGAATCGTACAAGAATCAATGTGTTGTTGCTTGTATGTGTGGCTTTACTCGGTATTCCTTTTTATGGTCACGGAGTATCAAGTGTGGTTATAGGTATTGTGATTCTTGCAATACTTGCTTACTGTGTGTTCCAATTCAAAGGAATAACAATTCGTGGTATTAATACATCTTTGCTTTGTATGGCATTGATAGTTGTTGGATATTCAAGTTACGCAGTTATCGTAATACGTTCTACTGCCAATCCAATGATGGACCAGAACTCACCAGAAGATGTATTCACTCTTGGTGAATATCTTGGACGTGAGCAATATGGAGAGCGTCCTCTTTTCTATGGTCAGACATATGCTTCAAGACGCGAAATCATCGAAGAAGACGGTGAATACAGATATAATACTACATCAGGAGCACCTGTATATCAGAGAAAGAACAAGACAAATCCAAATGATAAAGACGAATATGTTGTAGTTCGTGAGAAATTTGACTATGTTTATCCATCAGATCAGTGTATGCTTTTCCCTCGAATCTATGATACCGAGAATAATCATCCACAGATGTATCAACAATGGTTGGGAGATGTAGAAACTAAAGAAGTTCAGTATTCAACACCTGAGGGTTCTATACCAGTGAGGATACCTACTCAAGCTGCAAACATAAGATATTTCTTCTCTTATCAGATGAATTTCATGTATTGGAGATATTTCATGTGGAACTTTGCTGGTCGTCAGAATGATATTCAAGGACTTGGAGATACCGAACATGGTAACTGGATTACTGGTTTTGATTTCTTAGATAATCTACGTCTGGGTAATCAAAGTCTCTTGCCTACAATCTTGAAGGAAAACAAAGGTCATAACGTATTCTATTGCTTACCTCTCATTCTCGGTCTTATCGGATTCTTCTGGCAAGCATTTAGAGGAAAGAAAGGTATTCAGCAATTCTGGGTTGTATTCTTCTTGTTCTTCATGACAGGTATAGCTATTGTGCTTTATCTGAATCAAACACCAGTACAACCTCGTGAACGAGATTATGCGTACGCAGGTTCGTTCTATGCCTTTGCAATATGGTGTGGACTTGGAATCACTGCAATCTATTCATGGTTGGAAAAACTGATGAACAAATCAAATAAACGTGTGACAGCCCTTCTTGCTTCATGTATCTCAATTGTACCAGCATTGGCTGTACCTCTTCAGATGATAAGTCAAACATGGGACGATCATGATAGAAGTGGACGTTATATGTGTCGTGACTTCGGATTGAATTATCTTCAAACAATACCTCATGATGGAGTTATATTCACAAATGGTGATAACGATACCTTCCCTCTATGGTATAACGAAGATACTGAAGGTAACAGAACAGATGTGCGTGTATGTAATCTTTCATACCTTCAGACAGACTGGTATATCGATCAAATGAAACGCCCTGCTTTTGAAGGTGAGGGTCAGTCTTCTCCATTACCAATAACATGGACTCGTGAACAATACACAACTGGACAAAATGAGATTATTTATATCGATCCAGTTATAGATATGGGAGAAACTAAGATGAAGATCTCTCAACTTGTACAAATTATGTATGAGGAGAATAGAGAAACTGCTGAGAAGATTTGGGGTAAAGAACCATTTGAACTCAAGAATGCAATCAAGAAGTTTATTCTTAAAGAAGGTATTCCAGAAGAGTATAAAGAAATGGTTAAATCATTGCCATCATGTCTTCCTTCCGACTCATTATTGTATGTCAATGTCGATAAAAAAGCAGTTAAACGTTCTGGCATGAAGATAATTAATGATTCTATACCAGACAAGATGTATATCGACTTAAAGGACCGTGATCATATTTACAAGAGTTTTGTTATGATGCTTGAAATGATTGCGAACAGTAATTTCAGTCGTCCATTGTATATGTCTACAACAGTTGGCCCAAGCAATTATGGCGGATTAATCCGCAACTTCGTTCAAGAAGGTCTTGCATGGCGCATAACTCCATATACAATTGCTGGTAGCGATCATTTCCAGACAGTATGTGATACAGAGAAGATGTATGACAATATGATGAATAAGTACAGATATGGAAATCTTAAACAGAAAGGTTTGTATCTTGACGAAACCATCACAAGAATGTGTCAAACTCATCGTAACTGGTTCGCTCGTCTTATCACTTCTTTGATTATGGAGGGTAAGATGGATATGGCTAAGAAAGCATTACAGAAGTGTGAAACAGAAATTCCTGAATACAATGTTCCTTATGATGCCAACTTTGGTGCGTTGGATATTGCAAATGCATATCTCATCTTAGGACAGAAGGATAAAGGAATGCATGTGTTATCTGTTATTGAGAAGAACGCAAATGAGTATATACGTTGGTATATGTCACTCAATGATGTACGTTTTGCAAATTCATGGCGTGACTTAAATACTCAGTTCATGTTCTTAGCAAATGTCCAGAATCTATATAATGCAGAAGGAAAGGGCACCGGAGCAAATGCCGAATTATGTAAGAAGAAGGCTGCTGCACTGAAAAACTCTCTCGACGCATTGTATAATTCAGCAGCCACACGCGCTGTATCTATAGGTATAAAATTGAATTAGTAGATGATAATAGAACAACCGAGTACATGGTTGCGATGGTTATATCCTAGTGCAATTTGGAGAATGAATCCTCAGGAAAAGGCCGTATATCTAACATTTGATGACGGCCCCATTCCTGAGGCTACTCCTTTTATTCTTGACGTTCTTGATAAGTATGGCGTTAAAGCCACATTCTTCATGGTCGGTGATAATGTTAAGAAATATCCTGACTTGATGATGGAGATTAAGAAGCGAGGTCATAGATTAGGAAATCATACTTTTAATCATGTAGGTGGATTACGTTATAGAAGTAAGGATTACTTACAGAATATTTACGAGGCTGACAAATTAATTCATTCACAGTTAGTGCGTCCGCCACGTGGATGGATGAAATGGACTCAATACATGAGGTTGAGAAAGAAATTCACGATTATAATGTGGGATCTTGTTACTCGTGATTATAGTCGATTTCTTACATCGGATGACGTGGTGAACAACATAAAAAAATATACTCGTAATGGAAGTATCATAACGTTCCATGACTCATTAAAAAGTATTGATAAACTAAAGACCGCATTACCACAATCGATTGAGTGGTTACAACAGCAGGGATATGAATTCAAACTCTTTGATGCCGAACAGAAAAGGTCAAGACATCTCAAATAAACTGAAAGCAGAGGCATTACGTCTCGGCTTTTCTGCATGTGGACTGGCTAAAGCTGCTCCTGTGGATTTCAGTCATTACGATACTTATAGTAAGTGGATAAAGACTGGGAAACATGCAGATATGGGATATCTCGAAAAATATGAGGAGATGCGTATGGATCCACGAAAACTTCATCCTGGTTCGCGTACAGTAATCTCTTTGGCATTGAATTATTACCCTGAAAAACGATTGAATAACGATCAATATCAATTTGCTCTTTATGTTTATGGTAAGGATTATCATGATGTTATGAAACAAAAGATACGCGAATTATGGTCGTCCTTTTGCGATAAACTTGATAACACCGATAATTCCATTGATGTTGACCGTATAAGAGAATCATGTAAGATCTGTGTTGATACAGCCCCTATTCTTGAGCGTTATTGGGCATGGAAGTCTGGAATAGGATGGATTGGACGTAATAAAACCCTTATCATACCTCATAAAGGGAGTTTCTTCTTTTTGGGGGAAATTCTTACTGAGTTGGAATTTGATGAATATGACACTCCAATGCAACCACATTGTGGAACATGTCATAAATGTATAGACGCATGTCCGATGCATGCTTTAGGGGAATCAATCGATGCTCGTTTGTGCCTTTCTTATCTAACCATTGAGCATAAAGGAGAATTTGATGAGAAACAATCATCAATCGACTCAATCAATAAGAATAAAAATGTGTCTATATATGGCTGTGACTGTTGTCAGTTGGCATGTCCACATAATAAGGCAGCCCTACCTACACAAGTTGAGGAATTTAAACCTTCGGAGCAGTTTCTCTCAATGCGTCCAGATGATTGGAATAAACTGACGAAAGAGGAATATCAGCAGTTGTTTCGTGGAAGCGCCGTAAAGCGTGCAAAATATGAGGGCTTAATGCGTAATATATCACATTTGGGGAACCATAAATGATATATAGTTGACGATTTAGCGTAATAACTCGGCAAACTTCTGCTTTATCTCTGTTTTCTTTTCAGTAGGGAGTTCTGGGAAATAGCTCTTTAAAACTTCTTCTAATGCTTCGTTTGCTTTTGTGCGCATTTGTGCTTTACCAGCTCTAATACCAGCCGATAATTCATTCTTTGGTAATAATGCTCTATTGAAATTTCCGTCACTCATATTATTCTTGTGTATAGATTCGTTGTACCCTTGAGGAAATGCCTGTAAGAATCTCATAAGGGATAGTTCCGATAGCATCACTTAATACTGTAACAGGAAGTTGGTCGCCAAAGATAATTACTTGATCTCCTTCGCTGCATTCAATATCTGTGACATCTATCATACAAACATCCATACATATATTTCCAACGTATGGGGCTTTCTTGCCTGCTACAAGACAATAACAATTGCCATTACCCAATTTGCGATTTAATCCGTCTGCATATCCAATAGGGATTGCTGCAATACGACTTGGACGTGTGACATGTCCCTTACGACTATATCCTATTGTGTCGTCGGCTGGAATATCGCGTATCTGTAATATAGTAGTTTTAAGAGTTGCTACGTTGTTGATGATTTGGTTATTGCGTGAGTTTATTCCGTATAGTCCAAGACCTAAACGAACCATATCGTAGTGATATTCAGGGAAGTGCTCTATACCTGCGGAATTACAGATATGACGTAATATCTTATGATTGAATGCTGCCTGAAGTTCTGATGAGGCTTTGTCGAACAACTCAAACTGATGCCTTGAGAAACTATCGAATGAATCGTCGTCGCTGCCCACAAAGTGACTGAAAACAGAACATGGAACCAGTGCCGATTGTTCGTGAAGTCGTTTGATAAGTCGTTGCATGTCTTTCTCTGGATTAAAACCCAGTCGGTGCATTCCTGTATCAAGTTTAATATGTATAGGGAAGTTTGTTATTCCTTCTTTTTCTGCTGCATAAATCAACGCCTCAAGTAATTGGAAATTATATACCTCAGGTTCTAGACTATAGTCGAATAACATCTTAAACGATGTCATCTCAGGGTTCATAATCATGATATTCGAGGTTATACCGGCTTTACGTAGGTCTGCACCTTCATCGGCAACAGCTACTGCCAAATAATCAATACCAATATCTTGTAATGTCTTGCTTGTCTCGAACGAACCTATACCATAAGCAAATGCCTTAACCATACATACCATTTTGGTTTCAGGTTGCATGAATGAACGATAATAATGCACATTCTCAACCAAAGCATTAAGGTTTACTTCCAGTATGGTTTGGTGAACTTTGAGTGTAAGTACATCGCACAGATAATCAAAATGGAATTTTCTTGCTCCTTTGATTAAAATGAATTCGTTGCGCAGTTGTTTAAATACATTACTTGCAAGAAGTTCTTCTGTGTTATGGAAGAAATAACTTTCCATGTGAAAGAGTTCGGCACATTGAGAGATTTCATCTCCCACACCTATGATTTTGTCGATGTTGCGACTCTCTGCCATCTGTGCTACTCGCTGATATAGAGTGTGTGCTGATTCGCCACTTTGCAGAATATCACTTAGGATTAATGTGCGTTTTTGATTCTGCATGTCAGGACGGCGATTCATAAAATCTAATGCTATTCCGAGTGAATGAACATCTGAGTTATATGTGTCGTTTATAAGAGTACAGCCGTTGATACCGTCTTTTACCTCCATACGCATGGCAACCTGTTCCAGATTATTCATGCGTTTGCATATGGTGTCGAGCCATTCCTGAGTGTTTCTGCCATTAAGCTTTTCAGTCAAACCATATTCAGCCAATGCTCCGCATAAGGCAAGACAAGTTACGGAGTTTTCTATAGAAGCATTGTCAATGAATGGTATTGTGTAGCTTCCTATATGTCCGTTCATCTTATATGTTATAGTGGCAGAAGAATCTGATTTCTTTACATCAATAACAGCAGGAAACTCAGTTACTCTGTCTTTTAAGCATGATGTATCATACTTTTTTATTGGTGAAGCCTGTAGGTTGATTACAGCTTTCTTGCAATCTTTGAATAATCTCAGTTTCTCTTTAAACTTCTCTTCAAGTGAACTGAAGTTTTCTTGGTGTGCAGAACCAATATTTGTCAACACAGCAATCTGTGGCTGAATCATGTTCTGCAACTTGTCCATCTCACCGCATTTAGATATTCCGGCCTCAATTAGTGCGATGTCGTGTTGCTTATTTAGAAGCCAGAGTGATAATGGAACTCCAAGTTGAGAATTATAACTGCGTGGAGACCTGCATATATTAAAATCAGGAGAGAGCAACTGGTAAATCCATTCTTTGACAATGGTTTTTCCGTTGCTTCCAGTTATTGCGATAACAGGTATGTCTATTTGATTTCTATGAAATGTAGCTAAAGATTGTAGAGCATCCACAGAGTTGTTCACAACAAGGAAATTGACATCTTCGGCCTTTAATAGTTCATCATGGCCTTTCCATTCTTCTATGTTATGAATGCTTTCTACAACAAAATTTCTAACTCCTCGCTTGTATAACTCATATATATATTTATGACCATCGTTTCGCTCAGTCTTGATAGCGAAAAACAATGTCTCTTTAGGAAAACAAAGTGAACGGCTGTCAATGAGTAGCCAGTTAATCAATGCTTCGTTGTTCCCATGACGCTCAGCCTCTATGATTTTAGCAATGTCGTTAATGTTGTATTGCATGTCTCAACTCTTGTATTTTTTTGTTTGTCTCGTTTATAAGTGTTATATATTCTTGATCATTCGGATTACTTGGACGATGTGAGAGTGTTTTATTTAGTTTCTCAAATTTGCTGATATAATCAGATGTCTCTTTGTCCATATATGCCAGATTGAATCTGTCCCATATATAATCAATTGCCAGTTGTGACGGGTGCATCATGTCGTCAGCATAAAACCTGTAGTCTCGCAGTTCGTCAATCACTATCTCGTAAGAAGGAAAATATGTGCAATTCTGTGGAAATGCTTTGCAGATCTTGTCGATAGCAAGTAGCAGGGTGGATTTGCTCAGTTGATTCTCATGCAATCCGTCTTTCAGATGTCGGATAGGACTTACAGTGAATATAAAGCGTATGTCTTTTCCTTTTTTGCATTGAATCTGCTTTGTTATTATGTCAATCCACACATCGGCTATTTCGTCTTGTGAGATACGTTCTCTGCAAAATAATGATGCGTCATATTTCTTGCAGTTTGCTACCACCTCACCAGTAGATTTTAACCTATATACAAATGCTGTACCGAAAGTAATAATAAACAAATCGGCTTCATCTTTGATTACCGATTGCAGTTTACTAAACTCTTCGATAGGGTTGTTTACTCTCGAATGTAACCATGAACAATAATTGTCGATTTCATCGGGTAATTCCAGAGTAAAAGCTTTTGCGATAGAAAGCGGATTGTATAATGTCCCGATTGGATTAACATAGCAGTTGAATCCGCCATTTAGCATCTTTTCACCGATATTGTCAGTGAAACATGAACCAAGCAATAGGATAGTTTGGCGATGATTAATCGTCAGGTCTTGTTTTTTGATTTCAACATGTGTCCTAAAACTATAATCTGCTTTCATCTTCAGCCAATTTGCTTATGAACTGCAAATGTAGTTAACTTATGTGATATGGGCAACTTTTTTTAAAAAAAAGTATTTGTGTGAGTGTTACTTCATACACCATTCAGAATTAACTGATAACTACATATTATTAAATAGTTGTAAATAATATGTTTTTCAAAATTTTTGATTACATTTGCACATGCTTTACTCTATAAGCATAACAAATAAGTCTTTATGGCATAGAATTCGTTGTTCTTTACCATATGTCTTGTTTTACAGTCTTAAAGTAAATTCATTAAAGTCATAATCATATCCAATAATTATAAATATATAACAGCATTATGAAGTTTAGAAATAGTTTATTTGTCCTATTATTGCCAATTGTATTTGTTGCATGCGAATCAGTACCGACGTTTTATATGAAATTTGATGAGGTGAAGTATGTTAACAAGTTTCCTAAAGAAAAGTCTGTTAAGGATAAAGATCTACAAATTGTATGCGATGATATCTCAGGTTGTTGCGACCTTTTTGTCGCAGATAGCATTCTTGTTGGTATTTTTCCCGAAGCCGACTATTTTTGGAAAGCATATTCTTTAAAAGATAATTCCTTTAAAATGTCTTTAATAAGAAAAGGTCATGGTAGGAACGAGTTTCCATATGTTCCGCATTCGATAGTTATAAATAAGAGATCTGATAGCTTGTTGTGTAGTTTTCTTTCAAATGATAATAGGTTTTTTGTATGCGATTTAGGTCAATCAATAGCCCAAAATCGTGAAGTAATTAAAGAACAAAAATTAAATTTTGGTAATAAAGATATGAAATGGTGTGCTCCATTAAATGATTCATTGTTTTATATTACATATACCTCTTGGCTTGATTATTCACATACTCGTATGTTATTTTCAAATGGTTCATTTATGGATATCCCCAATATTGAGTGTTTGAATAACATAACAGTTGAAAAAGATATTAATACATTATCTTTTCTCTATTGTTTAAATAACAAAAGAAGTCGAGTAGCAGAAGTGATGAAGAGATTAAATCAAATAAATATATATTCTTTCGATGGCTCTTTTCAAAAGACAATATGTATAGGTGATCAATTAATGAATGTTGGCGAGATTGATCACTGCTCAAAAGCAAATGTAATGGAATGCTTTGGTAATGTTATTTCCTATTCCAATTATTTTGTTGCATTATATCATGGTGTTTCAAGAAAAGATTATTATGAGTCAGATGCTCCATGTTCATTGATGTTTTTTGATTGGGAAGGTAATCCTTTATTAAAATTGAATATTCCTTTTATGATCTCAAATTTTGGTATATCAGGAGATGGAACTATGTACATGTTGCGTAATAACACTGAAAAAGAAGTAATATTAAAGTATAGTAATATAAACTCATTATTAGACTAAGCATAAAAACGGCTCAGTAGATAATTAGTGGGGATAAGCATATATCATAGCAAGCCTATAAAGGAAGAATTTCTCATCTCTGATTCCCCTAAGTGCAGCCCTAAAAGCCTTGACTTTTGCATTGAATGACTCAGCAGCAGCATTAGACGA
>JAIKZH010000014.1 GCA_024682395.1 Bacteroidaceae bacterium
CGCGATGAGTATGGTTTTACCAATGCCTATTTTTTTCTTGGTGAGATGGAATATGAATCTTCACATGGTGAATGTCCTATGAATGTCATTTGGAATATGAAATATGATATTCCTGGAAACATATTGGAACTCACAATGGCAATATAATTAAGAAAAAAAGTATCAATGAAACAGATAGAAGTCGTAGCAGCGATTATTCGCAAAGGAGATAAGATATTCGCTACTCAGCGAGGATATGGCGAATGGAAGGATTGGTGGGAATTTCCTGGTGGTAAGATGGAGACTGGGGAAACGCCTGAGGAAGCATTAAAAAGGGAAATACGTGAGGAACTATCAACGGAAATAGGTATAGATGACTTTCTCTGTACGGTCGAATATGACTATCCGAAGTTTCATTTAACCATGCACTGTTACATCTGCTCTTTAATGACAGATTCACTTCATTTGAACGAACATGAAGCCGCAAGTTGGCTCAACATAGATGAACTGGATAGCGTTAAATGGTTACCTGCAGATTTAAAGGTTATTGAGAAATTAATAGAAAATCAAGGATAAAATGGTCGTTAAAGCAAAATTTAGTATTATAATTGTTAATGAAAGAATAGAAAAATTCTATCAAGATCTACCAAAGTGAGTTTATTACGAGTAGGTTGCTTTGATCCCCACTGCTACCATCTCAACTATGTTATACAAAATAAAATAAACAATCCTCTCTCTATATGTGAGGAAATACACAAATAAAATACAATAATTATGGGATTAGGAATGCTTGTAGTCTTTTGGCTTATCTTTTATGCCGTGTCATCTTTAGTGATAGTTAAGGCGCTGAAGCGCAATTGAGAATTGACAATTGATAATTATTTACAATCAACACTTTGAATCTTTGCAAGTTGTAAACAACTTGTCTATTTCTGGCTCATAGAGCCCAAGATTTCCTCAATTAAGATTTCTAGCTCTTTAGAGCTTAAGATTTCTAACGAAGTTATAAAAAACAAATATTGCGCAGCAATATCCTCAGGGGAAACGCTAACTTTCAATTATCAATTATCAATTTTCAACTTTCAATTGCAACTCTGTTGCCCGATTCTCAATTGCAACTCCGCCACCTGCCCTTCATGAATATCCATCATGGCATTGATGAAATGTATGGTTTTGTAGTGTTGTATTTCATCAACAGGGATATGTCGTTCTTTTATCATTCCTTTGTCGATAAGGCGTTGACGACAAGTGCCATGTAGTAATGCATCTGTGGGTGTGAACAGATTGCCGGCATAATCTTCGAATACGAGATTGCAATAACTGGCATCGGTTATCATTCCGTTACGCACAATGATGACATCGTCGGTCTGGGCTTGTTTAACAAGATGAGCCAATTGGCGACGGTCAATGCTTTTATACGTGTAGCGGATGTTGTCGTCGTAAACAAGGGCTACACTATTTCTATGTTTTGGGGTGTATGGTGTGAATTCAATGGCGCGGATGACATCGGTATATTCTATGCGGCATTTGAATCGCCCTTTTTTTGCTTCGTCAGGAATTTCAAGATGTAGTTCTGGCATCGGCTTGTTATAGATATCCTTAATGGTCTTTTCCATTCGTTTAAGATGATATGACAAATACATGGGCTGCCCGTTTTTGATACATATCACTTCTGAAAATGCTGGTTTTCGGAGGGGAAGATATATCTTTTCTGTCACTTCATGGTATTCGCTGTATGCATCACTCATCGCTGTGATTCCACCACCGCTGCGATAGAATTTCTGTCCACTGCTGTCTTGTTCTATGTATCTGATAATCACACTACTATCAAATGATGCTCCGTCGAAATAACCAAACACCCCAGTATAAAATCCTCGTGGCTCCTCTTCCGCCTCTTTTATCAGTTGTATGGTGCGTGGTTTGGGTGCGCCCGAGATACTTCCTGCTGGAAGCATGGATAGGATGATTTTTCCGAGGTTGCGTTGCCAGTCCTTTGGTAATATGCCTGTTATCTCACTACTTACCTGAAGGATATGTGTCCTGTCGCTGTGAATCTCGGTGGTGTATCGGTAGCGTTCTACACTGACTTTCTCGGCAAACATGCTCAAGTCGTTCCTCATAAGATCTACCACCGTGGCATGTTCTGCACTTTCTTTTTTGTTGGCAAGGATAAGGTCTTTAGCATGAGGAATATCGGCATTGATAGTTCCTTTCATCGGATGAGTGGATATCTTACCATCGTGGCTGATAGTCACAAAGCATTCTGGGGAGAAACAAACGAAACGACCAGGAATGCAGAGCGAATAGTGGGCATCGGTCATATAGAATATATCTTCCAAACTCAATGTGGTTTGAATGGGTGTCTTCAGTGTGAGATTTGTCAAAAACGAATTGCCCTGATGAAGTCCTTTCTCTACGATATCAAAACGCTGTTTGTATCTATCGAATGGCTCTGCTTGGAATGTGAATGTCGCATTATTCACCTGAAAGAGGTCTTTGTTTACATTTGATGCTGACGGAATATCAAAAAGAATATCGGTTTGATGTCGAGGGTCTTCTACAATAATAAATTCAGTACATTCAAAATTTGCAATAAAAAGAAATTCCTTTTGTTGTGCTGCAAGATGTGAGATGCGTTCGGCAGCATCGTTTACGTTGTAAAATGTGGAATATGCCATGAATCCTGATAATTAAATTAAAAAAGCATCGGGATTCCTGCGCATTAAATAACGCACATGATACGGACACGGGTTGTGTGTCCTCATAATGCAAATGTAAAGTTAATGATTTTTTGTGTTATTACCATATAATGTGATGAAAATGATATAAAAATGATTGTATTTCACAGAAAATTAGATTTTTCTTCTTTATTTTGCTCGGAAATAATTAATTTTGAAAACGTATTATTACAAAAGAAGGTACAACCTCAGAAAACAAGAAGTATATTAAATAATAGACATTATGTCATACTCTAAATTTACAAGCATCAGAGGCTCACTCTGGAATAAATATTATGTTGATTTTAATGCTAATGAAGATGTTAATATCATTGTTGGCATTAATGGTAGTGGTAAAACAACTTTGCTCAACGAGATTTATAAAGTCGCTCTTGATAATCTCGATGATAAAAATCAAATTGTCTTTGTACCATCCATAGATAATATTGCCATGCGTGACAAACGTAAGGTATCTAATGCTTTAACACAGGACTTAGAGTTCTATATGTTTGATATGAAAACAGGACCATCAATGATGTACCACCGTATGGCTATGATTGATGCTCCTGCAGAAAAGCAGGCTGAGATGAAAGCACGGATTGAAGAATTTTGCTCTATCATCAACGGCCTTTTTAAAGATACAGGAAAACATATTGAGATAGAAGGTAACAAGTTTAATATTTTTTGCAACGGACAAACACTCCCTGTTGATGCGTTATCTTCTGGCGAAAAACAAATATTGCTTATTATGCTTCGTGTTTTTCTTTTGGACGGCAAAGAATCATTCGTATTACTTGATGAACCAGAAAACTCACTTGACATCAGTTGGCAATATAATTTGATTGACTCACTTGTCAAACTCAATCCAAATGCCCAGTTCTTTATTACAACTCATTCCCCAAGCATTTATGGTGCAGGATGGGGCGATAAAATTATTTACATGGAGGATATAACTACTCCTATAAAGTAATGGGATATGAATAGAATAGAAGAACAAGCACGTTACTATCAAAACCTTCCCCTACATAATAGGAACATCAAAGCTGTTGTACATTTGGAGGATGCTGAGGATATTCTTTTTTGGAATAATCAACTTCAGAAAGCTCTCCCTGCAACCTACCATTTTATAACATATTCGAAGAATAACAAAGGCAATGACGTACATGGTTGTGAACAATGTTTACGTTATAGACCTTATCTTACAAACAACTTCTTCATCTGTATAGATAGTGATTTGCGTCAGTTGAAAGGTGAAAATGGATTGACAGCCGATAATCATATTGCCCAAACATATGCCTATTCATGGGAAAATCATTTTTGCGAGGCACAACATCTGCAAAAACGTTTTGTGGAACTAGTCCCCGATTCCGATTTTGATTTTCGGACGTTCTTGCAAAATCTTTCAGATGTCGTATATAAACCGCTTCTTCATCTTGTGCATTACAGCCAATGTCCCGAGTTGAATCAGCAATGGAATATTACCAAATTCAATGCGTGTCTGCCGTTACAACTCACAAGAAAAGAACTTGCAGATAATGGTAGTGTATATATAGAACATGTGAAACAACTATTTGAAGATGCTCTTAAGAAACTTCAACAACCTAAGAAGATGATAAACGAGCATCTTAATGAAACCAACGCTTATCTTCATATTCAAGGACACCAACTCTATAAACTTGTACTCCATATTGGCACAATGCTCTGTCATGGTACAAGTGTCGCCTTTAAGACTGATGTTCTTGATAAATCCATTCATACAGACGGATATATTGAGATTAATAATGTTCAATCAGATCTCGTTAAAATAACCTCAGCAAGATAAGAATGGTAAACAAAAGCAATACATAAAAAACAAGAACACAATATATATTCATTTATAAATTTACGACTATGATTTTATCAACAACTCCACAGATTGAAGGTCACCCAGTAATTGAGTATAAAGGTATAGTGACTGGTGAAACTATAATTGGTGCAAACTTCGTAAAGGACTTCCTCGCAAGTATTCGCGACTTCGTTGGCGGACGCTCAGGTAGTTATGAGAAAGTGCTGCGTGAAGCAAAAGATACTTCTTTGCAAGAAATGATGGAACGTGCTCGCGCACTTGGTGCCAATGCCATTGTAGGCATAGATGTTGACTACGAAACTCTTGGTCAAAACAACTCCATGCTTATGGTTGCTACCAGCGGCACCGCAGTCGTTATTTAATTCCCTCAACCGCATATAGGAAATTATATCGAAAAACTGTCAGATTTTTTTATATGAACAAACAAAAATAGCGTGTGAAATCTGCTCCACACGCTATTTTCTTATTATATAATTATTAATTACTTAACCTCCTCGAAAACGACTTTAACTGACTATCAATGCGTTAGCACCGGATGTTGCACACATGTCGCAAAAACGGAAATAACCATTGATAATCAACATGTTACAAAATCACTGCAAAGGTACATATTTCTCCCCAAACAACCAAAAGAAAACACAGAAAAAATCATAAACCTAATGATTTTTCTTGATTCGGGCTGGTTTTTGCAATGCTATCTTTGTGTTCAACATTGTTGCTATACATTACTCCAGCGCCAAAGTCCATCACCCACTTGTGTTCAAGCATAAATGCTGAAGACAAAAGTCCAGATATGGGTGGAAGTTCATTCCCATCTGAGTCTTTGAGGTTATCCATTAAGTATTTGTGTTCACCAACGACTTGTACCTTATCTTTATAGGAACACAACTTTGGTTCCTGTTCTGTCCCCCCAATACTGAGCAAACAGAGATTAACCTCTTGTATAGAAGTGTCCATTGTCTTGTTGTTAAAGCCAACAACAGATCCATTGCCCGACTCTGCGTTTGCAGATGCCCCAGACTCATCTATGACAAATTGAGTGATAACAGTATCATTTGCGCCTGAGTCAGCCACCATGATATACTCTTTGGTCCCATAGACGAGTCCAACAACAGGAATATTATACTGTTTTATACCATATTCCATTGGAAAAAAGAAATCATAGTCGCTAGGATTACCTACATTGCCATAAGAACCATGCAGCGTTTTAGATGAGTAGTCTAACACGAGTTGGTGTTTACGTAGAAATTCGTGGCCAATAATGCCAATGAATCCTTCAAACATCTGATTGAAGTCTATATCCTCATTGACATAGAAAATATCAGAGAATACTTCATTACCCATCTTGAAGGTGAAATCGACACCTTGACATGTATTCGCATCTGACTGTATAGAGTGGATGACCTTTTTGTCATCTTCCCGAATTAAGGAGGAATCAATCAAAGACAACACGGATTTGTTGAGAATACAATCCACTGATCCTGTGTCTATCAGCATCATACCGATATACACATTTCCGTCTTTGCCTTTGAAG
>JAIKZH010000022.1 GCA_024682395.1 Bacteroidaceae bacterium
TACACAATTTCATTATGAACATATGCTCTGCTCTTACTGCATATTGTTTCTTTGAAAACAAACCTGAAGCACTACCTGTGCACGTAGAACAATCAAGACAACTTGAGTTGTTTTAAGCATTGCTTATCCCGAACTCGCGTAGTTCATGGTATCACTGGCGTGGAAGTGCTGAATTCGACAGTAATCGAAAAGATTACTATGATGCTAAATTTAACACAGGCGACGGATTCCTATTGTTACAACCAAACCGTGTTCCATGGGGCGTGATAGCATTAAAGAATGCAATGAGCACAGAAATGGCACATGTTAAATTCTATCGTTCTGGCGAAGAAAACGGAGAACCTGTATTAACACTAAGCGGTTCATATGCTAAGAATCAAGTTGCCAAAGCATCACTCGCAGAAGGTACATACACAATAATATTCGACCAAATGGCCCCAAACAACAACAGAGTAATAAGCCAATGGGTATTAAGAAATATTACAGTACATCAAGGTCGTGACGAAGCCTCTGCTACAACTGATGCTTCAACAGTTGATGCACAACAAATCAGAGGATAAAACTCATAAAATCTAAAACATTTAGCGACTGAGAGCTTTATATAAAAAAGATCATATATAAAATTTAGTTTTAGGAGAGTTTGTATGAAAATACAACTCTCATATTATATATATTAAGAGGTATATAAAAAGAAAAACTTATAGACCGCAAAACACCCGCATGTCTTAATTACTAATATGAGATATATAAAAAATTCTGGAGATTATTACCATCAAATTTGTTTTAAAGCACACAAAACAAGCAATAATCGTTAAAATATATTAAAATCAACACACAAACACAATAAATTAAATATTATTGATAAAAAAATTTGGATATATAAAAAAAACATTCTATATTTGCAATGAAACTACAAATACGGCTGCGTATGACAAGAAAAATAATTACATTATTGACTATTGCTGTATTGTTTACAGTATCGCAAAACATATTTGCTCAAGATGTGCAAAAAGACCAAAACAAAGCACAGATTGAGAATGAATTTGTTGTGCCAAATATAGTAGTCAACAAAGCTGTAGTACGTATCAAAACTGCACAAGGGTACATTCTCGAAATATACAATCTTGCAGGCGTAAAAATCAAGAACATCAGAATCGACAGTAACGACAAAGTTATCGAACTTGATGATTTGCCAAAAGGTTGCTATCTTTTTAGAATCGGAAAAACTACACGAAAATTTTATATCAATTAAATTCATTCGTAAAAATAAGGTGGACACATATTATTACTAAAAACATATAATAAATCTAAATACACCACTTTGTTAAATACCCAATTGATGCAAAACACTGATAATCAGTAAAACAACAATATCAAACTGCAAAAGCAAATACAATACTCAAAAATTTGTTATGCAGACCAAATATGAGACAAATAGAATAAACACACTGATTAACATTAATAATTGATTTAAAATTAGATTATAAACATCAGTACTAAACGCCAACATACTCACAATTAAATCATTAATTGTTATAAAACAACTCAAGCGACATGAATAGATTGTGGGAAATAGTAAGATGGAATAATCAATACATAAAAGAATTGCGCCACAAAAGAATGCGATGAACAATTACAATGAAGAAGAAATATTGGCACTATTGCAAGATCCAAAAACATGCGAGAAAGCATTTGAGGAGATTGTAAACCGATACAGCCAACCTCTATATTGGCAAATCCGGCGATTAGTGACATTCCACGACGACGCCGACGACATTCTTCAAAACACATTCATCAAAACGTGGAACAATATCAGCAATTTCAGAGGAGAATCAAAACTCTCTACCTGGATTTACAAAATTGCATATAACGAATGTATAACATTTTTAAATCATAAAAAAGAAGTAATATCGCTTGATGATACAGACTCTATTTACGCAACGCAATTAGAAAGTGATCCGTACTTCGATGGCGACGAAACACAGAAAATGCTACAACAAGCACTAAATTCGTTACCAAGCAAGCAAAGAGCTGTTTTTCAGATGAAATACTTCGAAGACATGAAATACGAAGAAATCTCAAGTATAACAGGAACCAGCATCGGAGCCCTCAAAGCATCCTTTCACCACGCTGTTAAAAAAATTGAGGATTTTTTTAATAATAACGATTAAACCATAACAAATTTACATAGTCATACAGATAAACTAAAGTATTTTTGTGAAATGAATAATGAAACAATAAACAAATCAGCACGTTTCAGTAAAGACAATCCATTTACTGTTCCTGAGGGTTACTTCGAAACTCTCACGCAAAGAGTAATGGACAATGTTAGACAAACAGAACGAGCTAACGTTGTTTGCATTACACAAAAACGACGTGTAAATTGGCAATTATGGACATGTGGAATAGCCGCATGTATTGTGGGAGCCTTAGTGTTCATACAAATTCAAAAAAGTAAAACAACTGACCCACAAGAAACCTCTCTGCTTGCAGAACAAAACTCAGTAGAAAACTATACATATGATGAACAATATCAAGATGAAGAAATGAATTATGCTATGGTGGACTACAACGATGTTTACTGCTATCTTTCAGGAGCAGAATATTAATAAAGAATTAGAACAATGAGAACATTTATATTTATATTGCTTATTTCCATTATGCCAATTACCGCATTGGCACAAAGAGGAGCCTCATTTCAAGGAGGCGCTCCTTCACATGGCATGCAAGGAAATGGTTCCTCACCTGTACAATTCTCGCCTGAAGCATTTAACAACATGCTGGAACAATTCATAAAAAACGAAGCAGACCTAACACAACAGGAATGCAATGAGTTCTTCCCTATCATGCATGAGATGTTCGTTAAAAAACGTGAAATCCAACACAAGATATTTTTAAATATCCGTAAAGGACACACAGCAACAACTGAAGCTGAATACGAGAAACTTATCAACGAAATAACAAGTTTGGAAATCGAAGATAAACGCATAGAACAGATATACTATAGAAAATTTCATAAAGTATTATCATGGCGAAAAATCCACAAAGTAAGAGGTGCATTAGATCGTTTCTACAGAGAAGCACTAAGAAAATTCACACCTCATCAACAAAGACCCTCAAATGAGAATCCTTGGCAAGGTGGAAATAACAGAAGAAAATAATCATCTATAATAAGTATGTAAACTTTTTTATAATTGTTGTTTTTGGGTGGATGCACATGTGAATGTGTGTCCATTACCTTTTTATAAGGTTGATGATTTATCAATCATAATTGCACGAATTGTTATTATATATTTTATAGACTATCACAAGAACGGATGACATGAGTAAAATTTCGTCAATTCAGAGTTTTTTAGTAACTTTGCAACAAATTTGTTGAATAACACAATGCAAGATAAAAAATCTCCAAAAGAATTAGGAACAAAGCCCATCGGATCATTATTAGCTCGGTACGCAATACCAGCTGTAATATCCATGCTTGCTGCATCTATATACAATATCGTTGACCGAGCATTTTTGGGACATTTTGTTGGCTCACTTGCAATCGCAGGTCTTGCCGTCACTTTCCCTATAATGAACTTATCAGCATCATTCGGAGCTATGATTGGAGCTGGTGGGTCAACACTTCTGTCTATTAAGTTAGGACAAAAAGACTATAAGACTGCAGAATGTGTCTTAGGGAATATAGTATCGCTGAACATAATCATTGGAGCTATATTTGCAATATTATCAATTATATTCATCAATCCCATACTTCATTTCTTCGGTGCGAGTGAAAATACAATTCCTTATGCACGTGAGTATATGCTCATAATCCTATACGGAAACATCATCACTCACCTCAACCTCGGACTTGTAAGTGTGCAACGCGTGGTAGGACACCCAAATAAAGCAATGTTTGCCACATTAATGGGTGTTGTAATTAATATTGCACTCGACTGGGTATTCATCACAATACTTAACTGGGGCATCATCGGTGCTGCATGGGCTACAATCTTATCACAAACTATATCAACAATATATAGTATCACACAACTGAGCAACAAAAATGAGATGATACATTTTCGCAAAGGTATATATACAATGAAAAAACGTATTGTAAAAAATATCTTTGCTATTGGTATCAGTCCTTTCTGCATGCAATTATGTGCATGCCTTGTTGTTATCCTCATTAACCGAGGATTACGCGATCATGGTGGCGACCTTGCTATCGGCGCATTCGGTATCATCAACGGCATTACGTTTACATTCGTCATGATTGTTATGGGAATTAATCAAGGAATGCAACCTATCGCTGGATACAACTATGGAGCCCAACAATACGATCGTGTTACTAAAGTACTGAAATACTCCTTATTATACGGAACATTAACGATGACACTAAGTTGGACTTTGTGTTTCTGGTTCCCTAACCTTCCAATAGGCATATTCACAAAAGACAGACAACTTACAGCACTTGCAGTTGAAGGAATAAGACTTATCGTACTGCTCAATCCATTGGTCGGTATCCAGATTGTAACAGGAAACTTCTTCCAATCAATCGGAATGGCTAAAAAAAGTATATTCTTGTCAGTTAGCCGACAATTGCTTTTCCTTACGCCATTATTACTCATATTACCACACTATTATGGTACTAAAGGTGTGTGGGTAAGTGTAACCATATCTGATGGAATAAGTGTCATAACTGCATTAATCATGCTATGGCAATTCTATAGAAAAGGAAACTTCAAACAAACAGATATTGATTTAAGCTAATCATAAATACCTAAATATCATGGCATCACCATATGTAATAACAATAGGACGTGAACTCGGAAGCGGAGGTAAGTCAATCGGACAAATGCTCGCAAAAGCATTGAATATACCTATATATGACAGACGATTAATTAAAATGGCCGCAGAAGAGAGTGGTTTTAATCCCAATCTGTTTAAAAACGCAGACGAAAGAGCTAATCATGGAATTCTATCTACATTCCTAAGGGCTGCCACATCGCCTTTCTCAAATATCAGTAATTTGTACAACAACAGCCTCAGTAACGAATCATTATTTCAGGTACAAGCTGATATAATTCGCCAGAAAGCCGAAACTGAAAATTGTATTATAGTCGGAAGATGCGCAGATTATATTCTTCGCGAACATCCACGCCACTTAAATGTGTTTATCCGAGCAGATATCAAAGACAGAATCAGCCATATATCACAACGTGAAGTAATAAATGCCGATGCTGCTCTTGAACTTATCACTCAAGAAGATAAAAAAAGACAAGAATACCACGATTTCTATTGTGAAACAAACTGGGGAGACTCAAGAGCATATGATATATGCATAAATTCCTCATTACTTGGTTTGGAAAAAACAGCAGAATTTCTTTTGGATTATGTTAAATGCTATTTTGGCATCGAAGACAATAAATAAGTAAAACACAATATACCTCAATAAGAATTAAGATAAAGAATATAAAAGACAATAAAAAAGATGATTACAGTTACAAATCTATCAATTCAATTTGGAAAACGTATCTTATACAAGGACGTAAACCTAAAGTTTACTAATGGTAATATCTACGGAGTTATCGGTGCCAACGGAGCCGGTAAATCAACTCTGTTAAAAGCAATTACTGGAGAATTAGAAGCCACAACCGGACAAATTACTTTAGGACCAGGTGAACGTCTTTCCGTATTAAGTCAGGATCACAATAAATTTGACGAATATAACGTAATGGATACCGTAATGATGGGACACTCCGTATTATGGGACATTATGAAAGAAAAAGACGCATTGTACGCTAAAGAGGATTTCAGCGATGAGGATGGTGTACGCGCAGCTGAGTTGGAAGAAAAATTTGCAGAACTTGGCGGTTGGAATGCAGAAAGCGATGCAGCACAACTATTAAGTGGATTAGGTATCAAAGAAGATCTCCACTACAGACAGATGGCTGAACTTTCAGGTAAACAAAAGGTGCGTGTGATGCTTGCACAGGCTCTTTATGGAAATCCTGACAACCTTTTGCTCGACGAGCCTACCAACGACTTGGACTTGGACACTGTAGAATGGCTTGAAGACTATTTAGCAAACTTCGAACACACAGTACTTGTAGTGAGTCACGACCGTCACTTCCTTGATGCAGTATCAACTCACACTGTGGATATAGACTATGGCAAGATTAATATGTTTGCTGGAAACTATTCATTCTGGTATGAATCATCACAACTTGCATTGCGTCAGGCTCAAAACCAAAAGGCTAAAGCCGAAGAGAAGAAACGCGAACTTGAAGAGTTCATTCGTCGATTCTCTGCCAACGCAGCAAAGAGTAAGCAAACTACAAGTCGTAAGAAGATGCTTGAAAAACTCAATATTGCTGAGATTCAACCATCTACTCGTAAATACCCTGGCATCATCTTCCAAATGGAACGTGAGGCAGGAAATCAAATTCTCGAAGTTGAAGATCTTAAGGCTGTTGATGACGACGGCACATTGCTTTTCGACCACTTATCATTCACTGTAGAGAAAGGGCAAAAAGTGGTGTTCTTAAGTCATAACCCTCGTGCTATGACTGCTTTGTTTGAAATAATTAACGGAAACCGTCAGGCTCAAGGAGGAACATACAAATGGGGAGTAACAATCACAACTGCATATCTTCCACTCGACAATAGTTCGTTCTTCCAAAGCGACAAGAATCTTGTAGAATGGCTTAGCCAATATGGAGAAGGTAATGATGTGTTCTTCAAAGGATATCTTGGACGAATGTTGTTCTCAGGTGAGGAAGTGTTGAAAAAGGTCAACGTGCTCTCAGGAGGAGAAAAGATGCGTTGTATGATTGCTCGAATGCAATTAAATAATGCAAACTGCCTCATCCTCGATACTCCTACAAACCATCTTGACCTTGAATCAATTCAGGCATTTAATAATAACTTGAAAGGATTTAAAGGAAATGTGCTTTTTGCGAGCCACGACCATGAATTTATCAATACTGTTGCAAATCGTATCATAGAGTTAACTCCTAATGGAAATATTGATAAACTTATGACATACGACGAGTATATATCAAGTGATGCTATTAAAGAAATGCGCGCTAAATTATACGAAGCATAACTGCAAACTTGTAATAGATAATATCCATAAAAATCCCCGAAAGTTTGATAAGAAAACTTTCGGGGATTTTAGTTATTTATTATGAACACTATATGAAGATGTTTATTTCTTTAATGCTGATATTGAATCCATTAAAGCCTCAATCTTCATTTGTGCATCCGACAATTTCTTGCGTTCTAACTCAACAACTTGAGCTGGAGCATTGTTTACAAATTTTTCGTTTGATAATTTTTTGTTAATACCATTCATAAATCCTTGAAGACGAGCCACCTCTGTTTCCATCTTCTTGATTTCTGCATCAACATCAATAAGATTTCCAAGTGGTACAGCATACTCGGTTGTTCCAACAAGGAAAGTCATAGAACCATCACTCTTTTCTGAAACAAGTTTTATTTCACTGAGATTAGCCATTTTCTTAACAAGAAGAGCAATTACAGGTGAAATTTCTGTTGTTACCTCAAGCAGAAGTTCTTCTTTTGGAGCAATATTCTTTTGATTACGGATTGCACGTACACCTGCCACAATCTGTTTCATTTCTTCCACTTTGGCAAGGAGTTCCTTATCACCCTCTGTCATTGGTTCAAATGAAAGAGTTTGCTTCATGATACTTGGAACTGAATCGCTGCTACCATTTGTTTCATTGATTACTTGCCAGAGTTCTTCTGTGATAAATGGCATAAACGGATGCAGAATCTTCATCAACATATCAAAGAATCTTAATGTTGATTCATATGTCTTTCTGTCGATTGGCTTCTGATAACCTGGTTTTATCATTTCCAAATACCAACCCGAGAATTCATCAGTAAACAACTTGAAGGCTGTCATCAATGCCTCAGACAAACGGAATTTGCTATATAAGTCTTCAATTTCAGCTGCTGATTCCTTCAATTTTGCTTCAAACCAATTGATTGTAGGAGCATTAGCTTCGCTCTGTTCTTGATTGTCTGTAACACTCCAACCTTGAACAAGACGGAATGCATTCCATATCTTATTACAGAAGGCTGCACCTTGTTGACATAATGATTCATCAAAAAGAATGTCATTACCTGCTGGTGCTGCGAGTAACATACCCATACGTACGCCATCCGCACCATATTTATCGATAAGCATCAATGGGTCAGGAGAATTTCCAAGACTCTTTGACATCTTTCGACCTAACTTATCACGTACAATTCCTGTGAAATAAACATTCTTGAATGGCATCTTTCCGATATACTCATATCCAGCCATAATCATACGTGCAACCCAGAAGAAGATAATATCAGGACCTGTTACAAGAGTTGTTGTTGGATAATAATATTCTATCTCCTTATTATTAGGGTTATTGATTCCGTCAAAAAGACTAATAGGCCACAACCATGAAGAGAACCAAGTGTCAAGAGCATCCTCATCTTGTTTAAGATCTTCTACCGATTGTACACTACTACCTTTTTCTTTTGCCAATTTAAGAGCCTCTTCAGCTGTTTCTGCAACTACAAATCCACCTTCAGGCAAGTAATATGCAGGAATACGATGTCCCCACCATAATTGACGACTAATACACCAGTCTTTTATATTTTCAAGCCAATTACGATATGTCACCTTATATTTTGATGGATAGAAACGAATCTCATCATTCATCACAGGTGGAAGTGCCATATCTGCAAAGTGTTTCATCTTCAAGAACCATTGCATAGATAGTTTTGGTTCTATTACGACACCTGTACGTTCTGAGAAACCTACTTTATTAGTATAAGCCTCAACTTTCTCTAATAATCCTGCAGTTTCAAGATCCTTCTCGATTTGTGCACGTACATCGAAACGATCCATGCCTACATACATTCCAGCGGCTTCGCTGATTGTACCATTGTCGTTAAATATATCAATTGAAGGCAAATTATATTTGTCTCCCAACATATAGTCGTTTACATCGTGGGCAGGAGTCACTTTCAAGCAACCTGTACCAAATTCAATGTCAACATATTCATCTTCAATCACAGGGATAGCACGTCCTACCAATGGAACAATGACTTTTTTACCCTTCAACCACTGATTCTTTGGATCGTTAGGATTAATACACATAGCAGTATCACCCATGATAGTTTCAGGACGTGTAGTTGCTACAACTGCATACTTGTCTTCACCCTCAACAAAATATTTGAGATAATATAACTTGCTATGCTCTTCTTTATATATCACCTCCTCATCAGACAACGCTGTCAATGCTTTTGGGTCCCAGTTGACCATACGAACACCTCGATAGATCAAGCCTTTTCTGAATAAATCACAGAATACCTTTATAACACTCTCGCTACGTTCTTTATCCATTGTGAACGAAGTGCGGTCCCAATCACATGAAGCACCAAGACGACGCAACTGTTTAAGGATAATACCTCCATGTTCATGAGTCCAATCCCAAGCATGTGTCAAGAATTCCTCACGTGTCAAATCTAACTTCTTAATACCTTGTTCAGCAAGGCGATTTACAACCTTAGCTTCTGTTGCTATTGAAGCGTGGTCTGTACCAGGAACCCAACATGCGTTTTTACCATCAAGACGAGCCTTACGTACAAGGATGTCTTGAATCGTATTATTAAGCATATGTCCCATATGTAGGACTCCTGTAACATTTGGTGGTGGAATTACTATTGTGTATGGTTCGCGACCATCAGGTTTTGAACTGAATAATTTATTCTCTTCCCAATACTTATACCATTTTTTCTCAACCTCAGACGGGGTGTATTTTGATGCTAATTCCATCTTTTGATGAATATAATTATAATTTAACTTCTATTAATTTTACTTCATAAAAACAAATCAACTGCAAAGATACAACATTTTTTCGAGTAAAATATTCTAACACCATATATATTTTATTATAAGGTATGTTATTTACAATATAACTCGTATGAATTTCTCTGTTTTTTATCATTTGATATATATTCCTATCGTAAGAAAAGTTCCTTACATCAATCACAAAAGCATTTTTTGTCGGTATATTTAACAAGATTGTTGTTTTCTTATTTGGTTCAAACAAAAAAATGACGTACCTTTGCAATCCACATATAGCTTATGCAAGAATTTATAAAAAAGTAGAGAAAAGATGTTTACAAAATTTTCACGTATTATCGTTACGACAATTTGTTGTTTCTGTTTCATTACAAACTTACATGCACAAACTACAAAAGGATGGGGGTTAATTGGTTCTACTTATTTAAACTCTCCATTTGGAAACTATATTGTAGATATTGGTGTAGTCAGAACTTGGGGATTTGGCAAATATATCACGTTGGGGGCTGGAGCAAAATATTCATACGCCCAAACAGAGAATCTTAATAAAGACTGGTATTCTGGTAATCAACGTTATGCTTTCGACTTTGACAGATCACTCATGGGAATACAAGGTCTGGGAACCATAGATGCACACCTACCTATATATAAAGGATTTGGCGTATTTGCTAATGCAACTGTATCGTTCGATCTTCTCCCATGGGATTATCTGGCTGTGAGAAAGTACGATGCAAACGATCCTATAAACTACGACACAAAAACAATTTATGCATATAATCAGTTTGCACCAAAATTATTTGCTGGTGGCGGAATC
The DNA here is from genome assembly GCA_024682395.1 of Bacteroidaceae bacterium. GTDB lineage: Bacteria > Bacteroidota > Bacteroidia > Bacteroidales > Bacteroidaceae > Colivivens. The sequence goes on from JAIKZH010000022.1 coordinate 10,677, forward strand.
TATAACGATTTCAAGGGAGAGAAATCTACCATTAGAGTCGCTATTGGATATTCTTATGTTTATTACGATGCTTTTACTGGATGTAGAAAAAAGACCTTTGAAGGACAGAATTTAGGTGAACATATCCCTAATGGGGATCATCTTCAAAACCTATCTCTGAAAATCATATTATATCATTAATTTAAGAAAAACAAAAACAATATTATGAAGAAAATCATTCTCATAGCATTAGCTACTATATTATCAGTTAACATGCTTGCACAAAAGAAAATATCTTTCAATGCGGATGTAGCATATCTTTTTGGTTTACAAGAGCGAACAGATTATGGGAACTTCTCCAGAAGTGACTTTGATATGTCGGGAGCAAGTTTACACCTCTCTGCACTATATAAGATATCAGACTCTTTCTCAGCTGGTGCAGGTATTGGTTTAGACCGTTACGATCACCCTGGTTATAACACATTACCAATATTCTTAAAGGCAAATTATTCGCCACTGAAATCCTGCAGAGAGTTATATCTGTTTAGCGATTTAGGAAGATGTATTGGAACATCCGACTTTATAAAAGGAACAATGCTTGATGCTGGATTTGGATATAAGATAAATCTAAAAAATAATTGGCGAATTAATTTCAAATTAGGATATAATGTTAATTGGGCTGAAGGCAATAATAAAACAATTATACCTAATGATGTAGACTTCCAATATGTCTCTTTTGACGAAATTGACCATACTCGCCATTCATTATTAATTGGATTAGGAATAGAATTTTAAGTGGATATCTGATAAATCTGTTAAAATAAATAACAGACGATATTATTCCTATACGTCTTAAAGAAAAATAAATCCAACATATATTAAGTCGTTGGAAATCAAATAAAATCTATAATAATTCAAGACAAAGAGTCTCATTAGTTCATTAACTTATGAGGCTCTTTTAATATTGTTGTAAATCAAAAATAAAATCAAAAATAGGCAATAAATTCTTAGAACTCCAAATTTTGTTGTATCTTTGCATTGAATATGTACTAATATATAATATTGTATATGTTATGAAGAAAATATTGTT
>JAIKZH010000044.1 GCA_024682395.1 Bacteroidaceae bacterium
TGAAAATATATCTGTTACGGGTTATATATCCTATAAGAACATTTAACCAACAATACCCAAATTCCGATGAATAAATATCAAAAATATATGCATCCTTAAAGTTTGAACTACCACTATTTATAACATCAGCCACATTATCAAACAAATCTGCATATATATATCTGTCATAACCGCCCAACATATCACCCAAACCGACAAATAGGCACAATCCTCCCAAAGCGAACAATAACCCGCTCTTTGAAAATCGCACACCATTAAGTTCTTGATATGCAAGATATGCAATAAATAATATTATTAATATATAGAGCCACATACCGCTATATATAAATATAATTGACAATTGATAATTAGCAGAACTCCTGAGGATATTGCTGCGCAATATTGATTTTTTAATGTTTCACAAGAAATATTGACGAACCGAATACAGAGATGTAAGTTAATTTACAATCTATGTTGAGGTGAGGATTAGATTATTTAAATCTAGGACTCTTCGAGTCAGAAATCTTAATTGAAGAAATCTTGGGCTCTAACGAGCCAGAAATATGACAACGGAGTTGCAATTGAGAATTTATATAATTGATAATTGACAATTATTTCGTAGCCCCTGAGAACTTTCAACTTTCAATTCTCAACCTTCAACTTGATTCTTGACTTCTAAGGATATTGCTGCACATACAAGGGTATTCTTCCCAGTTCATAGTCTATGATATACATTAAATATACGTTAACAAGGGTATATGCAGGTGATGCGATTTTTAACGATTTTAATTATTAATGAGTATATGAGAATATATCGAAAGAATCTTACGACTTAGTAGTTGAAAGAATCTTGGGCTCTACGAGCCAGAAATCAGCAACTTGTAGGGAAGTATGATTATGTTACTGAGAATTTTCAATTCTCAACCTTCAACTTGATTCTTGACTTCTAAGGATATTGCTGCGCAACAAGTGTCGGTGTACCACGATTGATAATCAGGCAACAAAGTTGCAATTGAGAATTAGTATCTAAGAGAATACATATAGAAACTATCTACAACCACTGATGCTATTTATTCACAGAATAAGGAGAATAGTTCATGACTAACTTTTGCTCTATTATGATATGTCAAAACACATTTACGTCCCTCTTCTGCCATCATCTCATATTTATGACGATTATTAGGTATATCATTAAGTATATTTATTACCTCTTGAGGATTATTATATTCAATACATGACACTCCATTTTTAACTGCAATATTCTCCAATGCATATTGTGTGCCTATCACTAACAGACCATTAGCTAATGCATCAAGCACCTTACCTTTAGTACCTGTACCAATAGTAATCGGTGTTATCTGAATATCATGTTTACATATTTCTTCAATATAATCTGGAGCAAATGTTATATGATTGATTTCATATCCAGCCATCCTTAATGTTTTTACATGTTCTTCCCAGCCTTTACCTAAAAAAGTAAAAATATAATCATCTTTTATCAAACTGCTATTACTTATAAGACATTGAACCAGTTCTTCTGCACTTTGATGCATATATAAATCATTACGTCCTGCAATAAGAATTTTAATCCTTTGTTCATAAAACAGAGAAATATGTTTAAAGGATGACACTTCATAATGAGGATGACGAATAAAAAAAACTTGTATTGATGTATTATTATTGCGCAGGAACTCTGCGTCCTCCTCACCTACTACATGATATGAAATATTTTTATCATAAGGATATTCATTTTCCATACGTATATATTTGGGATACATTATTACTTGGCGAATATATGTTTTCCAATTTGTAAATACAAACCTTCTTCCTAGCATTCTATAATAATATAATGCCTCACTATCTGGCAAAGTATGAATACGTTTATACTTTTTAAACTGTTGGGAAATGCGTGATTGATCCTGCCCATACACCCAAATTCCATCTGGATTCATTGACTTTATCTCATCTACATATACTTGTTTTAACTTCATATAATAGAAGATCGGATAGCGCAAAAATACTCTTACAATTAAAAGATGTAATTTAAGAATAATATCAATACACTTAGATTGCTTTATAACCTTAATCTTAACATTTAACTCCTTCTCAACTTCTTCAATCTGTTGTTTGTTTAATCGATTATTATTGAAAGTATATATTATTACATCTATTTCATCCAAAGAAACTTTATTAAAACATTCTGCATTCTCTTTTTTATTACGCTCAATTAACAAGTGATATTGTATTCCAGATGTTCCACGTAGATTTTCCTTATATGGAGTTATTGGGGTAATTAATACTATTTTCATAAGATATAATTTATAAAATACATTTATGCCATCTACGAATCTTTAAAGCAATTGACAAGGCTAATGAAAATAAAAATTTTGTAATAGACAAGCCATAATCCCTATAATGCATTGTCCAATATAATATGTTTGAAAAAAATGATTTTGACAAAGATCCAGCAATCATATATATTTCATTATGAACAATTCTTGCATTAAAGCCCTCTAATAATAATTTTCTATATTTTTTATCCAAATCATCATTTGGTACATTACTTAAAAAATGATTCATCCATTGTTGATAATCTTTGGTCGCAATCATTTTAAGTTTTTCATTACCACTATTTGTTATTGTTTGATTATTCTGTCTATATATAAACATTATATTTTGAGAATTTGCAATACCTTTTCGGTTAGCAGCTATATATGAAGTAATACAATCTGATTCCCATGCAAGGGGAAGTTTATAAAAACCACCATTATTAATTAATGCCTCAGTTCTAAATAAATAATCCCCAATAAATTGAACTCTTTGCTTAAAAGTTCTATGCCAAATCATAGAATAAACGGATTCCCATTCAGGACGCATCTCTTGTAGATTACAAAAATCCGAGTTCTCATTAATCATCATTGTACGAGCATGATAAATATCCAAATTAGGATATTTATCTATCAACTTATCATACTCTTCCAAACAATCAGGAGCAAGCATATCATCATCGCCCATACATATAATATAATCCCCCTTTGCATATTCTAAGCATTTATTCCAATTATCAACAACATCTATTGCACCAATATTTTCATCATTCACATAATATCTAATACGACAGTCGTTGTATTGAGCTATTATCGAATTTAAATCGTATGGTGATGCGTCATTAACAATTATCAATTCAAAGTCATCAATAGTTTGAGATAAGACACTATCAATACTTTGCTTAAGAAATTGTGATTTATATGCAGG
>JAIKZH010000054.1 GCA_024682395.1 Bacteroidaceae bacterium
CAGATAGTTTCGTCCATACAAAAGCAAAGTACATTTATTGCTGTTGGTATGGCCCATCTTATACCAACTAAACATGATAAAGGCATTCTGCAAAGATTGAAAGACTTGGGATATACTGTAACGCCATATAAAAATGAATAATACATTGACAACGGTCTTGATACCATTAAGAGTTGATTCTGTAGAACGATTAGAGAATCTCCTGTGTGTCATAAAGTACCTTATAAAATTAGACTTGTACATCTTTATATATGAAGCTGACTATAACAACAACGGGATAGTTAGTAAGCTCTTGCCACGTACGAAGAAAATATTATATAAGTTCATCTATGATGACGATGTGATTTTTCACAGAACAAAATATATAAATCAAATGATGCGAGATAGTTCAACACCATATGTTGCAGTATGGGATTCTGACATTATAGTGCCACGTCAACAGGTGGAAGAATGTATAAATGCATTGCAACGAGGATATGATGCTGCGTACCCTTATAAAAGTATATGTTTTAGCGTTTCCCGAGAACTTCGTGCATGTTATATGAAAATTCACAATTTAAAAGTTTTACAACACAATGCGTCATACATGAATCCCTTGTATGGAGAAAATTTTGTTGGGGGGGCATTCTTCGTAAATAAAAAGGCTTATGAAAGTATCGGAGGAGAAAATGAGTCTTTTTATGGATGGGGACCAGAAGATGGCGATCGGTTTATTCGATGGAAAGTAATGCAATTCAAGATTTTTAGGTCAGAAGGATATGCCTATCATCTATGGCATCCAAGGGATATCAATGGTGCAATACGTTCAAAAACTCAGCAAGTTATCTGTCAGCACCTTACTATTATGGATGAGTTTAGCTCGTCAGATGACCTACGAGTCATAAAGAATTAACACAAAATAATTTTTGAAAATAAATATAATGGATATTATAGATATAGTTGAAGAATATCTTTGCAATGATGTGATGCCATCAAGCAATGGACTATTTCATGGTAAAGCAGGATTGGCCGTATATTTTGCAATTATGAGTCAATTTGACGATAAATACAAATGTATATATAGGAAAGTAATTAATGATGTTGTCGAAACATCTTCTTCGATTAAAGACATGAGTTTGGGCTCGGGCTTACTGGGAATAGGCGCTTCAATGCTTTTTATCTCTTCTTACATCGAAAAGAAAGAGAGTGAGTATTTGCTAAATGAATTAGATGAGTGCTTAATAAAGAAAATGAATAGTATTCAAAAGCTATCTAATAGTAGCGAAGAATTAAATTATCACTGTTTTGAAATTTTATTTTATATGACCTTAAGAATAAAATATTCTATTAAGTCACATAATAAACGTATGTATTTAGAACAGTTAATTAAAAAATCTCTAGAAACATTATACCCTGTTGCCATGAAGGCTCAACATGTGGAAATTCTTCCCTTTAATATCATAAACAGTTTTTCGCTATTTATGCACTCATTAATCAACTTGTACTCCCTTGGGATATACAAAAATCGGATAAAACATCTTTTTGTAGAAATAGCTTATTCATTAAGAATTCCCACATTACATATCAATAGACTATCCGTTTTATATATTATTGTAAGAGCATTAAGAACAATAGAAGAACTACCATACGAATGGACAGATTATAAAACGATATTGAAACAACATACATCCATTGATGTAATTATACGAGATGAAATGTCTAACAACCAATTAGATTTTATTCATGGAGTTTCTGGCGCATTCTTATTAGCCAAACTAATCAATGAAGAAGAAGGTGATCTTTTATTCGATGTTAACAAACAAAAATACAACAGAATAGTCCAAAATGCCTCATTAGTTAAGAATAAAAACAAATCTTTTATAATGCAACATTGTTGTTTAAATGGTTTTTGCGGAATGAGAATACTATATGACAAATTGTAATCTGTAATCCTTATATATTGATATTGTAAGTGATTTGAAACCTTTATGGTAAAATACGTAATGAGCATGAAGAACTATGATTATCTGATTGTCGGCTCAGGATTGTATGGGGTGACATTCGCACGACTTGCGACCGATAGCGGAAAGCGTTGTCTGGTGATAGACAAGCGTCCGCATCTGGGTGGAAATGTGTACTGTGAGAAGGTGGAGGGTGTCAATGTGCATAGGTATGGCCCTCATATCTTCCACACTTCCAACAAGAGGGTGTGGGAGTTCGTCCATCGGTTTGTGGAGTTCAACCGCTTCACGCTGATGACGGTGGCTAACTATAAGGGAAAGCTGTATAATCTGCCGTTCAACATGAATACGTTCTACCAGATGTGGAAAGTGAGGACTCCTGATGAGGCAATATGCAAGATTGAGGAACAACGAAAAGAGATTGGACAGATAAAGAATCTGGAGGAACAAGCCATTAGTCTGGTGGGGCGTGATATCTATGAAGCGCTGATAAAAGGATATACGGAGAAGCAATGGGGCAGACCATGTACGGAGTTGCCACCGTTCATCATACGGAGACTGCCTGTGCGGTACACTTTCGACAACAACTACTTCAACGACACCTATCAAGGTGTGCCCATAGGTGGGTACAACAAACTGATAGACGGACTGCTGGAGGGTGTGGAAACACGGACTGGCATAGATTTCTTTGACGGAATGTACAGAACTTGGAGAGAGATGGCTGACACGTTGGTATATACGGGCAAGATTGATGACTTCTACCATCAAAAGTTAGGGC
>JAIKZH010000057.1 GCA_024682395.1 Bacteroidaceae bacterium
TATTCAATTGCCATACGGATACAAACTTACAGATAGAAGAATATATATATATGATTATGAGAATCATGAAGAAACACTTGCCTTTGATTTCTGTCTTGATGTAGGCGACCATTTCACTACTTTTAACGGAATGGAATGGGTCGTTGAATCAGCTAAGGATACTCTTGTAAATATTTCACATTGCGGATTAGGCGAGAGTGTTTCAAAGAAACTTTTGACAGTTAAATCGCTTGATGGCACACTTACAGACCAATGGCTTGAGGATTTCGGATCGTTTACCAATCATTTCATGATTAACAGTCTTGATAATGTGAAATATTCTCATACATTATGGATGGAGTATGATTTTGGGGAATATCTTGCACGTGAAATCAATGCCGATCCGATTTATGCCCATGATTCTGGTTGGATGGACGGACATCATAATCCCGATGCAAAAGAAACAGATGTACGCACTAATTGTTATTTTGAAAACGGGCAGGTCGTGTTTGAATGTATTCAAAGGTCGTGGCCTCATCGTGATTACTCATGTTTTTATCGAGATGGAGATGATATTTACAGGGTGTATTGGGTAAATTTAGATCCACTGGTTGACGGAGGAACTTCAACACTTTTAAAAGATGTTGCTACTTTCAAGGGACTTCCAGCTCCTACGAGTGGTAAATATAAAGTCCATGTAGGGGATGATGTGTATTCTACTGTCATAAACAACGTTAGAATATCTTCACAATCAGAAGGCAAAATGTTTGACCTTCAGGGTCGAAAACTATCGTCAGAGCCATCACAAGGATTGTATATCAAAGATGGACAGAAAGTGTATAAGAAATAATACTAAAACGAATAATATATAATATTTTTAAATCTACATGTTACAGGCAAATGAAAAAAGTTCTTTCAATTCTTGCAGTTTTTGCTTTTGTAGCAAATAATGCAAATGCACAATGTTCAGTCTATTCAAATGGTAATGTAGAAAGTGCTACATCGAGTATCTCTGCGTCAACCTTATCAGTGAGAGATAATACAGGATATGATGTTTCAATTAATGGAACATCACAGGGCTTATATGCAATGTCCAAGGATCATTTTATTAGCCGTCTATGGCCAAGACGTCCTAGAAAAAAGAAATAGCAGTTCCGCAGAATCTAATTTGGAACAATAGGAAATGCTTTTTAGGTTACTTGACAGTTAGAATCAATAACAACTAAAAAAGGTGTATCTACATGGTCGATTACGACTCTGAGATACACCTTATTTTTATATGATGTTTTATTTAGAATGCAAATGGTGAGGATTGTTGATGTACAGCAAATGAACGTTCATCAATAAGGCGTATGTCGTCACGTCTGCGGCGGTATGTAGGTGATGACTCAACCATACTGATTACATCGTCGTTGTCTAAATCCTCATCCTTGAATATGTAAGCAAAGGTTGGACGGTGTTTAAGTCCTCCATCACCTTCGTTTCCATATATCTTGATGCGTCGTCTTTCGTTTTCTATTTCTTTAGCAGAGAGTTCTACCTGACGTTGGCGTTCTTCTTCAGTCTGTTTCTTGATTCTTGCATCCATATCCTCGGAGTTGATATCCTGAACCCCGAATCCTGTAGCAAGAATTGTAACCTTAACCTTGTCTCCAAGACTAGGGTCGATACTAAGTCCCCATTTAGTTTCAACGATGTCGCTTGTTTTCATCTTATCCATGAATTCATGGATTTCGTTCATTTCTTCCATCATGAGACTTTGTGACTCTTTGTTTTCGTCTCCGCAGAATGAGATGTGAAGAAGCAACTTCTTTGAGTTGTAAACATCATTGTTGTTGAGTAAAGGAGAATGCAGAGCATCTTCAATTGCTTTTGTGATACGGTAATCTCCACTACCGTAACCACTACTCATGATAGCAACACCACCATTTGTAAGAACGGTTTTTACGTCCTTAAAGTCGAGGTTGATTATACCATGCATTGTTATGATTTCAGCGATACTTCGTGCCGCATTGCATAATGTGTCATCTGCCTTAGCGAACGCATTCATTACAGATAGTTCTGGATAGATTTCGCGAAGACGTTCGTTGTTTATGACGAGTAGGGCATCAACATTCTTGCTCATCTCTTCTACACCGTCAAGGGCTTGGTCGATTTTCTTGTTACCCTCCCATCTGAATGGGATAGTAACGATACCGACAGTAAGTATATCTAATTCTTTTGCAACTTTTGCTATTACAGGGGCTGCACCAGTACCGGTTCCTCCTCCCATGCCGGCTGTGATGAATACCATCTTAGTACCATCGTTAAGCATGGATTTTATTTCGTTGATAGATTCCTCGGCAGCTTGTTTACCTGCTTCTGGCTTGTTCCCAGCACCAAGTCCGTCTTTTCCTAATTGTAATTTATTAGGAACTTGGGAATCACCAAGGGCTTTTCCGTCGGTGTTGCAAACAACAAATGCAACATCGTGGATTCCTTTGTTATACATACTGTTTACAGCGTTACAACCACCACCACCAACACCGATAACCTTGATAATGTTGGTTTTTACAGAGGCGAATGTGCAAATATCTTCTACGTTTAGCATATTAAAATATTTTTGTATGAAGATTAGTACTTTTATTCATTATTAAGAAGGTCGTTGAAGAACCCTGATATTTTGCCGAACAGACTGTTCTTCTTTTCTGCATCGGCAGAGAGTTCTTGAAGTTGCAAGCGTGTAGCCTCAAGTTTTGAGATAAGATCCTCAGCTTCACGTATAACCTGTCTGTACTTGTCTTTTCCAGATAATATAAGCATGTTTTTCTGGAAATCGTCTTCGCTTAATACCTCATCACTATTAGCGATAAGATCTTTAGCAGTGTTCCAATGTCTTTTTATTGTTGGATCTTCCTCAATGTCTTTCTGACAATGCTGCATCTTGATTATCAATTCTCTCAGATAATTCTTTCTATCTTCAATGTTTGATACTGCAGTATCTTCTTCTTTTTGATTCTCGGCAGCTGCTGCTTTGTTTGCTTCAATCTGTTTCTCGCGGTCTTGAATACCGAAGATGTCTGGATCTTTATATGCATCGTCTCCAACGCAGTTCTCGCTTCCTGACAGCAAGAGTGAGATGATGGCAGTATTGGCAGGACTCTCTATGTTAAGATTAGTCAGTGTGCTGTTTTTAACAATAGGAGTGATGACCTTCTTGGCAATACGTACCTTATCAACATTCAAAGCTTTTATACATGCTTTGTCTATATTCTTCATGTTAGCACCTCCACCAGCAAGAACCACACCACCGATTAGTTGTTCAGAGAAATCAGTCTTACCAAATTGTGCTTTCACGTTTTGCATGATTTCATTAAATCGTGCATAAATGATATGTCGGATATTTGGTGCTGAAATCTCCAGACCATCAATGGTTGTATAGATTTCAGGATTATCTCCGTCGTAGTCGGCATCTTCGATTATAGCGTTGCCATATTTTTCAAGAAGTTCTTCGGCTTCGCTCTCTTGCATTTGTTCGGCACATAAGTCTTGTATTATGTTGTTTGTACCGAGAGGTATAGTCACAATTTGTCTTACTATATTGCTTTTCAGTAAGACTATAGTAGTTGTACCAGCTCCAAAATCAATCATAGCACATCCTGAACGTTTTTCTGTGTCGCTCAAGATACTGTTTGCCATTTCGAATGCAGTGAGTTTGTAATCAGCAATATCAATACCTACATTTTCGAATGTAGTGTTGACATTGAGTTTGAGTCGTCGGTTGGCAATTATATTAAGGAACTTACCTTCTATGTTTGTTCCCATAATACCAACAGGGTCGGTAACAGCCGCATTAGTATCTACAACGAAATCCTGTGTGAAGTATGCAATAAGTTCACAGTCGTCGAAAGAAATCTCATGACTTTCATCTGTGATGGAGTCGATATGAGATTGGTTAATATATGTCGGAGTTATCATATTGCGTCGTACAACGGTGTTGATGGAGCGTACAGACTGACCTCCAAGTCCAATGTAAACGCATGATACGTTCATCTTTAGTGTAGATTCGATTTTAGAAATGACATTGCGTATGCTTTGTGTAGTCTTTTCAATGTTATAGACTATACCACGTTTTACGCAGTCTGTTGTCTTTTCTTCGGCGTACGCAATAATTTGCATAGTACCATCCTTCATTTTGCCGGCAATACCTGCAATTCTGGATGAGCCAAGTTCGATAGCTACTATTATAACTTCTTTATTATTCTCGTTCATATATTTGGACTGTTAATTTGATTTTTTACAGATAATTTGATTGTCGTACTCAAGGTTTATGGATGAGTATTTGTTCCATCCGATGGAAGTAATCGCCTTTTTGTAGAAGATACTAAGGCGTTCAAGTTTCTTCTGGAAATTATTAATAGAACCCAGATGTATCTTTTGTTGTCCCACACGTGGCACAAGATCGATGGAGTATCTTTTCTCGTGGTTGATACTTACATATATTTGTTCAATCTGGTTGTTCCAGAACGGATTTTCAGCGAGATACGAACCTAACAACGCAAGACAACTGGATGCATATTTCTGACTGATACATCCTGTTGCAACTGGCAGGTTTATCGGATAATCGGTATTTCTGATAATCTCCCCATTTGCATCAATATAGTATCCGTCTTGATTGTCGGGTAGGATATATAATACAGGGGTACGTTGATGTATATTTATTGTTACCTTTCCGTTAGCTGTCTTATAGCATTGAACATTATCAATAAATTGATCTTGTTTGAGTACTTGTTCTATTCTGCGGACATTAATGTCCTTTAATAACTCTCCTTTTATGTAGATGTTATTATTGTGAAGCAGTTTCTCTACGCTTTCACGATTTATGAAATCAGCATTCTCGGCATCTTCAATATTTAGGACAAGGTCTTTGCATTTCTCTTCCTTGTCGCCATCCGACATGGCTGCCATGGCATACACTATATAGGCAACAATACCCAAAAAGAGTACTGCAACCAACGATAACTGTATGCTTTTGCTAAATTTCATAATTGTATATTATCTTTTCTTTAAGATCTCTGTAATTTGTGGTACAAAGTTTTCTATGTCGCCGGCACCAAGTGTAATCAACACATCGAAATCTCCATGTTCCACATAGTCGAGAATCTGACTCTTATTTATGAGTTTTTTGTTTATGCCCGGACGAAGATTATCGTAAATCAGTTTACTTGTGACACCTTCTATAGGCAATTCTCTTGCAGGGTATATATCGCATAGAGCCACCTCGTCTAACAACGACAGGCTTTGTGCGAATTCCTTATAGAAATCACGAGTGCGAGTGTATAGGTGAGGTTGGAAAATAGCTGCTATTTTCTTGTCCTTGTAGATGTCACGAATACTTCTTACACTTTGTTCTATTTCTTTTGGATGGTGTGCATAGTCACTGAGATATGCTATCTTTTCATTCTTTACCTTGAAGTCGAAACGGCGGTCAACTCCGGCAAATGATTTCATACCTGCCTTTATACATTCGTCATCCACACCATTGAGCCATGCAATTGCCATTGCAGCAATACCATTGTCAATATTGATACTTACAGGCACTCCAAGTTGTATGTCACATATCTTTGATTCTGGCGTTACGAAGTCGAAGACAATCTCGCCATTTCCGATTCTTATGTTTTCGGCGTGGAAATCACCCTCTTCACGTGAGTATTCATACACTCTTACTCCTTCTTGTACATCGGCTTTCATCTCAAGACCTTTATGTATGATAAGAGCACCACCTGGTTTAATCAATGTGGTATAGTGTCGGAATGATTCAAGATATGCTTCTTTAGTTCCGTAGATATCAAGGTGGTCAGGGTCGGTAGAAGTGATAACGCTCATGTATGGACGAAGATGATGGAATGAACGATCGAATTCGTCGGCTTCTATAACCACAAACTCACTTGACTCAGATAAGATATAGTTTGTTCCGTAGTTCTTTGATATACCTCCAAGAAAGGCATTACAATCAAATTTTGATTGATGCATCAGATGTGCAGCCATAGTGGATGTGGTGGTTTTTCCGTGAGTTCCAGCCACGCATAATCCTTTGAGTTGGTTGGTTAATAATCCCAATACTTGTGCACGTTTCTGAATGTCGAATTTATTATCCTGAAAATATTTGAATTCTGATAAATCAGTAGGGATTGCCGGTGTATAAACGATTAATGTGGTTTGAGGGTCCTTGAAGCAGTCTTGAATCAAATTCACATCGTCCTCGAAATGTATCAGAGCTCCTTCTTCAATAAGTTTTGATGTAAGCTCAGATGGTGTCTTGTCGTATCCACCGACATTATATCCTTTTTGCAGGAAATAGCGCAGAATGGCACTCATACCTATGCCTCCTGCACCTAAGAAATATACTGATTTTAATTTATTGTCCACGTTCTTTGATTTTTAGTTCATGATGTTTTAAGTAAGCATCATGTTGTATTTTATGGCATTTGCTGTAATCACAGTTTATGCCTCCGTTTATTTAGTTTTTAGAATCCAGCAAGTTTTATCACCTCTTTAGCTATAATATTTGCAGAATCTGGCAATGCCAATTTCTTAATGTTATGACTAAGTGATGATAGTTTGCATTCGTTGTTGACTGTCTCAATGGCGAGATTAATCAATGTGTCCTTAGCATCGATATCGCGAACGAACAATGCAGCCTCTTTGGTTGACAACGCCATCGCATTTTTTGTTTGGTGGTCTTCTGCTACATTTGGTGAAGGTACCAATATGCAAGGTTTGCCTAACAAACATAATTCACTGATGCTACTTGCTCCTGCACGTGATATAACGAGATCTGCAGCTGCATATGCTTCGTCCATATTCTTTATGAAGTCGGTAACTATCATGTTTGGTACGGCTTCGTTTGCAGACAACACCTCTTGGATTTGTTTGCTGTAATATTTACCGGTTTGCCAGATGAATTGAATTTCGCTGTTGCGTATTTCATCCAAATGGCTCAACACACTTTCGTTAAGAGTTCTTGCTCCTAAACTACCTCCAATCATAAGTATTGTTGGACGTTGTGGGTCGAGACCGAATGACTTGATTGCAGAATCGTGTGTGATTGAGTTTTGTAGTAATGACTGGCGTACAGGATTACCTGTCATCAGTATCTTTTCTTTTGGGAAGAATCTTTCCATTCCTTCGTATGCCACACAGATTCTTTTTGCAGTCTTAGCTAAGAGTTTGTTTGTAACTCCCGCATAAGAGTTTTGCTCTTGAATCAAGGTTGGAATGCCCATCTTTGCTGCCATCTTCAGTGTAGGACCGCTTGCGTATCCTCCAACTCCCACAACTGCATGTGGTTTGAAAGAACGTATTATTTGTTTAGCCATACGTTGGCTTTTCAGAATCTTGAAAAGTACCTTTATGTTTGCAAAAGGATTTTTTCTGTTGAAGCCAGCGATAGGGAGCCCTTTTATAGGGTAACCTGCATCGGGCACACGTTGCATTTCCATTCTTCCTTCTGCTCCTACAAATAAGATGTTAGCATCAGGGTGTAATTCCTTGATGGCATTCGCAATTGAAATAGCAGGGAATATATGCCCTCCTGTTCCACCACCGCTTATTATGATTCTGATTTGTTCCATATTTGTGCAAATTTACAATATTTATTGATATCTTGCAAGTTGTTTGTCTTTTTTCTTTGTCGAATGTTCTGCATTTTTTATAGCATGACATCCTTCGAAATTCTCAATCCATTCCTGTTGTACTGTAATACTCATTTGTTTCTCCGTTGCTTATTGCTTCGGCTGGTTCTTCCTTGGTCTCGCTTACTTTTTCTGCATAGCGACTAATGCTGAGGATTATACCGAAATAACAACATGTGATGAGTATTGATGTACCTCCCTTACTGATAAGAGGAAGTGGCTGACCGGTTACAGGGAAAAGACCTACGGCAACTCCCATATTTATCATGGCTTGTAGCACCATGATCGTGGTTATTCCCATGACTAAAAACGCAGGGAAGAATCTATCGCATTTCTGGGCAATCTTGCTCGCTCGGATAAGTAGGATTAAGTAAAGGAATATCACAAAGATTCCACCACCAATACCTAATTCCTCGATAATGATTGAATAGATGAAGTCTGATTCAGCATGTGAAAGGAAGTCTCTCTGTATTGAGTTACCTGGACCTAATCCTATTATGTTTGAGTTGGCAATTGCTATATTTGCGTTATCAACCTGCCAGTTGTCTTCAATGCTATATTTTTTGTTTTTGTTACTTTCCTCACCGATATTGAGTTTGTTCTCTATACGGTGTTTCCATGTTAACGGACGACCTCCTACTTTTGAGAGTATAGAGTCGGGGGTTATTAAGAGTAATGAAAGACTTACCGCAACGGCTACTCCGATAGCCAGCACACCCTTTATCATGAGGTCGATAGGGATGTTGCCTATAAACATCATTATGAGTGCTACAGTGAACAGAATGGCTGCTGTAGAGAAGTTTTCTGTTACTATAAGCGCACATATGATAATGGTAAGGATGCTACATATCTTGAATGGTAGCGCATGTCCTCCCTTCGTGGCTGTAACTATTTGTTTTGTACCCTTACGTGTGGTTACTTGCTCTTTGTTTTGTGTCATTGACAATACTGCTGCCAGCGACATAATCAAAGCACCTTTAGCAATCTCTGATGGCTGAAATGAGAATGTTCCCAGTTCAATCCATCTGCTACCTCCGTTGATGCTGCCTCCGAATATCAATACGTATAACAGCAGAAGGATGGCTACTGGATATGCTATGAATGGTACCAGTTTGAAATACTTGCAAGGTATGCGTGTGATAATCAATATTAAGATAAAACCCACAATCAAGAATCCTGCTTGTTTAAACATTGGATCCCAGTGATTACCTTGTTGATATGTTAAAGAACTTGATGCACTATAGATCTCAACTAATGAAATCATGCACAGAAAGAAGAATATCATCCATACGACTTTATCTCCTTTGAAAAGGTTATTGCTAATTGTCTTCAGCATATTAGTCTGTAGAGTTTAAAGGTTATTAAGTCTAATTATTCAAGTTCATAACTAAAGAGAGCAAAATTGCTTGAGTCTTCCAACATCAGAGTCTTGGCTGCTATTCCTTATAGTTCCTTGATGTATTGCTTGAATTGTTCACCTCTGTCTTCCATGTTTTTGAAGAGGTCAAAGCTGGCGCAACAAGGACTGAGAAGCACTGCACTGCCTTCTTTTGCCATCTTGTAGCATTCTTTTACGCAGTCTTTCATGCTTTGTACGTCAACAATAGGAATACCGAATCCATCGAAGTTTTCGTGTAATTTCTTGTTGTAAACTCCAAGGAATACCAGTCCGATACATTTCTCACGAACAAGGTCATATATTTCGCTATAGTCATTACCTTTGTCGATACCTCCTAAGATAAGAACTGTAGGTTTAGTCATACTTTCCATTGCATACCAACATGCGTTTACGTTGGTTGCTTTTGAGTCATTGATAAATTCCACTCCATTTACTGTTCCCGCCTTCTCAAGTCGGTGTTCAACACCAGCAAAAGTGGTGAGTCCTTTCTCAACTTCTTCATTGCTTATTCCGGCAGCAAGAGCAGCGATTCCAGCAGCAAGTGAGTTATACAAGTTATGTTTTCCTTTAATTGCAAGGTTGTCTTGTTTCATGCTGAAAGACTTAGGAGTCTCAATTATATATTCTCCATTGTCGGCATAAGCTACAGCTCCGTTCCCCTTGAATTCTGAGAAAGGTAAGAGTTTGGCCTTTATGTCATATTTCTTTAATTCTTTTGTGACGATAGGGTCGTCGTTCCAAAAGATGAATGCATCGTTTTCAGTCTGATTTCTGATAATTCTCATCTTAGAATCCACATAGTTCTGCATCTTGAAATCGTAACGGTCAAGATGGTCAGGTGTGATATTCATTAAGATGGCGATATCTGCTTTGAAGTCATACATGTTGTCTAACTGGAAACTACTAAGTTCGATAACATAAGTGTCAAAGTCCTTAGTTGCAACTTGTAATGCCAAACTATTACCAATATTTCCGGCAAGACCTACATTACATCCTGCATTCTTTAAGATGTGGTAAATGAGTGATGTGGTTGTAGTTTTACCGTTGGAACCAGTAATGCAAATCATTTTGGCATTGGTATATCTTCCTGCAAATTCTATTTCTGAGATAATAGGAGTGTTCTGTTCTCTTAATTTCTGTATAATAGGAGCTTTGTCAGGTATCCCTGGGCTTTTTATAATTTCATCAGCATTGAGAATTTTCTCTATTGTGTGCTGATTTTCTTCCCATGGAATCTGATACTCATCAAGTAAACTCTTGTATTTGCTTTTAATTGATGACATATCGGATACGAATACATCGAATCCTTTTGTTTTAGCAAGAACTGCTGCTCCTGCACCACTTTCTGCGGCTCCTAATATTACTATTCGTTTCATTTACCTCACTATTTTTTTATATATTATAGACTGATTGATTTTACTATTTTAGAATTATCGGATCTTCAACGTGATGATTGTTGCTGCGGCAAGGAATATCGTTATGATCCAGAAGCGTATTGTAATCATGTTCTCATGAAGAACGGTTGTTGGCCACTTAATCAGATATTTGGCATCTGGTATCAGTTGGCTTCTTAATACACGGAAATGGTCGTGGATTGGTGTACGTTTGAATACGCGACATTTAATGCCTTTTTTGTTTCCTTTCTTTGCGTACCACACTTGTATCATAACCGACAGACTTTCGATAAGGAAAATTCCGCAGAGGATTGGTACAAGTAATTCTTTGTGTATGATTACGGCTGTAACGGCAATAACTCCTCCGATAGAAAGGCTTCCTGTGTCGCCCATGAATATCTTGGCTGGATATGTGTTATACCATAAGAACCCGATGAGGGCACCGATAAATGCGAACAGATACACTACAACCTCTTCCGTTCCAGGTATATACATCACATTCAAATAACTTGAATAGTGTATGTTACTTGACACGTAGGCAAGTATTCCCAAGGCGACTCCGATAATTGCCGAATTACCTGCACACATGCCGTCCATACCGTCGTTTAGGTTTGCTCCGTTGGATACAGCTGTGATGACGAATGTGGTAACCAAAATGAACAGAATCCAACCGCATGCGCGTTGGGTCTTACCATTTTTAATCCAGCTGAATGCTTCATAATAGTCAAGGTTGTTGTTTTTTATGAATGGTACGGTTGTTACCGTTGATTTTCGAGCCTCACTCTTATGATATACAACTGTTGTGCTACCTTTTATTTGTTCAACGTTTTCTCTTACAACTGCTTGTGGACTGAGCCATAGGGCAACTCCAACAACGGTTCCTAAAAGTAATTGTCCTATAATCTTATATCTTGGTTTTAGACCATCTTTGTTACCTCTTAATTTTATGAAGTCATCGAGGAATCCAAGAAGTCCGAACCATAAGATAGTGATTAAGAGAAGGATCGTATAAATATTGTCGAGTCTTCCTAATAATAATACAGGTATGACCACTGCAGCCACAATGATAACACCCCCCATGGATGGAGTGTCCTTCTTCTGAACTCCGTATGGGTCAATCTCTGCATCTCTCGCTTTCTCTATATGACGCTTACGCTTCATGTAAGTGATGAACTTCTTTCCTGCGACCATCATGATGATGAGCGATAACATGAGTGCCAGTATCGAACGGAATGAGATATAACCGAACATTCCAGCTCCTGGTATGTTTAACTCGTTTAAATATTTTGTTAAATAATATAACATAGCTATTATATCTATTCTTTATTATATTGTTAAATCTTTATTGAGTCTTATGTCTTCTTTTTTATAAGAATTACTTGTTCTTTAATATTAAAAAGTTGGGTCAGAAACACTTTGCCACTTCTTCCTTGTCATCAAAATGGTGCTTAACACCTTTTACATCCTGATAGTCCTCGTGACCCTTTCCTGCAATTAATATAACATCGCCTTTTTGTGCTAACATACATGCTGTGCGTATAGCCTCACGACGGTCAACAATTGTGATGACCTTACGTTTCTGTTGATCGTCAAGTCCAGCCATCATATCGTTGATGATGTCTTGTGGCTCTTCAAATCGTGGATTATCACTTGTTATAATCACCTTGTCGCTTTGTCTTACTGCTTCGCGTGCCATAAGAGGACGCTTTCCTTTATCACGGTTTCCTCCTGCACCACAAACAGTTATGATCTGTCCTTCTTTGTTGTTGAGAACCTCATGTATTGCATTAAGCACATTCTCGAGTGCATCTGGAGTGTGTGCATAATCCACAATAGCAGTATATCCTGATGGTGAACGCATTGATTCAAAACGTCCGCTTACAGGCTTCATCATACTTAGTGCCACTAATACGTCATGTGCTGGTTTTCCGAGCATTACGGCAGCACCATAAACGGCAAGTAAGTTAGATACGTTGAATTTACCAATAAACTGCACTCCGACATCTTCTCCGTTGATATTCAGATACATGCCTTCGAAATGACATTCAATGAGTTTTGCCTTGAAGTCAGCAGTCTTGAGCATAGAATAGGTCTTAACCTCAGCTTTTGTGTTTTGTACCATAACCATACCGTTCTTGTCGTCGATATTGGTAATGGCAAAAGCATCGGCAGGCAATTGATCAAAGAACTGCTTTTTAGCTTTCAAGTAGTTCTCGAATGTCTTGTGGTAATCAAGGTGATCACGTGTTATGTTGGTGAATAAACCACCAGCAAATTGCAATCCACCGATTCTGTTCTGTACTATTGAGTGCGAACTAACCTCCATGAAAACATATTCACAACCAGCATCTGCCATTTGTTTGAGCAAGCAGTTCAGTGTGATTGGATCTGGAGTAGTGTGCTCTGTATGTATGTCTTTGCCATCTATGCAGTTTACTACGGTTGATAATAAACCTGCATGATGTCCCATTTGTCTGAACAGATTATATAATGTAGTGGCAATGGTTGTCTTACCATTAGTACCAGTAACTCCCACAAGGTGTAGTTTCTGTGATGGATTGCCGTAGAAAGTAGTTGCAACTTGTCCAACATTACTTTCTGTATTCTCTATCTTGATATATGTTACATTAGGGTCGATATCTTGTGGAAGAACTTCACACAAGATGGCTTTCGCACCTTTTTCAATCGCAGTCTTTATGTATGTATGTCCATCGGCTTGAGTTCCTTTTACAGCAATGAACATGTGTCCGTCTTCTATAAGTCTGGAGTCGATGTTTACGCCTTTGATATCTATGTCGGTATTACCGATAATCTCAATAGCGTTCAATTCTTTTATGAGTAAATTCAGTTTCATATATTTGTTGTTTTGTTAGTCTTAATGAATTTAGTACGATACAGTTATTCGAGTTCAAGGAATATAACCTTTCCTCTTTGAACTTTACTTCCAGGGGCAATGGATTGCTTCTTTACGGTACCCATACCTTTGATACGGGCTTTCATCTTTCTTTTCTCAATCATATATACAGCATCTCTGGCTCCCAATCCTGTTAAATCAGGAACAAGAGTGTCAGAATATGCATGGATATTGAAAGTGACTGATGTGCCGTTTATAACTGGAGTTCCGTATTCCTTTCCCATGTATGAACCGCCACGCATTGGAACTTTCAACTCTCCAAGTACTCTACGTGCAGCTGTGATGTCTCCTTTGCGTACTTCAGGAACAAATTGCGACAACGAGTCTTTAGCTCTTAAAAGATCTGTTGTGACATCTTTTGCATACACATTTTCTGCAATCTTTTTGAATACAGGACCGGCCTGACCACCTCCTGATGCAGCACCTGATACAAGACGAATGGCAACGATACATGTGTATTTAGGATCTTCATAAGGGTAGAAGCCACAGAAACTAACAAGGTGTCCACCTCCTTTGTAACCGCTTTTTCCACCAATCTGAGCAGTACCTGTTTTACCAGCAATAGTGAAATAGTTGCTTTTAACTTTCTTTCCCACACCTTCGCTTACCACTCTTCTCAACATGTCTTTTATTTGATCAAGCGACTGTTGCTTGCATATTTTCTCACGGATTACATTAACAGGAAATTCCTCGATGATTTCGCCGTTACGTTGTATGGCTTTGGCAAATCTTGGTTGAACCATTTTTCCTCCGTTGGCAATGGCATTATAGAATGTGCAAGTGGAAATAGGTGGAATCTGAGTCTCGTAACCTATTGACATCCATGCTAATGCAGTGTTTGACCAGTTGCTTCTGTCTGGCTTAGGCATTCTAATCACAGGATTTGCAGCGCCTACAAATGGGAGATTTAGTTTTTCGCCTATACCAATGCGTTTTAGTCCCTCGACAAATTTCTCTGGTTTGTTGTGGTAATGTGCGTCAATAAGTCGGCTAACTCCGATGTTTGATGAATACATCAGTGTGTGTGCCACATCCATATCGCCATATCCACCTCTGTGCCAGTTATGGTCTTTCATGAGTGAACCATACATGTTGTAAACTCCTCCGTTACCATTGACATGGTCGTCGGGAGTAATCACTCCGTCGTCGAGTGCAACCAACAATGAAGCTGTTTTGAACGTAGAACCTGGCTCCATAAGTGCAGCCAGGGCAAAATTACGTGCTTCATAGAAGTTTCCGTCGTCATATCGTGTGAGGTTTACTATGGCCTTTACGTCTCCAGTTTTAACCTCCATAAGAACAACAACCCCCATGTCGGCATCGAGTAGAGCAAGTTCTTCTCTCAGCGCATTCTCGCAAATGTCCTGCATTGTGATGTCGATAGTTGAAACAATATCGGAACCATTAACAGGTTTTTTGTCGATGATATCGATGTATTTGTTAAGAACTTTTCTGCGGTGACTTATTCCTGATTCGCCTCTTAGGATTGAGTCGTAAGCCAATTCAAGTCCTGAGCGTGCTGAGTCTTTTGCACCGAACATATCACCAAGTGTACGTCGTGCGAGTGAACCGAATGGTTTCTTTCTGTTGTTTCTCTCGTCGATATTCAAACCGATAAGATACTTGTGCTTCTTGTATTCTTTGAAGAAAGGCAATTTGAGCAAGTCGTTAAACTGGATATAGTCAAGTAGTTGTCCTTGACAGATCTCGTAGTATCTTCTGTGCTCTTTCCATCCTTTAGCCAGATGCTCTTTGTATTGTTTTGCGTTTTTCTTCGGACAGATTTTTTCTAATCCGTTACATATTGAATCCAGTTCGCGCGCGTAAGAGTCACCTAAACCGAGGAAAAGAGAGTCTTTTTGGTTGTAGATGATGGAATCTTGGTGTGAGAACTGGCTATATTTTACAGCATCAAGCGACAAACCCGACATGAAATCGATATAAACCTTGTAGTCTGGTAAACTGCTGGCCATGAGCTGCCCATCGTCAGAGAGGATGTTTCCGCGTACAGGTTTTACTTCAAGACTGTCTTTCTCGAAGTTTTTTGTACGTATTTCCTCCCATTTCTCTTTGTCTGCAACCATTGTCTTTATCATAAATCCAATGATTCCTACTGCAGTACAAAAAGCAACTCCTACTACGAAAGGAAACTTACCAGATATATATTTCTTGTCGAATTTCATTGTTTATTCAAATTTTTCAAATCCATTAATTAATGAAAACAATTTGTTTTGATTTTGTTTACATTTCTCAGTAGCTATGCCTATTCCTCGTTTTCTTCTTCGTTTCTGATTGCAAATGGTGGAGCTGCTGGATTTGTTAACAATGAGTCACCGTTATTTTTAAGTAGGGTTTCGATTTTAGACTGTCTGCTGATATTCAGCAAGTCTCCTTCGATGGTCAATACTTTGTATTGCTGCTCTTGAAGCTGAATCTTCAAACTATCAATTAACAGAGCATCTTGTTGACTTGAATATCTGTTTGCAGTGTAAATGAGCATTAGAAGAACTACGAACATACAGAAAACAACTTGATGGAGGACGAATTTGCTTTGAAGGATGTCACCTCCCAAAATCGTCTTCCATGAAATATCGCCCATGTCGTTTTCATCCTCAGTCTCCTCTTCTTCGGCGAATTTCTTAATAGCTTCTATGGCTTCCGCTTTATCTGTTTCGTATTCCTGTTCAGATTGCAGAAACTCTCGTTCTTCCTCGTTCATAAATAAAAACTTAAAATTATAGACAAATAATAGTTTAAAAACCAGTTCTTTAGATTGATTCTGGTCAGTTAGTGTTTTTAGCCTTTCTTCTGTGCAACTCTTAATTTAGCACTTCGGGAACGAGGATTAACTTGTTGCTCCTCGTCTGACGGAAGAATTGGGCGTCTTGTGATAACGACATATGGTGTGTCCACACGTCCAAAGAAGTCTTTTTGTTCTTTTCCCTCAGTGTTTCCAGTCTTCATGATGTTCTTCACCAATCGGTCTTCCAGTGAGTGATAAGTAATCACAACTAATCGTCCATCAGGTTTTAGAAGTTGAGTTGCAGACCGTAGCATTTCTTCCAAAGCTTGCATTTCGTGGTTCACTTCTATTCTGAGTGCTTGAAATGCTTTGGCCATTTCCTTCTTTTCTCTGTCTTTAGGGAAAAAAGGTTGAAGAAGGTTAATAAGATCTCCGATGGTTTTTAGTGTTCTCGTTGATCTTGCTTTAATTATCGCAGAGGCTATCTGTCGACTTTGGCGTAATTCTCCGTAGAGATAGAAGATGTCTGCAATTCTTTGCTGGTCATACGTGTTAAGAATGTCGGCAGCAGTAAGTCTTGCTTTCTGGTTCATTCTCATATCCAATGGTGAGTCAGGAAATCTAAAAGAAAAACCTCGTGATTCATCGTCGAAATGATGCGATGAAACTCCAAGGTCGGCAAGTATTGCATCCACGCCTTCTTCTTCACCATGATACAGCATGAAATTTTTTATATATCTGAAATTGCTTCTAACGAAACAAAATGGCTTGTTGCCATTTTTGTTGAATTCTTTATTTAGAATTTCAGCATTCACAATTGCATCTTCATCCTGGTCAAAACTATATAATCTGCTATTTAGATGTTTCTCTGTAAACGTTTTTAAAATTTCTCGGCTATGTCCACCACCTCCAAAAGTTACGTCGATATAGACCCCATTGTCCTTAAGCATCATTGCGTCGATGCTTTCTTGAAGTAATACTGGAATGTGGTATGCATCGCTCATTTAAAGCCCTCCCATTAAATCTTCAATATCTTTTCCGAGTGTACCAGCTGATTGCTCAAGCACTTGCTCGAGTGTGGTCTTGTCCCATATCTCAATGTGGTCATCAACCGCAAGGAATCTTACGTCTGATGTGATATGTGCGAATTCTAATTTTCTTTTGTTTATCAAGATGCGACCATTGCTGTCCAACTCTATAGTGTCGGCATCGGCGAGGAACTGACGGAGAACCTGCTGGTGCTGTCCGTTCCATCTGTTCAGTTTGGTCTTAAGTTCATCAAGCATTGATTCCCATAATTCCAAAGGGTAGAGCACAAGGCATGACTGGAATAAGTCAACTCGCAACACCAAACTATTGCAGTTGGCTGTCTCGAGGACTTTTCTCATCTGGGCAGGTAAAAATACTCTGCCTTTAGAATCCGTCTTTGCTGTGTAATCGCCTGTAAATCGCATCAATCCTTACTTGGTTTTAGTTTTCGTTTGCAAATGTAATAAAACTTTTTTATATTTTCCCCACATTTCCCCACAATTTTTTTATTCTTTTTGAAAAAAAGTTTTTTACGTTCTGTAACTAATTGAAAATCAATACTTATTCGTGGTGGAGTAAATATCGTTATAATATTTCCCTTTTTCCTTGTTTTTTACTGAAAAATTTTATATAATTTAGGACGAAATTTCCGCCTTTTCATATCCCTTTATTCTTGCAATTGCCTTAAAAAAGCAGTACACAATTTTAAATTATACAGTACAGCAAAAAATAGAAAGCAGTACACCAAATCTATATATAAATTATACTTATCGGCATGTATAAAATAAAAACATAGGATTAACTATTGTTGTTTATGAATAAATTATTACCTTTGCCGATATCGAATAGCATAAATGAAATATAATTATTAACTGAAAAATTAATAACAACGTATGAAAAACTATTTATCAATTGTAGTAATAGCATTAACCATGTTATTATGTGTGCCTTCTCAGGCGCAAGTTAAGTTTGGTTTGAAAGCTGGTGCAAACGTGTCTAAACTTTCTTTCAGTAAAGATGTGTTCAATGTAGATAACCGTTCTGGTTTCTTTGTAGGTCCTATGGTAGAATTCACTGTTCCTATTGTGGGATTGGGCTTTGATGCAGCCTTGCTTTATGATCAAAAAGGTGCCAAGGTTCAGAATGAAACCGAAACGTTTAATTATGTTGATATTCCTATTAATTTGAAGTACACTATCGGATTGGGCGATATGGCTGGTGTCTTTTTAACAACAGGTCCTCAGTTCTCTTTCAATGTAGGTGATAAGGATATATTCAAGAATACTTTTACTCTGAAAAGTAGTCAGTTCTATTGGAATGTAGGTGCTGGAGTTAAGTTGATAAAGCATCTGCAGATTGGTTATAATTATAATATTGCACTTGGAAAGACAGGTGAGAAACCTGACGTTAAAGAGTTTAATTTTAAGAATAATACTCATCAGGTGTCAGTAGCATATATGTTCTGATATTTAAGTGTGTAAATTATTAAATTTGTTTTTATATATCCGCAGTGTCTGATCATATGACATTGCGGATAATTTATTATATAGTTTTATTGATTCGTGTTTAGAATTTATATTTTGAAATGTTTTTTTGTTTATTAGGTTGCACTGGTTTTTACATGTGACCTGAAAAAAGTTACTATTTTATTTTGAGATATTCTTACTTAATCGTAACTTTGCAATTGCATCTTCCTATATGATGCACTCAATTAATGAGTCAATATCATAGGGTAGAGCGCTACATATTGAAAGGCGTTACTGACGCTTTGTTTTTGGTTGTTCAAAACTTCCACAATCGAACGGTAATTCAAAAACAAATGCTGGGGTGACCCCACGGGGTGTATCATATACTACTCCGTAGTGTGCTGTGAGGGTACTTTGTGCCCTCTATGCACACATTACGGATGTACTATATACTTTTACGTGGGTGTTTCTCTGTCTGTTTAATTACCAAGGCTGTGGAAGGCTATGAACAACGAACAGGCAGATGTAAACACCCGCGCTTTTTATTTTGTAGTTAGCCAAAATTGTATACCCAGTTCGCACAGGGTGTTTGCGAACAGCTCTTGAATGTGATGGCTAAGTACACTCAAGACTCACATATCACTACAACAGAAGAGGTGAAAAGCTTCTTCCACCACATCGTGTATGACCTTGACATTAATTTTCATCCTGACGATGATTTCAAGGATTATGTCAGTTACAAGACTGGCGAAAGGACAATGGATGATGAACAGGCGGAACTCTATAATCGACTGATGGACGAGTCTTTTGACGTTTGTGGCGAAAAAGTGTATGAGATTGGTAGTGACTTACTATTTAAAAGATTCCAAATAGAGTAAATGAAATGAAGTAAAGGAAATATAGAGATTTTGACATCATTGGTTGACTGATTAACCAGAATTACGACCTCAGGGAACACATCAGTTAGACAAGCAATTGGATGTTTGCGCTCATACGGGCGTGGACAGTTAGATTGTTGTCTGATGTGGGCCGTCGTAAGCCTTGGTTAAACACATCTTCTTCCACGCCCCCTTTTCGAAACGAAGAGAGGGCTTTTTCATGTCAAAGAAGAAATTTACATTCATAGACTTGTTTGCTGGTATTGGTGGATTTCATACAGCCATGCATAGCGTTGGTGGAAAATGCGTTTATGCAAGTGAATGGGACAAGAATGCCAGAATATCATACGAAGCAAACTACAAAAATATAGAACCCAAGCTATTTACAAAAGATAAAGAGGGGCGATACCTCTATTTCAACGAAGACATCAACGATGCTCTTCCTTCGGAGATTCCCGATTTTGACATCTGTTGTGGAGGATTCCCTTGTCAGCCCTTTTCTGTCGCAGGCCTAAAGCGTGGTTTTGATGATACGAGAGGAACGCTATTCTTTAACATCGTAAACATCGTGAGAGAGAAAATAAATGCTGGTGTTCCACCAAGAGTATTGTTCCTTGAAAACGTGAGAGGTCTAAAGAATCACGACAAAGGAAAAACGTTAAAAGTGATTCTGGCAACCCTTGAAGAACTTGGGTATGACTGTTCATATGAAGTTCTTAATGCCAAATATTTTGGCGTTCCCCAAAATAGAGAGCGTTTGTTCATCATTGCTTGGTATAAAAAGCTGGTCAATGTCGATGGATTCCGTTTTCCATGGGGTATTTCTCCTAGCGGAAAGACAATTTTTGACAAAGAGAAGCAGAAAGAGGGTACGATGCCGACGAAAATTTCAGACATCTTTGAACCAAGTGACACAATAGATCCTAAGTTCACTATCTCTGACCGTATGTGGGTAGGTCATCAGAACCGCAAAGAACGAAATAAACAAAACGGCAAAGGCTTTGGCTATTCGTTATTCAATGCTGACAGTCCATATACAAGTACAATCTCAGCACGTTATTGGAAAGACGGCAGCGAGATACTGATTGACCAGTCAGATAAAGGTCTTAACCCTCGAACGCTGACTCCTGTTGAGGCAGGACGATTACAGGGATATAGAATCATTGGTAATGGCTGGGAGCATCCTGAGTGTGCCAACAATCAGAACTATAACGCATCTAACCTAGAGTTCAAAATTGTTGTTTCTAAGAAAGAGGCTTACCATCAGTTTGGAAACAGTGTAGCGATACCTGTCATTAAGAGACTAGCAGAAGAAATAGTAAAACAATTGATGTAACATAATTATTGCCAGATATGGAACTAAAAAACTTAAATGAACTTAAAACAGAAATCGAATCAAAGTATCAAAACAGTTTCTCGTTTGGAGAAAGACGATTGCCCAAGTCGTTTAAGGAGTTGATAACACAATTTGATAATGATCGTATCACTTATAACGAATTCTCGTTCATAGTCCAACGTACTTCTGAAGGAAAAATTGTAGCTCCTAACCAATGGCTATATATTGCAGCGTTTTACTCATCCTACTATAAAGAGTTACTTGAATATAAGGAGGAATTGTACAATCACCTTCTGCCAAAGTATGACAACAAAAAAGGGGCTTTAGAAGAACCTATTAAAGCCTGCTGTGACAATTTGGAAAATGCTAAATCATTATTAGAACAATATCCTGATGGTCAAAACAAGGATTATTTAATTCGGTTTCTTTCCGATTATAAGTGGTGGGGAGGAGCCAAAACTATTGATAGGTCTGATTTCTGTGCGTCGGCAATTCTTTCAAGTGCCGGATTGGTAAATGTTGCTCAGGGATATGTCACAGATATTTGTAAATTTTTGGCGAACAATCCGGAAGCAGAAAACATTCTATTGACAGAGTCAATATCAAAAGAAGATAATTATATAACACTCTCAAAAGAAGAATTATTCCGCCAGATATCTGCCGCAACTTTCCTAAAAAAAGCATTGAGAATCGTTATTGAAGAGGACCCCAACCTTTCCAAATTGGAAGCTCTTGGCAAATACAAAGAAACGAATAAGCAATTGAAAATTAATGGCTTCAATCTTTGGAGAAAAAAAGATGAATTACCCTCAAGGTTAGAAGACGTATATCAAGACATTGAAATAGTACACAAAGGTCAGAATTATGTTATGTACCTTGAGTGGACTCCTGCAAATATGGAGAATTTGTTCTTCCCTTTATTTAATAATGCCTATGCTGACATGTTCAAAATGGGAAAGGAAGGAAACGAATATGTTCTATATAAGTTAAGTAAAACTAAAAGAGCTAGTAAGGCTGTCGGATCTCTCCAGCAAATCTTCTACGGCGCACCAGGTACTGGTAAGTCAAATACTATTAAAAGAGAGGTGGATGACAAAGGAAAACTAAACTTCCGTACGACATTCCATCCTGATAGCGACTACTCTACTTTTGTCGGTTGTTATAAGCCAAAGATGAAACGGAGCACCATTACTAAAGATGGTGTAACAACAACAGAGGAGAAGATCGTTTATAGTTTTGAGCCACAGGCATTCACTAATGCATACGTACAAGCATGGAAAACCAAAGATGATGTGTATCTAATTATCGAAGAGATTAACAGAGGTAATTGTGCTCAGATATTCGGGGATTTATTCCAGTTGCTTGACCGCAAGAATGGCGAATCTGAATACCCAGTGATTGCAGACTCTTCTCTTGCTGATTATCTAAAAACCGCATTGGTGGATAGTGAGCGTGATGATATTCCTGCTGATGTGAAGAACGGAAGAAAACTAAAACTACCTTCAAATCTCTATATTTGGGTCACGATGAACACAAGTGACCAAAGCCTTTTCCCTATTGACTCTGCTTTCAAGCGCCGCTGGGAATGGAAATATATGAAGATAAAGGACGAGGGCAAAGAATGGAAGATAGACGTAAAAATAAAAGATGCCAACGGAGAGGAAAAGCAGGTTGACTGGTGGAATTTTATCCGTAAGGTCAACGAAATAATCGCTTCTATGACATCAAGTGCTGATAAGCAATTGGGATACTTCTTCTGCAAGGCAGACAAGAAAACACCTGAAAGGGCAAGTGATCCGAATGGCGAAAACGACCTTATTTCTTTAGATACGTTTGTTAGCAAGGTGCTGTTCTATCTTTGGAATGATGTGTTCAAAGATTATGGCTTCGAGGATGCTTCATTGTTCCAATACATCAAAACGGAAGACGGGAAGGAAACTAAAAAGGATCTTACCTTTCCTGATTTCTACAAGGAAGATAGCAACGAGGTAAACTCTACAATGGTAAGCGACTTCGTTCAGAAAGTAATGAACTGGAAAAAGAAGGAAGAAGAAAAGAACTGATGTATATCCTATTTGAAGAACACCAGTACGAAAGTTCCCGTGTAGAGAAGATTCTGAAGGATATCTATGCTCTACAAGATGTTGACAAGCGGGTATGTGTACAATATGTGGGTTATTTCTACAATCCGCATCTGCACGACTGTGTGTTTATACTACCTAAGGTGTTGCTTACAGAACAAGAAACATTGGTAGGAGTAAAACAGGAGTCAGGCGAACCAGTAACACCTGAAATGGTACTGGAACCGAAAGGTCAGGAAAAGCTAAGCAAGGAGTACAGAAAGTTCATTTACGAGTTCTCGGTGTGGATTTACAGAGCCTTGAATGTGTTCTACAAAGCCAATCCCAAGAGTAAGGCTATTCTTTACAAGCACCTTCCGCAAGCAGGTAAAGGTCGTAGGCATCAGGCGAAAACATATCTGGACATAGTGCTGTCGCTCATCAACTTTAATCAGGAGAATCGCGACTTCGTACTTTTCACAATCAAGAACCTACACAGAGGGAATAACAAAATCAACTGGATGCGTACTATCTCGCATTCACAGGCTTTCGTACAGGATAAGGATGTCGTCTATTTGAATCCTGTAAACAAGAAGCGTATCGTAAACTATGAAGAAGAGTTATTCGTCATCTTCTATAGTATTTTGAATTATCTGAACGGTGCATATGGTTTTCATACCCCCATCAATATTCAATACGAACTGATTACTGGCAAGCAGTTCAAACAGTACATGCACGGGATGGGCAAGACGAGACTTATGCAGATTAAGTACAAGTATTTCTCGGATAAGGCTCTTCAGTTATGGGATTTGTGCTATGCCTTCTTCGAAAATTCATATCGGATTGCCATCAACACAAATACACAGGAATATCTTCTGACCAAGAACTTCAATATCGTGTTCGAGGCAATGATAGACGAACTGATAGGAACACCACATCATAATATCCCTAAAGGACTTGCAGATCAAGACGATGGCAAGCGAGTGGATCATATGTACACAGATCTCGCATTAACATCAGCAGAGGCACAAACGAACAGAGAGGTCTATTATATCGGTGACAGTAAGTACTATAAGAGTGGGCATCCGCTGACATCGGAGTCTATCTATAAGCAATACACGTATGCAAAGAACGTCATACAATGGAATGTCAATCTTTTCTTGTCGGACGATACTGCATATGATGAACTCGACAAACATAAAAGACAGGCAGATAAAGACCGTTTCGGCAACATACGCTTACAAGATGCATCGGTGACAGAGGGCTACGATGTGATTCCAAACTTCTTTATCAGCGCCTTTGTCAATAATGACCTAAAGTATAACGTTAAGGAAAATATACGGCCACATAAGGATAAGAACGAGGAACATTGCACCAAGATTTCGTATCAATTTCCAGATCGTTTGTTTGACAGGGATACATTGTTCTTGTCTCAATATGATGTAAACTTCCTATATGTGCTCTTCTTGTATGCTCGTAATAAGACTAACGAGAAAATACAATGGAAAGAACTCGTGAGAAAGAAGTTTCGTGACGAGATAAGGGCTGTTATTCAGAAAAAATTCATGATCTATGCGATGCGGGCCCGTTTGGGCGTGGATGGCGCATTGTACCTGCAGCAACACTTCTACGAACTGAACGGAAGAGTTTTCCAACCATACGGAGAGGAACGAATGACATATTTTGCATATGCTCGTCCTACAAAGAATATGGAGAATACTCAGACACAATATGATGACTTGTCACGATACTTTATTATTGAAAAATGCGGCATGGGACAAGACCCGCATGAAGTGCTTAAATCCGCTATAGAACAGGAACTACAGAAACCTATCGCACATTCGCAATGGCTGACGCTGCATTATCTGGAACGATACACGAACAAAGGTATTCTGGTGGGTTACTACAAGGATGAGGAGCATCTAAAATGGATTCTTGGTCATAACGATAAAGGCTCATTGGTTTACAATGTACGTTTACAAGTAAAAGGCGAAGAACAAAGAGCAGGTGCGCATACTTCCGGATTCTACAGCAAGAAGAATGTTCAGTTCGTTATACTCTATACAGACAACGTAGAACAAACGAGTGAATATCGCGTCTTTCACGTAAAGGATACTGCTAGCAAGGTTACAGAAGAAAGAATGCGTGATACATGGTATCCATTTGATGTTAAAGGTTCTCATTTCTTCTTCCGATTCGATGAAGAGGTGACACTTGGAAAATTAATAATTACTGAATTGATTAAACGTCTGAAGAAAAATCATTTGGCGGAGTTTGGGGAGTACACTCAACATGAGCCCCTTTTTACGACTGCTGAGGAAGTCCTTGAGTTTCGTATGAGTTTGTAAACTCACATTAAATAAGAAATGAGCCAGATCATAACAATCTGGCTCATTTCATTATGGATTATATGAAAATACGTTTTAACGTTTCATATTTTTTGATCTTAAAATCGTGGTATTATTTTACTAATACTTTCTTGACACTTCCGTCAGACATTCTGATGATGTTGATACCCTTTTGTAGGTTGCTGACAGGAGCTCCGGAGATATTGAATATTCCGTTGATTGTAGAGTTACCAACAGCTGGTGTTTCTTCTATTGCGTTAGCATCGCCAGATGCAACAATCTGATTGATTGCCTTCACTACAGATGAAGTAGCACCCTTAGTCATGTAAGCATGTAATGGGTAAGCATAGAGGTTGTCGTTAGAATTAGTTTCCTGGAATGCCACACCATTAGCTCCACTGATGTTGACGAACAGATATGAACCTGATTCTGGTTTTGTCTTGTTTGTAACACCGACGAGGGTTCCGTTGGTCATGTTGCCTGTAGTAGCCTGTAATGTAACGTTAGATGCACTGAATTCAGCACTGCCTTTTCCGCAGAGTAATACTGGTTTGTTAGGATAGAGTCTTGTTACCTTGTTGATAACATTACTACTATTAGTGTTGATGATATCATATGCATCGAAACCATATGGTAAGTTACATTCGAATGGTATCCATGTTGGTGAGAATGTGTTTACATTGATTGAACATGTGATATTGTTTACATAGATGTTGTATGGTGAGTAGAATGGATAGAATGTGTTGCTGCCACCTGTAACGAGATACATGTCGCTGAGAGTAACACGTCCTGAATTATTGATACCGTACAGACTTACTGTCTTGAGTGATGATCTTCTATTGCTTACGTTATTCTTAGCGAAGAGTGAGTCAATGTTAATCTCTTTGATCATGTTGTTTGAATTTTGTCCATTCCAATATCCTTGTTCTGTAATTAAGTTTCCGCCATCGTCATAGAATCTTACACCCCATGGGCTTGTGAATTCAGTAGTCTTGATGACAAGGTAGTTCTGAGTCTTTCCTGCGAGGTTGTGGAATATTTCTACAGAACCATTTGATTCAGACCATGAGAATGTGTAGTCTTCGTTGTTTGCTTCATACCATTGAGCACTTCCTGAAGTTGATGCCCATGGGAAACCAGCTCTTGCGATATCGTCTAATGATGCTCCGCCATCAGCAAGTGTGATCTTAGATGCAGTGTAATTGTTACCATTCTTTATTACCACATTGCGTGTGTTGGTAAGCTTGTTGTTGCTTGTTGCATAAATCAGACAGTTCTTGTTTGCTGGTGTAAGTGTGATTTCTTTCTCATTGTTCAATCCGAATACATTGATATTTGTTGCATTTGGATCTGCGAGAGCATTGATTGCACTTTCATCAAGTTCACCATTACCTGACAGATAGTAGTCTATTGGTGTGTTTGGATCGTTTACATAAATTGCACTGATCAAACCTGATGCAGAACCCCATCCTGTCTTGATTGCATTCAAGTGAACATATGAACCAACTTCACTGAGGTTGATTTCGAATTTACCATTTGAAATTTCACCTGCCTTTTCAACATAATCGTTTCCTGTTGCAGTCTGACGGTTGAAGAGAGCTCTTACGCTCATTCCGTCTGTACCTTTTATAGTAAGTTTAGTGCATCCTGTAAGGTCGGCATACTTGAGGTTGCTTACTTCGTTGTCTCCGTATAAGAGTGCACCACCGTCAACTCGTTCACCACCACCATAGTTGTTGCTGATGATACCAGTAGATGAAGCATTTGCAGATGGACTATTCCATGACTTGAAGTCAACTGCAGCGAGGTTCACTTCTTTCTTTTCACCACTTACAATCTTGTTTGCATTTTGATTTACGATTTGTGGCATTGAACCATAATCTGCGCTGTAGTTGTCACCACTTGTGAAACCAGAATATCTTTCGTATTTGCTACCGTCAGTTGCATAAACAACGGCTTTGATTGTATAGTAAGCTGAATTTGTTGGTCTGTAGATTGCAGCATATGGTGTGTTTGTCATTGTACTAATCAATGAGTTGTTTACGTAAAGTTCGATACGATCGATTTTCTTAGTTCTAAGACTTGCTCTTACGTAAATAGGCACATCTGTGTTACGTTTAACTTTTGTTGCACCTGCATTAACATATACTGATGCTTCCTTAACCATCTTAGGGAATGGACTCTTAGCAGTTCTTGCATTGTAACTATTCATGTATTCGCGTAACCATTTCATTGCAGGGCGTTCATTGCCAGCACTTCTGATGATACCTGAGTTGCCATTTTCTGTCCATGTACATCCGTAGTAATGTCCCCAGAGTGTTACACCAGCACAATAATCAGCTTCCCACATTACAGGGAATTGTTCTTGGTAGCGTTGTTTCTGATAATTGTCATCGTAAGTACCAATGTCATATTCAGTAATGTACATAGGGATCTTAAGAGCGTTCTGGAGTTTATTCATCGAATTCTTGAACGTATTTAAGCTACAGTCTGTCAAGTCGTGTGACTGACATCCGTATGCGTCGATAGGAGCACCTGCATCGCGAAGTGTTTGTACAAGTTCGATGTATTGGTCTGTATTCCATTGGAATGTATTGAAGTCGTTATAGATAAGGATTGCGTTAGGCCAGCGTTCGTATGCTAGTTCAAAAGCTTTTATAAGCCAATCCCAACCAGTCTTACCACCTCCACCAAGTGCTTCGATGAAGTATTTAGTACCATTCTGGTGTCCTGCAACACACTCGTTGGCAACGTCGATAAGTTGAAGGTTTGGATATTTGTTCTTCACGGCATCCATCCATTGTACAATCTCATTATAGCGCTGACTTGCACTTTGGCGTTCAATCCAAGAAGGGTATTGTGCACCCCAAATCAGAGCATGGAATTTAAATGGGAAATTGTGGTTCTTAGCGTAGTTGTAAGCATTATCACAACCCCACCAGTTGAAACTGTTGTTATTACCTTCGATAGAACCCCATTTGGATTCATTCTCGCAAGTAATCTGATTCCAGAGTGAAGAGAAGTTGACACCATTGTAGTCAACACTTCCTCTTGTTGTAATACTTCCTAAAAACTTGTCTGGGTTTGATGACAACTGGGCATAGACCTTGTTGCTGAAAAGACCTGCCGTCATTAGCAAACCTAAACAGATACCACTCTTTACTTTACTTAGTTGGTGCATGTTACACCAAACGTTGATTTTCTTCATAAGGTGTTGTTTTAGATTGGTGAATTTTTTTAGATATTATTTTGATTTATTTATGATTGTATCAGATGTTTTTTAAGTTGATTTAACTTAGGTCGTTTACCCTTCGCTCGTTTACCCTTCGCTCGTTTACAAATCTCCTATTTGCTGTCATTCTTTATGAAACACGCTAAAATAAGGGATATGCTGTTGGTGTAACAGATGTCCTTTAGTATTAGTAATTTTTCATAATTTGTGCATAGCAGATAGAATAAATGTTTCCAGGCTTAGTTTATTAAACTTGCAGCACATATCATCAAAGCATATAAATGCAAAACTTATTTTTAAGTTCACAAAACTACAACCTTTTTATATAAATAAGAGAATTAAAAGTGTTAATAATAGTTAAATTATAAATTTGTTACACGATTTGTATCATTTTTATTATTCTCGTAAATTTGTAAGCATAGAATATCTCACTTTAGTAAATTATAGTGAGGAATTTTTCATGAAATGTGTATATGTTTTTTATAAAAAACATTATTACTTGTGGAACAAAAATTGTATCTTTGCAATGTTTTTAATGAACGAAATCAACTTATGATGTTATGGATGACAAGATAAATATATTATGTAGTATCGATGCGGTTTATGATCGCCATTTGCTTACTATGTTGGCTTCTTTATTTGAAAACAATAAGGATGAATCCTTTCGTATATATCTCGTGGGGCAGAAATTGGATAATAACCAAGTGGATACAATAACAGCGTTTGTAAACAAATATAGAAACGAACTGATATATATCGAAGCTGACGAACGTTTGCTGGAGGGACTACCAGAATTTAAGTTTGATTTCATTTCAATCATAGCATATATAAGGTGCTTTATGACTGAATATCTACCGATTGATATTCATAAAATCATATATCTGGATTGTGATTTGTTGGTTTTGCGTCCTATTCGTCCATTGTGGGAAACCAATGTCGATGATGTGGCTGTAGCGGTAGTGGAAGATATGTGGGCTATGCAGGGAGCTGGTGAAAGACTTGGTTATGACGACTCTGTTTATTCTTACTTCAATTCAGGGGTTTTGTTGGTTAATTTGGATTATTGGCGAAGTTATAAAGTGACCGACCAAGTGTCTGATTTCCTCGATGAAAACAGGGAAAAACTGCTTTTTGCAGATCAAGATATCTTAAACGGAATCTTTTACGATAAGAAAAAATGGTTGAGTCCTCAATACAATATGCAAGATGGTTTTTATCGTCGCCGTCGTAGAAAAATGTCTTTGGAATTGCAGAAGACTGTTGATCAATATCTTGCCTCTCCTGTGATTCTTCACTACACCGGTTCGCATAAACCTTGGCAATTCAAGTGTTATCATCCTTTGAAGAATGAATATACTAAATATCGTAAGATGATACCATATGCTGTGGAAAAACCTGATTTTGTGTTTAAAGACTGGTTGGAGATGAAGGTTAACGGAATATTGTATGCGTTGCACCTTCTAAAAAGAAAGTATCGTGTAATCAAGAAGTGATATAATATGAAATTTGCAGATATAATAATACCTGTACCTTTAGACGACTCTTACACCTATCTCGTCCCCAAAGAAATGGAGAAGGATATTGTTGTGGGATGTCGTGTGCAAGTGGGTTTTGGACGTTCCAAGACCTATGTGGGTATTGTTGTACGTTTGCACGATGACAAACCTGATGGCTTTGACCTAAAACCAATATTAAAACTGATTGACAGCGTGCCTGTGGTCAATTCTCGTCAGTTGGAATTTTGGCGTTGGATTGCTCAGTATTACATCTGTCCTTTGGGCGACGTGTATAATGCGGCATTACCGGCTAAGATGAAGAAGACGGTTAACGAGTCTAAGCGAAAACGTAAGTCTGCTGCAACAGATAATTCAGATACACAACTTGCAATACAGTCTTCTACGGTTATTTCTGACCTCACTCCGGCGCAACAGACTGCCTACGATGAGATATGTGCAAGTTTTGAGTCTAAAGACATCACCCTGCTTCATGGTGTCACTTCATCGGGTAAGACCGAAATATATATACATATAATAAATAAATATATAAGCGAGGGTAAACAGGTTCTTTATCTTTTGCCTGAGATTGCATTGACCACTCAGATAACAGAACGTTTGCAACGTGTCTTTGGCGACGATATGGGTGTGTATCATTCTATGTTTACCGATGCACAACGTTCAAAAGTATACCAGCGTCAGTTGTCTGACAATCCTTATAAACTGATTCTGGGTGTGAGATCTTCGGTTTTCATGCCTTTTCAGAATTTAGGTCTTGTGATTGTCGATGAAGAACATGAAACTTCGTATAAACAGCAAGATCCAGCTCCACGTTATCATGCACGGTCGGCTGCCGTCATGCTCGCTCGTATGTTTGGGGCAAAAACACTTCTTGGAACTGCTACCCCAAGCATTGAGACATATAACCTCGCGACATCGGGTAGATATGGGTATGTTAATATGACACAACGCTACGGCGATGTCAGTTTACCTTCTATAGAAGTGGTTGATATTGCACGATTGCGTTTTCAGCATCGTATGAAAGGCGCATTCTCTCCATTACTGCTTGAAGCTATAGGCGATGCCCTAAATGCAGGTGGACAAGTTATATTGTTTCATAACCGTCGTGGATATTCCAACTTGTTGGAGTGTAAAACATGTGGTTGGATTCCGCGATGCTCTCATTGCGATGTCAGTCTGACATACCATGTGAGTAGGTCGAAAGCACAATCAGGTGACGGAGAAAAGAAAGAACCAGCATCGAGAGGCTTTCTCGTATGTCATTATTGTGGTAAGGTATATAACGTGCCGGATAAGTGTCCAAACTGTGAAGGCACAGTCTTCTCTCGTAAAGGTAACGGAACAGAGAGAATTGAAGACCAGATTTCTAATTATTTCCCTACAGCTCGTGTCCTGAGAATGGATACTGATACAGCCCATACCCGCATGGCCTATGAACAGATAATATCTGATTTCTCCGTACATAAATATGATATATTGGTGGGCACTCAGATGGTTTCAAAGGGCTTAGACTTTGGTGGGGTGACCGTTGTGGGTATTTTGGATGCCGATGTGATGCTTAATCAACCTGATTTCAGAAGTTATGAACGTTCTTTTCATATGTTGACGCAAGTCGCAGGACGGGCAGGACGTAAAGAAGGCAAAGGACGTGTTATCCTTCAGACCAGAAGTAAAGATTGTGATATTATATCTCATGTCGTCTCGTCTGATTATCGTTCAATGTATGACGAACAGATCGAAGAACGTAAGTTGTTTAGGTATCCGCCATTCTATCGACTTATATACATCTATATGAAGCATCCGGATAATGTGCGTCTTGATATGGCTGCAAACGAGATGCAACGTTTGCTCATTGCTGCTTTTGGTAGTGAACGTGTACTGGGACCAGATCGTCCACCAGTCGCTCGTATTCATTCTATGTATATAAGAAAGTTTATTTTGAAGATAGAACCAACTTTTGCTTATCATGAGGTACGTCAACAACTCCAAAAGATACGCCAACAAATTATCTCTACATCTGTAATGTCAGGACTTACAATATATTACGATGTTGATCCGATGTAGTCTTGTGTTAGCGAGTAATGATACAATAAAGACTTTTTACCTATTTTCATGAATCAATATCATATATTTGTTTGCAGCAAGGTTGCAAACTTGAAAGGCTGACAAGACCACAGACTTTAGCCTTCATCATTATTGGATTCATCTTTTTCTCTACAACTCAATACTCATTTTCTTGTAAATGCAACAGCTCTTCTTCATTCCCGAAAAAGTTTATCTTTTGTGCTTATTTTTCCCCCTCGTATATGTCAAAAACGTCATTTTTTTATAAAAATATAATGTTTTTTGCATTTTTTTGTCGAAAAATTTGGAAAGCTGTTTTTTTTTTTTTGATTTGTATGCGATTTGCGCAAATCTGGTGCAATCGCCTGTGTACATCAAGGATTTATGCACACAGCGGAACGACACAGCAAATCATCGGTATGTCTTATCCTATCACCTT
>JAIKZH010000058.1 GCA_024682395.1 Bacteroidaceae bacterium
TGTCAAAGTCTTGTTGTCCATAACATTTTAATTTAAAAGGTAATTGGCTGGCAGCGACAGGTTGCATGTCTGTCTCAAAGAGGAGCACTGAAGTATGCCAGCCTTGACCTTGTTAATACTGTGAGGTAATTGAGGAACTGATGGTCTACATGGGCAAGATGCCGCATATACAAATTGGAGTAAGTCCCTCTTAGACCTCGTTATCTATCTCTGAGCTGCGAGCAGGACTCGAACCTGCGACCCCTAGGTAAGAAGTATGTGGTAATTGGTCCATCACGGGAAATTCCACCACAAGACAAGCCTGTTGCTCTACCCACTGAGCTATCGCAGCAAAAAGAGAGGTAATTGACCGGCTATTGGAGCCTCTTTAGCAAAAAGTCATAGAAGTAAGCCGTCCTTGACCTCTCTTGCGGTGCGGGCCGGAGTCGAACCGACGACACATGACGGAGTATGCGCTAATTGGCCTTGCCGTCTGGAAGGTAATCTCAACACAAGTATCATTGCTCTACCTGCTGAGCTAACGCACCTTTTGTTTTGAGCGGCGGGCTGGATTCGAACCAGCAGTAACCATTAGATGTAAGCAAACGTTTGGGCCATCACTCTGGCAATTGCGAAGCTTACCGCCGCGTTTGGAAAAGACGGAAAGTGCGATTCTATAATACGCCCCAACAGACAGGGCTCTGATCTGAAGGAGTAAGAGCTCGCTTAGTCCGTCTTTTTTGTGGAACCTCGTGGAGTCGAACCACGTTCTCAGGATTTTCAGTCCTGCGCATACACCAAGTCTGCCAAAGTTCCAAGTAAGGTCTCACGGCAGGAGGATTCGCCTCCCTCATCAGAATCAAAGTCCTGCCTCCGTTCCGACATCATGGCTCTACCATGAGACCTTTATATAATACATATTATCCCTTTATCACTGCAACAGGGAGAAGTCTTGTCTTCACTTTTACAAGGTCAGCCTCGTTTGCAATCACTTCTTCAATGTCCTTGTAAGCTCCTGAGGCCTCCTGCATGTCATCCTGTGAGCGGATGGCGTGAACGATGCCCTTGGCTTCAAGTTGTTCCACCTCCTGGCGCATGTCCAGAGTCTTGATGGCCATCGTGCGTGACATCAGACGACCTGCGCCATGCGAACATGAGCAGAAGGAGTCGGGGTTGCCGAGGCCCTCCACGATGTACGATGCCGTACCTTGAGAACCTGGTATTATGCCGATGACACCTTCACGTGCTAATGTCGCTCCCTTGCGGTGTACAATCACATTCTGACCAAAGTGATTCTCAATTGCGGCATAGTTATGGGCGATGTTTATCATCGGCTCAAACTCTATACCGTTCAGGGTATCGGCAAGTACCTCCTCGATGCGCTCCATCATAAGCTTCCTGTTGCAGAGAGCGAAGTCTATACAGTACATCATCTCGTTCCAATACTTACCAAACTCACTAGTCTCGCGAGGGAGGAATGGCAACCGTATTTCTGGAGATACGACTGAGTACCATCGTTCGTTTAGAGTAGCTGCAATCTTGTTGTAGAAATCACCTACTTGTTTACCTAGGTTACGCGAGCCTGAATGAATCATGATCCAAAGCGTGCCCTCTTCATCCTTCTGCAACTCTATGAAGTGGTTGCCACCTCCCAGTGTACCAACCTCATAACGGATGGAATGCTGACGGAGCTTTACGACCTCCAGTTTGTCGATATCATATCCTTCAGGCAGATATTTCTCATCCTGAGCCCTCTTGTGGTGATTCATCCCAAGAGGAATACGTTCACGTATTCCCCTCATGATTTTCTTACGGAGAACTTCAATAGGAATGTCACTGACTTTCCAGTTTGTCTTCACAGCGCACATTCCGCAACCAATATCCACACC
The DNA here is from genome assembly GCA_024682395.1 of Bacteroidaceae bacterium. Taxonomy (GTDB): domain Bacteria; phylum Bacteroidota; class Bacteroidia; order Bacteroidales; family Bacteroidaceae; genus Colivivens. The sequence continues at coordinate 1,869 of JAIKZH010000058.1, forward strand.
TACGGCATTGGGGATAACGGCATCTCTACATGCAAGTACACCACCGATAGGCATTCCCATACCAGCATGAACATCGGGCATGATGGCAAGGTGATGGAAGAGGAAAGGCAGCGTGGCCAAGTTCTCAATCTGCTCCATGGCCTTTTCATCCACATTGTCCGTCCAAATCTTAACAGGATGGTTGTTGATAATTTTTACTTCCATTTCTCTTTTGTCTTTAATCGTTACACATCTTTTTAATAATAGTAGTGGCCCTATAGCTCGTTTTCCTAAACGCATCCGGTTCTTTCCGAATCGCGATGCAAAGGTAGATATGTACTACGCAATCTTTCTGCGTAGTTGAAAATTATTTATAAAAAAATAATAAAAAAGTGCATTTTTTTGAGTTCTACGCAAATAGGTTGCGTAGAATTTATTTATCTTTGCTGCATATATAAAAATTAATCAGTTTATGCCAGCTAACAAAAATGCGTTGATACGTTACAAAACCATTGACAACTGCCTTCGCAATCGATATCGTCGATGGACACTCGAAGATCTTGTTGATGCTTGTTCCGATGCACTCTATGAGATGGAGGGCATCCGTAAGGGTGTTTCAGTACGAACTGTTCAGGGTGACATACAGATAATGCGCTCAGACAAACTTGGTTACAATGCACCTATTGAGGTATATGACCACAAGTACTATCGTTATGCAGACAAACACTATTCCATTATGAATATGCCTTTGTCGCAGAATGACTATGAAGTGATGCAGGAGGCTGTGGACATGCTTCGCCAATTGGAAGACTTCGAACAATTTTCAGAGATATCTGATATGGTGAGTCGTTTGCAGGATAAGTTGGCAATCAGCCGTAACAACCGAAAACCAATCATTCATTTCGATAGTGTCCCAAATTTGGAGGGTATTCGTCTGCTTAATCCGCTGTATAAGTATATTGCACATAAGCAGACACTACGTATCATGTACCAGTCATTCAACGCTAAGCAACCCATGGAATTCATTCTATTCCCATATCTGCTGAAAGAGTTTAGAAATCGTTGGTTCTTGTTCGGTTCAAAGGCTGAGGATATGAAACTATTCAACCTACCCCTTGACCGTATAAAGAGCATAGAACCGACAATGATTCCTTTCAAAGAGAATCCCAATTTTGATCCTGAGCATTTCTTTGACGATGTAATTGGGGTTAGCAAAAACATCAATAACACCCCAAGAACCATCAAATTTTGGGCAAACGCTGAACAAAGCAAGTACATCAAGACAAAACCTATACATCGCTCTCAGCGACTGCTACAAGAGAATGAAGAGGACGGAAGTTGTATCTTTAGGATTGATGTTGTAATCAATTTTGAGATGTATTCGGTTTTCATGTCTTATGGTCCTGGTGTTAAGATTATCTATCCAAGAAATGCCATGAATTACATGCATGATAAGATGAAAGAGGCTTTGGCTTTATATGAAACATTCGTATGAAAAATTTGTTTACTTCATCTATTTAGGTCAGTACTCTCCTTTGTAATCATTACAAAGATTTGATTTTTATGGTCGCATCCTCTTGCGGTATTCTTGTGGTGTGATGCCAGTCACTTTGCGGAACATACGGATGAAATAGTTTTGATCGTTGAAACCGAGAGTGTAAGCCACTTCTTTCACCGTCATGTCAGTGGTGAAGAGAAGCAGTTGGGAACGCTCCACCTTTTTATTATTAATATATTGTACAGGGGAAAGACCAAACTCTTGTTTGAAAAGTTTAATAAAGTAAGGTTTGGTGACATGAGCCAAGTCGGACAGTTCCTCCACGTTGAGCTGATATCTAATGTTGGCATGTATATATTCCAACACCCGCTTCATCCGTTCATGATTAGTCCACACACAGGGTTGGGCATCGCGAATAAAGTGCGACATAATCATCAACATGGCTCCACGTAGTTCCATCTTTTCCCACAATTCCATATCACGATAGCGCGCCACATAATCCGATGTCTGTGCCGACGTGTCATAGCTACGTGGATCGGGCTGTGGCAGTTGGGCGTAGGGCAATTGACTGCACAAATACTGAAACAGTTGTTCCATGCCTTCACCACCCTCTACCTCTGTAGGGAGTTCGTAAACCTCTTGCAGATTCATTTCGTGCTTAAAGCCCTCGTACACGTGAAGATAATAATGTACAAACCATCCATGACACTCATACGAATGGACTGCATATGCTGGAATGATGTATAAATGATGTGGTTTTAACCTTACTTCTTTATCTGGCAAATGAAGCAATGCTTCGCCTTCCACAATATAGAATATGCGAATAAATGGAGAACTCACATTCTGGAAGTTCCAATCTGCATTATGTTGCGCCCGTCCTACGTTCAGCAACATCAAGTTCATCGATTCTATTGGTATCTGTATCATTGCTGCACACCTTTTGAGCGCGAAATTACAAACAAAATCTTAATTTTGTGCTATAATCCAATAATATTTTGCAGCGTAGAATAATTAAAATATACGACCTTTGCACTCACAAATGATATAACAGACAAAAGGGATATATATGGAAGGATACGTTCAAATTATATCGGACGGAAAAATCAAACGCTATGTGCAGTTTTTGGAAATCAGCGACGACCCAGAACTCATAGCACTATATCGTAAATGGCACTCAGAGGAATATAGTTGGAAAGAGGTACGCGATGGTATCAGAGAAGTAGGCATTCTTGAAATGGAGATATACCTTTTAGGCAACAGACTGGTGATGATAGTAGATACTCCTACCGATTTCAAATGGGATGAAGCCATGGAACGTTTAGCCACTCTTCCCCGACAGGCTGAGTGGGAAGCCTTCGTCTCTAAGTTTCAAGGTTGCGCGCCTGATGCCCGCAGCGATGAGAAATGGCAACCTATGGAACGAATTTTCAGACTATATTAATAAAAAGAAGATAATTAGATGAATAAAATTTTTGCATTTCTGCTGACAGGCATGTCACTGTCGGTCAACGCACAGACAAACAATGATGGACTACCCGCTACATTACCACCTACACCCGAAATTCCATAAAAAAAACTAGTAGGAACAGTGAAGATGAGCGATTGGCAGTCGTTCCAAGAGGTGCAGTTGGACTTACCACTCACCGCAGGACCATTCAAGCCTAACTGGGCATCAATAGAGAAGAACTATCCGGGCACGCCTCAATGGCTGCGCGACGCTAAATTCGGAATCTGGGTTCACTTCGGTCCGCAGGCTGCTGGAGAAAGTGGCGACTGGTATGCACGCAACCTCATTACATCCGACAACCTTGACCAACTTCCTGATATACACGTTGTCTGTACCAAACTTGTCGGGCAACTTGTCGGGTGCTTGTTCGGGTGCTAGTTCGGTTACTTGTTCGGTACCACTATAGTTCGGCTGTGTCCGCCATTCTTCTGTTGGATTAATGTGCGAGCTCAAGGTAAAAAATACCAAATACTACAAATGATGATAAGTAAAAAACTAACAGGCGACAAGTTCTAACCATATTAATATTCAAATAAATGCGATGCATTAAATTATTTTTCGTAACTTTGTGGCTGACAATTAGAAATACTATAACATGAAAAAATTATCTCCTTCAGACAAACTTATTTTTGTCAACATAAAGAATTCATACGAGGCTTTCAAACAAAATAACAAGAAGAATTCCCTATATAGAAACAGTGTATATGATTGTACAAGGATGTATTGGAGAATTAATGAAAAAAAAGCATCTGAGGCGACACATATTCTTGGTTGCTATAAAGGGAAAGTGATTGAAGTAATAAAAATAAACGACTATTCAATTGTTCCTTCAGGAGAATATGAAGGAAGAATAATTTTTGATGGGATTGAAGAAGTCGACTCACATTATATGAATTTAAATCTTTATGAAGTTTTTGATACTTTAGCCAATTTTAGAACAAAATATTGGAATTTATAATTATCCCCTCCCTTTAGAACTAAGAATTTGCCTAAAATTTTAGTAAATATAAAACTCGCATAAAAAGTGGTGATTTTATAAACTACTGATTTTCAAACTATTATGACAGATATAAAAATCTTCGTGAGAAACTTAATCTAACCCAACAAGGCTTAGCAGATAGGTGCGGTGTCACCCTTAGAACCGTGCAGAATTGGGAAAACGGCAGAAAAATCCCCGAAAGTGCTCTCAAACTATTAAACACGCTTGAACCCGAAACAAATTCACATGCAACAAACAATAATAACGCAAGTAGCATTCCCGTAACAGATTCATATTATCAAATAAACGATAGAATACTTCGGTTGGTTGAAAAGCAACACGAATTAACAGAACGCTATCTTAATGCGCTCAAGAAGCGTGACGAACAGATAGACAAACTTTTATCGTTAATATTAGACAAATAATAATAATACAATCTTCAATCATATTTTATGCAAACCGTTATTATTATCGCAGTCATTATCATTATATGTATAATATATATAATCGTTTCAAGACGTAAGAATAAAAAACGAAAACATACCTTAGATATCTACGTCAACGATAAAAAACACGAGTTTGATGTAGATGAAATTAATGTATCTGAGGAATATTTGGAAGAACTCGACCGCAAGACGGAAGCATTAGCAAAAGAAAACAAAGAATGGGCAAGACAATTTGCTACGCTAATGAGTTATCAGAGTAATGGTATTAGATTAGAGAAAGAAAAAAACACTGATGGCGCTATAATAGAATACGAGAAAGCATTAGCATATGGAAAGACCGCCACAAAACTTCATATATACAATTATATATATAATGCAGAGCGCTTGGTTATTCTATATCGCAAACAAAAAGAATATGAGAAAGAACGTGAGATTATAGAACAAGTTCTTCAATCCGACATACCGCCTAAAAATAAGGCTGAGTTTGAAAAAAGATTGATTCGTACAAACCAATTAATAAATAAAAAAAATGAAAGATAGACTACGTGAGATATTAAGATATAAGACACATGGAAAACAAAAAGAATTTGCCGAATGTTATTTCACGACTACGTGGTAACCTCCGTTTTTGGAAGCACCACGAAATTCTATTCTTTCTCTGAAAGCAGTTTCAAGTATCTTTGAACCGTTCTCAGACTTTTCTGCAACATTTCTGCAAGTGTCGGAACATTCAAACCTGGATTATTTCGAATGGCCTCAAAAAGCAGTTCTTCCAAATTTACACCGCCATTTTTTTCGTTTTCACCGCCATTTACACCGCCACCATTCAGCAGACGAAGTAAATCCATCTGTGTGGCAATGATTCGCTCCGTTATAAAATCTACAAATACTGCAGGATTTTTATGCAATTGATTCAAATTACTCGCTACTTGTTCGGTACATACTCGCTAATTGTTCGGGAACCGTTCGGGACACTATGATGCAGTTAGCCCTGCTATTCTTTTGTTGGATTTTACATTATTCTTTTGTTGGATTTTACATTATTCTTTTTGATGTTACGATTATTATGCGTACCTTTGCCTACATATACAATAGGAATTATTACCAACAAATAATCTTTTTCCTTTATTAATGAGATGGCTATTATTACATATCGTTTGGTTGGTCTGTACCATCTGCGGCAATGCACAGCAGTTGGTCTTTTCGTCGATTGATACCTCGGACGGACTGAGCGATAATTTTGTGTTCCATGTCACTCAATTGCATGACGGTCGCATTGTGGCTACAACACGGAATAGTATCGATTTATGGAATGGTAGTAATTTTCGTCACATCAAGAAAGAAAGAAGAATTGCCACCCCATTGTTGGGCTACCAAGGAGCTTACCATGTATATACCGATAAAGATAATCAACTTTGGGTAAAGGACTACCAAAAACTATGGTGCTACGATGCCAATCAAAAGTTAAAGCAGGATTGTCTGCCCGATAGTGCCAACGATGTGTTTGTGGACGATGAAGGAGAAGTGTTTTTTATTCACCAAGACACCGCTGATGTTCTATTGGACTTAAAAGCTCTGGATGGAAAACAATATCGATTCTATGCAAGTGGAACTGTCCGTTGCTTTGATGACGGACAAGAACTTTATGCAGTTAGAGCCCCACTCGAATCGAGTGCTGTCACTTCATTGGTCATCACCGACAAGGAACGTAAGAAATTCTATCAATTGATTGACCAAAAACTCTGTTTGGAATTCGACACAGAATCACAACAATGGACTGAAATATTCCGTTCACAAAACCTGCATACTATCTCGCAAACGGATGCCAACACTGCTTACATCGTCAGTCGCGATGGTATATGGAAGCTTGATCTGAATTCACGTCATGCAGAACGTGTTAATCAAGTAATCATGTCAAACGGAACATACATCTCTTCCAGTCGTCTCAACACCATATATACCGACAATGAAGGAAATGTGTGGATCGGTTCCTACGACCATGGTTTGCTAAAGGGACAGATGGGGAATGCTGATACAGCCTCTGCAGAGAATTTTTCATGGATATACATCGTATTATATATAATCGGAGCACTTGTACTCGTCGCTGTATGTGTGCTTATATGGCGCAGAAGAAAACATAAAACCACTACAAAAGAAGAATGTCAAGAAAAATCCGAAAATATTGTCGGTATAACCATTGACGACGAACTTATTCGTCGTGCCACAGCCCTTGTTGAGAATAATCTTGCCACACCCAACTACACCGTAGAACGATTGGCACAAGATCTCTGCATGGAACGCACCGGACTCTACAAGAAGATGGTATCCATGACAGGCAAGACACCAACAGCCTTTATTCGTAGTATCCGCATAGAAAATGCTATACGTCTTATACGCAAGGGACGCCTCACAATGAACGAAGTGGCTGAACGTTCGGGCTTCAGTTCGGCATCCTACATGGCTAAATGTTTCCAAGAAGACCTTGGGCGGAAACCCGCAGAATATAGGGATAATCAACCATAATATCATGCTGAATCAACGTGAGTATCACCTTAAATCAACGAAATTACCACGTTGAATCAACCAGAACATTATCTGTTATACAGATTAATATTATACCTTTGCACCATCAAATTTTTTATCACACAAAATCATTATGAAAAAAACTATCTTATTATTTATCACATCCCTACTTGCTTCAACAAGTTGGGCACAAAAGGTGGAATTCTTCACTCCTAACACAGTTCATATTGTAAAAGATAATGGACAACAGGTGGAGAAGAAATCGTTGGTTGTCATAGCTCAACCAGAAAAAGTAAAGGTGAGCAAAACCCAACAAGGCGATGCCACTATCTATAAATCCTCATCACTCATAGTCACTGTGAAGAATGGTAAAGTCTCTTTTGCCGATATCAAGGGAAACATCCTCACCAGTGAAGGCGAGAGCGCATTCACACCAATCACCAAAGGTCCCGACACAGATGCGTTCCGAGTAAAACAAACATTCTCAGTTGAAGCCGATGAGGGCATCTATGGTGTTGGTATGATGCAAAACGGTAAGATGAACCTTCGTGGCGAAAACCGTCGCATGGAGCAGAGCAATCTGGAAGACTTTGCCCATTTCTACCAGACCATCAAAGGCTATGGTATATATTGGGACAACTACTCACCTACTCGTTTGGTTACTCCTACCGAGGGTAAGGCTGGCAACATCGAGTTGGAGTCGGAAGTAGGAAAAATGATAGACTATTATTTTATATATGGTGGCAATGCCGATGGTGTGATTGCCGAGATGCGCCACCTCTCAGGTTCTGTACCTATGTTTCCTTTGTGGACCTATGGTTTCCATCAGTGTCGTGAACGCTATAAATCACAATCAGAACTCTTAGAAGTAGTACACAAATATCGTGACCTCAAAGTACCATTCGATGGCATCATTCAGGACTGGCAATATTGGGGCAGCAATTACAACTGGAATGCAATGGAATTCCTAAACCCTGAGTTTGACCATGCTCAGGAGATGATTGACGAGGTACACAAGCAAAATGCTCACATAAGCATTTCCATTTGGGCATCTTTCGGTCCTGAGACCAAAGCTTATAAGGAAATGAAACCAAAGGGATTACTGCTCGACTTTGACACATGGCCTCAGAGTGGTCTGCCACAATGGCCTCCACGTCGTGACTATCCAAGTGGTGTACGTTGCTACGATGTGTATAGCCAAGAAGCACGTGATATCTATTGGAAAAACCTCTCACGACTCCACAAGATGGGCATTGATGCTTGGTGGATGGATTCTACCGACCCAGACCAGATAGATATGACAGAGGAACAGCGCGACCAGCCTACAGCAATGGGTAGTTATCGTAGTGTGCGTAACGCATTCCCTCTTATGACCGTAGGTGGTGTTTACGACAACCAACGTGCTATAGATAACAGCAAACGTGTATTTATCCTTACTCGTTCTTACTTCGCTGGTCAGCAGCGTTATGGTGCCAACACATGGAGTGGCGATATAGGAAGTTCATGGGAAAGCCTTCGCAAACAAGTACCTCTCTGTCTAAACTATACATTAACAGCCAATCCTAATGTTAATGCTGATATTGGTGGTTTCTTTGCCAACTCATATAACACTCAGGGACACAACTCAGCTACACGCAATCCGCAATATCAAGAACTCTTTGTACGTTGGATGCAGTTTGGAGCCTTCACACCTATGATGCGCAGCCATGGTGCAGACATTTATCGTGAAATCTACTATTTCGGAAAACAAGGCGAACCAGTATATGATGCGTTACTGTCTGCTGTAAAACTCCGCTATCGTTTCCTCCCTTACATCTATAGCCAGTCATGGCAAGTTACAAAGAATAACGACTCCTTCATGCGTGCCCTCTTCATGGACTTCAAGGCAGACAAGCAGACATGGAACAATAACCGTCAGTATATGTTCGGACATAACGTGTTGGTTTGTCCAGTTGTAGATCCGCTCTATACCGAAGAAAAGATTGTGCGTACCGATCCGATGTCGGGGTGGGACAGACAGAATCTGAAACGTGAGACCTATGCAAAGGTTGACTGGTCTGCATCCAAGACATTCAGTGTATATCTGCCAGCAGGAACAAAATGGTATGACTATTGGACAAACACCTTGCTCAACGGAGGTCAAACCCTACAAGCATCAGCACCAATCAGTCACGCCCCACTCTACATCAAGGCAGGAAGTATCCTTCCACTTGGCCCAGATGTGCAATATGCCAACGAGAACCATTTCGACAATCTCGACATCGTGGTTTACCCAGGAGCTGATGCCACCTTCACCCTCTACGAAGACGAAGGCGACAACTACAACTACGAGAAGGGACAATACACAACCATACCAATCACATGGAACGAACGCAGCAAAACCCTCACCATCGGTAAGCGCGCAGGTTCTTTCCCAGGTATGATTAACTCACGCACCTTCAACGTAAAAATCGTTGGTGGCACCCAAAAGAGCATCACCTATACAGGAAAAACAATTAATGTGAAATAAATTCTACTTACATTATTATTATCTGATGTATTCATGTAAGAGCAGAGTCTGTTTTTGGACTCTGCTCTTCTTGTTTATCAAGTTGAAAAGTGAAAGTTGAAAGTTTTTCGACATATCAAGAGATTTTTTGTACTTTTTATTGTTTCACAAGAAATCTTGACGAACCGAATACAGAGATGTAAGTTTACTTACAATCTATGTTGAGGCGAGGATTAGATTATGTAAATCTTAGGCTCTACGAGTCAGAAATAGGCAAGTTACAAGTAACTTGTAATAAAATATGATTACATAAGAATGGACAATTAATAATTATGCGTGTAACCACAAAAGCATCTTTGATGCTTTCATTTCTAGTTCGAAGAACTCAAGATTTCCCCCTTTAAGATTTCTAGCTCGTTAGAGCTTAAGATTTCTGGCTTTAGCCATAAAAAAAGAACTAATATTGCGCAGCAATATCCTCAGGGACTATGCTAATTATCAATTATAAATTCTCAATTGTGCGCAGCACCATGATTTTCAACTCGATAATTTGGTAATATCAATTTATTTTGACACTTTTGCAAAGTTTTTAAAGTGTTAAGATGAAGAAGATATTAAATAAAGTTGTGTTTGGGGGCTTACTTACACTGATGAGTATGCCTATTTTGGCACAAGGATTCACTAATCCTGTGCTTCCTGGATTTCATGCAGATCCAAGTGTGTGTACGAATGGGGAGGACTTCTACCTCGTGAACAGTACGTTTCAATATTTTCCTGGCGTACCTGTGTTTCATAGTAAAGACTTGATACACTGGGAACAAGTGGGGAACTGTCTTTCTCGTAAGTCACAACTTGACCTCTCGGGACTATACGAACAGAAGAATGCACAACTCGGATGGACAAATGCTGGAATCTATGCCCCTACAATACGTTATAATGATGGACGTTATTACATGGTGACCACATTGTTTCCTTCGCGTAGTCATTTCTATGTATGGACGGACAACCCTGCAAAAGAATGGTCGGAACCTATATTTATTGACTTTGCTATAGGTAGTTGCGACCCTACCCTCTTTTGGGATGAAGGAAAGTGTTATTTCATTTGGAAAGCGGCTGCCGACGAAACACGACAAGGAATAAAACCAAGCGACATTAATATTTGCGAGATTGACATAGAAACTGGTAAACGTATTGGGGATGTTCATCACCTCGGCACAGGACTCGGCGGACGTTATCCTGAAGGTCCTCATATCTACAAAAAGGATGGTTACTACTATATGATGTTGGCTGAAGGTGGTACAGAGCACGGACATCATGTGAATATCCTACGAAGCAAATCTTTATTTGGTCCTTATGAGGCTAATCCTGCCAACCCTATCCTCACCCATTTCAGTATGAAGATGCAAAACAGTAATATTCAAGGTCTCGGACATGCCGATTTTGTTCAAGGGAAAGATGGTTCATGGTGGATGACATGCCTTGGATATCGCACCAGCGGTTATCTCTTGCATGTTATGGGACGTGAGACTATGCTGGCTCCGGTTCGTTGGAATAAAGACGGATGGCCTGTTGTAAACGAAGACGGAACTCTCTCAACAAACATGAAATGTGCTACTCTTCCACTGTTTCCTATGCCACAGGCTCCAAAGCGCGAAGAGTTCAATTATATCAAACGTGATGCTCCAGCAGATAGTTACCACTCTATCGGTCTGACAATGGGATGGATGTCTATCGGTAATCCTATACTGAAGAATTATTCACTCAAGGAACACAACGGATGGTTACGACTTCGTCCTACAACTCAAACACTTGACTCGCCTATGTCGCCTACATTCGTGGCTAGACGACAGACTGAGATGAAGTTTGAAGCTACTGCGAAATTTGATGTATCTCATCTTGATGAAGGCCTACAAGCAGGAATTACGGCTTATGCGGCACCTCTAAACCACTATGATGTAATTATTGAGCGTTGCGATGGCAAATTGCTCGCTAAATCGAATATACGTCTGGGAGAAGTGGCGCACACGGATAAACAAATCGCGATGACTGGCAATGTGGTGTATCTGCAGTTGTCTTCCGACAAAGATTATTACTATATGAAGGTTTCCAACGATGGTAAAAACTACGAAACACTTGCAAAGATGGACTTCCGTTATCTCTCCACAGAAGTAATCGGAGGCTTCACTGGTGTGATGCTCGGTGTCTTCGCACAAGCCCAAGATAAGAATTGTAAGGGGTATGTTGACATTGATTGGTTTGATTACAAGACAATAAGATAACTCATTAAGAATCAGAATATAGTACATATCAAAAAGACGTATATTGATATAGTTATTGAGGATAGAAACTAAATGGACATAATAAACACAGAACGACTTTTACTCAGACGATGGAAAGACTCTGATGCTGAAGAACTTTTTGCTTTGGCCTCTGATCCCGACGTGGGACCTCGTGCAGGATGGCCTGCGCACAAGAATGTGGAGGAAAGTCTGGATATTATACGTGATATCTTCACAAACGACTGCACATGGGCGATTGTCAACAAAGAGACAAACATGATTATTGGTTGCATGGGGTATTACCTTCACGGAGTGAGTAATATCGATATTGGTGAAAACGATGCAGAACTGGGTTACTGGATAGGCAAACCATATTGGAATAAAGGATATTGCACCGAAGCTCTGAAGGCAATGATTGTCTTTTGTAGAAGAGAAAAACACTTCGACACGCTATGGGCAGATTTTTTTATCGACAATCCTGCATCGGGTAAAGTAATGGAAAAATGCGGATTCACCGATACTGGTCGCATTAACTATTGTAGTCATCTCTATCATGGCGAGGATTGCCCGATTCACATTATGAAGTTGGAAAACAAACGATGATATTAACGTTTTAGATGAAACAAGACTCCACAACATATTATGTCACTATCGGAGGTTCGTGCGACTACAATCACGACGAACGAGCTGGCGGTGCCGCCGTTATCATTGAGCATAATGGAATCATCATCAGTCGTGATGTGATAGCCGAACTTCATACAACAGAGTTCCGGATGATGCTCATGCTGATGGTTAAAGTGATGAAAGAACTTCCCAAGGATTCTGACATCCTTTTTCTCACTAATGCAGCATACATCCAGAATTTCGACAAAGTCCCTACCCCAAAATCGGCTAATCCCGACTTGATTAAGCAATGTATCGAGGCAAAGCAACATCACAGGTCTGTAGGAGTGAAGATCGTTCAATACCATAAAAGTCCGTTACTTATTGAAACCCACGACATTTCAACAGAAGCAATGAAAAAACTCAGATCTGAATACAACAAAAACACCTAATTTTGGGTATTGCCATAACTCTCGTTTAGTGGTAACTTTGCATCAAACTTCTAAACTATTGTATTATGGCAAATTTAATGAAATCATTTTTCAGTCAGTGTGCTCGTCCTAAAGGATTTCTTGGGAATTTAATGCTACGTTTTATGAATTTCGGTCATGCTCCTTTGACCAATTGGGGACTTGGATTTATCGATTTTCAGGATAAATGGACAATGCTTGATATCGGTTGCGGTGGTGGTGCCACATTAAAAAGGTTGTTGAAACGCAGTAAAGACGCAAAGGTTTATGGCATTGACATATCTGAGAACAGTGTGGTAAAAGCAAAGCAAGTGAATTCAAAGGTACTCGACAAGCAAGTGTTTGTAACTCAGGGCTCAGCCGAAAAACTACCATACGAGGACGAGAAGTTCGACCTTATAACCGCAGTTGAGACTGTTTATTTCTGGCCTAATATCTCTAATTGTTTCAAGGAAGTAAAACGAGTGCTGAAACATGGTGGACAATTCGCCATAATGATTGAAGTAATCGACAAGGATTCCGTGTGGACCGATGTGGTAAAGGGAATGACTGCATATCCACCCGAACAATTAAAACAGATGCTAGAAGATTCAGGTTTTGTAAAAGTGGAAATCCAACGCAAAAAACCGTCTTATGCACTCATATCATGTGTGAAAGAATGATATTCGCTGATGTTATTATGATTTAAAGTTACTCTTTTTTGTGTTATCCACAAAATAAACGCAATAAATTCGATGTTCTAACATAATCTAAATAGAACACACATATAATTCAAAAAAAACTTGTACCTTTGTGGAAGAAAACAAATAATACAAATAAATATGGAAGTAATACAGAGTTTTACAATAGATCATACACATCTCAAACCTGGCATCTATGTGTCAAGAGAGGATAAAGGCTTTACAACCTTCGATTTACGCATAACAGAACCAAATAAAGAACCGGCAATTGCCCCTGGCGCCATGCACAGCATTGAGCACTTGATGGCCACATGGTTTAGAAACAGTGAGGCTAAGGACGATGTGGTATATGTAGGCCCAATGGGCTGTCTCACAGGTATGTACATCATTATGACTGGAGCATATACAGTAGAAGACATGCGCCAACTCACCATAAAATGTCTTGAGTGGATACTCACACAAAACGAGGTTCCAGCTACAACTCCTGAGACTTGCGGCAACTACTTGCTCCACGACCTACCAATGTGTAAATGGGAGAGTCGCCGTTATCTTGAACGTCTGAAAAACGATTTCCACTGCGAATACACCAAATTGCAGATCACATTGGAAGATGGTAAGGTCTTCGCTGATGCATAAATCTGCCATCAAGTTTAACGTTGAAAATTACGGCAACGGAGTTGCAATTGAGAATTGAAATGAAAGTATCTATGATGCATTTGTAGTAATTATCAATCCTCAATTGCCTCATGCGTCCTGATTATCAATTATTATCAATTTTTGCTCTGCCACCTATCACCCTGTTTTTTCTTGAATAGAAATAAGTTGATATCTCCTGATAGGCGTTGATAAGTCCGATAATTGCATATACCATAAAAATTGCAATTATCATCAGAGAGATTGCCCTGCTATGCTCTATTATAAACATCAAGACACTTGAATCCACGCTGATGTTTATTACAGGACCTGTTCCAGCAAAAAGCGACAAATAGGCAGTCGATACAACACCTACGACGATACCCATAACCAACGCAGCCACAACCATATAACGTGAACGACGTATTTGGGCATGATTATATTGCTTGATATACTCTACGGCTTCAAGTTTCGTGTTGAGTGCCTTCATAAATTCGGCATCATCATATAATGTTGGGTTGTATTCGGAAAAAAAATCCGCTAATATATCGTCTTGTTTCATCATTCAAGTGTTTTCTTAAGATGTTCACGTCCTCGTGAAAGCTGTTTCTTTACAGCATCAGTTGAACATTGTACTATTTCTGCAATCTCGTTTATAGAATAACCTTTTATATAAAAAAGCAGGACTGCTGTGCGCTCCTTCGGAGGCAAACCATCAAGAGCCTGATAGAGTTCCTGATACTCGAAAGTAGAGTCAGCCGAACTGCGATCCATTATCGTATGTGCATCATCAAGAGGTGACATGGTACGTGCAGAACGCATATGGTCAATGAAAGTATTGTAAGCAATCTTATAAAGCCATGCCGTAAACTTGCCCATGTCATTATATCCGCTTGATGAGAGATATGCCTTGATAAGTGATTCTTGAGCGATATCGTCAGCTTCTTCCCTATTACCGACACACAGTGCAAGCAGGAATCGTCGTAACGACTTCTGCTCCACTGACACAAGTTGAGTGAATAGCTCTTTTGTCACGACTCAGGAACTATTTTATTTTGTCATAAAATCCTTTTCAGCCTCAATCTCCTCTGCAAGCATCCTGTTGGCAATAAAGAACGACAGAAGAAAAGCCAAACCGATAGTAAAAGGAACTGCACCTGTAAATGCGAGCCAGAAAATTGCATCGGGGTTCCATCCGCCCAAATATGCGATAATAGCATCGGAGACAAGAATTCCCAATCCCAAAAACATAAATACAAGACCTATGGTCAGTTTATTTATGAGTTTCTCCTTAAATGAGTTCTTAGGTGCATTAAAGTGTCTTACAAGCCTTTCAACATTGATTTCAGGTCTCTTTTCAAGCACAGCAAGTATAAATTCAGAACGTTTTTCAATTTCCTTAGTCTTACGTCTTTGAATAATATACACAATTATTATTGGAAGTATGACGCAAAAAAGAATTCCGAAGAATAATAAACTAACAGATCCGATATAATACATAACTCTAATTATTAATTTTAATAGTTTGACAAATAGTTGTTATTGAACCGATTCATCTGTATAACGAGTTAAAAGGTAAAAAGGTGACAAAAAAAAGCGACAAAGTCGCCTTTTTTACATGTACACTTCCACTTCCATGCGACAGAAACCATTTTCCGTTCTTGGTGGATATATCACAAAAACGGTTGAATATTGGCCTTCATCATAATCTGTGTCAATATGCAGATATTGTTTTCCGTCCCTATCAACGGGGTGAACATAATATTTAGTTCCCTCGAAATCAATAGGTTCCTGTTTCAACAAATCATTAATGAATTGTTTAGCATCTTTCTTACTTGCAAAATAAAGACTTGCTTGTTGCGATGTATCCAAAATATAAGTAAAATATATGCCGTGACCTGTCTGATCCTTCATCTGGAAACCATAAGGGTATTGTTTTTTACCCTTCACAACATCACGTCCATAAGCATACATTATGATTTCGATTTCTTCATCTTGAGAGCCATCCTCATACATGAATTCAAGTCCGCTTGTTTCTGCCAACTCAAAATCCTCATAATGCTTCATCAACACCATTAAGTCTTTCAGTTCAAAACGCTTTGCAATTCGAGTCTGCTCATTCATTTCTGATTTCATGTCGTCCTCAGCAACAGCATCTGCTGAATCTGTAGGATATACTTTAGTTTCACTCGTAGTCTTGATTTTCATATCATACATACAACTGGTTAAAACAATGAAACACAAGCCTATAGCTGTCAATGATAAAATCCTTTTCATAATTTTTCTTTTTAAACAATAATTACAAGATTACAAATATATATATTTTTAGAATTATAAGCAAATCAAAAGAAAAATTATTAGGAGGATCATTGATTATATGGTACAACTTTTAACTTTCAATTCTCAACTGTTTTGCCTTATCAATCGAAGAGATATTTCCAGACAGCAAATAACTATATTCTAGTCTTGAAAAACAAAGAAAATCAAGGTTTATTCTCACAAAATTATATTTTTTTCGCTGTACGTTATTTAATTACATTTTTTTTCGTACATTTGCAGCCGCAATTGGTTCTCCCCTCCTCTTTAGTTTACGAAAGGTGGTTAGGAGCTAAGATGGGAATGCCGTGAGAATCTGCAACATTACCCGATGCTGTAAGTCCTTTTTATAATATTAAGGCGAACAAACGAGTCACTGAAGTCAACTGGGTAGTCCTGACGGGACAAGAGGTTGAATATACTTTGGGAAGACAGCGCCAATATTAGGATTAAGTCAGAAGACCTGCCTATTGCTAACACGCCACCCCGCGGGAGTACGGGACACGGCGAAAAATGAAAACCGTAATATCAATACATCTGTCCTTGTCCATGACGGGCGGGGAGAGGAGATGTGTGCGGTCATATGCGTTGAAATTATTAAATGACATAAAATATGTTTATAAGTTTTCTTGGAAATCAACTTGTTGAGATGTATCATCGAAACAAGAGCAAAAAGCGTTTTGAAAACATTGGTACAAATGTTATCAAACTAATTATTTCTATAATTGCTGGTGTTGTGTTGTGGTGCCTTCCTACCGAAATATTTGGCATTGAAGGACTTACACTAATCGAGCAACGAATCATTGCCATCTTCTGCTTCGCAACCCTTATGTGGCTAACCGAGGCCATACCTTCATGGGCCACATCTGTCATTATAATCGTTGTACTGCTTTTCACTTGCAGCGACAGCGCACTGAAATGGTTTGTTGACGAACAAAACGAACAAATGGGCACTGTCCTTTCACACAAATCACTTATGGCTTGTTTTGCCAATCCTATCATCATGCTATTCATCGGAGGATTTATCCTCGCTATAGCAGCAACAAAGAGTGGTCTTGATGTGAAATTGGCAAAGGTTCTGCTTAAACCATTCGGTACAAAATCTGAAAACGTACTTTTGGGCTTCTTGATGGTAACAGGAGTTTTCTCTATGTTCCTCAGTAACACAGCTACAGCAGCTATGATGCTCACATTCCTTACTCCTGTACTTAAATCTTTACCTGCCAACGGTAAAGGAAAAATAGCCCTTGCATTAGCAATTCCTATCGGTGCCAACATCGGTGGTATCGGTACTCCTATAGGTACTCCTCCAAACTCTATTGCCCTTTCTTATCTGTCTGACCCTAACGGTCTTAACATGCAGATTGGTTTCGGACAATGGATGGCAGTTATGTGTCCTTTCGTAATTGTATTGCTCCTCATCGCATGGTTCATTCTAAAAACTATGTTCCCATTCACACAAAAGAGAATCGAACTTTGCATCGAAGGAGAAACTAAAAGCGACTGGCGTTCAATCGTTGTATATATCACATTCGGTATCACAGTCCTTTTATGGATGTTAGATAAATATACTGGTGTAAACTCAAATGTAGTGGCAATGCTCCCAGTAGGTGTATTCTGCTCATGCGGCATTATCAACCGTAAAGACTTGTCTGAAATCAACTGGTCTGTATTGTGGATGGTTGCAGGTGGTTTCGCATTAGGTCTTGCTCTCCAAGATTCTAATTTGGCTCAACACCTCATCTCTACTATCCCATTCGGTTCATGGTCACCATTACTCATGATTATCGGTAGCGGATTGTTGTGTTTCGCTATGGCAAACTTCATCAGCCACACAGCTACAGCAAACTTGCTATTCCCTATCCTTGCCCTCGCAGGTATCTCAACAAGCGCAACACTCGCGCCATTCGGTGGTGTAAGCACACTGCTCATCGGTGTTGCCATCTGTTCATCATTGGCTATGGTACTGCCAATCTCAACTCCTCCAAATGCCTTAGCACACGCTACAGGCCTTATAGAACAGAAATACATGATGCGTGTAGGTATAATCATGGGATTCATTGGTCTCACTATGGGATATGTACTCCTATTCTTTATCAGTAAATACGGACTCTTAGGTTAATCACACTTAATATATAAACAAAAACGACGGCATACTTCATGTATTGTCGTCGTTTTTTGTATTCTCTTTGCGCAAGAGCGCAATTGAAAGTTGATAATTGATAATTCGCATAGCCCCTGATTCGATTATCCGATTATTCGATTCCTCGTTTAAAAATAATTATCAACTTGATTCGATTCCTCATTTCCGTCTAAGATATGTTAAGTAAATTTGCATTATTTCACAAAAAAAATATATCTTTGCAAAAAAATAACATGTTCCAACAGAAAACATGCTATAAATTTAAGGAAAGAAATCAACAAACCAACATAAAACGATTAACTATGAAAGAGATTTTAAATATTGCACTCATTGCACACGATTCAAGAAAGAAAGAACTATTGGAATGGGTACGAAACAATGCAAAACTGCTCTCTAAGCATAACTTATATGCTACTGGTACAACAGGCAAACTCATAAGCGAACTCGCTTTTGAAACCGATCAAGAACCTGAATATCCATTCAAGGGCAAGGTCACCAGACTGCTGAGCGGTCCGTTGGGAGGCGACCAACAAATCGGTGCTATGGTTGCACAAGGACAGATCGACATGCTTATCTTCTTCTGCGATAACCTTGCTGTACAAGGTCATCAAAACGATGTGTCTGCCCTTAGCCGTCTGGCATCACTCTATAACATAGCCTTTGCTACAAACCGCACCACAGCCGAACTGCTACTCACCTCCACACTACTCGGAGACGAATCATACACACGCATCATCCCAGACTGCATACAGCAATACGCTAACAGAAAACTATAAGGCAAAGGTGCGCCTCTGCACACCTTTGCAATTGATAATTATTCTTAATCAATGAATCCTAGCAAGTTGCTTGCAACTTGCCTATTTCTGGCTCGTAGAGCCCTAGATTTCCCCCATAAAGATTTCTGACTCGAAGAGTCCAAGATTTCTAACGAAGTTATAATAAAACAATATTGCAAAGAAATATCCTCAGGGGAAGCGAAATAATTATCAATTATCAATTTTCAATTATCAATTGTGCGCAGTACCCTGATTTTCAACTTAATAACTAATACATATGAAAAGAAAAAGTATTATGGCACTTTTGATGCCTTTTATGACCACAGTCGCATCTTATGCGCAAGTAGTGATGATTTTTCTTGTTTTTTGCTTGGAAGAGTCGTTAGCTGTAGGCTATTCTGAGTTGTCGGGCAAGGGCTGTCGAGTTTGTTCGAACAGAACGTGAACGATGGCTTAGAATGATTGCTCGTAGAGCATGCGGCACATCCAAGTGTTTTTATTGTTTTTGTTTTATTACAGCAATTAATCCTGCCCCCCTTAGGGCTTACATTCAGTAGTAAATCAATTATAATTGAAAAACAAATTCAATCGTTCCTGTTTAATCCGGATTATCAAGCATGAAATGGAATATGGTTTGTAAGGCATTAGCCTCACTTTTGTCATGTGAGCCAGCGTCAGTTTCTTCAGAGTTGGTTTTGGTCTCGATACATTTGCCGTTCTCATCGTAGTAGTAACGCCAATCAAAAGTTTCACCTTCTTCGCTGCTGTGAGTGTATGAGAATATCAGGTCCGTACTTTGTGGAGCAAAAAGATATTCATTGTATTCCTCATACATCATAGACTTGGATGAGTTGGAAATGAAGTAACATTCTTTGTCGAAATACAGTTTGGTATCTCTCGTCCTTGGAGCTCTGTCATCTCCAAATTCATGTATGGTGATATGAAAATCGTTTGAAAACTCGTTTTTATTGTTTTTCTCAATCTTTTCCTTTGCCTGAGCATAGATAGAACGTATCTGATTGATTCTTTGAGTTTTCGGAGAGGTTAGCTTCGTTGTCTTTCTTGATGTAGAAGATATGATATTTCTGTTATTAATCATATTGAACGCCTTAAGATAAAAATCGGCTTTCTCTTTCTCACTTTCAGCAGTTGTCCAACTGTTGTCTGTGTTGTGTTTTGCTTCAACACACTGGCCTTTATTGTCGTAATAATAACGCGATTCAACTACAAAACCTCCGTCTGTTTCACCTCTCATATAACAGAACATCACTTGTTGATTCTTTGGGTTGAGAAGAATCTCACGATATCTGAGATGACCATGGTTCGACCAGTTTTCAATGATAAAATAAGGGTGTTTGGTTACGATATCGTTGGTGATGGTTTCGTCAAAATAAAAGTCAATAACCTCTGTATCGTAGAGCGGAATATCTTCGTCAATCAATTGGTTCAGTTCCACATGCATGTCCTTGCGCGACTTACCGCCCTTGCCATTCATGTCAATCTTTTTCTTGGCTTGAGCGTATGCTGTACGTATTTCTTTGACACGGTTTTCTTTTATATTTTGTGCCTCTGCCATGATTCCGACAAACAAGGCAATCATTAATACAATTAATTTTTTCATAATAATCATTGGATTGAATTTTAGCAAAAGTATGAAAAAACTTTTATCTGACCAAAATAAGGAAGATATTTTTCATACGCCAACGCCTGTGCTGCAATAATTGGGGAACAGAGTGCTGCATGTGCTGCATGTTAACCCAAGGGCTGTCGAGCTTGTTCGAACAGAACGTGAACAATGGCTTAGAATGATTGCTCGTAGAGCATGGGGCACATCCAAGGGTTTTTATGGTTTTTGTATTATTTCTGTGATTGAAGGAGGACATTCATACATCACTTTTGCATGGTTGGTACGTATGAGCTGACTGTCAATACAGCGGCCTGTGACACGATCGATTGTATCGCGGAATACTTGTCCGTTACGATAGATATCCCCACCCTCGCGCGAAAAAAATTCATTTTCTGCATGGACATGAAAGGTGTGAGGCTGCATTTCCTCAGCACGAAGTTCGCCATGAAGATATTCATCGTCCACCCAGAGCAGGAGTTGATATGTGTTGTCGGTATTGTTTTTTACCCGATAGTCAATATAATTATACGATATGCTGGTACCTGTGCCAAAAGGGATTTGTCTGCCAAAATCAGGGAACAGATCCACCCTGTCGTGATGATGATGTTCAGTAATAGTAAGTTCGCTATGTAACACCATCCAATGAATCAGGTTTGACAATTGGCATAAACCGCCTCCAACACCTTGTGACGTTTGTCCTTTTGTGATGGTAAGTCCCTCCTTATATCCTTTTTTGCGAGTGGTTCGTCCTACAAGTTTCCATACAGAAAAAGTTTCACCAGGGTGGATAAGAAGTCCGTTGATATGTTTTACCGCCAAAGCAAGATTAGTTGCTTTATTTTCCTGCAACTGCATGTTTACATTACCCAATCGGCGACGTATAAGTGAGTTATGCTGATAAACGAGAACTGGTAATGATGTGTCTGTCTTTTTCTTGGCAAAACGTATATGCTGAAGAAGGTCTTTCAGGTTCCGTTTCTGAATTTCTTTCTCCCTTGAAAGTCGATAAGTAAAAGGACATATCTCACAAAATAATTTACGTTTCATAATTTCTTTATTTGAAGTATAAGAATTACCGGTTCAATGTTTCACAAATACAATTTTAAAGCATTTCTGTTTGAAAATTGCTTTTCTGTTTATCAAGTGCAAAGATATTGTTTTTAATTTTACTGCGTACTGATGTAACATAAAATCCATGACTGTCATATTCTGTGCATCAACACTGTTATTACACATAATAACTATAAAGTTACGAATTTTTTTTAAGAAAAACTGTTTTTTAATGAAAATTAAGACAAAAAATATGTGTCGGTTTGCTTTTCTTGTATTTTTAATCTGTAAGTGAGTAAAAAACACTAACTTTGCAATAAAGTTTAAAGAAATCAAATGGACTCAAAAAATTTTGAAGAGGTAATAAGTAAGGACTTACACCAGTATCTTTTAAGCATGAAGGAAGTTGACCTTCGCTTGCCAGAATGTCCCGACATAGAAGGAAAGTGGGAAGAAATTGCCCAAGCATATATACCTGACGGCATCAGGGAATATAAGGACTATCCGTCGGCCTCACTTGGTTGGATGATGTATATAGGTATGGCTGTTGCAAAGATGTGGGACACAAAATGGGAGACATACTCTAAAATTGACAACTTGTATATCTATCTGAGAGACAAAAGAGGATATGACTGTATGGACGAATACATACGTGGAGAGGTACTCAAACTGAAAGGTATTGGTTTTACGAAACTGGAAAAACTTGTAGGAGAATGTGCATCACGTATAAACAATGCCCTTCGCCGCCAAGACATAGAGCCAGGCACAAAAGAAGCCTTCGAAGCCTATGTTTCATGCCTGCACCAACTATACCTGATGGGAGCTGCCATACAACTAAGACGTATGAAATACCACATGACAAGAATCAACTGACATAACAGGTCGATAATTGTTATTGATTTATGCTATAATCACACAATTGTTATTTTGCTTTGGAAGAAATCCAAGAACCAACCAGCCAAAGCATATTATTTCTGGCTCTTTTAGAAATAGGTTGGACTGGAAAATCCATCTTCAAACCTACCGAGATGCTACTACGATGATTTCGCTCGTCAATACCAACAATATCACCAGCCTTAACTCCATCTATATACTTTAACTGTGCTTTGTTGCTTCCCCAAAGTCCGAAACGATAATCATATGCCATACATAGCGAAACACTACTGAAAAGGTGAATATCAAAACCGATTTGAGGAGCTAAACTCAAAGCAGGACAAACAACATCATGGTATAATGTTGCGTGATGATTGGAATACCCAGCCTCCGTGACAACAACTGTGGTTCCCTGACGACGTCCTAAATTAAGGTAATTGGTATATAAAGAAGCACCCACATAAGGCTGAATCACCCATTTTTTAGGAAAGAAATAATATTTCACACCAGCATTGACGCCCAACATATTTATTTTCTTCAGTCCGATATCATCAGACAAATCAGTAAACATGCCTTGCTGTTCATAAACCAACCCACCGGTTAAGGCTACACGCTCCGACAACCAATAATCAGCAGAAACACAAAATGTATTACCCTGATCTTCAGATTGAGCAAGTCCTTCACCATTATACTTGTTTTCCAACATCTCAATTGTTCCAATACCAGCTTGTATTGACCATTGTTTTTTTTCTTGACCAAATGTAGGAAGAATTCCAAATGCTACAATTGCAATTGCGATAAATCTTTTCACCATAATAATACTTTATATAATCTTTTTCATAATTATGCTATATCTTTTTCACTTATACGTATTGATATAAATACACGTTAATACGCCGTTGATAAGATTTTCAGCGTGCAAAATTAGTAAAAATATTCAAAACATGGAAATAAATTTCATCGCTATAAGCATAAAAACAAACGGGTTGGGAAGTGAGTACTTCCCAACCCGTTTTACTTTCAATTATTGATTTAATAAGAGAATACTTTCTTTCCATTCTTGATATGTATTCCTTTAGAAGGCACAGAGATGATACGTCCTTGAAGGTCATACACAGCATCATTATTGAATTGATTATTGCCTTTAGTTGAGTTTTCAATCTCGTTGATAGCAACAGGAGTAAAACTATTTGCAGTAAGGTTTAGTTGACCTATCACACAGTCACTCCACTCAGAATCAGCAGAATAAAATGCAATTACATAGTCACCTTGTTCTGTAACATCAAATTCAAGAGTTTGTTGTTCAGGATTACCAAAACTGTTTGAAGCAGTGTTACCGATATTTATGTTTGGTGTATATGTCTGCTTAGCGATACTTGTGTTGTCAGCACGTTTTTCAACATTCACCTCCACACTACCGAAATTAGCCATATTCCAGTTGCATACCTTATATTTCAATGAGTAGTGACCAGGAGCAAGACTCAATGTGGTACCACCATCTTCAAGTCCGTATTTAGCATAACCCTGATGAGCAGAACCATCTACATTACGGAAATAAAGGCCATAATTAAATCCTCTTGTCGAACCTGTGAACTGCAATACACGACAACCGAGTGAATAGCCATTGCTATAACCTGTACGTTTAGTACTGCTATCATATACTGTCCATCCAGCAGGGATAGAACCACCTTCTGTAAATTCAGAAGAGATAGTATATGTAGACTTTGTCTGTAGTGTAACCTCCACAGACACAGTACTTTGTTCGCCATCATTATCAGTAGCAATTGCCTTTAAAGTATGCTTTCCGCCACTTGGATTAGTTAAAGTCACCTGATAAGGTTCGTTTTCACAAGTAGCCAATAATGTTGAGCCATCATAAAACTCAACCTTCGTAACAGTTCCATTAGGGTCGTCAGCAGTAGCAGTGATAGTTAAATCAGGGAATACGGCTTCTCCACTTTGTGCAAAACTGATGTATTTAGTACCTGCCTTTGGTGATGTGATACGAACATTAGGAGCAGTCTTTTCAAGAGAATATCTCTTACAGAAATTCCAGATTTCCTTACCTGTATATACTTGAGGTTCCTTACAGATCCAGTGGCCCTTATCTTTCAACTCCAAGAGTTTGACCTCTACCCCATCGTTACCTGGGCCCCAAGTATGCATCTTTGCTCCACTGAAACCATTGTAATTATCCACAACTTTATCTGTTGTAGGACAGCCATTATGATTAATCCACGGATTCAGAGCTGGCTGTACACCGCCAAAGTTATCGGCAGTACCTTGAATATGGAAAATAGGTACAGGAGGTGTTTGTGCGCTTGGTGTTACAACTGAAGGACCGCTACATGAAATAAAGGCAGCAATTTGGGTATGCATCTTGTTTATGGCATTATAGGTAAACATACCCCCCATTGAGAATCCGCCAAGATACACACGGTTACGGTCAATGCTGTATTGTGTCACCATCTTCTCAATAATGGCTTTCACAAAGTTGATATCGCGGTTACCTGAGACATCCCAAGACCTGTCAATACCATTCGGGAATACAACAACGAATTTAGCAGTATCACAAACTGACTCCATACTCAATTTGTCATTTTTAAACTCACTATTCTGCATCCAGTTGGCATCTTGATTATATCCATGACAGAAAATAAGTAATGGACGATTTGTACCAAGGTTACTTGGAGCATACACATTGTACGAACGCGCCGTACCATCAACAGTTATGTTGTCTGCTTTCAATGGTGAAATTTCTCCTATAAGTAGCAGGAGAATCGATAATAAAAAAGATTTTTTCATATTAATAAAGGGTAATTTAGAGTGACAGAAATAAGAATCTTAGTCTGTCGCTTGCCGAGTTATAAATAAATACGATTGCGAAAATAGTAATAATTTATGAATCAACAAAATAAATAAGCATTTTTCACTGGAAATAACTTTCAAGGAATCAACTTAATTCGCCTTTTAATCATTTCCTCGCTTATCCGATTCTTCGTTTAATCGTTTCCTCGCTTAAAAATAATTATCAATTTTCAATTGCAACTCCGTTGCCAAATTTCTGACTTGAAGAGTCCAAGATTTACATAATCTAATCCTCACCTCAACATATATTGTAAGTAAACTTACATCTCTGTATTCGGTTCGTCAAGATTTCTAACGAAGTTATAAAAAGAATAATATTGCCCAGCAATATCCTCAGGGGAGGCAAAATAATTATCAATTTTCAATTATCAATTATCTTGTGGCTCTGCCACCTATTGCAAGGCCACTAATATTTTTCGTAAATAAAACACATATTTGTATCTGTAATATATGGTAATTCGGAAAATTCTTTGTATTTTTGTCGGGTAAAACGCCAACCACAGACCATATTCCGGTAATTTCACCAGAAAAAGTTTTTGGCTAAAGCGTTAACATTGAACTCTGTAATTATTCTAAAGTTCGATATGAGCACATTGTCTAATGTGAGAACTCGACGAGGCGAGACAAATCCTCCAAGTGTCAGATTTGCCCCTGACACCATCCCCGAAGCAAAAAGCTCAAAAACAGGGGTGTCGGTGAACTATGTACCTGACGCAAACAAACGTTGGTATGTTTTTCGTGCCTCATACGGAAGAGAAGACCGCGCCTCCGACTATTTAGTAGAAGACGGCACATACGTATATATCGGCAAACGATATGCCCGTAAACATATAAATGGAAAATGGAGACGAGTGCTTGAGCCATTGATTCCCAACATGCTTTTTGTTTATACCACATCCGACAAAGCAGAGGAATATATAAAAAACACACCTGCACTAACCTTTCTCACATATTACTACAACCACTTTGAAAGGGATGAGCAACAGAAAAATCCCCCATTGACGGTATCAACCCAAGAAATGGAAAACTTCATATATGCCACGTGTAGCCAAAACGAGCACCTTATGTTCGTAGAAGAAGAACACTGCCATTTCAAAGGAAACGAAACCGTCAGAGTAATAGACGGAGTGTTCAAAGGCGTAGAAGGAAAAGTAGCAAGAGTGTGCGGACAACAACGAGTCGTACTCTCTATCACCCAAGTTGGACTAATCTCCACAGCTTATGTCCCAACTGCATTCCTACAAGTTATAGAATAAAGCGCAAAAGCGCAATTGAGAATTGAGAATTGATAATTAGCATTTCCCCTAATTCGCTTATCCGATTCCTCGCTTATCCGATTACCCGCTTATCCGATTACTCGCTTAAAAATAATTATCAATTATAAATTTTCAATTTTCAACTTTCAACTTTCAACTTTCATGAGTATTATCCAAGAAAAATCACTCAACTTCGCAATACGTATTATTAACTGCTATAAGAATCTTGTTAATAAAAAAGATGAGAAGGTTATGGCAAAGCAATTACTTCGCTGTGGAACCAGTATTGGAGCTAACACTCGAGAAGCAAAAAATGCCCAATCACGCATGGACTTCTTAAATAAACTAAACATTGCGCTCAAAGAAGCTGATGAAACTGAATATTGGCTATATTTACTTCATGAAACAGAATATATAGATGATAATGAATTTAAATCATTACAAAACGAATGCAAAGAACTCATAGCCATTCTTATTTCCATTATTAAAAGTATAAAGGAAAAACATAAAACAAATTGATTACACCTTCCTTTCAACTTTCAATTTTCAATTTTCAACTTAATAAATGATAGGCAACAACAACTATACTAACCGTCTGATAAAATGGATAATCATTGCAGGTGACCTTGTAGTTTTATGGACACTACTTTATTTTGCTTTAAACACCTTCCCCGTTATAAAAAGTCTGAACGGTGATAAAGAACACATTTTCTGGATGTTATGTACTTTTGCTATGTTCGTAGCAGAGTACTATGTTCCCAATTACATACATAAACGTTTAATAGGTGCAAACCAAATTCTGCGAAGTAGCACATTACTCGTGCTATTACAGACACTATTGACCTACCTATCCCTGCGCGCAATACATTTCACAGCACGTATCGGTGAGGGACTGTTCTACATGGGACTAATCATGCTGTTTGTCATCATCGTCATAAGGTTTACAGAACGTTGGTTATTAAAGAAAGCGCGACAGTTAGGTTATAACACACGAACCATAACCCTTGTTGGTTCAGACAAAGAAATCCAGCGATTATATCATAAGCTCACAGGAAATCCGACATACGGATACAAGGTGCTAAACTACTTTGGCGACATAAAAGAACTGCCCCAGAGTGGTTCTGTAAGCGACTTTGAGTCCCTACTACACCACCCCGACAACATAAAATTAGGCAATGAACTATATATTTGCGTACCTCGTAAGGAACGCGACCTAATCGCTCGGACATCACGCCTGTGCGAACGCCACATGGTAAAATTCTACTATGTACCAATAGCAGAGGAAGCATTAAATCTACATACTACCTTTGTAGATGACATGACATTACACACCACCTACTCCAGTCCGTTAGAAGAGCCATTAAACAAGGCATTCAAACGAGTGGCAGACATCATCCTCTCTATAATATTCTTACTGCCAACAGTCCTATTGCTACCATTTATCATCATAGCAATAAAAATGCAGAGTCCCGGTCCAATCTTCTTCCGTCAGTTACGAACAGGATTAGATGGGCACAATTTCTACTGTTATAAGTTCCGCTCCATGCACGTAAATAAAGATGCCGACCGCCTACAAGCCACAAAAGACGATCCACGCAAGTTTCCATTCGGCAACTTCATGCGCAAGACCAATATCGACGAACTGCCACAGTTCTGGAACGTACTATTAGGCAACATGAGCATCGTAGGACCACGTCCACACATGTTAGCCCACACAGATCAGTATAAACAACTGATAAACAAATACATGGTACGCCACCTCGTAAAACCAGGCGTCACAGGTTGGGCACAAGTGAACGGCTTCCGTGGAGAGACACGCGAATTATGGCAAATGGAAGGACGAGTAAAATGCGACATCTGGTACATCCAACACTGGAGCATCTGGCTCGACATACGCATCATTTGGATGACCATCAAATTCTTCTTCAAGCAAGATGAGAATGCGTACTGAAGCAACAGAGTTGCAATTGAGAATTGACAATTAATAATTCGCGTAGCCCCTGATTCAATTCTTCGCTTATTCGATTCATTGATTAAGAATAATTTTCAACTAAGCACCAGCGCACATACGCCAAAACATTAAATGTCAGAAACAAATAACAAGAGAATAGCAAAGAACACTCTTATACTTTACATGAGAATGTTCTTTATGATGGCAATATCACTCTACACCAGCCGAGTCATATTAAAGGCATTAGGTGTGGAGGATTTTGGTATTTACAATGTTGTGGGAGGTGTTGTTAGTATGATGGGAGTTATCAATAATGCCATGTCAGTTTCAACACAGAGATATTTGACCTTTGAACTTGGAAGAGGAGATTTAGTTAGATTAAAGCAGACGTTCAGCATGTGTGTAAATATATACATGCTACTTTCTGTTATCTTTTTTGTACTTGCAGAGACTATCGGTTTATGGTTTTTAAATACAAGATTGGTCATTCCACCAGACAGGTTAGTGGCAGCCAATTGGGTGTATCAATTCACTATTTTTTCTACCATTATATCTCTCTTGTCAAATCCATATAATGCTGTTATTATTTCCCACGAAAAGATGGGAGTCTATGCATATATCTCCATTTTGGATGCAGTATTGAAATTAGCTGTTGTATTTGCTGTATTTATCGTTCCATTCGACAAATTAATTGTTTATGGTTTTTGTATTCTTTTGATTCATCTGATTGATAGAATAATCTATGGCGTATATTGCCAACGGAAATACGCAGAAACAAGATACAATTTTTACTGGGAAAAACCTTTATTTAAGCAATTACTATCATATACAGGTTGGAATCTTTTCGGGGCTTTATCAGGAGTTGCAAAAGGACAAGGACTTAACATTTTGTTGAATGTTTTCTTCAATCCGTCAATTAATGCAGCACGCGGTATAGCATATCAGGTTAATGCACAAGTTAGCCATTTCTTCACAAATTTCTATACAGCTGTACGTCCTCAAATAACTAAATATTATGCTCAGGGCGATTTAGATAACATGCTTAAATTAGTTTTTCGTAGTTCTAAGATGTCTTTCTATCTAATTCTGCTCATATCACTTCCACTCATTATCGAAGCGCCATATGTTATACAATTATGGTTGGAGCAACAACCCGAGTATGTAATACCATTTATGAGACTCATTCTTGTAATCACAGCAGTTGATGCTATGGCAACTCCACTGATGACAACGGCTCATGCAACAGGAAAGATTGCGTTGTACCAATTTCTTGTAGGCACAATAACAATGTTGAATATTCCTATCTCATATATCTTTTTAAAGAATGGTGCAGGACCATTAATTGTGTTTGAAGTATCATTAATTATTGCTACATTAAACTTGTTTGTTCGTATATGGATAGTAAAAAGATTAATTAACTTTCCCGTGTGGGGCTATATTAAAGAGGTTCTATTAATTTGTGTTTTAGTAACAATCATATCATCATTTTTACCATTATTAGTATATCATTATACAGAAGATGTTTTCATGCATTTTCTTTTAGTGTGCCTACTATCCGTAGCTTCAACAATCATAACCGTTTATTACGTTGGCATGAATGCAAAAGAAAGGACAGTCATCCTTAATGCAATAAAATCGAAGTTACATAGATGATACGATTAGCTTCCAAAGACATCTGTACAGGTTGTGGCGCATGCGCTTTTAAATGCCCTCATGCTTGTATCTCCATGCAAGAGGATGACATGGGAGGAGTATATCCTCACTTGGATACAACAAGTTGTATAGAATGTCATGCATGCGAAAAAGTATGTCCCATACAAAACGCAGTTCAAGGCTACGAACCACAAAGAGCTTATGCAGCATGGTCTAACGATGAGGAAGAACGACGCACATCTGCATCTGGGGGTGTAGCAATCGAAATCTATAAATATTGTCTACAAAAAGGGTACAAGGCTATTGGGGCATCTCAAAATGAAGATTTCTCGGTTACCCATAAAGTTGCATATACTAATCAAGAACTTATCCCCTTTAAGAACTCAAAATATGTGTTTAGTGAAGCATTTGATGTTTTTCCACAAATTCGTGAATTATTAAAAGCGGATGTAAAACTTATTTTCATAGGACTACCTTGTCAAGTTGCAGCACTGAGGAAGTTGTTCAACGACCATGAAAACTTGTTATTGATCGAAGTTGTCTGTCATGGCACTACCCCACTTTCATTTCTGCGCCAACATATAAACTTTATAGAGTCATGCGAGAAGCAGAAAGCAAAGAACATGTCATTTCGCGATCCCGATACACAAACATATACTTTCACTTTTACATTATATAACGAAAATAATGAGCGATTCTATGCCAAACGCACAAAAGATGGCGACACATACCAATATGGCTATCATCGCAGTATCTCATATCGCGAGAATTGTTACAATTGTCATTTCGCTCGCAAACTGCGAGTTTCAGACATCACATTGAGTGATTATAATGGTCTTGGCAAAATGGAACCCTGCGACTACACTCAAAGAAAAGTATCAAGTTTACTCTGCAACACAACAAAAGGAAAGGCATTTATTGATGAATTTTTAAAAAGCAACAAGATTCATGCCGACATACGTCCGACAGAAGAACCTATTGCAGGAGATCCACGTCTGAGAATGCCAACGACTAAAAGTAAGGCAAGATTAGATTTTGAGAGAGCGATTCAAATGAATAATGGTAATTTTGAATCCACTATGCGAGAAGTCATTATAAAAGACACAAGAAGAAAACATATACAGAAGCTTATTAAATTTCCAAAGAAGATTCTGCGAAAATTACTTGAAAGATTATAAAATGAAAATCGGAATACTTACAATACATGATTCTCCCAATTATGGAGCATGTCTGCAATGCTATGCCCTATGGAGATATCTTGATGAGCAAGGTTACGACTGTGAGATTATAGATCTGCACAGACCTGTGGCACATCCCGATTATATTCCGAGTAAAAGATATACAAGATGCCGTCCTAAAGCCCAAAGTATAAAGAAGACGTTAAAATTATGGGTAAACAAAATACTCGGTAAAAAACAGGAATATAAAGATTATTATGATAAGGAGGCAAAGAAGAAATTCGCGATGTTCAATTCTCTTTATAAAAAAAGTTCACCATATTGCAGCATTGATGAATTCTATAAAAATCCTCCCTACTATGACATCTATATCGCAGGCAGTGATCAATTGTGGAATCCTACACAAGTGTATTGCATTGAGCCATATTTTCTGACATTTGTCAATGGAAAAGAGGGAAAAAAGATTTCTTTTTCCACAAGCATCGGAATAACAGAACTAAAAGAAATTGAGAAAGAGAAATTCAAAGAGTGGTTAAATGACTTCACAGCCATCTCTGTAAGAGAAAATCAAGCTAAAAACTTATTAGAGTCTTTTATAGAGCGCGAAATCACCCAGGTGGCTGATCCTACATTTTTGATAGATTCAGCGACATGGCATGAACTTGCAGAATACCCTTCATTTGAAAAGCCATATATACTCTACTTTGCACTCCATATTGATATTCAGTTATTGGAATACTGCAAACGATTAAGTAAAGAATCAGGCATGGGACTTTATGTTCTAAATCAAATACAGCCTCAACCTGTTAATGACGAATATATTGCAATAAAAAATGCAGGTCCACAAGAATTCCTCGGATATATCTCTAAGGCAAATATGGTGATTACAGACTCATTCCATGGCACAGTGTTTTCATTAATCATGGGAGCACAAAACTTTTATACATATATTGCTACTGGTAACAAACGAGGTAGCCGAATAGAGGACTTACTTGAACTATTCTCACTTAAGAATCATATTATAAGAGGGGATTTTTCCCATTCATATAATGATTTGCAGAAAGATAAGCCATCACAATCTCATGTACAATCAATCATTAAAAACGAAAGATTAAAATCTGTTAGTTTTCTAAAAACTGCCATTGAGAAGTAATTAAAGAATAAATCTTACATATAAAATTAGTCTTTATTCTAAAATAGTAATCGTAAGAAAAAAGAAGAATATGTATACCGATTTAAAATCATATCAAATAATTATTGCACTACTAAAAAAGTATAATATTAGTCATTGTGTCCTTTCTGCAGGAAGTAGAAATGTTCCTTTTGTTCATTCAGTAGAAAAAGATCCTTTTTTTAAATGTTATTCTGTTGTTGATGAAAGAAGTGCGGGTTATTTTGCTCTTGGTTTGGCTCAACAAATACAAGAGCCAGTGGTCATTTCATGTACATCTTCTACTGCAACTTGCAATTATTGGCCTCCTATAGCAGAAGCTTATTATCAAGGTGTTCCTATTATCATATTGACAAGCGATCGTAATCCAGAGATGCTTGGTCAATGGGAAGACCAAATGATAAATCAAATAGGAATGTTTGATAGGCATGTTAGAAAATCTGTAAATTTACCACTCGACATAAATAATCAAGATGATTGGATATATTGTCAAAGATTAGTAAATGAGG
The DNA here is from genome assembly GCA_024682395.1 of Bacteroidaceae bacterium. Lineage (GTDB taxonomy): Bacteria > Bacteroidota > Bacteroidia > Bacteroidales > Bacteroidaceae > Colivivens. The sequence goes on from JAIKZH010000058.1 coordinate 35,325, forward strand.
CTTTCTTGGAATTAAATCATCATGGGACTGGACCTGTACATATAAACATCCCTATGCGGATTTATAGCAAATCATTTAATGTTGCAAATTTACCTAATGTAGTTAAGATTGAACGAACAGAAATCTTATCCCCTAAAGAACAATGGGTATCAAAGGTAAAGAAACTACAAGAAGCTAAACGTATTTTAATACTTGTTGGACAAAGAAGTTTCTATTCTCAAGATTTAAATGAACTATTAAATATTTTTTCTCAAAAATATAATGTTGCAATCTGTGTTGATCATATGAGTAATATAGATTGTGAAAGTGCTATTAATACTTCTGTTGCATTGGATGCAAGATATATCACTAATGCAATGTTCAAAGAAATACTTCCGGAAATTGTCATTTCATTTGGTGGAAATGTATTTGGAGGAGTAAAAAATATGCTAAGAAAATTTAAAGGTGAATTTGAACATTGGTCAATAGAAGAAAGTGGCAAAATAATTGACATGTACCAAAGCATAACTAATGTTTTTGAATGTTCTCCAAACTTCTTTTTTAAAAATATATTAGATTTATCGAATACTAATTTAGAAAACAATAGAATCTATTTAAATAAGATAGAAGAACTTGTTCATAGTGTATCGTATCCGGAATTCGAATATGGCAATATCTATGCTGTTGAAAAAATTGTAAAATCAATTCCAACAAATTCAATATTACATCTTAGTATCAACAATAGTATTAGAATTACTAATTTCTTTTCATTAAATAAGAATATAAAGACATTTGCTAATATCGGAACACATGGAATAGATGGTTGTCTTTCTTCATTTTTGGGACAATCTTGTGGAACATCTAAACTCTCCTTTTTAATCATTGGAGATCTTGCTTTTTTCTATGACATGAATGCATTACGTATTAGACATATTGATAAAAATGTTAGAATATTAATGATTAATAATCATGGCGGTGAAGAGTTTTATTATAATCACATGTGGCAAGATGAATTCAGTGATCTTCACACAACAGCACGGCATAACACTACTGCAGAAGGTTGGGTTAAAGAATGTGGTTTTGAATATATATCAGTTCATAACAAAAATGAAATGGATATAGCAATGAATACATTCATAGACTCAAATCATGAAAAGCCTGTCTTTATTGAATTTTTCTCAGAAATGAAAGATGATGCTGATTGTATTTACAAATTCTATGAATTGAGCAAACCGACCGAACCAAAGGATTTTAAGCGTCAAATAAAAGATGCAGTTAAAGGAATTATCGGTAAAGATGTTGCAAATTCACTAAAAAAATTCATTAAATAATAAGTTCAATAAAAAATGCGATGAAAACAGTTGGTATTATCACCACTTTTCGACAATCAAATTTTGGGTCAGTACTTCAAGCATATGCCCTACAAAGAATTATAAATAACTTGGGCTTTAATTCACAAGTTATAGACTATAAATATCCAAACGAATATCATTATAAACGAGGATGTAAAATTAAAAAAAAACAAACATTCATTCATAAACTCAAGTTTAATATAAGGAACATTTTTGAAAGACTTGGTTTAAGACGAAAAAGAAAAATGACTATGTTGAATCAATTTATTAGTCGAGAAATAAATTGTACACGTAGTTTTTGCAATTATGATGATCTACATAAGAATTCTCCAAAATTCGACATATATGTTTCAGGAAGTGATCAAATATGGAATCCCAACACGATGTTCGGAGATATGAGTTATTTATATGACTTTGCTCCTGATGGTTCAAGAATTTACTCCTATTCATCATCTTTTTCATGCGATTCTATACCTACTGAATATAAAAAACAATACAAACATTTTCTCTCACGATATACAGCCATATCCGTTCGCGAACAAAATGGAGTTAAATTAGTAGAAGAATTAACTAGAAGAAAAGATACAAGGCTCGTATTAGATCCTACACTGTTGCTCAAGAAGAACGATTGGTTATTACTTGCTGAAAAATCACAAAAACTAAGGATTCCAAAGAAGTATATACTGTGTTATATGTTAGCCTATACATACAACCCAAACGATAAGATGAAGGAATTACTCAAATTTACCCAAGAAAAGTATCATCTTCCTATTGTTTCGCTCAGTGCCATAAAAGATTGGGATGGAGGAGAGTTCATTCGAATAGAGAAACATCAAAGTATTGGTATTTATGAGTTTTTGCGCTTATTTGCAGATGCGGAAATAATTATTACATCTTCCTTTCACGGCACAGCCTTTTCTCTTAATTTTGGCAAGCCATTTTTAGCCTTACAAAATGGCAAATCAAATTCTGACGATCGCATATCGTCTTTACTTAATAAATTAGACATGCAATCACAATTAATAAAGACAGATACTGAGTTAATTGAAAATATTTCTCCATTCTATAATTACGAAAAGGAACTGCAAGACCTTGAAACACAAAGAAGCAAATCAATAGAATTTCTTAAAGGTAGTTTGATTGCTTAGAAGGAACGATTGACTATGAATTATATTATTTTAGCAGTTTTATTGATCTTCTTAATAGTTGATTATAGGAAAGCGATTATTTTCATTTCGGTATTTGCAATCAATCTTGGTTTCTTTAAATTTCCAATTTTAGGTTCAATTTGGGATTTCATCGCATTTATAGCCATTGTTTTGTTTATAATACAAAACGACGGAATTAAGATAATTAGTCATCCACTATTTAAGTGTATGATATTGCCATTTTTATCAGTATGTATTTCTATGCATGCTTTCTCATTTATACATTTAACGGAAGTGATAATTCAATACATATTTCCTATCATATTGTTCTATTCCATAAAAACAGAAAAAGACATTCGTTTTTATGTGAAATGTATGATTGCATTGTTAATAATGTCAATATTATATTGTTTTTACGAGGAATACACACAGACTAACCCAATAATGGAATGGTGTTATCAACATCAGGAAAGGTTTAAGTGGATGACCCATCGTAGTATAAACGTGCAGGAAAGATTTGGCTTTAAGCGTTCACAATCATTCTATGCAGGAGAAGCCGCTTTTGCATCAGTATGCATCTATTATTGGTTTATCATATTAATGATAAAGAAGAGTAACTGGAGGGTAATTAAAAAGCCATTACAGTTTTCTTTGTTAATCATTCTACCTTTCTGCGTTTTGCTAACTGGTACGAGGTCGGCATATATTGCATTTATAATTGTGGCTATGAGTCTCCTATCATGGAATACATTTAAAAATAACAAATTGCTATATATTACGTTTGCATGCGTTATAGTTTTATTAATACCATATTTTAACATAATATATGATTCTATTATTAATAGCAACAATTATGAAATAGGAAGTAGTGCCGAAATGCGTGAAGGTCAATGGGATATAGCTAAATCCTATATGACCAAGAATCTATGGTTTGGAAATGGTTTAGGTTATCATGCAGAATTATTAAAGAGTAATGTTCCTGGCATATATGGTCTAGAAGGAATGTGGCTACCTATTATGATTAATCGTGGTCTATTTGGTGTTATATCAGTTGCTGCAGGATATATTATTACATTAATCTACTTAATAAAGGAAAAACAATACTCATTAATATGGGTTTTAGTTTCTTTTCTGACATTTAAAACAATAACTACAGTGGCTGGGGTTGGACAAACATATTACTTGTTTATAATAGTTTTCTTAATTAGATTTTATGACATTAGAGAAAATTCAAGAAAAATACAAGGATCTAATTTCTATTGTAATACCAATATATAAGGTTCAAGCATATCTTGATCAAGCAGTAATTTCAATTGTCAACCAAACATATAAAAATTTAGAAATAATTTTGGTTGATGATGGTTCACCTGATGATTGCGGAGGAATATGCGATGAATGGACAAAGAAAGATAATCGTATAAAAGTTATTCATAAACAAAATGGAGGATTAAGTTCTGCACGTAATGCGGGTATTAATATCGCCAAAGGGAAATACATCGGTTTTGTGGATGGTGATGACTTCCTGTCGCAAGATGCATATGAACGACTAATCGCAGGATTTCGTAGGTATCCTCAAGTAGGTATTGTATCGGGGATATTCAAACGTTTTAATGAGAAAGAAACATACGATTATCGAAAGAAATGGATCGTGACCAAGGATAAGTTGATTCCTTCGTTTGAGTATGCTAAGGCTATGATTATGGAAACCTCAAGTAACTCTGTCTGTAATAAATTATTTTTGACTGAAATCGTCAAAGAAGTAATGTTTAAAGAAGGTAGAAACAATGAAGACACCTTATTTGATTATTATTTAAGCAAAGAAATGGTAAAGAGAAATTTGTCCTTCTTGGATATACCTCATTATGTTTATTACTATCGCGTAACTCCCGATAGTATCTGTCATAGTCAAATTAAACCATTGGGACTTGATGTTATAGCAAATTATCAAGAAATGATGATTGATTCAAAAGAAAACGCACCAGATTTGTACGATTTGATATACGCAAGATATACAAATTCTGTAACATGGTTGGTGGATAAATTATATTCAAACCCTGATTGGAAGTTGCAATATTACACGAAATACAAGCAACTATTAGATGAAATACCCAATAAGTATATCATCCATAATTGGTCGGTAAAGAAAATGCTTCTGTTCTTTATAATTAAGTATTTCCCCATATTAAGAAAAAACTTATCATGATGAATAATGGTAAATATTATGTTAGCGTGATAGTTCCCAATTATAATCATGCTAAATATTTAGATCTGCGCATACAAAGCATTTTAAATCAAACATATCAGAACTTTGAACTTATTATTCTTGATGACTGCTCGCCTGATGATGGGGCGTCGCGAAAGGTTATTGAACAATACAGGGGCAATCCGCACGTGAGTCATATCGTTTATAATGAAGAGAATTCAGGCTCTACATTTAAACAGTGGGATAAAGGTATCAACTTGGCAAAGGGCGAACTGATTTGGATTGCGGAAAGTGATGATTTCTGTGAACCGACACTTTTGGAAGTGTTGGTACGTGAGTTTGAGAGAGATGAGCATTTGACATTGGCCTATACTTTGTTGCAGAAGGTGGATGCCGAGGGCAGACCTATTCCATATTTACGTAGGACACCCTGCGGAGTAACTCGACTCGGTGGGCGTGACTATGTTCGACGATATATGACCACCTGCAACCACTGCGCCAATGCCAGTAGTGCGGTATTCAAAAAAGTGGCATATCAAAAAATAGACAGACTCTATACTACCTATAAAGCAGGTGGAGATAAATTATTCTGGATAGAAATAGCAGAACTTGGCAATGTGGCAATAGTCAATAAACGGTTGAATTACTTTCGCCAACATCAACAAAAAGTAACTCCAGGAGCTGTAAAAAAAGGAATAAATCTTATAGAATATAAAAAGACATATACATATGTTGATACTCATTTCCATTTTACACCTTTTAGGATGAAACTCATGAGAGATTATGCTCATTACTTAATACTCAAACGGCAGTTTGAGTCCAATATTATTCGAAAAGAGCTTTTAAGTTATTGGAGATTACCTAATGTAATGAAATGGCAAGAAAAGCTGATTATTAAATCATTAGACGTCTTACATCATAGAATAGGGCTCTATTTATAATTTGCTTATGAGGATAATATATAACTGTATTATGATGATAGATTTTAACTATTAAAACTTTCATAACAATGATAAAAAAAGTAATAAAAAAAATTAAGGCGCTTTTGCTGTCTCCAGAAGCATATGCAAAAAGTAAAGGCGTAAAAATGGGTAAAGGGTGTTATTTTAGCACTAAAGAAATTCCCGCAGAAGGTTATTTAATAGAAATCGGGGATTATGTTCGCGTGGCTTCTCATACAAGTTTCTATACCCATGGAGGACTTTGGAGTATACGACAATATTACAAAGATAATGATTTAGATTGGTTTGGAAAAATCAAAATTGGTAGTTATACCTCAATAGGATCACATTGTATGATTATGCCTGGTGTTACAATTGGCGAAAGAGTTATAGTAGGGGGCGGTTCCGTTGTTACCAAGAGCGTACCTGATGGTGTGGTTGTTGCGGGTAATCCTGCTCGTATTGTAGGTTACACAGATGACTTATATAAAAAAGTGAAAGAAAAATATGATCTGGGGTGTAAACATATGAGCACTGAAGAAAAACGAAAATTTTTATTAGCCCAGTCCGAAAACAAGTATATTAGGAAACCTTTAATGAAACAAAATTCTATATAATAGTCTTTTATATTGTTCATTCATATAAATCGAATAGATAATCTATATAATTAATGAGAGTTTTAATTGCTGGTGATTTTTGTCCACAATACCGCTTAGCAGAATTGTTTAACAAGGAAGACTACCAATCTGTATTAGGCGATGTGAAAGATGCGATTGCAGGCACGGACTATTCAATAGTTAATTTTGAATGCCCTATAGCAGATGAAGAAGACAAGCCTATTACAAAGGCTGGTCCTAATTTGCGTTGTTCTAAAAATGGTTTAAAGGCTGTTAAGTGGGCAGGATTTGATTGCGTTACTTTGGCGAACAACCATTTTAATGATTTTGGTGCAAGCGGTATCAAAAAAACGATTTTAGCATGTAAGGAAATAGAATTGGATGCTGTAGGAGGTGGTATGAATCTTGCCGAGGCTGCCCATATCCTTTACAAAGGGGTATGTGGCAAGCAACTTGCAATCATCAATTGTTGTGAACATGAATTTTCTATTGCAACGGAAAGTCGAGCTGGCTCAAATCCTCTTAATCCGATACAACAATATTATGCAATAAAAGAAGCTAGAGGTAAGGCTGATTATGTATTAGTTATAGTTCATGGTGGTCATGAGCACTATCAGTTACCCAATCCTCGTATGCAGGAAACATATAGGTTCTTTATTGATGCTGGAGCAGATGCAGTTGTAAATCATCACCAACACTGTTATAGTGGATATGAGATTTTAATGGTAAGCCCATTTTTTATGGATTAGGAAATTTCTGTTTTGATAAGAAAAAGAAAATGAAAACAACATGGTATGAGGGGTATATGGTTTCTATATCATTTGATAAACAGATCTCGTTTAGTATTTACCCCTATACTCAATGTCTTACTGATGCAAAAGTTTCTCTTTTAGCTGATTCTGTATTAGCTAAAAACATTGAAGAATTGAACATGATAATAAGTGACAAATGTCTGTTAGAACAAGAAACTATGAAGTATTATCAATCTTGCGCATGGCGATATCTTAATATTTTTGAACCCATAAGGAATAAGATTTTCCTATTTTTAAGAAAGAAGGGTATTCTGCCTTCGTTTGTTTCACAAAGGAGATTTTTGGTATCATCAAACTATGTTTGTTGTGAATCACATAGAGATATTCTAATACACCTATTAAGTAGTAAAGAACCGAATGAAAAATAGAAAGAAGATTATATTTTTTCTCATGTCTGCTGTAGGCGGTGCTGAACGAATGACGGTTACCTTTGCTAAACAGCTTGATGTTTCAAAATATGAAGTTGTATTTTATTTAATAGATTATAAAACAAATAGTGGAATTTTAGATTTTATTCCAAAGGCATATAGAGTGTGCCATCTATCTAATTCATCTTTTGGCGTCAACCCAACTTCTGTTTGGCAATTTTACAAAGTTCTAAAAAAGGAAAAGCCCGACATTGTGTTTTCTTCGTTGATTAGCATCAATTTTAGACTTCTGCTGTGGAAACCATTATTTAGAAAGGTATGTTTTGTTGTAAGAAATAATACATATTTGAAGAAAACCTCTATTTCTTTTATGCAAAAGATGCTTATGAGGTTTACTTATCCTAGGGCAAACTATATTATAACTCAAACCGATGAAATGAAGGATGAACTCGTTGACTTATTACAACTTGATGCATCAAAGATACATGTTATTCAGAATCCTATTGATACACATACAATTGATGATAAGTTAAATAATTATATGCCTTTTATGAATAGTCAGACAATAAACTACGTTGGCATAGGAAGATTTTCAAAAGGTAAAGCTTTCGACATTCTTGTAAAAGCATTTAACGTGGTGTGCCAAAAAGAGCCGAATTCAGAGCTGTATATAGTCGGACGGTATGATGAGAAATCAAATTTTTATCTCAATCTTGTGGAGTTAATAGACAGGCTCAATTTGAAATCTAAGATTCATATCGAAGGGTATTCTAATAATCCATACAAGTATATGAAGAATGCAGACTGTTTTGTACTGGCATCAAGAAGTGAGGGGCTTCCTAATGCATTGATTGAAGCACAATATATCGGAACACCCGCAGCAGCATGCACATGTATTCCAGTTATTGAAAGAATCGTGGATGATGGCAATACAGGGTATTTAGCTAAATCTGAAGATTATGAAGGGTTAGCGCAAGCTATGTTAAAAGCAAGTAAACTGGGAAGAATAAAAAGCGTTTATCAGTCATCTTCTTTTGATAAGTTTTTAGAATTGTTGTAATTTCTATTATTCATGACTGGCAAGCAAAAGAAAATTATCAAAGGGTGGATTACAAATCCGAAAAGTTTTGTGATATTTGTTTTCTCTCGGTGTGTCACTCACTTAATAAAGGACGATGAGCGATATTTGAAGATGCTCTATCGGCTTGAAATGGGGGCAACACTAAATCTAAAGAATCCACAGACTTTTCAGGAGAAACTTCAATGGCTAAAGTTGTATAATCGCAAACCTGAATATTCAAAGATGGTAGATAAATACGAGGCAAAGAAGTATGTGGCATCAATTATTGGAGATGAATACATTATCCCAACATTAGGAGTTTGGGATTCGTTCGATGATATTGATTTTTCTCAGTTACCAGATTGTTTTGTGTTGAAATGTACGCATGACTCGGGACGCATAATTATTTGTAAATCAAAATCAACCTTCGATATTGATATTGCTCGTAAACGTATTAATAAAGCCATGCGAACAAATTATTATCTAAGGGGGCGCGAGTGGCCATACAAAGATGTTAAGCCAAGAATTATTGTGGAACAGTTTATGGAGGATTCTGGGAATTTAAAACATCCATTGGTCGACTACAAATTCTACTGTTTCAATGGAATCCCTAAATTCTGCCAAGTAATACAAAATCGTGACACAAAAGAAACAATAGATTTTTTTGATATGGATTGGCGACATCAAGAGTTTGTGGGTCTCAATAAAAAGGCTGTTCATGCTGTTCAAATGCCATCAAAACCCTATAATTTTAAGATAATGAAACGATTTGCTAATGAACTCTCCAAAGATATTCCTTTTTCACGCATTGACTTATACGAAATTAATAATAAAGTCTATTTTGGTGAAATCACATTGTTTCCAGCAAGTGGCTTTGGCGAATTTACACCCAATAAATACAATGAGCAATTAGGTAACATGGTTTCTTTACCAAATTAGAGGATTCCATATGAACAAATATCAATTGAGACAAATCTTGAATCGAATTCCTATGTGTGCATGGATAATGAACAAGAGGGAGTTATTTAATAAATGGCGTTTTTACCAAAAAAGAAAACCATATATATCAGAATTACATGAATTATTAGATAATACATCTATCATAAGTAGTAATTGTTTTGCTGGTCGTGTGATGCAAGACCTGAAAATGGAATATAACAGTCCGACGCTGGGACTATGGATGATGCCTGATGATTTTGCGGAGTTTTGTGGCAATCTAAAACATTATTTAAAAGCAGATATAAAGATTGTGGAACACTCAAAGAATGAATTAGGTGAATATAAAATGACACATCCACCTAAGCATCCATATCCAGTGGGATGGATTGATGGAAAATTGGAAGTACACTTTCTGCATTACCACACACCAGAAGACGCGATTAGTAAATGGAAAAGAAGAGCAGAAAGGGTGAACTACGACAATCTATTATTAATAGGCTCTGAACAAAATGGATGTACTGAAAAAGACGTGAAGGCGTTTGATGATATTCCATATAAAAGAAAATTATATTTCTGTTCAAAGCCCTATCCATATAAAAGTACTATTTATATCAAGGAATTTGCAAAAATTGGCCATGCAGGTGATCCATATAAACAAGGACATATTTATTATAAATATTTAGTGAATTGGTTAAAATCAAATAGATGAAGATATTTATGCTTATCAAAAAGCTTCGTTATAGTGGAGCTTATAAAATGTTCTTATGGGTGGCTAAATCTCTTGCAGAAAAAGGACATGATGTTACAATATTTACCTATATGAAAAATGATATTACAGAATTATCATATAATATCAGATGGATTCAGGTGGACTTGGAAAATGCTTCTCTCTTCAGGAAGGTGACAGAGACAAAACAGTGGATGAAAAAAACCGGTGCAGACATCTCAATCTCGTTCCTTCTTGATGCAAATATCATCAACACCTTGGCATGTGTTGGAACGAAGACAAAATCTATCATTTGTGAAAGGAATGATCCATTTAAGCCACACTATTATAAGTTGAAACTTACCAAACCATTGTTTAGACTTGCTGACGGAGCTGTATTTCAGTTGCCAAAGGTTTCTGAATATTATTCGATGGTGAAGGGACCAACGGCAGTTATTCCTAATCCAGTGGTGGCTAAAACTGAGAAATTTGAACTCCTGCCAATAGAACAACGTAAAAATGTAATTGTATCCTTAGGACGGTTAGATATTTTCCAAAAACGTCAGGATATACTTATCAAAGCTTTTGCAAAATTTTTAAAAGGACATCCAGATTATAGACTTGAGTTATATGGAGATGGGCCTGATGAAGGTAAGCTTAAAGAGTTGGTGGTTATGTTAGGTTTATCAGATAGTGTTATATTTGGTGGAATTACCAATCATTCACTTCAAATCCTTAATAAGGCAAAATTCTTTGTATTGTCTTCCGATTTTGAGGGTATCCCTAATGCATTATTGGAAGCAATGTCTATCGGATTACCTTGTATTTCTACTAAATGCAGGCCTGGAGGTGCCGAGTATTTAATTCAAGATGGAGTTAATGGATTACTCATTGAAGCTGGCAATGTAGATGCTTTGTGTCAATCTATGAATAAGATTGCAGATACTGGCATTGGTGATATTATTGGGAATAATGCAAAGACCATATCTAATCGATTCTCAGAAGAAAGAATTGCAGATATGTGGTGTGAATATATTAAGAATTTTCAGAAAAATAACCTATGCCGCAATTAGCAATACATGAGGATTGCACAGGGTGCATGGCATGTTACAATTCTTGTAGCCATGAGGCAATAGAGATTACCAAGGACGATGAGGGATTCTCGCAACCAGTGGTCATAGAGGACAAATGCGTGAAATGTAATCTTTGTGAGATGAGTTGTCCAATAGTGAATCCTCTAGAAGAAAAGGAGTTCCAACCTCATGCTTATGCAGCATGGCATGAGGAGGATCGTAGTGTGAGTTCCAGCGGAGGAGCATTTTCTGCTTTTGCACGAAAGGTGCTGGCAGAAGGTGGTATTGTTGTTGGAGCTGCATTCGACAAAGCCTTACATCTGCGTCATACAGCTGTTAATCGTATAGAAGGGTTAGAATCTCTGCGAGGCAGTAAGTATGTGCAAAGTGAAATAGAGGATACATTCAGGACTATAAGGAAGTATTTACAAGATGGTCGTAAGGTGTTGTTTTGCGGAACGCCTTGTCAAGTCGCAGGTTTGCATGGATTCCTAAGAAAGGACTATGACAAGTTGTTGACTGCTGACTTAGTATGTCATGGTGTGCCATCAGACAAGGTCTTTCAGAATTACTTAAAAAAACTAAAAAATAGACTCTGCACAGCCAAGGACGAGCTATACATTGAGAAATACGAATTTAGACATAGAGATGGATGGGGTATTTCCCCCTCCATCTCTACGTCTAATAATTGCCAACTGCTCTATGGAGTAGATGCACTTTATATGGAAGCTTTTGATAAGAATGCTTTATTTAGAAAAAGTTGCTACCACTGTCCTTTTGCGAAGATTCCAAGAGTAGGTGATGTAACGCTAGCTGATTTCTGGGGACTAGGTCGACATGGGAAAAAGTTTAAACACAGCGTAACAAAAGGAGTATCATTAATCTTAGTGAACACAGAAAAAGGTAATTCTGCTCTAAAGAATTTAGATAACACATTTATTGAAGAAAGAAACATAGAAGAGGCTTTGATTGAAAATCACAACCTAATAGGAGCCTCTAAACGACATGCAAAAAGAGAAGACATCATCAAAGCCTTCTTAGACGAGCGTAAAAATTTAGATGATATTGACAGACAATATCACTTGGTAGACCATAGCGTTAAAGGGATGATAAAAATGTGGTTGCAAAAATTAGGGCTTTTTAAACCAATTAAGGCATTATATAATTGGTATAAATCGTTATGAAGATAGGAATACTTTCGATGCAGGAGGTGAAGAACTATGGTTCGTATCTTCAGGCATTTTCATTAAAAAAGAATATTGAGGCATTGGGACATGAATGCGATTTCGTAAACATCGTACCAGGGCGACAGATAGGTGCCTATAAGCAAGGGCGATTTCATAAGTTGAAACTGCTTGTTGAAAGATTATGGGGATGGGACTTCGTGAAGAGATTCATGACTATTTGGCAATTTCAAACGAGATTTTCAAAAGAATTTCTTCCATATCTTGGTGTGAAGGAAGGCCCCACTATTGATTATCATGACATCGTCGTGATAGGCAGTGATGAGGTGTTCAATTGTGTTCAGAAAACATGGTTTGGATTTTCACCCCAGTTATATGGTGAAGGGCTGAATGCTAATAAAGTAATCAGTTATGCGGCATCATTTGGATCTACAACTGTAGAGAAACTGCAAAAACTTGCTATAAAAGATGAGATTGCAAGGATGCTTAACAAACTAAATCAGATTTCAGTAAGAGATGAAAACAGCAAAAAAACTATTACGGCTCTTATAGGCCGAGAACCTGAGATGCATGTAGATCCTGTACTAATATATGATTATTCTGAATATGTACCCCAAGAAATACATCAAAGTGATTATATTATAGTATATAGCTATCCTAATAGAATCTCAGACGTAAATGAAATTTCAGCCATACAAAAGTTCGCAAAGAAAAAGGGGCTGAGGTTGGTGTCAATAGGCCATTATTTCCCATGGTGCGATGATGTAGTAGTTCCTACACCCTTTGAAGTGTTGGCATGGTTCAGAGATGCAGCTTATATCGTGACAGATACCTTCCATGGGAGCATCTTCTCCATCAAATATAACAAAAAGTTCTGCACAATAATTAGGGAAATGAATAATCAGAAACTAACATGGTTACTGAAGCAGTTTGGGCTAGAAAGCAGAATAATTACAGATTTATATCTGTTGGAAAATACTATGGAAGCAGAGATAGATTATCAGCCCGTGAATGAGAAAATAGTTTTAGAAACTGCAAGATCAATGGCGTATTTGAAAGAAAACATATAATAAAAGCAAAGAATATCTGTTCGCAAATATGCCTTTTATATTTTAATTATGATGGGGTATAAGTCATAATGACATAAAGATCTCAATTTGTATTGATATTCTAGAAAAACACAGAAATATTGAGATGAGCATCCATGAAATAAACAGAATCAAACAATGAAATCAATCTTAACGAAGAAAATCATTGATACAGAAACAAAACCTTTTGAATTGATATTAAACGATAAAGGGAAGATTTATACGTTTCTGAATCCTGTATCATACCTTGAGGCATTGAAAAACAAAGAGTTGTTCAAACAATTTGATGGTATCTATGCCGATGGCTCAATATTAGCTACGGCTATCAATATCATGTATGGTGAAAAGGTGACGCGTAGAAGTTTTGATATGACTTGGGTGGCACCAAAACTAATGGAACACGTACAAAAGGAACATAAGACACTTTATATTATAGGCTCACAACAGAAGTCGGTAGAAAAAGCTGTAGATGTATTCAAGAAAATGTATGAAGGGATAAACATCATTGGTTACAGAAATGGTTATCTTGTAAGTGAAGAAGAAAAGGATGAAGAAGCAAAAAATATAGCCAAACTTAATCCAGACTTTGTGATTGTTGGCATGGGAATTATTACTCAAGAAGATTTTCTGATAAAGGTTATGAATGCAGGTTATCAAGGCATAGGATTTACTTGTGGCGGTTTTATTCATCAAACTGCCATGAACGAAATACACTATTATCCTAAATGGATCAACAGAATGAACATTCGTTTCCTTTATAGAATGTGGAAAGAGCCACACACAAGAATACGATACATTAAAGCTGGTATTATCTTCCCTACTCGATTTATGTGGGAAAAGTTCTTTGGATAAAAGTTTCACCTTGATTCGTAGCCCCTGAGAATATTGGAGGATTGTATTATAGTGGAAGTATATGTAGTGTAAAGTTCTGATAATATGGGCGACTTTGTTGCAAGTAATAATTGACAATTGATAATTATGGCATAATCAATGAATCTGATAAACGACTAATCAATTAAACGAGGAATCGAATTAGGGGGAATTGAATCAGAAGCAACACTAATTTTCAATTATCAATTGCGCTTCAGTGCCACGATTATCAATTACAAACGAATTAATATGTTAAGGCTTAAGAATTTATCAATAGTAGAATCAAAGGAAGAACTAAGGAAGATTCCTGAGGGTAAGGTTCTGATAAATACCATATACGCGTATTCGTATGTGGTAGCACAAAAAGATACATTCTTTGCTGATGCACTGCGTAATTGTGATTACCTCATGCCCGACGGAGCAAGTATTGTTAAGGCATGCAGATGGTTAAATGCAAAGTGTCAACCACAAGAGAGGATTCCGGGTTGGGATTTGTTTATGACAGAAATGCAGGCTCTTAATAATAAAGCAAAGAGAGCACGGGTGATGTTCCTCGGTTCAAACGAGGATGTGCTGACACGAATCCGTGAACGTGTTGCAGTGGATTTTCCTTCTTTGGATGTGGTGACTTATTCCCCACCCTACAAGAAGGATTTTTCTGATGATGACAATCTGAAAATGATACAGGCTATTAATGAAACGAATCCGGATTTACTATGGATTGGAATGACTGCACCAAAACAGGAAAAATGGACTTACAAACATTGGGATAAACTTAATATCCATTGCCATGTGGGTACAATCGGAGCTGTATTTGATTTTTATGCAGGAACAAGTAAAAGAGCGCCACTATGGTGGCAAAATCACTCTCTGGAATGGTTATACCGTTTAATTCAAGAACCACAAAGGATGTGGAAACGTTACCTCATTGGTAACCCATTGTTTATCTGGAATATAATGAAAGAGGCAATAAGTCATAATTGATAATCAGGCAACGGAGTTGAAATTGATAATTAATAATTGATAATTGATAATTATTTCGTAACACCTGAGGATATTGCTTTGCAATATTGATTCTTTTTATAACTTCGTTAGAAATCTTAAGCTCTAAAGAGCTAGAAATCTATATGGAGGAAATCTTGGGCTCTACGAGCCAGAAATTTGGCAACGGAGTTGAAATTGAGAATTGAAAATAAGAGTTTTATTTGGTTATTACAATAATTATTTTTAGATTTGCTGATAAACTAAAATAAGATATGAATAAAATACGCTACATAAACATGTGTATAGTGGAGTTTGGCAAACATTTTGGCATGACTTCATTATTAGCTTACAGGTATTTAAAGAAATATAATGGTCTTGCATATCTTGATAAATATTATGAAGCAGAACATCAACAGTCGTTAAGTGATACCATACGAGGATTGAAAAATTATTGTAAACGATATGGAGGGTCTATAGGATGAAGTTATATCATGGAACAAATATAGATTTTTCAAGGATTCTACTTTCAAAATGTAAGCCCAACAAAGATTTTGGTTGTGGTTTTTATCTAACGAATATCCGTTCTCAGGCTCAAGAGATGGCAATTAGACGTACAGAGTTTATGGGAAATGGTACACCTATTGTACAAGAATATCTGTTTGATGAAAATCTACTAAATTCATCAGACCTTAAAGTTAAGATCTTTGATGGTGTAAGTAAGGAATGGGCTGAATTCATACTGATGAATCGCAAGGCACGAGGTAAAAAACTACACGATTACGATATTGTTGTTGGTCCTGTTGCTGACGATGGTGTAGTATATCAGTTGAACCTATATATGCAACGACTGATTACACTTGATGATCTTGTTAGAGAACTTACCTATAAGCATTTAAATAATCAATACTTCTTTGGCTCAGAGAAGGCAATTAATACACTAAAAAGAGATGAAACTAAGCAAAAATAAATACCAGTTTATCGTAAACAACGATGTGGAACTATTAGTAAGTTTTCTTCAAGAGGATAAATCTATGACACTTCTTGAGGCTTTTGATATAGTTTATTCTTCTGCAATCTATGAAAAACTTATAAACCCAAACACTGGATTATACTTGCAAAGTGCAGAATATATATATGATTATCTTAAAGAAGAAATGGGTGGCAGAACCACGATTGAGAATTAGGCAACGGAGTTGCAATTAATAATTGACAATTGATAATCGTGGCGAATGAGCGCAATTGAAAGTTAAAAATTGAAAATTGAAAGTTGACGTTTCACCTGATAACTTCAACCTTTATCATCAGGGAAAACGAAATAATTATGAATTATCAATTAATAAATAACGGCGCATGTGCGCCGTTATTTATTTTGCAAACTTACGTCCGTTCCACTTGAGGATATCTTGTTTTTTACCTGTTTTATACCAGGTTGTCTGAACGATGTTTTTGCCTGTTTGTGGGAGGGAGTATGACACATATGCACCATCATCTGTACCATATGCAACCTCGAAACCTACTTCGTTACATGGTGTCATCTGTTTTGTTGCATTATTATAACGATAGAATGTGAGACCATCAAATTGTCCTGGGGAATATGTGCCGTTTTGGTAACAACCTACGTTATAAGCAAACAGTTTATGTTTTCCGTCGGCTTCATTCCAATAGCACATTTCTATTTTCAGCACATGTCCTTCGTAGCGTGATTCATATAGTATGTAACCATTTTTGTTATCGATAGTGAGTTTTTCGTTCTTTTGTTGTGGAAGTCCCTTACGATGTCGAATCCATGCTTGCTTTAGAGCGTTGGTTGATTCATCAACACAACATTCGTCCTCATCATCTTCGGTTGAGAGATAAGCCCATGCAAAATCGCTTATCGATGGTTTTTCTGATTTATAATTCACTCGAATTGCATTCTGTGCTGCTAATGACAAAGTGCAGCATAATAGGATTATTGCCAATGTAACTTTTTTCATGTTGTTATTTTTTTAAGTTAAAGTATTATTCTGCAAATGTACAAAATATTCTGGAATAATGCGCAATTATCAATTATAATTACGGCATTGCCAATAAGTCGTATGGGATGTCGTCGCATGACATGGCACAAGGAGCCTGTTCTTCTTGTGATTCATGAGTTGAGGATTGGGTGGTACTTTTAGAAGCAGATTTTGCCATCAGTGGGGTTACATATTTGGTGACGATACGTGTATCATAAATCGTATCGTGTATGGTTTCTGTCTGTGTGATTGTGTCATGTATCACCTGAGAGTTATGTGCTACAGATTGAGGTTCAGGCTGTTTGCCATTGTTATTAAGGCAATAACCAATAATAAATCCGACAAGACATGCTGCTACGGCTATGACTGCAGCCAGACCACTACGATGACGCTTAGGGCGTTGCCATGGTGCCACATTAATATTATTGTTGATCGTATCACGTTGACGACGTGCAACCTTAATTATTTGTTCATTAGTGATTTTCATATTTCTTGAGTTTTTTGCGGATAATATTCATAATTTTGTTTAGACGCGACTTAACTGTTCCTTCTGGTATGCCAAAAATTACGGCTATCTGTGGAATTGTAAGTTCTTCTTGATAATGTAATGAGAATATCTGATGCAATGGATCAGGGAGTTCTGATAACACTTGTTCGAGTGCTTGGTCAAGCATTTCTGCGTCGAGTTCCACATCTATCTGATGTTCCATGATGGGTTCGGCATCAAGCGAAGCTAACATATGTGCTTCGTACGCATTTCTACGATAGTGATTGCGACAAAGATTATAAGCTATGGTGAAAAGCCACGTGGCTACATTGCCCCCCTCTTTATAGCGGTATCGGGCTTCGTAAGCTCTTAGAAAAACATCGTGAGTGGCATCGTCTGCCAAGTTCTCATCCCCACCCAACTGTCGATAGAAAAAGCCTTTCAACCTACGAGCATAGCGGCGATATAATTCTTCAAAAGCACTATCATTATCAGCTGCAGCCTTCGCCATCAACTGTTCATCGGTTTGATGACGAAGTGACCTCATATTGAATATATTCATCGGAGATAGTGTTTTAATTCGTTAACATCATAATTTTTCTTCTCTAACTGACTTACGATATCCATAAATGTGGATTTCAACCACTGATAACGCTCATAATTATGTTGTTTGTAATATGGCAATTGATCATGTAATAAGCGTATATAATTAGCTGCGTATGCATCTAACGATGTCTGAAAGTGTGATTGGTCTTCTTTCGCAGGATGGAATGACATACGGAGATATTCCAATCGATAACGTTGTTCGATGTTACGACGTTTCACAGCCTTATTATTATATGGTCGTGGTGAGTAACGCATTGTCAGTCCTTCGTTATAGATAGAGGCTTGCAAATCATCTGGAACTCCAGTACCAAGAAAAAGGTGTTTCATATTATGAGCCGACAGGTAGATTGGACGAGTGGAATTATCGAAAAGATAACGCATAAATAACTCAAGTGTCTTGATTTGTGATTGTTGCCACAAAAATAAGGGATTTTCTTCAAATTTCTCATCGATAGGTATGCCTATTTTCCGGAATAGGTCAATCACATATTCACGATCCATGAGTTGATCTTCATTGTATAGGATTTTATCCTTATGTACGCCTAATACTTCTTGAAGTATGAGTTTACCAATAATGTCATGGCTGGCATAACCGATATAAATTCCTCCTTCATCCATACCTTGAAGTTCATTAAAATGATACTGCAACATCTCTTCGGGATATAATCCACTTTCATAATAACTTCTAAGCATCTTATGTAGTCGAAGAGTGTCTTGTTTATCAATAAGATATGGAATCCAACACTCATAGTCGTCGGCTGTAGCATTGTTTGGCAAAACAGCAATTGCTGAGTCGGCATATTCATCACGGTGCGTAAATAATGTTGGAATCTCAGGGTATTCAAACCTATTATCAATATCCTCGGTATGAGGTTCATAGCCTCCTTCATAAGCACAATAATAGAATGTATATGTTTTTGGAATTGCTTGTTCCATACGTCCAACAACGTTCAACTGTGCACGTAGTTTTTGAGGTTCGTGGTACGAACGAGTCTTATCCAACAGATTTCGTACCATGTCTTCTGATTGTTCAAAGAGTTTGAGCCATGCTTTCTCGTCATTAGGATGTTGTTTTACATAGTTGTTCCAATAATTGTAACTACTATCCATTATTATGGAATCCAAAGATGAGGACTCTGTAGATTGGAAACTTTCCGTGTTGTGTGCGTTGGATTCAAATATTGTAAAGAATACCAACATGATTGTGATGATTGATTGTTGCATAATAAGCTATTTTTTAGTTTGTTTTTTGACAGCATACACACGACAAGCTATATCGTTCACAATTTTTCTGTTTTTTTTAGAAATATGTGTTTGGATTGCTACGTTCTTTGTTTATCATTATATCTTTTACAATAACAAAATTACGAATTTACTTTTGATTTTCAAACATAAAAAAACAAAATTTAATATAAAAAGTTTTGTGGTTTAAGAAAAGAATAATACATTTGCAGATGAAACAATAAGAATCGGCGTAGTCCGATTGGAATTTTTCAAAATATATTACCTTTTAACAAACTAAAGCAGACACTTGTTTGAAGCTTTACCTCAAGAAGTATCTGCATTTAGCACCTAAAATACTAACAAATTCAAAAATATACCAAAACAAATTTACTTTTTAACAAACAAACTTTATGAGAAAAAAAATCTTTACAGTTGCACTTGCAACAATGGCATTGGCGTGTTCAACACAATCATTCGCACAAAAACCTTTTAAATTGAATGGTGTAGTATCAGAAGGTCTTCACGACGTAAGATATCTTTTGTATTTCAATGAGGATAATTTCGATTATTCTTCTTCTACCCCTTCAGATACAATCGATGTGAACATGAAAAACAGGACGTTCACCATAACTAAAAAGATTAAAGAACCACGTAGGGCTTTCTTACAAGCCATATTTGATGACGGCTCTATCTGTCCAGTTGGTATGGGATTGTTGTTTATTCCTGGTGAAACAGCAAACCTTGTGGTTAAAGATGGCACATATGATCTCACAGGTAAAGATAAATTCTATTCTGCTTGGAGTAAGGTTGACAACAATATGACACCTTCACAAATGGCATATGCGGATGTTACCCAAAAAATAAAAAATTTCCAGAAAGACAATGAGGAATTAATCAAAGCATATTCTAAAGCGATGGAAGAATATCGCGATTTGATAGATGAGATGGAGAAGAAAAGAAACGACATGGAAGAATATGCTCAAAAACTCATGAAAGAAAACCCTAACGATGAAGCAACACTTATGTATATGTTACAGCATGGATATGCCAATCGTCAGGAAATATATGAAAATGCTGGAGATAAAATAAAAAACGGAAGATTCGGTCAGATGCTTAAAGAGTTGGCTGAAAAAGAAAAGAAAGCTGAAGAAGAAAGGAAATTGCGTGAAGTGTTGCGCGAAACCAACAAGAGTCTTACTGCAGAAGGTAATATGTTCAAGGACTTTGAAGTTGAATATGACGGTCAGGTACAGAAATTGTCAGACTACGTAGGTAAGGGTAAATATATGCTTGTTGACTTCTGGGCAAGTTGGTGCAGTCCTTGTCGTGCTGAAATACCTAACCTCATCAAAATATGGGAAAAATACAAAGGCGATAAATTTGAAGTGCTTGGTGTAGCTACTTGGGACACACCTAACGACACAAAGAAAGCTATGAAGGATCTTGGCATAGAATACCCACAAATCATGAACGCACAGAATATTGGTAGCGATGCATATGGTGTCAGTGGTATTCCACAAATTATTCTCTTTGGTCCTGACGGAAAGATCCTTAAACGTGATCTTCGCGGTTCACAAATAGAAAAGGTTCTTAAGGAATACTTGTAATAAAAGTGGCTCCGCCACTTTTATAATTGATAATTTGGCAACGGAGTTGCAATTGATAATTATTGTGCTGATGTTATAATTCAGACAGAACTTGATATAAAGAAACAGAGGATGAGTCAATGTGATTCATCCTCTGTTTCTTTATTTGTCATTTGTTTATTTTTCTTCGCAAGTATATTTGAAGTAATCTACATCGACATAACCACCAACTTTTTTAGTTGCATAGTTGAAGATTCCGAACTTGGTACCCATGAAGAAACGGCGATAATCGAAGATCATGCGATAATTCTTTGTTCCGATCTGAGTCCATTTTTCTCCGTCGAGACTATAGAAGAAATTGGCTGCATCGCGTCCGCCACGCTCTCCTGGACGGAATTCACCATCAAGTCGAAGCCATATCTTAGGTTTCTTTGCGTTTAGTTGCTTAGTAAGATCAACAGTTTCTACTACCTTCTCATCTACATTGGTTACTGCTTTCTCACGATCTGTCAGAGTTACTTTTTGTTCACTCATCACAAGAACATAACTTTTACCATTTTTCTTTATGGTTAACACTCCACTATCACCATTAAAGGCAGTGAATCCAGCACAGTCGCCATCGTTCATCTTTGCAAGATCCATACAAATATAACCACTACATGCAGGGCCTTCCATACGCTGAGTCAGTGTGTTTGGTGCAAGATATAGATTTGGTACCACTCTACTTGTTTTAAGTCGGAGGAATCCAGGACGTTCAGTCAAGCTCCATGCTTTATCCACAGGATTGTGGTTCCACTGCCAATGAAGTCCCAACTTACTGCTGTTGAATTCATCTGGCTGAACAATACCTTTCACTGGTTGTCCGCTCTTGTAAGGACGTACCACCTCAGGAACTTTATAGTTTTCATCACCCAACATAGGCCATCCATCGATCCAACGAACTGGAGACAATGTCAACACGCGTCCTACTCCACCACGATCTTGGAACATGATACCATACCAATCGCCTTCCTCTGTATCTACGATTGTACCTTGAGCCAAATAACTGAAACCACCGAATGGGCTTTCAAGTATGACATTTTTCTCCCATTTGCCGTTAAGGTCTTTTGTGCGGTAGCACACCTCACGACGGTGAAGACCTCCGCCAAATGACTGACTGATAAGCATAGCATAGTAAGTGCCGCAATGCTTGATTACTCGTGTACCTTCCAACAAACCACGTTCTTCGTCTTCACGTTGGAAATAATGGCGTAAACTACCCTCAACAACACCTTTGAGGTCGCGTGTCAACTGACACATCTCACCTGTTCCGAAGAACACATATGGTGTGCCATCCTCGTCGAAGAACAAAGTTGCATCGTGGAAGTGGCGCAGACGTGAATGTATGGTCCATGGTCCTTCAGCCTTATCAGCTGTAAAGATATATGTGTCGCCCATAGCACCTGGTTCGTTTGGAGCCAACAATGCCCAGAACTTACCATTGTGATATTTTAAAGATGTAGCCCATTGTCCACGACCATATACAGTACCAACGCCGTCACCTTTTTGTTGGTCGAGAGGTAAAGAGAAAGCCAAATCGTATTTAGGAGAATCAGTAAGTTTATCAAAGATATAACCCACGGTTTCCCAATTCTTGAGGTCCTTAGAAGCCATCACAGGGGCTCCAGGCATCAAGTGCATTGTGGTACTAACAAGATAAAAAGTATCCCCCACTCTGATTACATCAGGATCGGGTACATCAGCCCACAACATAGGATTTTTAATCGGGGCATCTCTTAAAGGTTCTGCAAAACCAACAGTAGAAAGTAAACTCAATAATAAAAATGATAATAATTTTTTCATAATAGTAATAATATTAATTTTATTTATTTAGTAAATTGTCATCTTTTGTTTTAAAACAAGATATCGAATCCTACATAATCACTTAAGTACTAAGCCGTTAAACATATTTCAGACGAATTACTTTCGGCAGTTTGGATGCGATAAGTTTATACGACTCACTAATCCATTGTTCTACCAGAGAATTGTCCAACTGCTCGTAATACACATCACTCCAATGTTTCTTATTCCAATGCCATGCTGGTGTCACAGCCGAAAAGCATTCACGAAGTTCTTCATTCCTTTCTGGAAGCAACTTTATTGCAAATCGATGTTCTGAGTTATTCAAATCATGCTTACCGCCGCCCAACCACAAACAAAGAAATATCTTTCCTTCCAGACGGAACGTGATGATATCGTCACCAAAAGGTTGATCCTCAGTCACCCCAAAAAGTGATAATGTATATTCTCGTACTTGTTCTATATCCATATTTAATTTAGTATTAAGTGGAGGCCTTTCAATTATAGTTGGATGTTATCTATTCGGAGTTTCTGCACCCCGATAGGTACATGCACTTCTACTATATCCCCTACTTTCTTGCCCAACAATGCCTGAGCGATAGGCGACTTGATTGAGATCTTCATTGCATGTAAGTCGGCCTCGTGTGGACTTACAATAGTATATGTTATCTTCTTATTGTTATCAAGATTTGTCAACTCCACTTTGGTGAGCAACCTAACGGAGTCGGCAACTAACTGTTTCGTATCGAGCACCCGTGCATATTTCAACACTCTTTGTTTGAAACGAATCTTACTCAATAGTCGTGATTGTTCACGTCGGGCAGCATGATATTCGAAATTCTCGCTGAGATCTCCTTTCTCACGTGCCTCAACCAATGCTTCTTTCACCTTAGGATACTCAACATTCTCCAGTTGTTGTAATTCGGCCACTAATTTATCATAGCCTTCTTGTGACATATATTCCATATCTTATCACTTTTTATGGACATTTGAAATAATCGGATAAATGAGGAATCAAATCGAGTTGAAGATTGAAAATTGAAAGTTGAAAAGTTCTCAAGGAAATGCTAATTATCAATCGTCAATTCTCAATTATTAATTGCTCTTAATGTGCTCTGCACATAAGAGCCTGCGCCTTATTCCCAACTATAACTATCTTCACTTGCCTTTTCATCTTCTGGCTGTGTGAAAAATCCGATCTGTTCAAGAATTGGAATAACACGTTTAGCCAACGGACGTTGTCTTTCATCTTGTTCTGAGAAATATTTATCATGTTGGTCTTTATGATCAGCAAGAATCTTTTTCATCATATAATCATCAACAATACGTATGTCAGTAAATCCATATTCATTAGGACCCTCAGAGAGGATATAACAAACTTGATGATTCATCGAATAATTGACAGCTGGAGCACTTATAGCCACTACACCAACCATGCCCAACATAGAACCCGCTATCATCTTATTCTTATACTTTTTTCCAATAAGTTTATTAACAAAAAGCAGACTATGATTACCTACACGTCTTGCCTTCGTATAACCTTGTCCAAAATAAGATCGATCCAATCTTAATTTATTGCAATTTAAATATAATGAATCACCTATCATCACAGCAAAAGCCGTGTTTCTCAGGATTTTATCAACGCGTTCCTCATTCGAGAAAAAGGCATAATCGTTACCATTCCACATTTTTTTTACATTTTTAGTATGAGTTTTTACTATAAGGGTGTCCAAACGATACCATTTGTCTTTAAGGAAATCTTCGTATGAATAACAATAACAAAATTTTCTTGATTTGGATATAGTTTCACTATTAGATTTATTATCTACTGTTTGTGCCATTACACTCAACGTAATAAACATTAACGCAAGTGAAAAAAATATTTTTTTCATAAATATTATTGATTTTCTGTTGATTTTCTGTATATCAAGTGCAAAGATACATATTTTTATACTTAATACAAAATATTCGTTCATAAGTATAAAGTGGCGCAAGAGCGCAATTATCAAATTGAAAATTGAAAATTGAAAATTGAAAATTGAAAGTTGATAATTATTCTTAATCAATGAATCGGATAATCAATGAATCGAATTAGGGAATATTTTGTTTGTTTTGGAAATAATTTATATCTTTGCAGCCGATAAATATTGTTGAACCCTTTAATCATTATGGAAAGGGTTGCGCAAATGAGTATAAAGTAAGTATATAACACAACAGCGAGTCGAGTTGCTACAACGAAAATAGTTGGAGCTAATATGTTGTGTATCTGTTCCAGACTCATATTTCTCAATTATTTTATTTCAATTATAGTCATATCAGACTACCATATTATGGTGGTCTGAAAAAGCGCATTAACAATATGGGCAATATAAAACCAAAAGAACTGAATAGTATTGGATATACAGACAATATAGCAAAAAGTATTGCAATAGAAACTATCCACAAACATTGTAAACATTCAAGTAAGGAAGAAATAATATCTGTTTTACAAAACATCATCAGATATCCCGACAAATACAAAACTCATACAATATGGGGCAAACTTGCTGAGATTGTGTCACCATTCAAAGTGGAACAATCAAGTTATGAACTTCGTGAGAAAAATATCCCCTATCGCATCTTCGGTGAAGATAATATTGACGATCTGGCAAGACAACAGATGACCACCGCCATGCAATTGCCGGTGGCGGTTGCTGGAGCACTTATGCCCGATGGCTGTGCTGGATATGGGCTACCCATTGGTGGTGTTCTCGCTACAACAAACGACATTGTCATACCTTATGCTGTAGGCAAAGATATAGCATGCAGGATGTGTTTGACCATCCTGGATGTCGAAGCCGATTTTATATATAAAAATCATGACAAAATATTAAAGGTTCTTATTGAGAACACTTCGTTTGGCTCCGACAACAAACCTACTGACGGACACGCCCATCCTGTTTTCGACAAAAGTGAGTTTCAAGAAATTCCAATTTTGAAGAAAAACAGAGAAAAAGCTATCCGTCAATTAGGCAGCAGTGGCATGGGAAATCACTTTGTTGACATATGTGAGGTGGAATTAGATAGTGAAAATAAGATGGGACTACCACAAGGAAGATACACTGCAATCCTCAGTCACTCAGGAAGCAGAGGACTCGGATCAGAAATTGCCGACTTCTACACTGCAATAGCAAAGAAAACATGTCAACTTCCACGCCAAGCAGGACCATTTGCATGGTTGAGCCTAAAAAACGAGGCTGGACAAGAGTTCTGGAGATGTATGGAAATTGCTGGTGAATATTCGGCTGTCAACCACAACTTTGTACATCATAGAATTGCAAAAGCACTGCATCTTAGTCCTCTACTCACAATAAGCAATCATCATAATTTTGCATGGAAAGAAACTCTTTGCGATGGCACAAAGGTAATTATTCACCGAAAAGGAGCCACCCCAGCGCATCTGGGAGAGTTGGGAATCATCCCTGGCAGTATGACATCATCAGGATTTATAGTTTCGGGAAAAGGTAACGCAGATTCCTTATTTTCAGCATCCCATGGTGCAGGCAGAATGATGTCGCGTTTCGATGCCCGAAACAGCATTAGCCGACATGCAATGAAAAAAGTGCTCGCAGAAAGAGGTGTTACGTTAATTGGCGGAACAACAGAAGAAGCACCACAAGCATATAAAGATATCGATATGGTGATTTCAGCACAAAAAGAATTAATCAACATAGAGGGACGAATTATCCCTAAAATAGTAAGAATGAGCGAATAACATGAATAAAGTATATATACAAATCACATCAGGACATGGTCCTGTTGAATGTTGCAGAGTAGTGGTTCTTGTGACACAAAAGATCATTGAGGAAGCCCAACAGAAAGGTTTAAGAGCAGAAATTGCAGAATATGAAGAGTGCGATCAAAGCGGATGTATGTTTTCGGCAACTCTTGTGGTTACAGGTGAAAATATTAACGATTTTATTAAGACATGGGAAGGCTCCATTTTATGGATTGCCCAGAAGAACTCGTTCCGTCCGTGGCACAGACGTAAGAACTGGTTTGTCGGTGTTCATGGGTTTACTCCATTAGAAACGACAGAGATAAATGAACGAGATATTGTCTATGAGACTTTACGTTCTTCGGGACCTGGCGGACAGAATGTAAACAAGGTGGAGAGTGCTGTGCGAGCCACTCACATTCCTTCAGGAATCAGTGTTTTGGCATCAGATCTACGTTCACAGATGCAAAATAAGAAACTGGCACGTGAACGTCTGTACATGAAACTTGCAGCCATAGAAGATGAGAAAAAAGCAAATCAGCAACAACTTGAATGGATGAATCACCAAAATCTGGAACGAGGCAACCCAATAAAGACGTTTAAAGGAAAATTGTAGGGAGAGGGGGCGAAACACAATTGAAAATTGAAAATTGAGAATTGAGAATTATTCTTAATCAATGAATCAATTAAATGGGAAATCGAATTAGGGGAAAGGCTAATTATCAACCTCCAAATGCAACTCCGTTGCCCTGATTTTCAATTGTGACTCTGTCACTTATTTGGGTTATTTTTTGTAATTTTATTCAAAGAATAAGGTTTTATAGAAAAATCCATATAAATGATGATTGCAAGAAGGAAAAAAATACATTAACTTTGTACCCTGAAATAAAAAAAGGCCTCATAAGTTGAATTTAGTAAACAGAAATGATACAATACAAATCAATAAATCATCAGAACACATCACTGAGTGACAGAGAAGAATATGCGAAGCAACTTAACTTGGATAATACAGTTCCATCGATTCTATTACAAACATGCAATCGTGTAGAACTATATTATGGCGAGGGTGAAGTGCCTGATGATGTAGCCCGTCATCTTTTCAGGGTTGTCAGTGGTTTGGAATCTGCCATCGTTGGTGAGCGAGCTGTTCAAGGACAGGTGAAGGAAGCATATATCAATGCACGCAACACACAGAAGTTGCCTACAGGGCTTCACAAACTCTTTGAATGTGCACTACAGGTGGGTAAACGTGTACGCACAGAAACTCAGATATCTCATGGCGCTGTTAGTCATAGTATGGCTACTATTGAGATTATCGAGCAAGAACATCTTGACTTGCAAAATGCTCATATCACCATTATCGGTGTAAACAAACTGACAGAAGATATTATCAAATTTCTGCACAACAAAAAGGCTCAGTTAGTTTTTCTTGCTAACCGCACAGAAGAAAAAGCACGCCGTATGGCCGAACCATATGGTATCGACATATATCGACTTGAAGACAAGGTCAACTTCCTTCACGACACTGATATCCTCATCAGTGCCACATCTGCGCCAAATGCCATAATCACACAAAAAGACCTCTCTGCAGGTCATCAATTATTGGCAATCGACCTTGCTTTCCCTCGCGACATTGATCCTGCTGTAGGACAACTACCAAACGTTAAACTATATAATCTTCACGATGTTGAAGAAAAGGTAAAATCAAATATCTCGGTTCGTGAGGATGAAGTAAAAAAGGCTGAAGAGATAATAGAAGAAGAGGTTGCTGAACTTCAGGAAATTATGACACGTAGAAAACTTTTCCGCAAAGCACTTCGTGTGACAGCACGCAGCAGTAAATTGTCGTTGATCCAAGTGGATGAAGTGTTCAAGCGTTTTCCCGATATAAACTATCGATTGATCACCAAGAAATCATATGGTGACAAACACAAAAAAATATCTCTGCTCAATGGTGAAGCTCCCGACGATATGTTCACACGTGAACTTGACGAAGCTCTGCTGAACGACAAAGCCGACATTGCGATACATTCAGCTAAGGATCTACCAGAGAAATTACACCCAGACCTTGAGGTTATTGCTCTATACGAGGCTTTCGACAAGACTGATTCACTTGTTAGCAGAGATCATATTGCATTGGCTGATTTACCAACCGGCAGTACTGTTGGCACCAGTTCTCCCCTACGCAAAAAAGAGTTGTTGCAGTTACGTCCCGACCTTCAGATTGTAGATATCCGAGGTTGTATCGAAGAACGTGTGCAACAAGTGAGAAACGGAAGTATCGACGCTGTCATCGTTGCCACATGTGCCCTTAAACGCCTAGGCATGGAAGATGAAATAACAGAGATATTACCATTCTCAACTCATCCTATGCAGGGTCGTTTGGCTATAACCGCCAAGAAAGGAAATGAACAACTGAAAAACATGTTCTCTAAAGACAGTATCATATGAGAACCTTATTCACTGGTATAACAGAAGATATAGAAAAACTGCGTCAGCACTATGGACAAGATGTTGTATGCACTCCTCTCATAGAGATAACAGAGCCAGACGACATTAATAGTCTTAAAGAGGCATGTAAACAGTTGATAAACTATGATTATCTGCTTTTCACCAGTCGATTTGCTGTACGTCATTGCATTTCCTTGTGCGCTCAGATTCCACCTACCCTACGGATTGTATCCATTGGAACGACCACAACTGCAGAACTGCATAAGGCAGGAATAAGCAATGTGGAACAAGTTGACAAAGACAACAGTTATGGTGTTGTAGAATGGTTCGAGCAACAAGCGCGTGGGAAAATACTCTTTCCTCGTTCCGATATTGCATTACCCATCATTTGCGACGGACTAAAAAAACTCGGATTTGATGTACATGCCATAACAGCATATAAAAACCGAATGCCAATCAACCCCACAAAGGTGAATATCGATGATTTCGACCAGATTGTTTTCACCTCTCCAAGTACTGTAAACCACTTTGTGGAACTATATAGGGCATTACCAACCAACAAAAAACTGGTGGCACGCGGTCCAATAACTCAACAAGCTATAAACAATCAACTCATCAAACAACAATAAAATGAAACGTTTAAGAGAATTACGTAAAGATCAGGCTACACGCGACAAATATGCCGATGTGTCAGTCAACGTAAAAGACTTCATTTTCCCATACTTCGTAGTTGAAGGTCAGGGTGTGAAAGAAAAGATAGAAACAATGCCAGGCATCTATCGTTTCTCCATTGACACATTGGTGGAGGACGTAAAAGAATGCTACGCTCTTGGTATTGACAAAATATTACTCTTCGGTGTTATTGACGACAACTTAAAGGATCCTGTGGGTTCACTTGCATATGCCGAAGATGCACTCGTGTGCAGAGCTGTAAAGGCGGTTAAAGCAGCATTACCTGAGGTATGTGTCATCACCGATGTGTGTCTGTGTGAATATACAAGTCATGGACACTGCGGTCTGTTACACGATCACGATGTGGACAACGACACCACCTTGCCATTACTTGCAGAGATGGCATACGTACATGCAAAAGCCGGAGCAGACTTTGTTGCCCCATCAGCAATGATGGACGGTCAGATCGAAGCCTTAGACCAACGTCTGAAAAAAGGTGGTTTACGCGACCGTTGCAAGATTTTGGCTTATTCAGCAAAATATGCTTCTGCTTTCTACGGACCATTCCGCGATGCAGCAGACTCAGCCCCTGCATTTGGTGACCGCAAGACATATCAGATGGATTTCCGCACTCACGATCAAGGATTAGAAGAGATTGCTGCCGACATCGAAGAAGGTGCAGACTGGACTATGGTAAAACCTGCAATGCCTTATCTCGACATGATTGCACGTGGAGTTGAGCGTTTCCCTCAAACTCCAATGGTTGCATATCAAGTAAGCGGTGAATATTCAATGTTGAAAGCAGCAGCACAATTAGGCTATCTCGATGAACAGAGAGTCGTATTTGAAAGCCTCATCGCCATCAAACGCGCCGGAGCACAATATATCATTACTTACTACGCTAAAGAATACATGCAAAAATGGGCATAAACGAACGCACACATTCTGCTGCCGCCTTTGAACGCGCTCAGCAGATAATTCCAGGAGGAGTAAACAGTCCGGTAAGAGCCTTACGAAGTGTGGGAACCACTCCCCTATTCGTAAAAGAAGCTCAAGGAGCATATATCACCGATATCGACGATAATAAAATCATCGATTTCTGCATGTCGTGGGGAGTATTAATCCTCGGCCATAACAACAAAGATGTCAGTAGAGCTGCAATCGAAGCAGTGGGACGCGGCAGCAGTTATGGAATACCTACAGAATCGGAAACCATACTTGCAGAACAAGTACGCAATGCCATTCCGTCAATGGAACGTTTACGTTTCGTAAACAGTGGCACAGAAGCAACCATGTCAGCAATCAGAGTGGCTCGTGGTTACACCAAACGAGATATTTTGGTTAAGTTTGAAGGTAACTACCATGGTCATGCCGACCATTTATTGGTAGCAGCAGGCTCAGGAGTAGCAAATATCTCAAACGCATCATCGGCTGGAGTTCCTGAAGGTTTTGTAAAATACACTGTAGTTCTACCATATAACGACCCAGAAGCACTAAAACGATTCTTTGCAGAGCAAGGTGATAAAGTGGCAGCAGTAATACTTGAACCTGTTGCATGCAATATGGGGGTTGTAGTACCGACACAAGAATTTCTGCAAACTGCGCGTGAGGTTACAGAACGACATGGGGCAATCTTAATCTTTGACGAGGTTATCACAGGCTTCCGTCTGTCACGCGGAGGAGCACAACAACGATTTGGTATTACTCCCGATATGACAACTGTGGGAAAAATCGTCGGAGGCGGATTCCCTGCAGCAGCCTTTGGAGGTCGTGCCGACATAATGAAGATGCTTGCGCCTGAAGGTCCTGTATATCAAGCAGGAACACTTTCGGGTAACCCTGTAGCAATGGCAGCAGGTATCGAAACTCTTCGTCAACTGTCAGAGCCTAAATTCTATGACACACTTGAAGAGAAGAGTGCACATTTCATAAATAAATTAGAGAAGATTATAGAAGGTAAAAACATTCAGTTGAATCATTGCGGCTCAATGTTCACCCTATTCTTCAACGATGCCCCTGTAAAGAACTTCCAAGACACCAAACGTTGCGATCAAGAACGTTTTGCTCGTTATTTCCGCAATATGCTCAATCGAGGCATCTATGTGAGTCCATCACAATTTGAAGGAAATTTCATATCAGAGACACATACTCCAGAAATACTCGATTACGTATTAGAGAGCATTGCAGCAAGCATTTGATTCATTGGAAATCGAATCATTAGACTAATCACGACAAAAAAAATTTAAAAATACTCTCATTTTGGTATTGCATATATAAATTATTTGCCGTATATTTGCAGAAAGAATTTGCCGTTTATAACGCTTATAATAAAAATAATGAATTAGTCTGTTAAAAAAAATTAGTCTATGATTACACATGATTTCGAATATGGTAGACAGTACAAAGATTACCTTAGTCATGCCATAAGCAATGATGAGAAGAAACACGTTCAAGTTCTCGGTGGAGAGATCTGGTATAGTTAAACGTAAGTTCCACTATCATACAAGAAAGACTGTTTCATACACTGTCTTTTTTTGTTTCATTAAATAAACGAGCTTAAAAAGTGAGACATGAAAGACGTTTGGCCATCATGCTTTTCTAAGATTCGAATATATCATATACATGCCGAAAATAAGGAAAGTAATCAGTTCAGATATAGGGAAAGCCAACCATAATCCGACATTGCCCATTATTAACGGAAGAAGAATAAAACATGGAATAATAAGCATATAACCTCTTAAAATCATAAACCATGTAGCTGTCTTGTAGTTCTCCAAACTCTGTTCGTACCCGATTAGAACTAAGTTTATTGTATAAAACAAACAGCAAATTGAGAAAAGCGGAAGTCCTGCAGCACAAATAGCATGCGCTGGCGAAGAGGCCTTGATAAACAAATCTGCAATCATATGTGCGCCAAAGAAACCTATCAGACTCATGATTAATCCACACACAACAGCAAAGATTACAGAAATGCGTAGAGTTTGGTGAATTCGGCTGATATTGCCACGTCCATAATTATAACTAATGATTGGCATGGCAGACTGAGAGATAGCATTA
Source organism: Bacteroidaceae bacterium (assembly GCA_024682395.1). Classification (GTDB taxonomy): domain Bacteria; phylum Bacteroidota; class Bacteroidia; order Bacteroidales; family Bacteroidaceae; genus Colivivens. Next base: position 68,325 of record JAIKZH010000058.1, read on the forward strand.
CCAAACATGAAAATCAACGGAGTGAGATAACACGCCACACTGAATGCAGCCACGCCATCCTCATGTAATCGACTCATAAACATAAAATTACCAACAATCATCATACATCCGATGGCAGTCTCGGCAATAAATGTAGAAAAACCAAGTTTTATCATGTAACCACAATTACGTTTGGTAAGTTCCAAGGCTGTACGGGTGAATTTCGGGCGATAGAGTTTCAAATGATTACTACGGAACAGCAAATAAAAAATTATCATCAACGCACCAACTCCAGATGATATAGAAGTGGCCGAAGCCGCCCCTTTAATCCCCATATGTAGAGGAAAAACAAACACATAATCGAGAATGATATTGAGTACTGCACCTAAGATATTACACACCATACCATATTTTGGCGAGCCATCTAATCGGATAACAAACATACCCACCATCAAGATAACCATAAAAAACATACATGGCGCCACATAGAGCAAATAATCACGCACCAAAGGATATAATTTGTCACTTCCGCCAAAAAGACGACAAGTAATATCTGGGAACATGTTGATGCAAAGCAGAATAAATGCCATGACAAGAGCCCCAACAGTCAGTGCTTGAGTGATATTTATGTTTGCCGCCTTTATATTCCCTTTACTCATATGGACAGCAGCAACTATTGACACCCCACTACCAAACATCAAAGACACACCTGTTGTGATAAGAAATACAGGTGCAGCCACATTGATAGCAGCCAAAGCATCACTTCCAACACCTTGTCCAACAAAAATGCCATCGGCAAGATTCAACAACACACTGGCAATCATACCAAACAATGTAGGCCAAAAAAGTTTTCTAAACAGTTTTGGCACCCTCATCTCACCATAATCTAACGAATCTCTATTATCTTTCTCTTTTGTCATCTTTGTCTGTTTGTCTTCTAAATATCTAAATAAATAATCAGTCAAATTGCAAAGATACCACTTAATATTGAGAAATAATAATAAAATCATCGTTAAGTACACATCAAACCAGAATTACATTATTAATTATACGCCGTATTTAATTTTGATGCTGGGATTTTGGGAGGAAATATTAATTAATACACCATCAATCTATTCGATTATTCATTATTTTTTTGTAAGTTTGTAAATGTTTTATATTTTTTCTAAAAAAAAGTCACCATTGTCTGCAATGTTTTGCAACAAACAATCGTATATATAAGTAGAAGACCTGAAAAAGAATGATCAATACTGATATAGAAACAAACATGATAGAGGGGCTAAGAAAACACCAGCCCCATGCCCAGCAAACTATGATTAAACTATATGGCAACCATGTATTTAATCAGGTTGTACGCTTGGTACTTGTTGTTGAGGATGCAGAAGAAATATATCAGGATATTTTTCTAAAGGTGTTTCATAACATACACATGTATGATGAGAACAAATCATCACTAAAAACATGGATTTCTCGAATAACATATAACGAGACCATAACTTATTTAAGACATAAAAGACAGAAAATAATATATTTTGAGGATGAAGAATGGGAATTGGAAAGTCTGTCGGAAAGTGAAGTAGAGATGACACTGGGACAGCCCGACAAGGAAACTGTACAACTGATAAGAACAGCCTTGAAACAACTGCCACCCGATGAGAGAAGTATTATCACAATGTTTTATTACGAGGAGATGAGTCTAAAGGAAATTGCATACGTAACAGACTCCATACCAACCACTATCGCCTCGAAATTATGCAGAACGAGAAAAAAACTTTGTAAAATAATCAAAATGTTACAATCATGAAAGAGGACAATTTTGATAATATACGCCAAAAGGACAAAAATCTCCGAAATGCCATATGGAAAGAAGAGCAAGAACTTCCGTTGATGCCGTCCGACCTCAACGCACGATTGATGCAACGAGTTGAGGAAGAAGAAATGGCAACAAAAAAATGGCAAAGATGTTCTCGATTCCTTTGGCCTACGGTGGCCGCAGCTTGTGTGGCGGCTCTGATTGCAGTTTTATTTACCCCGCCAAAAGATTCTCATGATGATGTAACCAAGCAAACTGCGACTGTGGCAAGTGTTGAAAAACAAGAAAAGGCAACTGAATGTATAAAAAAAGTTACCCCAATTGCTTCGCCTACCCTTTCTGATAAAAAGCCAATAAAGAAGGAAAAAATCAGAAAAAACACAGAGACGCCAAAGAAACCTGTGATAATGCGCGAGAAAGCACCCAATCGCCAGGTTTTGTTAGCTCAGGAAACATCAAACGAAAAAGATGATGACATGTATATCTCTACAGAAATTGAGAACAAACAGACATCATCTGCTATAGTGACATTAAACGAAAACGATATTCCAATAACTCGTCCGGAAAATCTGAAACACACACCAGAAGAAATCGCCCTTATGAGAAAACAAGCCAACGAGGCTTATCAGAAATGGGTGGAACTGGAACTTGAGATATCAAAATATAATATAGATCAAATTACACAGAAATAACTTAACAATCAAAAACATACAGATATGAAACGAATAACTACCCTACTCATTATCTTATGCTGCATCACAATATCAATGAATGCGCAATCAAAAGAAAAAAGTGTCAATACCCCTAAAAATGTAATCTACGCCTTTGATTATATCATCAATAACTTTGGAGAGAAAAAATACAAGACTTATTCAATCAACAAGAATCCAAATACGAATTTGATTGAGTCGAGCGAAAAAATCATTCATTTCAACATCCCTTTTCCATCAGATATAACTGAATTTGATGCAACTGTTGACCCTAATTTCAAAGCAATTGAATTCAGAGTTATTGAAAATGCGTTCGCTAAAGACGAAGCAATCAGTTATCAAATACTTCATTTGTCACCTGGTAGTAACGAACGATTTAAACTCAAGGTTGTAACCAACAATGGACAAAAAGCTAAAGATGTGCAAATACGAACCAGTTCACAACAAGAAATGTGGTTCATGTGTACAAAGAACCCTACCAACCCAGAATTACGTGATGCATATGCAATTGTTTGGGAGGTCCTTGACGACCATGTAGAAGGTGATATCTTTATGATTAGTTCACTACGTCCCGACATATACACAAAAGCAATAGAGACATCCAACACATTTAAGATTGTCGGTCGAGTAGATCCAAATATTACAGATTCACTCTATAACATCTATATAGCCGACTCAAGAGAAGAACTTCATATGATCGGAGATGACGACTACATAGCATGTGTTCCTGTGGTCAACAAACGATTTGAATATCAGGTGGAACTTGATCATCCTGTTGCAGGTCGTCTCCGCTGCATTTTCCCTGATGGTTCATTATGTAGCGCATATATAGATTTGGATTTTGTACCAGGTGAGACATATCACATCACTGTTCATAATGGGTATTATGATGAGGATATAGACTATGAACGTCGTGTAGGAAGTCTATCAGGCAAAAGTTTGATTAATAAGAAGTCTAATTCTAATAATAAGAGACGTGATGGAGATGTTGGAATAGACAGAACTGTTGATATAAATGCAGATATCAATAATATTATGGATTTTAATAAGATGGCAAAATTTGTCGATGAGAAAGATAAAATAATTGCTGTTTCGGAGATATTACCACCAATGATGACATTAATTGAAAACGTAAAAAAGATACAAGACAAATACGAATTTATAAAAAATGGTATCACAAACAATATGTACAAAGACTCTGATATTAACAGAGTATATAATGATATAATTAAGCTTAACAAAGATGTTGACGTAAAAATGGATTACATATTTGACACTCTAAGAAAAGTTTCTCTTGAGAAATCAAACAATATAAAAGAATTTAAAAAAACGAAGATTTCTATGTTTCAAGATCAAATCAAAACAATTAATGGTATATATAAAGACACCGGCCATATGTCGAAATCTGCAATTAAATGTCAAAAGAATCTTAACAAACTCATTGAAAAAAATATGAATTAAGACATATATAAATATAAGGAATTAACCTTCCTCCCCATGCATTTTACTTTAGGTAGGATACAAGATTCTGATAAATAGGATTATGTATCCTACTATTTTTATTGGTATAATCTTGAGATAAAAAGAAAGTCCGTCCGCCGATAAAGACAAACGAACTTTCAAAAACCTAAATGATGATAATTATGATTTTATGGGCTAAGGGTAAAGACCATTCGTAGCATCACTGCCTTTATATTTTCAACATGAATAGATATACAAAGTATGGGTTGAGTATCAACCGTTTATGACTTGATAATAATTATAAATGTACTTCCTTATCCACTATCTCTCCACCAAGAATTTTAAAAGAATTCAAATGTATTCCTTCGTGAAGTGAAAGAATGGCATATCGGATAGTTGGATCATTAGCCAGACGTAGATCTTCCTGTGAAGGACGTGAAGGCGAAGCTGGGTGACTGTGCCAATTGGCAAGTATTTTCAGACCTTTGCTGCGAGCATATTTTAATGCAGCAAACTGATCTTTAGGGGCAAAAGAAAAATGTTCAGACGAGTGGTCGATATTCTCCATCCAGTAGTTTTCTGTCACAGAGTCGCCCTCATCAGTGGAAACACCCAGCAGATAGCCACACGTTTCTTCAGGCGCATCTCGTCGTGCCTGACTTATCAATTCATCAATGATGGTTTGCGGTATATTCATTTTAGTGTTTTTTTAGTTCACATGCAGGTTGTTCATAATCAATGAGATGGTCGATACTTGGATTAGTACCACAAATCTCACATGAGTCACGATGTTTGACATTGACTGTAAGGAATTGCATTGTCTTAGCATCGAATGTAAGCAGACGATTGGTCAATAATTCACCAACACCTGTAAAATACTTGAGAGTCTCGGCTGCCTGAATTGTTCCTAACATTCCTGCGATAGCACCCAACACACCAGCTTGCGAACAAGTTGGAACTACGCCTGCTGGAGGCGGTCCTTGAAACATACAACGATAACATGCTGTACCAGGAAGATGTGTGAATGTCTGACCATTGAAACGTAAGATTCCTCCATGAGAGAAAGGTTTTCCTGCCATTACGCATGCATCATTGATGAGGAACTTAACAGGGAAATTGTCTGTACCATCTACAATAAAATCATATTCCTTGATGATATCAAGAGCATTGGAAGAGTCGAGAAACTCGTAATAGGTATCGACCTTCACATCAGGATTGATTGCCTGAATTTTCTCTTTGGCACTCTTCACTTTTGCCACTCCAACGTCTTTTGTGAAGTGAATCACTTGACGCTGTAAATTGGAAAGGTCAACCACGTCGGCATCTACAATACCAATGCGACCAATACCCGCTGCTGCAAGATATAAAGACACGGGGGCACCAAGACCACCCGCTCCTACAACAAGTACACGAGCATTCATGATTTTCTCTTGACCTTCCACTCCTACATCCTTCAAAAGGATATGTCGCGAATAACGATGTATTTGTTCTTCTGTTAGATCAATCATATTGTTCTTTAAATATTTATCAATTGCGCTCATGCGCCGTGATTTTCAACTTTCAATTTTCAACTTTCAATTATCAATTTTCACGCCCCTCCTCCCATGAAGTAAAGGAAATCGACAGAGTCACCGTCTTTAATCTGGATTCCGTCCCATTCTGTACGATCTGCGAATTCTTCGTTTACTTGTACAGAAACCATTTCGGGTTGTTCAACATTGTTTTGCTTTATGAGTTCTGTGAGACTTAGAGGAAGTTGTACCTCCTGTGCCTCACCATTAACAGTAATCTTAGCCATATTTATCTTCCTATTATTTTCTTAATTGCTATTACTAACTTATCCACATCCTCGCGAGTGTTGTAAAGAGCAAATGTAGGACGTACGCTCATTTCATATCCTAATGCACGGAGAGCTGGTTGTGCACAATGATGTCCTGCACGTACTGCAATACCTTCCTTATCAAGCAATGTACCAGTTTCAGGCACAGGTATGTCGTCGAGAACAAAACTTACAACAGACACGCGGTTCTTTGGGTTACCTAAAAGTGTCAGACCTGGAATCTGTGCCAATTGTTCACGTGCATACTCAGTAAGCTGGTGTTCATGATGTTCTATGTTACGAATTCCGATATGGCGCACATAATCAAGAGCAGCACCAAGTCCGATAGCATCTGCCACATTAGGTGTACCTGCTTCGAAACGAGCTGGAGGGGCATTATATTCAGTGCGTTCAATAGTCACATCCTTTATCATGTTACCTCCACCTTGCCATGGTTGCATTTTTTCAAGAATTTCTTTACGACCATAGACCACTCCGATACCATTAGGACCATAAATTTTATGTCCGCTGAACACAAAGAAGTCAGCTCCCAACTGCTGCACATCCACTGGTGTGTGAGCTATTGACTGTGCTCCATCAATCAATACTGGTATATTATGAGAATGGGCTATGTCAATGATACGGGCCACATCGTTGATTGTACCAAATGTATTGTTTACATGTCCCACTGAGACGAAACGTGTACGTGGTGTGATGAGTCTCTCAAATTCAGAAAGAATAAGATCACCATTTTGGTCAACAGGAATTGCTCTTAATGTGGCACCACGTTCCTGACAGATACGTTGCCAAGGGACGATGTTGGCATGGTGGTCGAGTTCGGAAACGATTACCTCGTCACCAGGAGAGAGATATTGTCGTCCATAAGTCTGAGCAACCAGATTAATACCTTCGGTTGTTCCACGAACGAAGATAATTTCTTCGCTTGACGCAGCATTTATAAAACGTTGAACCTTCTCGCGAGCCTCCTCGTAAGCATCGGTAGCACGAGCAGCTAAGGTGTGTGCCCCACGATGGATATTCGAATTATAGTTTTTATAGTAATCCGATATCTTATCGATAACCTGCAATGGCTTTTGAGTTGTAGCTCCGTTGTCGAGCCACACAAGGTCGTGACCATTCACTTTTTGATTCAGGACAGGGAAATCCTTCTTTATCTCCTCTGAATTCAGAGTGTCCAGTTCCTCATAGTTCAGTTCACTGAGTTTCTGCGATTCAGGTATACCAATACCGAACCCGTTTCCTTGAGGGATATTTGTGGATTTTGGTTCCGAGTCACCTAAATAAGGCAGGTCACCATATCCGCTGCCACCAGACAGTAACTGACGGAATCCCTCTTCGAGTTCTTCGAGGTGTAAGGATTCGTCAGGCAAAATGCTCTGACGAACCTCTTGAACCTCTTCAGGACAGTATTTTTGTGCTATGTCTCTCAATTGAGCCAACAAACCACTATCCTGCGTCGGAAAATTATTTATTTCTGTAATATTCAACATTTACTTTTCCACTTTATTTCTGTGCTGATAATCATGATAATAACCCACCTCAACATTTTCCAATACAGCAATGGCATCATCTGTAAGTGAAGCAAGGCTGAAATATTTAGTGAGCAGATAAGAGGCAACGCCAAATTTGTCGAGTCCCATCAATCGAGCCGACAATGACGGAGCAATCTCACCAGGAATACCACTCTGGTGCAGACCGATTACACCTTGATTTTTTTCTCCAACACGTACGAGGATAATCTTTGTTGTACCTACACCACGACCTGTAAGATACTGACCTTCAACTTCTACTTTATCTGAAGGAATGATTGGTACACCACGCCACAAGATAACTCTTGTACCAAAGAGATCTGTAGTCACTGGAGGAACTCCACGCCATGTACATTCACGTTCAAATGCTGCTATGGCACGTGGATGAGCAATGAAGAATGCTGGTTCTTTCCAAACAAGAGACAATAGTTCGTCAAGGTCGTCTGGTGTAGGAGAGCCGTAACGAGTGGTGATTCGATATGCAGGATTTGCGGCCGCTAAAAGACCGAAATTCTTATTGTTTATAAGTTCCCATTCCTGACGTTCCTTAATACTCTCGATAGAAAGTCGGAGTTGCTCTTCCAACTGGTTGTATGGGTTGTTATAAAGGTCGCTCACACGTGTATGAACACGTACTACTGTCTGGAGTGTATTAAGTGAATACTCAGTAGGATTCTCTTCATAGTCGATATAAGTCTCTGGAATGATATTATCTTCCTCATGACCGCTTACAAGGTCGATATGCTTCTCGCCATGATCATTCACTGTAGCCTTTAGACGCAATTGTTTGTCAACAGCCTTATTGAATGTCTCACGGAAATCAGGCACTTCCTTAATAAACTTCTCTAATTCATTAAGTTTCAAGCCAAGGAATATAGTTGGAGTGACAGCACGTACAGAAACTGTTGATTCAGCATCATCAAGAAGGTCGGCCTCTCCAAAATATTCGCCATCGCCTAAAAGTGCAATCCGCAATTCCTCACCATGAATACCACGACTGATTACTTCAGCCTGTCCGTTTGCCACAATAAAGAATTTCTGTTTGTCTTTACCTGCCTCAATAAAAAGTTGACCTATCTCGAGTTCCTTTGTCTCGAAAGAACGAGCCAGACGATTTACGATTTCATCATCAAATTCCGAGAAAAGAGGTATTGCCTTAAGACTCTTAGCCGAAAAAGAAGGTACGCCATTGAAATATTCTATAGGCAATCGTTCGCTTTTACGAAGTTCTACTTTAGTGCGGTTCACACGGAATGTTCCGCCACTAACCTGTATCCATGGTAATAATTTTAATAATAATCTTGGAGTTATACTACCCATTTGAGGGGCAGTTTTGGTTGTTGTAGCCAGTTTTCTGGCTGTAGCAGTGGTTACACTACGTTGAAGATTTGAATCTGCCATAATGATCTACTTTTTTAAAGATTTAATACTTATTTATTTTTTAATAATCACTTTATGTGTTGTACCTTCCACATGTTCCACACTTATCACATCATAACCTTGATCAATTGCATTGCGTGGTACATTATCAAGTGGTTCGCCCTCGCTCAACAATACTTCAAGGATGTCGCCTTCCTGAAGTTTTGAGAGTTCTATCTTTGTTTTAACGAAAGTCATCGGGCAATGTTCCTTCGTTATATCTAAAACCTTTGTTGCCATAATTTATTAAGTTGAGAATTGAAAGTTGAAAATTATTCTTAAGCGAGTAATCGAATAAACGAAGAATCGAATCAGGGGCTACGCTAATTATCAATTATTAATTATCAATTATCAATTGCGCTTTTGCGCCATGATTATCAATTGTGACTCTGTCACCTAATTAAATAAAAAGTGTTTCTCCCCCTTCTGAGAGTTTCAAGAACGAAGCCACGCCAAGAACATCTTTTACCTCAGGGATGAAATCATCTTTCTCAAGTCCGAGAACGTGCATTGCCATTTCACAAGCATAGAAGTTGATTCCTAATGCTTTGGCTGCTTCAACCAATTCCTCAAGAGTCGCTACGTTTTTCTTGCGCATCAAATAGCGAAAAATCTTTGGTCCTGCTCCAAGGAAGTTGAAGCGACTTGTTGGCGTAACTTTCAGACCACCCATCATAAAACCGAAAATCTTTGTCAGCCAATTTCCGCCAGTGAAAGACCTACCCTGTTTCTGTTTGATGGCATCCAGTCCCCAAAAAGTAAAGAAGATATTCACTTCATATCCAACTGCTGCCGCTCCTGTTCCCAAAGTAAACACTGCAGTAAGTTTATCGAAATCGCCACTAAAAGCGATAATGGATAGTTTTTTTGTTTCTGCCATATTCTATTCAGTTTCAAGATTATATAGAGCCGTACTTAAATAGCGTTCACCAGTGTCAGGCAACAACACTACAATACGTTTACCTTCATTCTCTGGACGACGAGCCAATTTTATTGCTGCTGCAACAGCTGCACCACTTGAGATACCAGTCAACACACCATCTTTACGAGCTAAAAGACGAGCAACAGCAAATGCTTCATGATCTTTTATTCGCAAAATCTCGTCATATGCAGATGTGTCGAGTGTATTAGGTTTAAATCCTGCGCCAATACCCTGAATCTTGTGGGGACCAGGCCTTTCACCGCTGAGCACTGACGATGAATATGGCTCTACACCCACAATCTTCACTTTATCATTTAATTTATGTAGGACTTGTCCCACACCCGAGATAGTTCCTCCTGTACCTATACCTGCCACGAAGAAATCTATTTTTCCATCTGTGTCGCGAACAATTTCCTCGGCTGTTGTACGACGGTGTACATCAGGATTTGCCGGATTTTCAAACTGTTGAGGGATATAAGCATTACCTATTTCCTCTGCCAACTGCTGAGCCTTACGTATAGCACCCGACATACCTTCATGAGCAGGAGTCAACACCAATTCTGCACCTAAAGCCTTCAAGAGAGTTCTGCGTTCCACAGACATTGCGTCGGGCATGGTAAGTATAATCTTATAACCACGAATAGCTGCTATGAAAGCCAACCCTACCCCTGTATTTCCCGATGTAGGTTCAATGATGGTTGTATTCGTATCTATCAATCCTTTTTGTTCTGCGCTCTCAATTAGAGCCAGTGCAGTGCGATCTTTCACACTTCTAAGCGGATTAAAATACTCCAATTTTACAACAATCTGAGCATTCAATCCCAGTTCTTTTTCTGTACCAGTCAATTCCAGCAACGGAGTGTTGCCAATTAAGTCAGTCAAGTTTTTTGCTACCTTTGCCATATTATCTCATTTTTTTGAGGTGTAAAAATCACATGATTACAATCTGTTACAATATTTCATGTTCATGATCATTTTGCGACCACAGGTTTTTATTATATCTTATCTTAGTTCTATTTCAAAGCTTGTCGTATATCATCCAACAAATCTTCAGGAGCTTCAAGTCCAACAGATAGACGAATTGTTGTTTGACGAACATCTATGATTTGCAATTGTCGTTCAGGAAAAAGTCCGAAAATGGTCGATGCTGGATGTATTGCCAATGTTCTGTTATCGAAAAGGTTTGTTGCCCTATGTATCAGTCGAAGTCGGTTGAGAAATCTGAAACATTGTTCTTTCGATTCAAGATCGATAGTGAGCATTGCACCAGCTGTTTTTCCAAACTGACGTTGAGCAAGCGCATAAAACGGATTATCTGGCAGTCCGATATAGTTCACACGCTTAATCTCAGGTATTTCGGTCAATGACTTTGCCAAAGAAAGAGCATTTGCGGCCTGACGCTGATAACGTACATCGAGAGTTTCTAATCCTAATGTCTGCATATATGCAGTATTCGGTGACATATACACTCCAAGATTAATCAACAAATCATATTTTATGCGTTTGTTTATCTGTGGAAATGTTCCATAATCGATGATTAGTCCTCCCAACGATGTGCCGCCACCCGAGATATATTTAGTGCTCGACACCACCTCTATATCTACACCGAAATCTTTTAAGTTGGTTTCTGTGAAAGGTATTACTGTAGAATCGGCTATCACAGGAACATTCTTTCGATGAGCAATCTCAGCAATCGCTTTTAAGTCGGCCACCTCTAACTGAGGATTGGTCACAATTTCCAGATACACACAACATGTCTGTTCGTCTATGGCAGCCTCGAGAGTTTCTAAGTTTGTGAGGTCACGCAAACGAGGTTTCACACCCAATCGCAGAAATGTTCCTGAAATCAATGCCAGCGTATTGCCAAACAAATGATGCGAAGTAACGATATTCTTTCCACTTGCAGCTACAGCCAATAAAGAAGTACTAATAGCCGCCATTCCAGAACTGAACGCTGTCACATGAGCCGCATTGGACAATGCCTTCACACGTTGTTCAAACTGAGTCACCGTAGGATTGGAAATTCTGGCATAATCGGGAGCCTTTATTCGGTTACAGAAAGCATCAGACATCTCCTGTGCATCCTCAAACTCGAAAGACACGTTACTATATATCGGTACGGCCAATGATCCATATACATCTCGTCGCACAAATGGAGTATTTATTGCTATTGTCTGTTTCTTCATCTATTCGACATTTTTACTTCAACGATTAATTTGGCTGCAAAGTTAGCATCTATAGTTATTTCCTCCAAATATTGCCTTATTTTTAGAAATTACTTCCATGCTATAGTTTTATACTAAAATATTCATCTATTTCAACTAACTAAAAATACATGGAATAGAAAAAAATTCTAAAAAATCTGCATTTTCCATGGTTAAAAACGTGTAAAAGCAGGAATAATCAACCATTTTTACGGAAATTAATAGAAAAAAAATAGTGAATTCTATGTTAGTTTTAGTGTTTTTCGCGGTATTTTCAGCATCAAAAGCATCAAAATATCCAATATCCAAGAGAAAAATTAAAGTTACGACACTGATGTGCTAATGCACCAGATAAGTTAAAATAACATAAAAGAGAAATAAAGTTCGGTTTCAATATAATATATCGAATTAGAAATCGTTTTAATTGCGTTGATAAATACAACAGACGTTATTATTTATTAGAAAATAAGTCAGACCGTAATTTAATTAAGTATTAAAAATGAAAAAATTCTTTGTAAGATTTTGGTTCTTATTCCCTATCCTTATGATAGGATGTATGTGGGTTGAAATTAAGTTATTACAATATCCTCCATCGGTATATGAAAACTATTTAGATGTTTTGCTTTTTCTTATATGTATAACCATTTTTATATCGTGGGGCTTTCTCGCGAACCAAAATAAATGGTGGCAATTTATAACCTCATTAATAGTGTCGCCTATAGCATTCCTGTGTTTATTAGCTTTTCAGTTTATATGTTCGTGGTTTGCTCCGGACGGATTTGGATTGAAATATAAGATACCAGAAGAATTAGAGTATAATGTACCATATAATAAAAGGTCATCTCCTTTGACATTCGTTGATAGCAAAAACCCTGATACATATTTGCAGGTTAAGGACGGATTTCAAGGAGGTATTTATAACTACGATTTCTATTATGGTCCACTACCAGCTGGAATAATATATCTGAAATGCTTTGAGGCGACAAATAACATACCACTTTCCGAGAGTAGAATTTACAAAAGTTCCATGAAGACTATAAAACCGACTAAATCATTTCAGAGATTAGTGGCAGATAAGCGTTTTACTATCTATGAAGGCGATTGGGGAGATTATTATGCTGCTCGTATTGAAGTGTGGTTTGAAGATGCAGCCACAAAGAAAGAACGTAAACTTACAGAGAAGATCTACCGAGTGGAAGGCTGGTCGAGGTAGTCAAATAGTTTCACAAGAAATCTAAAAGAAGGAAAACGAGAAATCGAATCAAATTGAAAGTTGAAAGTTGAAAATTAGCATTTCCCATGATTCGATTCCTCGTTTAATCGATTAATCGTTTATTCGATTCATTGATTAAGAATAATTATCAATTTTCAATTATCAATTATTAATTGCGCTTTAGCGCCTGATTATCAGTTATCATATCCTGCATCATAAGCATCTCTATACTCTTTATCAGAGAGAAGCGGGTCGTATAAATCGCCATAGCCACCAGTATAATCCTCTTCTAAAGCATCCATATACCCATCTATATAGGCTTCGTTGTTTTCAAGTTCGTTTATTGGGCTATTATATGATGAACGTTTTTGCTGTGTTGCATTGTTTGTAGACTGTTCTGGGGCAGAATTCTTAGCTTTTATTGAATCCTCATCTATGTTTTCGCTTAAACTGTCATCGGTTGTTTCGTATGCGCTTTCCCATTCATCGAGATCATAAGAATTGTGCTTTTTACTTTCACATGCACATATAAGCAAGCATGACAAAACAGCCATACAAGCAATAGTCCTTTTGTTTTTCATGATACACATAATCATTATACTTTTAATTAATTATTAAGTGATAAACTCATCTTATTTGCCAATTTATTTCGACATTGCATATCCTAAAGCAACTGCAACAAGTCCGATAGAGATGCTTCCTAACGAATAAAGAGCAAAAACGAAATAATTGCCCGACTGCAACAAAACAAGATTTTCTTTTGAAAAAGTAGAAAATGTGGTAAAACCGCCACAGAATCCCACCATGAGAAATAGGTTCAGTAATGAGGACGCATTAGTCTGACGATTGGTTAAGCCCCATAAGAGACCGATTATCAAACAACCAATTATATTAACAAGGAAAGTGCTCCATGGGAAACCACCTTTTGCCGAATGTACCAAAAGCGAGACTAAATATCGTAAGATACCGCCAAGGCAACTCCCTGCTCCTACCAAAAGAATATCTCTAATCATATCTTTTTTTCAATTTAACTTAATAAAATACCGATTCATTACATGCCACCTTACTGCCATTTAGACAATCGTTTCGAGAACATCCGTTTCATCGACGAAGAAGCATATTTTCGTGCTTTAAGCAACAACTTACGGCCATTGAGATTTCTGGTATAAACTATTTCACAGCCACCGATATATTTATTCCATATTTGTTCGAAAATCTTGACATCCTTTTTATTTGAAGATAAAATTGATGGAACAGAGAAATAATCCGTTTGGTTGAACCAATTCATAAACATGCCATGTTTAACCAGCAAAAAGCGCGGATTGTCAATTGGATTCAAAAATTCCTGCATGGCTTGCATAAATAGTTTGTTTTCCTCAGAAGAAAGGTTCGCACAACTGACATATATCTGTCCCAACCTTTCAAAAACACTGATTCCAACATTATTGAGCGATGTTTTTATCAAGCCTTGAGCAGCCATTGATTCCAAAATTACAATTGCCACTTGTTTCATCACTCCCGAAACACTTCCGGTTTTGATATATTTGAATAATATAAATCCAAAGATTACAACAGAAATAGCCAAGGTGAGTAATGATGTAAACCGCATTATTTCTTCATTTTCATTAAAAGGTAAAGCTCCTTTAATATATGAGTAAGAAATAATCATCGCAGCCATTATCGCCATAGCTTTATACCCCTTATAGCACAGACAAGCAAGTGCGCTTTTATCTACTTGTACACCTTGTGAGAGGTTCATCACCTTATTGTTTCCATATCCCAGAAATAAAGCATCATGCCACCATTTTCGGGTCTGTTCTCGGTTGTTAGCAATGGCAAGCGTTTTATCTTTTATTATCTTCATTGATACTTTATAATATGATTCGTTAATGAAAAGTTGATCAGTATTTTTCATTACCCTCTCAATACCCGACATAATCTCGTGATTATCATAATACGAAGGAGCCTCATAGCCCATGAATCGTGTTGAAAGTTGATTTAAGTCGTAGGTATATAATTTCATTTCATCAATCACATTCTGGAAATCATTAGCATATAATCGCTCTGCGGTACGTTTGGATGGATAATCAATTGTGGCAAGATGCCATATGTTTGAAACTTTATCAGGATGATTCTGGTCTATTCGTATTGCACGTCCACGCATTTGATTAGATAGCATGTAGGAACTCACTGTACTGGAAAGTATGAGCGAATTGATTGATGGAGCATCCCATCCTTCACCAAGAAGTGCCTGAGTGCCAATAAGTATGGTCAAATCACCTGCATTAAACATGTCTGTGATTAGTCGCACGATATGATTTCTTGCACTCTCTCGCGGTGTTATCCTCACATAATCAGTATCATCTTGGAAACGCCCTATCGCTATTGCATCAGACTCGATATTATTTTCAGTCATTAACTTCAACAATCGGTCTTTTCTGTTGTTGGGCAACAAGATAAGTGAACCACACAACACACCTATGGAGATATTGTCGTGGAAATTGTCTTTAAGTTTTCGCCATATTGGAACCACTCCCAGACTGGTAGATGCCACATCGTCAATTTTTATGAAATCTGTAAGGATGACCATACGGAGGTCGTCTTTCAACTGTTCGTGTTCGAGTCCAACTATATCGACGATAGAATCGAGTTTGCCGAGACTTTTTGCGAGCAAACGACGTATTTTTTCGCTTTCGTTCAAAACGATTTTCTTATTGTAAATCAGTCCTAAGCGTTTTGCCACATTATAATAATGTTCCCTTTTCGATTCGATAAGAGAAAATTCTTCGTTGTTAGTCGAAAGAATACCATTAAGAAGCATAGAAGCCCTTTGAGCATCGAATCGAGGCAGATTTCTCTGTTTGGCATCAAACAACTGCATAAAACTCTTAGGAATCACATATCCTTTGGAATTCAGCAACGAAGCAATGGAAACATAAAGATCGGGAGATTCAAAAATCTTCTCAATATCGGCATCAGTTGCTTCAAAGAATTGCATTTTCGATAAGATATTGAGGAATTCATCGTCATTTTTCATCATCTCCACAAGAGCAATGACATTTTCATCATATTTATCCAGAATTTTTCGTTCTTCCTCTGTTAACGACGAAAAACATATAAGGTCTTGATGAGGGCATAAATCGCCACTTGCCACAAGTTCGGGGATAGAAATTATCTCATCGATTTCTCCACACAAATCCTGATATCGTTTCCACTCGTTGTGGTCGGCATCATATGGTGGAGTGGCTGTAAGGGCAAGAGTTTGCTGTGGTTTCAGATTATCATTAAGATAATTCAATGCTTTCCACCACTCTTTACGTAAGTGATGAGCTTCGTCAAAACAGAGTATTGAGATTTTTGCGTTTTTCAGAATCTCAATAATCACATCGGCTTTTTCCTGCTTAAATCGGGCAGACGACTTGATTGATTCTGTGTCAGGTTCTTCCTGTTCATCAAATTCGTCTTGAAGATTTATATTCTCGTCTTCATTACATCCACAAAATGCAGCCAATAATGCCTGATATGTTATGACTGTAATGAATTTAGGTTTAAAGATGTTAACAGAGACAAGATCATAATCCTTTTCTTCAAGGAATGAAGAACAAATACGTTCCTTCCATTGATTTTTAATCGTATTGGTAGGACACAAGATCATTGTAGGATGGTTAAGTCGCGAGATAACTTCAATGCCAAGAGTTGTTTTACCAGCACCAGGAGCAGCAACTACATGAAGTTTCTTATCGCGCAAATGCAATTCCAACTGATCCAGGATTCTTTTCTGATAACTTCTCCAGCTTCCATTAAAGTGTAATTTCTTTTCTTGTGTCATGTCTGTTGTCATATCTGTTATGTTTCCACTTTTTCAAGATTGATATTCAGTAAAAAGGGATAATAGTACAAATATACAAATATTTCATAAAATACAAATATTATATGATAAAGAAATTATTTTTCGGGGAGGCTTTCTCCTTTAACTGATAATATTTCAGGTAATATTTAATAGAATTAGAAAGAGTTTTCGTACATTTGCAACGTTAGGCAGATGTCGGCATCTCAACTACGGTCAAACCGCCTGAAATACTAACAAATACTTTTTATATTCACTTTAAACTAAAGGATATGACACTAAAACTTAATAACGGCATAGAGATTCCTCAAATCGGTACTGGCACATGGACACTCAAGGAAAATATCGCCACTGACAATGTGTGTATGGCTCTAAAAGCAGGATTTAGGCATATTGACACGGCTCAGATGTACGAAAACGAATCGGAGGTTGGACAAGGAATAATAAATAGCGGAGTGGCACGCGAGGAGATATTCCTTACAACAAAAATTGCCCCACCGACTATTCGCAAAGGTGAAGATGCTGTAAAAGAGTCAATAGATGAAAGTCTTAAAAAACTGAAGACACCATATATTGACCTCATGCTCATACACTGGCCTGTAAAAGACTGCGTTAGGTTCACATGGAAAATAATGGAATCGTATGTCAAAGCAGGGAAAATTCGTTCAATCGGTGTGAGCAACTTCAACCCTCATCATCTTGAAGAATTGCTATCATATGCTGAAATACGTCCTGTAATCAATCAGATTGAGGTTCATCCATATATGTCACAAGTGGAAAACATAGAATTTAACCATAACCTTGGTATACAAGTTGAGGCATGGGGACCATTCGGACAAGGCGATATCGATATTGTGGGCAATCCAACCTTACAGTCGCTTGCAAAGAAATATCAAAAGACGATCTCTCAAATTGTTCTTCGCTGGATTGTACAACGTGGACTCATCACCATTCCAAGATGTAAGCCCAACCATTTCACAGAGAACCTTGAGGTTATGCAGTTTTCATTAACCGATGATGACATGCAACTTATAAATGGTATGAATCAGAATCATCGTTCAAACCCACGAAACAATCCAGAGAACTTCCCTTATTAAAAACATGTGTTGTTATACATATCTCCACTTAAAACACGGCACATATGTATAACAACACTTATTTATACTTTTGGTTATAACTATTTATCAATTATTCATCAGAAAATAACTTTAACGTCATCATATGCGAAGTATGCTGGAGTAGTCAAACCCCAGTCATTTTGGCATGAACCATCCATATTGAATGTCACTTTAGCAACTCTTCCAAGTGGAGACAAATCAAACTTAGTCCAATCTGTTACAAAATCACCATCTTTAGCCAAATAGAACTCAGCAGTACCTGTAACTTCATCGTTTTCATCATATCCAGTAGCTATAATCTTAAGCCAGTCGGTACCAGTGACAAATGTACTACCCTCTTTTCTCATATCATTAAGAACAAAACTTGTGTTTACAACATACATATGGTCAATGATATGAGTTTGGTTATCACTAAAGTATAATGAAGGTAAATCTGCGTTAGGGTAGCTTGCATATCCGTTATGCACACAGAAATTGTGTGAGCCATTGTGACCAGTTGCAACAGGAATTGATAATTGTTGATTAGATGTTGCACCGCTCTCGTCAACTCCTGTATAGTTAGACACGGCATGACCACCGCCCCAGTAAGCCTTATCATCCCAAGCATCAGCGAATTCATGTGCCAAATAAGTATTACCGTTATCATTCCATTGATAGATTACAGAATTTGGATCTTCATTATCTGGATATAACAGAGATCCGCCATACTGAGGATCATCGATTAGAGAGCTCCAATTATTATATCCAATGTAATTATAATTCAGACCACCTTTCCAGTCAGAGTCTTCAAAAGTCAAAACGGCAGATGTCGGTTTTATTTTCTCGTTGTCATCGTCATCAGAGCACGATGTGAAAGCCAAGCCGCAAATCATAGCAGCAAATACTAAAAAATAATGTTTTTTCATAACTTTTAGATATTAATATAATTATACAATAAAATTTTTTAAATTCTAATTGACAATCACATTACCCATGAGGATAAATCTGGTAAGGCAAAACGACTAATCGGATAAACGAAGAATCGATTAAACGATTAAACGATTAATCGAATCATGGGTAAACGCTAATTATCAATTTTCAATTAAATTGTGGCTCTGCCACCTTGTTCATCCTGACAATTTTAGTAGGACAGACATTTACACATCTGCCACATTTCAAACAATCGGGATGCAGATAGCCAGAACTATCTCCTTTTGCATCATATGGAGTGAGTTGCATAGGACAGAAACGAGCACAATTCTTGCATTTCATCTCGCAATCGCTTGCAACTATAACTCTTTTAAATCCTTTAGGTAGTGGCATGTGCTTTGGTGCAACCCACGACGAAATTGTTCCCATTGGACAAAATGAACACCAAGTACGAGGTGCATAAATAAATGAAAGGACAACTCCCACAACTGTTGTTATGAGAATAATCTTCCAGAACACAAATCCCATACTTGCCCAGTCGCCCCAAGCAAAATACATTTGCACACCAAACATTGCAAAGATCAAAAATACCATAAATAGTCGGAAACCAAAAGTCCGAACAAACTTAGGTATTGGTCGATGCGGCGAATATTTAGAGAGCAACCTATCGTACATGTTTCCTCTCGGACAAACATGTCCACACCACCAACGTCCACGCCATATCGATGTAAGCACCGGACCGAACATACAGATGATTGCCACCCACCCTATAATCGGGAAGAACCACCCTAATATCAAATAAGCAAACAGAATCCAATAAAAATGGATGCCACCCGACTTAAAATGCCTATGAAATCTTTTCTTTGACATACTGACACTTTTTTAATTGATAATTAATGTATATCCGATCCTTTTGGATGGTATGGTTATTGTTACGTTGGAGATTTACTCGCTATATATTAAGTACATGGCAAAGATAAGAATATAATATGAAAAACATTACACTTTTTGTAAAAAATAATCTCTACTGCTAAACAAATTAGTCATTTAAGCATCACAAAAGTCGCAATAATCGAAAAAAAGAGCGTTATAAACTTTGAATATTGACGACTAATACGTACATTTGCAACATGTAACATAAAAACTTGTTAACCCTAATTACAAACTAACCAACATTGGGAAAGCACAAGTAAGTAAATAAAGCACAAGTAAGTAAATATAATAACAAAGTCTATCAAATTATTCAAAATTATGGAAGAAACGCTTTTACCCAAAAATGAAATTACAGAACTAAAAGAATCTCAAGAGAATCAAATTTCTGAAACCACAAATCAAAAACCTATTAGCATTGGAAAAGGAATATGGGATATCGTATGGAAATTTCTGCTTGCATACGTCATTTTTCTTATAATTCCTACAATTTATATAATCAAAATTATGATCAACAATATAGATTTGATTAAAACAGCTAAAAATAATGATATATATACAATAGTTGAAATTTTTGTGAATTCTAATTTAAAATGGGCTATTACCATCTCATTAGTACTTGTCATCATTGTTTTCACAAAAACACATTGGGTAAGGATATCTTTCGGACAACTAAAAGAGATGAAAATACTTCCATTTATTTGTATTTTAACTATACTTACTATATCAGTAGCATTTTTTGACTATGGTTATATAGGAATCATAACCCCATACATTGAAGATGCTACATCTCTAGTCATCGAATTGGAGACAGAAAAGGCTGTTTTGTCAGGAGTTTGCACGATGTTAATTATTGGAATATTAGCACCTATATTGGAAGAAATAATGTTTCGTGGAGTACTTCTGGGAGGATTACTTAATATAAAGTGCCATGTATGGACTGCCATAATTTTATCAGGAATAATCTTTGGTTTATATCACGAATCGATTATTCAATTTGTAGGATGTACAATTTTCGGTATTATAACGGGATGGCTTTATTGTCGTACACGAAGTTTGATTCCAGGCATCGTTATGCATATCATTAATAATTCTATACCGACAATTATGTCTTTAATCGATGATTCTGAAGAAAACACAAATCTCAACATTGCCGAAGAATTGTTAAAATCGAGGAATGAATTATTACTTTATATGGTGATTTCCCTTCCTTTGATTATTGGTTGTCTGTGGTGGTTAAACAAAAAACTGCCTAAAGACAAAGAAGAGATAAGCAATGAGAATTTGTCTGTTCAAACAATTTAGTAAGTAATAAATAGTTATTGCATAAAGAATTGTTACATTTAGATATAAAAAACAGGGGCAGCCACATGGCTGTCCCTGCAAAGTATACTAATACTATAAGGAATGGACTCTCATACGCTTATACCAAAGCGTTTCTGCACGTAGTACTTGTGCTGCTTTAATCAAATTTTCGAGACTTGCATTTGTTTCTTTTTCTCCACGTGTTTTAAGTCCGCAGTCTGGATTAACCCACACATTTTCGTATGGAACTTGTGCTACTATCTTATGCAACACTTCAACCATTTCGTTTATTAATGGTACACGTGGTGAATGTATGTCGTACACTCCTGGGCCAACCTGAGTTTCAAACTTAGCGTCATTAAGTGCATCAAGAATTTTCAGATCTGAACGGCTTGCTTCGAAAGTAATCACATCGGCATCCATATTGTCGATATCTTTTACTATATCTCCAAATTCGCTATAACACATATGTGTGTGAATCTGAGTTTCTGGTTTTACCTTTGCATGAACAAGTCGGAAAGCAGGAATTGCCCAGTCAAGATAATCAGAATGCCATGAGCCCTTTCGGAGTGGGAGTTTTTCACGAAGTGCTGCTTCATCGATTTGAATTATCTTTATTCCGTTCTTTTCTAAATCCAACACCTCATCGCGTATTGCCAAAGCGATTTGCAAAGCTTGTTCCTTCAATGAAATGTCTTCACGAGGGAACGACCAGTTCAATATTGTAACAGGTCCTGTGAGCATACCTTTTACAGGTTTCTTAGTACAACTCTGTGCATATACCGACCATTCAACGGTGATTGGTGCTGTGCGACTGATATCGCCCCACACAACAGGTGGTTTCACACAACGAGTACCATAACTCTGTACCCACGCATATTGTGTAAACACATATCCGTTCATCTTGGAACCAAAATATTCAACCATGTCGTTACGTTCATACTCACCATGAACAAGAACATCAAATCCCATCTTATCTTGCAACTCAACACATTCTGCAATCTTTTTCTTGTTGAAATCGTTGTATTGTTCAAGTGAGATCTCTCCTTTTCTGAAAGCACTGCGATTGGCGCGCACATCGTTAGTTTGGGGGAAAGAACCGATAGTTGTTGTTGGGAACAATGGTAGGTTGAAAACAGATTTCTGAATGGCACGACGTTCAATTCGCCTTGGGACACGTTCAAAATCTGAAGAAGATAATTTTGACAATTGTTGCTGAACTACAGCATTCTTGTCTGTACGCACTTTAGCAAACAGTTTTTTGTTGTTTTCAGCGGCATCAATATCCCCACTTGATATATCAGCCAATTCCACAAGTTTCTCTTCTGCATAAGCAAAATGAGAAAGGATCTCTGATGAGAGTTTTTCCTCGCTCTCTGTGGTATAAGGCACATGAAGAAGTGAACAAGATGTGCTTATAACTAAGTTGTCGGAAGCAACATATTTCTCGATTTCGTCTATCAGAATATTTTTCTGCGCATAATTAGCTCTCCAAATATTCTTACCATTTACTATACCAGCAAAAAGAATCGCATTGTTTGGGAAACCTGTACGCAATAAATCAAGCGATTTTTGGCCTTCGATAAAATCAATGCCGATACCGTCAAAACCAAGTTTTGTAACATCTTGATAAACATCACGAATATCACCGAAATAAGTCTGAAGCGCAACTTTCAATCCTGTCTTTACGTGAATCTGCGACACAATAGATGAATAAATAAATTTAAACAACTCACGTTCCTCATTTGTTACGTCCAACACTAATGCAGGTTCGGCAAATGAAATCCATTTTGCTTCAGCTATGGCAAGTCGTTCTGCAACATGAACATACGCCTCTACTGCATCAGTCACAAAGTCTTTAGCACGTTTTTCTCCATTATATCGGGCAAGACGCAAGAAAGTATATGCTCCAATCAATGTAGGAACAGTTTGTATTCCAGCAGCCTTAGCTTCTAAGAAATCATCTACGGGTTTAGAGCCTACAAGTTTGAATTGTGTTGTATCATCTATCTCTGGCTCAATATAATGATAGTTGGTATTAAACCATTTTTTCATTGGAAGGGCTTTCACATCACCTTTGTCACCTTGATAACCATGTGCGGCTGCAAAATAAGTCTCGAGGGGATTAAGTCCTAATTTGCTATAACGCTCAGGCACAACATTTAACAGAAATGCAGTATCAAGCATGTTATCGTAAAAAGAAAAGTCATTAGATGGGATAAATGTTATACCAGCCTCTTTTTGCTTTTTCCAACCATACTGGCGGATTTCTGCTGCTACATTTTGGAGTTCAGATTCCTGAATCTCACCTTTAAAGAATTTTTCACACGCAAACTTCAGTTCACGTTTTTTCCCGATACGTGGGAAACCAATAACGGATGTCTTTTTTACTGTCATAGTTATTTTTGTGATTAACGATTTTCTGGGTGCAAAGATATAGACAGAATAAAAATCGACAAAATATTTTTGTGTTTTCGGGAAAATATACTACTTTTGTACCGATTTACACTTAAAAAGTAGAATATTATTTGGCAAATATAAACAGAACATTATGGATAAATTAGACGAAACAGACATCAAAATACTGCAAATTTTGCAAAAAGACTCACGTTTGACTGTAAAAGAACTGGCTGCCCGCGTTCATTTATCGCCCTCCCCTGCTTTTGAGCGACAAAAACGTTTGGAGCGTGATGGATATATAAAAAGATATATGGCGGTTGTCGATGCAGAGAAAGCCGGCAACGGAATACTTGTGTTATGTAACATACGTTTAAAGCAACACACTCAGGAATTGATTCAACAATTCATGGATGCTGTACAAGATATCGACGAGATTACAGAATGTTTCAACACCAGTGGAGACTATGATTTTCTAATAAAGGTGTATGCCCACGACATGAAAGCATATCAGCAATTCATGCTTCACACACTCGGACGCATTGATTGTATCGGTAGTTTGCATAGTGTGTTTGTGATTGATGAAACCAAAAACACTCGTGGAGTAACAATCAAAGGGAATCCAAATGCAGAATAAATAAG
Organism: Bacteroidaceae bacterium; assembly: GCA_024682395.1. Taxonomy (GTDB): domain Bacteria; phylum Bacteroidota; class Bacteroidia; order Bacteroidales; family Bacteroidaceae; genus Colivivens. Next base: position 92,563 of record JAIKZH010000058.1, read on the forward strand.
CAAAAAAATTAACAGAATATATTAAATGTAAGTCTTTTTCAACCAAAAGCCACAGAATAGACATATCCTTTTTCGAGATTGACAACCGTACTGACCGGCTCTTTGCCCGTAAGTATGGTTGTCATATCACGACAAATACCCTTCCCCAATAGTTTTAAAACCGCTTCCTTCATTGTCCACAGGCGAATAAACTCAATATCAGTACGAGGCGAGCACATAATGCGTTCTTGTTCAAGTGGATTCATTGTATAAGACACAAGTGATTTATCGAAAGAACTCAAACTCTCGACATCTACTCCTATTGGACGACCGCTTATACCACAAACCACCGCATTACAACAATGACTAAGATTAAAATGAATGTCATCATGGCCCACAATTGATGGTTTACCATGCTTTCCGTACTTAAACACAGGTTTTTCATTAATACCATATTCTTGTCGCAATCCTTCACACAGCAATATGTAGGCCAATGCCGAGGTTTTACGTTCTAATTCGTTTTTATATTTAAGACATTGATTCCTCCGTTGCTCAGACAATAATGGTAAAGCACGAATCAAATCAAAATCCTCAATGCAATCATTCAAGTAAATCAAAATACAAACAACTTATATCTAATATTACCAACTTTGGTTATTCCCCTAACACCTAATTGAGTTTATATCCAAGTAAAGAACTAAATTTAAAGCATATTTTAGGAAAATGCCCCATAATATGTCCGAAGAAAAAGCCCCATCTCGAACGAAAGAAACTCATATAACTTTTCTGCTCAATTAATTCCATATTCTTAATCCATTTCTCGGGCAAATGTCCGTCACTAAAACCAGAGCGGATCTCTGCCTTATGGGTACGTAAAGAATCGGGCTTTAACATTTTGTGGCGCGCTCCTTTGCCACACACATCAAACCACAACTCACTATGAGGAAACCGTTGAGCCATATTTTGTAAAAAAGATTTTACTTGATTCTCATAGAAATACATCAGCACTCCTTCTATCACAAAAATGAAATCATCATCAGGATGTGCCTTTCGTAATCTATCCATCCATTCGGTTTCTAATAGCGAAGCCGACAAGTAACGGTCATTCTCGGTCTCTGGAATTAGTTTTCTTCTGAGTTTTATTACTTCAGGCAAATCCATTTCATAAAATACAACATCATCAATATCACCAACACGTTGCGCACGAGTATCAAGACCACACCCCACGTTTACAACTATAGGACGTTTATGAGAATGAATAAAACGTTTTACGACATTATCAAAATACCATGAACGCACCACACAACCGATCTCACTAAGTTTGGCACCATCTAAGTTTGTGTAATCAGAATCTATTTGCTCAACCAATTGTTCTGCAAATTTATCTCGAATTATCGCGGAATCTGTGCGACGGCTCTCCTTTGCTCTCATATAGAGAGGAATCAAAAGAGTTTCTGAGACTATATTTTTAAATACATATTTACTCATCGTCGTAACTATATTATTTATTAACATCGGAAATTGTCCATTTATTTGCTTTGTCCTGAATATCCCATAAATGAGCATACACCCCTTTGTTATTCAACAACTCAGAGTGAGTTCCTTGCTCCACGATATTACCTTTATCCAAGACAATAATATTGTCGGCCTGACTGATTGTATTTAATCTATGGGCTATGACAATAACGGTACGCCCTTGTATCAAAGAATTGATTGCATGTTGTATTTTCTGTTCATTCTCTGGATCAAGTGATGCTGTAGCTTCATCCAAGAGAATCACAGGAGCATCTTTAAGGATTGCACGAGCTATTGACACACGTTGCTTTTCTCCTCCCGACAATGTACATCCGCCCTCGCCAACCATCGTGTCATATCCATTAGGGAGTCGCATGATGAAATCATGACATTGGGCTTTCTTTGCAGCTTCTATAATTTCATCATCGGTAGCATTTTTCTTACCAAACCTTATATTATTCTTTATTGTGTCTTGAAATAAATACACATCTTGAAAAACCATCGACAACCGTTGCATATACTGTTCCGGGTTAATATCTTTAAGATTCTGATTATCCCAAAAGATATCTCCTTCTTGTGGATCATAGAAACGGGCACATAGTTTCATTAATGTACTTTTGCCACTTCCAGATGGTCCTACCAAAGCAGTAAGCGTACCTTGTTTCATAGTCACACTTATATTCTTTAGAATACATTTATCTTGATACCCAAAAGAGACGTTCTTAAAACATAAATCACCTTGTTCGGAAGCGTCTTTTGTGCCTTGCATCTCTTTTTCGTCCAGCAAAGACAATATTCGTTCTCCCGCTATTGAATAATAACGGAATTCAGCCAGATTGATTAAAGCAAGAGTCAATGGATCAAAAACACGCGAACCAACGATTAAGAACATAACAAAAACAGGAAGAGAAAGAGTGCCCCCTGTCAGTAGATATGTACCACACAAAATCATAAGTGTGAGTCCTATTCGGAGTGTTGTTACAGAAAGCATTACGATTGGTCCGATTAATGCCTCAGTTTTGATGTTTGCTCGTTTTAAATCGTCAAACGCTTTTTTCAAGCGTGTGAACTTGTCCCCTAACATGTTATATGCTTTTATTACACGTATTCCTTGAAGATATTCCTCCATTCGGCTACTGGCATTAATTTTTGCAAAGATCTGACTCTGACCAAGTTTCTTTTGAGCGCCTGAAGTCAAAAAAAGAATCATAAAAGAAAAAGGAAGAGCCAAAAACATAGCTATAGCCATTCGCCAATCAACGAAGAGTAAACCAACAAAAGCAAAGATTGGCATGACCATTGCGCCTAATAGTTGAGGTACATGATGTGACATACCTTGTTCTGTCATGGCAAAATCCGTTATCAACATGGAAGATAACTCCCCTGGATCCTTTTTATAAAGAAATCCCAATGGTAATTTGCGTAAATGTTCTGCAAGATTTCTACGTCCTTCAGCGCTTATATTATATGCCTCACGAAAATTTGCATTATATGCGTTCTTCTCTCCCCACAACATCACTATCAGATAGACGAATAATACCGATATGATTATCCATAATTTGTTTATATCCAATGAAGCATTTTTATCACTAAAAGCCTGAAACAGAGTATTTACCACTTCTATGCAAAGACAAAACGGAACCATATTAATAAAATTTGCAAGCATAGTACAGAAAACAGCCTTTTTTAGACGTTCAGACTTGCCTGTGGTAATATTATTTATCGCCTTTATCATTATTTTGTTGTTTTTAAATTTAATTTCCAATTCACTGTGTTAGTATATGCATTCCACATATTCTGATATGTACCTTCTGTAGCTAAGAGATCATTATGTTTACCTTTTTGTACAAGACGCCCTTCCTCAAATACCAGAATTTGGTTGGCAGAAGTAATCGAAGATAGTCTGTGTGCTATAATAATAACAGTTTTACCCTTTATAAGTTTTTGCAAAGCCTGACGTATTTTATATTCATTCTCAGGATCGGCAAAAGCCGTAGCCTCGTCTAAAACAAGTATCGGTGAATTACGTAATATTGCTCTTGCAATACAGATTCTTTGGGCTTCACCACCTGATAGGAAAGTACCCTTATCACCCACCACAGTATCATAACCATTTGGAAGATTTTTGATAAATTCATCACATTGAGCCGCTTGTGCTGCATGTTCGAGATCCGTTCGGGATGCGTTCGGGTTGCCTGCTGCTATATTTGCATATATTGTGTCGTTAAACAAGAACGTATCTTGAAACACGAACGACACCATCTCCAATAAATCTGGCGTAGCAATATTCTTAATATTAATTCCGCCTATTAATATCTCTCCGGATGTGACATCCCAAAATCTCGGAATAAGATTGGCAATTGTTGATTTTCCTGCACCTGAAGGGCCGACCAATGCTGTTATTTTGCCCTGAGTGGCCACAAACGACACATTGCTCAATGCAATAGTTTCGGCATTTGAATGTTTATCCTCATATGAAAAACTTACATTCCTAAATTCTATGTCATATGTATGCGGCTTAATCGGTTGTGCTGTCTCTTCCAGTTTCTTCTCGTTTAGAACATCGTCTATTCGTTTGACTCCCTCATTAATTTCAACTGTTGCTGATGATAAAAATGCCAATTTATATACGGGAGAAGCAACGCCAGGTCCCATAATTATAAAAAACAGATAAATGACGGCTAACGATATGTTATGCGGATCCGAAGTCATTATCAGCAACCCCACGGGAAGAACAAACGTTACAATTGAATTTAATATCACCATAAACGCAATTATGCCATTTTGGTATGAGTTGCAACATTTCATTGCAAAAGTTTTATATGCTTCAATCTCAGCATTAAACTGACGGAAAGACTGAATACTTTGACCAAAAACCTTTATAACAGGCATTCCTCTAACATATTGTACGGCCGATGAGCTCATACGCTCTTGTACATCGAAATATTCTTTAGTCAATGCTTTGGCACGTTTTCCCACAAAATTAGAGAATTGCATACCAAGACTAATTATGATACATACTAATGCAGTCAATGCCATCCACCCGTTCAAAGAGAAGAAAATGGTAAACATAAATATAATAGTAGCAAAGACATTCACCAAGTCTGGTATTGTATGAGCAATAAAATGTTCTATTTTCTCAACATTCTGCTCCATAAGTTTTTTTATTGCCCCGGTTGATGTTGAATTAAGGAATCCCAGCGGCAAACCGCCAAGATGTGAAGACAATTTAACCTTTAGGCCATACAAGATGCGGAAGGCTGCAATATGCGACATCATTAGCCCCGCATACATTAAAAGCATACCTATAATCAAACCACCGAAGGCATACCATCCCCATAGAGTAATATAATCTGAGTCAATTGCCGACAAGTTAGAAGCGTGAACAAGCAGTTCTTTCAAGATATTATAAACCGCCCCAAATGGCACCAGCAGAAAGAGAGCACTTATTGCCGACATTATTCCAGACAACCATAATAAGCCCTTTTTTTCTCCTGCAATCTCCAATAATCTGGAAACCCCTTCTTTCTTTTTCATTCTTCTTTATTTATGTATGAGATATCGTAAATACTATATTAATTATGATTAAAACGAAATACACTAAAGCAAAAATCCACAAATCTCTATTCATAAATGCTGGAGTTCGTTTTGCATATTCAGCATATTCGTCTTTAAAATGCACACAGATAGAATATTTATTTTCTATATATACAATAATTACATTTATACATATATAGATTATATAAAAGCACAAAGTATGAATAGCCCCTAATAATAGGATGAATCCTAAATGACCAAATAAATCACCCATAATCATTGGATTTCTCACTTTTGCATAAGGTCCATCGGTTATCAGTTCTGATGGATGAAGAAAACGATCCTTTGTTGCAATCAGGTTTCTTTTCACAACCACAGTTCCCCAGGCAAACATAAAATACAGAATAAGCGCAATAAAAGCGATACAATAAATAGAGTTTTCTATTAATAAATCTTTGTTAGAGAACAAAGAAAAGATATTCAATCTTAAACGAGATTGTTCAAGAAAAGGCATAACATACCATATCATAGAAATAAGGAAACCAGAATAATACATAGACTTATATTTGCTGTTGCCAGCCATATCTAATTTATCAGTCATATATTTCTGATGTCCTCCTTTAAATGCCATATAATATGGTATAAGCATCAATAATGATGCAGTAGCCAAACATGCTTGTATAAGCCAACCAGATATAATCATATCAAATTTTTGTTAATTAAAATATTACTAAACAACAATAATATCATGAGTATCAGAACCAAAGAAAGTTTTTTATCAAGAAGCGATGGGGTCTTCTTTCGATATTCTCTCAGTTCTGATTCAAAATATGGTTCGAGCGAATACTTCGACTGAATTCTTATCATACATATATCGATTAAGATATAAACAGGGAACAATATCGTTGAATATATTCCACCTGCTAATAATACCAACGCAAAATGTCCCAATATATCCCCTATTATCATAGGATGCTGCACTCGCGCATATATACCATCTGTCAAAAGTTTGCTTGGAGCATAAAAAGCAGTCTTTGTTGCCTCCACATTCTTTGATACAGATTTCTTACCCCAAACACAAAAAAAGAAAACAAAAATGGATAAGGACAGTACAACATAAATAATATTATAGAATGTAAAGTTTCCGTCAAACCAATCAAAGACTCCACTCATCCTTGGTTGTTTTATAAACGGGAGTACATACCATATGAGAGCCGGATATGTACTCATAAAATACAATCTTTCAGGAAGTGTTGATTTGGAATCAATACCGCCATTATACTTTTTATACCCCAATACAAACGCATTATAATACACGATTAATCCAGTCAAGGAAATCAAACTTAATATTATATGAAGAACAAATTCTGTTTTCATTGTTTTACACTATTATTTTTGTCGGTTATTAACATATTCTTTTCTTCTGTATTGTCTTTAGAAGGCATTTTTACGGCTATTATGCCAGCGAAGTTATGCCATTTTATAAATGTGTCCATACATTGGAAACCAATATCAGAAAGTAGTCTAAGATTCTCAGTAAGGGTCAACGGAATCAGTACACCTCTAAGACTCTGTGATTTTTTTATTACCTGTTGTTCGTTCAAACCATTTTCTTGTTTAAAATCCCAATAAAGATCATTCCATATATCCTCAAACAAGGAATTCTCAGCCCTTATCTTCTCAACAAAAATAAAAGCACCACCTTCGACAAGACCATTGTATATTCGCTGTAGTACTTTTTTTCTTTGCCATAAAGGCAAAAACTGCAAAGTATAAAGAGACAGCACCAAATCTATGTTTGTAAATTCGTTTATGTCCTCTATATTCTGTTGTAAGAACTGTACAGATTCACTACCACATTTCTTTCGTGCGATCTCAATCATTGGCAAACTCTCTTCCACACCAATAAATCTAACATTTTTCTTACGTGAATGTTTTTGAAGCAACAGCGAGATTGTTTCTCCTGTTGAGGAGCCCAAATCATATACAATACTATTATCGCGGATGAACCATTCACTCATCTCAATAACAGCCTTTTGCACATCCTCATACAACGGCACACTCTTTCTCACATGTGTATCAAAATTTTGGGATACTTGTTCATCAAACTTCCATTCACCCGGAATAGATGTAATCAATTCATCTACTAACCCTTCTTTATTTTCCATATGTATTCTTCTTAAAAATATAACAAATGCTTATAACTATCAGTGACTCAACTAATATTAAGTACACAATAAATATTGGTTTATATAACTCCATGAAATTGCCCCATACCACAAAACCAATAATGTATAAGAACGAAAATATTAAAATCGCTCTTGACAAATTCATGTAAAACCTAACCCTGTTGCTTATATAGAATATAATTACAGATGAAAAGGCGGTGAAACCACTTACCATTCCAAATGTGTATCTGTCGTATGTAGATACTGATGAAAATGGAACTTTAAACATTGCATCCCATGCTTGTTGTGGTAAAAATAAACAGAAAAGATTCAGCAAAAGAACTCCTGCAAGAATTCTCAAGACTAAAGTCAATACTGGAAATGTTTGTCTTTCAGGCTTTATACCCTCAATCTTTTGATTCAGATAGAACATAAAACTTCCAATAACCAACCATATAAACGGTTCATAATCTGACGACACATGAACTATTCCTGTTTGAAGTTTTAATAAATACATGAAAAGCCCCATGAAAGCAACCAAAAACGTACAATGTCTTATTAATTCTTTATATTTTACAACGTTCCTAAGAAAAAGAAAATATATAAAGAAGAATCCGAAATACAAACATTCTTGCCGGAACAAGACCGAAGTCATATCGGAGGTTTTATCATAAATCTGCATATAAGTATGGATTATATCCCATGAAAAGAACATCCATGGGAATCCAGTAAAACATGCTATTGCACAAAGCCATAGCATACATACAAGTATTTTCTTTTGAGTCTTTTTACACATAACTAAACTGTTTTATTCCATATTGTTCTACATCAGCCATAAAAGAATTGCAATTGACAGAATCGCACAAGCAATTTAGCCCTACTTTCATCTTATCATTTAAAATATAGTTTGTGGCAACCACAGCAGGTACTGCTGTATATAGAAGATTGTTATTGGTATATAAATAATGAATTCTTTCTGTTTTTCCTCTTAGCAATACCCTACAAATAACACTTCCCCATCTGTTTTCTTTATTGACAAGTCTTATATAGTCTTTATGTAACATGAAAGCAGCTTTATCAAGTCGATGTTTATAGAAAGTTTTAATAAACATATATTTGCACATTGACAAGAAATCGTTTACCATAACATACGATGAGATTTCTTTTACATGTTTTAATGATTTTGCCACCAATGATAGTTGTTCATCAAAAGACGGAACACATATTTTTTTATATCCTATAAAAGGGAATGTCTTATTTGAAGTACAAGTAGCAGCTGATACTTGTTGTATTTCTCCATATGAATATTTATAGGGACGTGTGTCCTCCATTGAAGATACTGCCAAATCATATGACGAGTTATATGACCAATTATCTACTGCGCCATAGTATATCTTAAAAATGGTAGCATCATATTCATTAGAATATTTTTCGATAATCGATTTTGAGAAAACGCCAGACAATCCTGGCATCCAACCTGCGCCAATGATAAAGCACAGATTTTGTGATTTTATCGTATTGTCATATGGTTCTAACATTTTATACAATCTACCATATCCACCAACATCTATATAATGTGACTTATTCTTCAGTGCCGCCAAAGCAATTTTATCATTTATCATATACGAAGGACCTGCAGTATTAATAATTATAACACATTGGCTACAAAAGGCATCTAAGTCGTTCTCATTATTGTAGTCGAAACAATAATATCGAAGAGGTTTATCTGAATATTTGTTTAATATCTGAGTTTTATCGGGCGAGGTCCGTCCTCCAACAAGAATCTCAGGACAATCTTGTTGATTAAGTAAATAATCAACAATTAAGGTCCCCACTCTACCTGTTCCACCTATGATTCCTATACACGTTTTATCAGAAGGCATAACACTACTTATTTATCTGTATTCTTATGTTATTATTTGCAAGTACTTTATTTAATATATCTGAATCCACATTTAAGTCTTCAAATGTAAACACCCCAGGTGTTATCCGTATGTTTTCACGCATAAGCATAACGATAATTGAAGCACAGAACACACCAGTTAGTCTGTATGAAGAATCAGAAGACAAGAAACAATCTACTTTTGACGTTTTATTTGCAACTGTAGTACAAACAATCACAGATTTTTCGTTTTTTGAACTTTGTTTCACTTTATTCTGTTGTTTGTCAACCATTTTACATGTCAGTCTTCGGAAATATGCACTTTTTTTCAATAAAGACACTAAATACATGGGAAGATTCTGTAAATGGAAAGCACTATCGAAACTCTTCAAAGACTTAAACTTATCAGATCTACATAATGTTATCAATTCAGGACTTGAAAAATATACTAAAGGCTTATTAGAGTGGGAAGCATCAAAAGAATAACTCTTGTCTAAACCGCTTTTACGCGATGGCAAATCATGTATCTTTCCATGTTTAAGAATCTTCACCTCGTTTTTAAATCCTTCAAACATATTTATAATCGATGCTTTTCCTGATGAGACACCTGCGCCAAAGAAAATTCTCAACCAAGCTTGTTCCACATCATCATCTAATTGTTCTGCACCAAGTTGCAACATGAACGAAGTTAACCCTGGGCACAGCCCCATTCCTGTAAGAATCAAGCCATTACATTTTTTCTGATTGTTTTGTCCTATTTTAATAATTTTCTCACAATGATTATAATCGTCGTTTATATCAACGCAAATAATATTATTATGAAGACACAACTCATAAAGATCAGTTCCGACCTCTGAAAAAGGGCCAAGTGCCAACACTACAATATCGAATTGCTTTAATGTGGCAAGTAAATTTTCGGATTGATGTATATCCAGCCTTATATAATTAATTGTTTTATCTAAAGATATCTTATTACCACGCGATGCTACAACTAATTCACATAAGTCATTATAGCGCAATAAATAATCGATAATCGATTGTCCTGCGATACCAGTTCCTCCTACAATTAGTATTTTCTTCTTAATCATTACTATTTTTCTTTAAACTCATCCAACAAACAACATAATATACTGTAATTCCCAAGCTAAAAACTCCAGGTTGAAGACATAATGCTTTCGGAGCAATCCATGTAATAATAGATGAAATGATTGTCAGCATAACAGGATTTACAAGAATTGTCCATTTGGGAATTATTGCCTTCGACGAGAAGTTACTTATACCAACAATCAACCATAGAACAGGAAGAAGTAGAAACATAAAAGGATAAAATGGAACATTTGCGTTAGTTAATGTTGACCAATCTGTTTCCACAGTCTTAACATTATGTATCATGACATAGCTGTAATGGAAAAAAGCAAGCATAAACAATGAATAAACAATTCCTGCAGAAGTGAATATTGACAAGTTCTTATTTACCTTACACATAGTCTTGTAAACAAGATATATTCCTAAGATCCAAAAAGGGAAAGCAAAAATACATCCATATGAAGACATGTATATCACAAAATCATCTAATGACATTAACCGAGCGACAAAATAATCGGCCTCAATAGTTGTCATCTGAACCAGATAATCACAAACAACTATATATAAACCACTTATAACACTCAACAAGGCAATAATATCAATCTTTCTTTTCATTTTCACATCAAATAAAGAAGAGCGGCTAAAGTGAAATACCTTAGCCATGCTCTGCTTTCAGTATTATTTCAAACTATTAATCATATAAGGTGCTCCAACAGTACTCAATATCATATTGTTATAACTCAAATCTTTTGTATTATAAATATAATATCCTGTACCTTCTTCTGTAGCCATACCCCATACAATGTTGTCTTCATCTTTACAGATAGAAGCTGCCCAACCTGTTGTGGCTGGGAATGCCATCTTTTTCAATGTTTTATTGTAAACATCAATTTCGAATGCCTGCATTGATTTATCATTCACATAATCAGGTGGATTACTTGAAGCTCCTGGAATATTCAAATAAGCATAGACCTTACCATTTCCTGCATAAACCTTATTATAAACATATGAAGCTTTACCGCCAGGAACGTCTTGAAGTGTTTTTGTTGCAATTGGGAAATAATAAGATTCATCGAATTCTTGTTCACCATTCTTGATTCGTAAGAATCCTTCATTCAAACCAGATATATATCCAAACATTGCAATGCTATAGAAATATATATCACCTTTCTCGTCAACAAACGGATCACCAGTAGGAGTCATACATGAAACCATTGTAGCTCTGTTATCTGAAATAGTCTTAATTGGTTTATCTGTTTTAGTGTCGATAAGAGCCACGTGTGCCCCTTGGTGTGGGATAGATGATGACTTCAATTGAGTAAGTGCCACATACAATATACCATCTCTGATTATAGAAGCACCTGGTTCTGGATTATTATCTGATTCCTCTTTACCTAAAGCATATTCCGACAAGTCGATTTCATCTGTTTTCTGCATTGTAGAAGGATTGATAATCCATATTTTACCTAAGCCAAGACAAGACACATATGCTTTTGTATCAGATAAGAATGTAACAAATACGGCCTTTGCTCCTGCTGGGAATAATAATGTAGAGCCTTCTTGAACAAGTCTTCCTTCTGATACTTTATACTTATACAAATGTTCAGTATCAGTAACATATACTTTATTCTTATAAACATAAGTAAATGCGCCGTTTGCATGAATCTGGGCATCATTTGTATTAACCTCACCTACATTCAGATCTTTAAGTACACTGATATAAGTGTTATCGCCGATATTCACACTGTGAACAAACTCCACGTCATCCCCATTATCTGGAGAAACTGAATCATCTTTATCGCATGAGATAAAGCATGATGAAAGCAACATAGCTGTTGCAAATAAATAATAATTTTTCTTTCTCATAATTTAACTAAATATATAAAGTTATAAACTCATAGCCCCTCCTGAGACCTTATCACGGAACAGATTGAAACGGAATTTCATTTTAAATGTTCTTCCTTGTAATGGTTTCTTAAATTCCATGTATGTCTCTTTATTGAATATGTTCTCTACTTCCACTCCTAATGAAGCCCGATTTTGCCATACTGATTGTTGCAGACCTAACGTAAACAAATGACTGCTTGGTATTATCCATTTCTTTCGTTGTTCTGACAATGAACTCATCTGCCAACTCCAATCAAATTCTCCGACATATGATGCGTCGAGATAAATTCTTGACAACTCATTTTTACCCAACAAGCCTTCCGCATGATATTCTATACCATAATTAAAATAGAAATCTGGGATGTTTGGAACATGTTTACGATATGTGGGATTCTTAATAGTCTTGTCGGCAGAAGTCCACTTAAGTTGATCACGAATATCTTGTATTGTGATATTGAAATAAGAGTAGATGTTTGGAGTTATATCGACCTTCAGGTCTGTATCAAAACCCACAATACTTGTTTTTCCAAGGTTTGTATAAATTGACTGAACTCCTGCGGGAAAAAGTCTTATCATATCTTTTATATACATATAATATAGATTTGACTCTACCTGCACTCGTATCAGACCAAGGAAATCGCTTTTATCAACGATTAATCCAAGATTTATGTTATTACCCGTTTCGGGACGTAGGTTTACAGAGGGACGGATACTGATTCCATTACCAAACAATTCTTCTGTATCTGGAATTCGCACATTATGAGAGAAAGAGAGTTTTCCTCTTATTCCTTTAGAAAATTCCCAACTAACTCCTTCACTAAACCCATAATAGAAATTACTTACACTTGTTTTATTAGGTTGAATCTTGCCGCCATTGGTCTCATCAACCATCTTCTCGCTTGTTCTGTAGATTTTTGAGTTCAAATGATATAAACTAAACATGAGAGAATTCTGTAAGCGTGATTCGAGTGCCATGTATGTATGAGATAATCCCAATGTGTTGCCTGTCATTTTACTTGGGAAAGAACTTGGATCGAACCCAAGATAATCTTTCATATAGTCATCCTTAGGTTTGTAATTTGAATATACAAATTGATTGTTCAGATTAAATGTATGTTTTCCTTTCTCATATTTTAAATTAATCTTATCCCTAAGTTCAAATTGTTTGTCATCAGAATTATTGAAAAGATTGTCTTCTGTTTCACCCATAGAGGGAGTTATACTTCCGTCCCATTGTTTTCTGTACATTGTGGTATCGACAAAATGTGTAGATATAATTGGGACAACAAGTGAGGATTTTAATTCCAAACCTTTAAAAAGGAAGTTTTTCTTTTCCATCACCATTGTTGGCATAATATTAGTTCCATGAGTATGTGCATTTTGTGAGTCGAAACTTAAAGACTGAATACCCTTCTTGTTATTATAGAAAGCACATTCCAATTCCAACTTATCAAAATAAAGTTTTGTAAATGCTATACCAACATGATAGAATGTAGATTGATAATAATCGTTATTACGTTTTACCTTTAAATAGTCTGACTCTGGAAGATTGGTTTCAAACACAGGCCATGTCATCTTGTAATCATTATCTGATTTGTTATTAAAGAAAGCCAAACTTAATTGTATTCCGGGTTTTGTGTATAGCTTCTTTGCGCTTACAAGAGTCTTGGATGTTCCAAAAGAAGCAAATTCTTGTGTAAAACCAATCAAATCACAATCATCCTCGCGTGTTACTACATTTATAGCACCACCAAGTCCATCGCCTCCATATTCTGCAGGGACAATACCTTTATAGACTTCAATATACTTAATCACATCTATAGGAATGTCGTTTATATCGAATGATCCGTCTGGACTATTCAGTGGGAATCCATCAATATATACAGCTACTCGTTTTCCTTCCAAACCATGAATTGAGATACGTGATGAACTACCCAATCCTCCAGATTTTCTTACTTTTAGTCCAGAAGTACGATTAAGCACCTCTTCAATACCACTTGAACGACCACGTAATGTTGCTCCATCAACCACAGTCACAGCCATGGGGCTTTTACGTATCTGATTAATCTCGGCCTTATGCGACGAACCATTTACAACGACTTCGTTCAACTCATTATCTTTCTCTTCTAATAAGAAATCCTTTGTTGTTTTATCGTCAATATAAACCATTTCATTTATAGTCTTATATCCTAAATAAGACACTTCAACCATAAATGTTCCTTTCTGTGAGAGATTAACATTAAATAAACCATTACGATCGGTGTTACCGCCTTTTTGGCACTTCTTTATTAAAATAGAAGCGCCGACAATGGGTTCTTTTGTGTTTTTATCCAGCACATGACCAGAAAACAACACATTTGCCCATGAAATGATTGGAACACAGATGATTCCAATCACTAAAAACAGTTTCTTTACCATTATAATCATTAAAAAAAGTTATGAGGCTTGTGTATTGATATAATCCATTATTAGTTCCGCCAGTTCCACATGATATTTTGTGATTAACACGTGACCACCAGGTAGTTCGAAGAAGTTCACCTTAGGGAAATAATTATTCCATAAATGCTGATTTTCGCGAATAGTCGGTTCATCTTCTTTTCCTACAATAGAACACAACGGAGTTTTTAGTTTTGAATTAAGGAAATTATAATTCACCATTGCAACTGTATTCATTCTTAATTCATGAAGATACTCATGTTTCTCGTCTTCTGACAATGTGGCAATCAATTCTTCATTCAACAAATCCTTTGCATGTGAATAATCCAATAAGTCTTTATCATCTTTAGAGAAAAATTCCATTAGGTCATCACGTAATGTAGGTGGCGTACCACCAATCATGATAATTCCTTGAATTGGTATATTTTCGGATTCTAATCGTTTACATATATCATATGCTATATAGCAACTATATGAATATCCCATTATATACAGAGGTATATCCTTGTCAAATGAGCGTAATTCATTAACGAGCAATTCACCTACCTCATCAACCGAAGCTTTTATTTCACGTCCGTCGCCATGACCTGGATATTGTACAGTATATAAGTTGATGTTTCCTGAGAAATCTCCAGCCAAAGTACTATACATACCAGGAGTTCCTGCAGCATAAGGCAAACATACAAGATTTGCAGAAGGATCGGAAACTTTTCTCATACATATGATATTTTCCACCTTATCGGAGTCTGTTTCCTGTTCAAGCAGTTCAGCGATAGTTGGTCTTTCAAATAAGTCCTTCAACTTAATTTTACGCATTCCAGCTTCTTTCAGTTCTTTGATAAGTCTTACTGAGCGTATTGAGTCACCACCTATTTCCCAGAAATTGTCATTGATTCCAACTTCTGGCAATCCGAGCACATCTTCCCATATGTGCACAAGTTGTTCTTCTCGTTCATTTCTCGGCCCCACAACGTTTCTCTTTACAAGATTTTGTTTTTGATTTGCTATATCTGGCAATTGTTTCTTATCTGTTTTGCCATTTGCTGATATCGGAATCTGATCAATTCTTGCCATTGCCGAAGGCAACATATAATGTGGTATTTTTGTTTGCAGAACTGAAAGTATGTCTTTATAGTCTATTTCATTACCATCTGCTGTTACATAAAAAGCGACCACTGTTGGTTGTTTATTAACATCGTATTGAATTGCTGCACATGATTCTGTTATATTTGGAACTTGTAATAATGCATTTTCTATCTCACCAAGTTCAATTCTATAACCTCTCACATTCACTTGGAAGTCCTTTCGACCGACAAAGACAATATCACCAGTTAAGGTCATCTTTACGACATCACCTGTGTTATAAACAATGCCATCATGAGTTATTGGATTTGTTACAAATACAGATTTTGTCTTTTCTTCTTTGTTTAAATATCCTCGCGAAACACCAGCACCTCCAATATAGAGTATTCCTGGAACTTCTGGCAATGTTGGTTCAAGATTATCATTCAACACATATACTTGAGTATTATAAATAGGTTTGCCTATCGGAACCACACTCAAATGACATTTTCCGTCATCCTCCACCGGAATAGGATAAAACGTAGAAGCCACAGTGGTTTCAGTTGGTCCATATTCGTTGATAAAACGATGTTGAGGATAACTTTCCAACCATCTGTTTATATCCGAGACATTAATCAGTTCGGCTCCCAACATAATAGTCATATTAGGCGAGATGTTTACCGGATGCTCCAAAAAGCCCAAAGTATTAACAAGCATTGAGAAATGCGATGGAGTGACATTCAAGAAGTTTATACGCTTATCGTCGATGAAATGCAATAATTTCTCGATGTCTTTGGTTTCACTATCTGAAAGAATATGCAATGAGGCTCCTGAGATGAATGGTAACCAATTAGAAGTCACTGTCATATCAAAAGAATATGATGTAACAAATGCAAATCTGTTATTACATGTAACATTAAATGCCTCTTTTTCATAATTCAGAAAATTTGACACATTTCTATGTCTCAGCATAGTTCCTTTTGGTTGTCCTGTTGAACCTGATGTATAAATCATGTAAATTAAATCCTCTGGATCATTACACAATGTGATATCTTCAGTTGTAAAACTATGAATTTCTGATTTTGTATGTCTGATATATGTTTCTGGCATACAAATATCATCATCATCAAGCAACACACAATGTTTTATTTTCGATGTATAAGACCCATTGATTGTTTCAGAATGAACTCCTTGCGACACAAGTACTTCTGCGCCACAATCATCCACCATATACTGTATTCTATCAGATGGATACGATGGATCTATCGGAACATATGTACCACCAGCCAAAAGAATTCCAAGTTGTACAATTGGCATATCAATGGTTCTGTTTAATAATAAAACCACCTTCGAATGTCTTTCGACACCTAACGAACGTAAGAAATGAGCCATTTGATTGGCTTTCTTCCAAAACTCCACATATGTTAATGATTCATTATGGAAAGAAACGGCTTCTCTGTCGGGATATTTATTAACAACATCCTTTATTTGTTCGTGTATAGTCTTTATAGGATAAACATGGTCGGTTTGATTTGTCTGTTCCAACAACTGTACATATGATTTTGGAAGTATTGCCGAACATGAACGTTCTTCGTAGTTCTCGGTTTTGGTTTCATCTGACAATTGTTTTAGTATAGATGTAAATTGGTCTGAAAGTTGCATGATAAATGTTTCATCAAACAATTCACGAACATAATTCCAATCAAAGCACCATTTATCCTCCCAAGTGTACATTACAAGGTCGATATATGTGCCAGGAGCACCTGTTTGTACATTTGGAGCACCTATTGTTATATTTTCAGAAGAACGGCTAATGCCTTTTGGAAGCATGTTGATACTATTACTGAAGATGATAGCACTTAAAGAACTTTGTTTCAATCCTTCTTGTTCGGCTATTCTTCTTGACAGTTCAATTGAGGAAATTGGATATTCCAACATTGTACGCACAAATTTCTCTATATTACGTGCCACAGACACAATCGGTTCTTGAGGAGAAGTCTGAATACGAACAGGGAAAATATCAAGAAAACTTCCTAACACATCCTTTGCATTTGGAAGATGTTGTTCTCTGTTGAACACAGGCATATTAATAATCAAATCATTTTGACCTGACCATAGATTCATTAACTTGAAATAACATGCCATCAATAATGAGTTAAGACAAATTCCCGGAACTTTTGCACTTATCTCAACTACTTTACTCATCATAGATGCATCCAATTCTGTATGTAAAGTATTGAAATGGACTTTGTTTATCAGAGATGGTTGACATTTCATCGGAATTGTAATCTTCTCTGGTAAGTCTTTAAACACTTTCAATGCGAAATCCATTGCATTCTTATAACGTTTAGTCTGTCGTCTAAACTTCTCAACAAACACATAATCAGAGAATAGCAAACCTCTTTCGGGTTCTACCGTAACAGTTTTGCCTGACACTAATTGATCGTATGTCCTTGTCAATTCCTGTAGGAACTGGAAGAAGCTATAACCGTCAATAACCTGATGGTCAATATGAATAATCAGTTCATGTTCGTTTTCATCTGTTTTATATATGTTACAATAAAACAACGGACATTTTTTAAGATCAAATCTGTAATCATGGTCTTCTTTGTCCTTTTTAAGGAAGAATGCTTTCTGTTCCTCTTTACTTAAAGAAGTGATATCCTCATACGAACTCTCAAAAACAGGGTATTCTGATAGTGTTATCATTTCAGGATTATCTGATTCTTCATAAAGAACAGAATGAAGTAAAGGATGACATTCAATTATATGATTTAAAGTCTTATCCCAATATTCTTTATCAAAATGTCCCTTGATTTGAGTACGGCAAATAATATAACAACTTAACCCTGTTGGTTCATTACGAATAAAACTCTTACTATGATAAAAGAGAGTTTCTTGAAAATCCATTAATGGGAAAGAGGTATCTTTAGGTGTTTTATATGATTCTCTAATAACTTGTGCAATATCTCTCACACAAGTCTTATCCTTTATGTCATCCAAAGAAATTCTATCGAAAACCTCAGTAAGACGTTGCATCATCCGATATATATTTTCAAAAGAAGTTGCTTTGGATATTATGTTCTCAGTATATTTTATTTCAGAAAAAGGAATACCAAGTTCTTCACTCACAAATTCTCTTACTAATAACTCATATTCATTTATCGGTGATTGAACTTCTTGTGAAAGTAAGCCTTCAAGATATGTTTTCTGTGAATCAATCGTTGGATATTTATAAAAGAAACTATTTTCTAATTTGATATTATATATCTCTTCGATTTTAGACACAGCCATCATACTTCGAATAGAATCGCCACCTAAGACAAAGAAGTTGTCATCTACCCCTATTTTATCATTCTTCAAAACATCCGACCATATCCCTTTTAGAACGTCATTATAATCCTTCATACAATCTTTTTTATTTGATTTTACAATTAAACTATCATATTTTCCTTGTTCAAAACAATAAGCCATCGCTCTACGTTTCACCTTAGAACTTGATGTTCTAAGAATATCTCCTTTTCTTATCTTTATGGAATACTCTGGAGCAAACCCAACCTTATCAGCCATATATGAATTGCAATCATATATAAGTTTTGAGAGTTGTTCATCCGACATTTTCTTAGACGGAACAAAGAAATGAAGCACTATCTCGCGCTTCTCCTTATTTGAATAAAAAGAAGTAAATACTGATTTATCAATCAAAAGTCCATATTTCTCTAACAGACAATTCTCTAAATCAAAAGGATGATAATTCTGTCCGTTAACGATAATCGTTTCTTTCTTTCGCCCTACAAGGTATATTATATTATCTTTGTCAATAAATCCTAAATCGCCAGTACTTAACCACCCATCTTGTAAGACCTCATCAGTTGCTTGTTCGTTATTATAATAGCCCGACATCAATGAAGGACCTTTGATTTGGATTTCACCTAATTTCATATGCTTTTGAACAATGCCATCGTTAACAATACGCACTTCCATTCCTGGCATCGCCTTGCCTGCGCTCAAAAACTCGCAATAATCATGTCCATCTTCAGCCAACTTAATCTTTCCTTCATAAAATGACTCACGATCTATTTTTATTGTCTTATCACCTTCGCCCGGCAAACAAGAGGATATTATTAAGGTGTTTTCAGCCATTCCATATCCTGGACGATATGCTTTTTTATCAAAACCAAGATTAAATAGAGGTATCAATCTCTCATAAAGGTTCGTTGGCACCATTTCAGCACCCAATGAAAGGGTTTTAACATGAGAGAAATCTAAATCTTTAACTTCATCACAATTCTTTTCAAGTTTCTGAATCAAATACTCCAATCCTGAAGGAGTTGCTCCACCACATATACTTACTCTATATTCTGATATCTTTTTAAGGAACACCAATGGGTCTCTTAAGAAGAAATAAGGTTCGATCTTTATTTCTGTTATCTGATTATATACACTAAGCAAATGATTACCAAACAATCCATAATCATGGAAATAAGGCATCCAATGAATAAGTGTATCATTACTTGTTATTTCATCTGCGATTGTTTTCATTTTTAGGTTTGCTAAAATCGAACTGAAGTTAAGCATAACACCTTTAGGCGAACCTGTACTGCCCGAAGAAAACTGAATAACACATAATTCATCACTTTTTGACTTATTTATTGTCAAAAGTTCATCGTTTAATAAATCAGATTGTTTTATTATATCTTCAAAAAGTATTGTTTTTTGAGATAATGCTTCTAAATCAATAAATATGTTTACATCGTTAGTAATTACCGTAACTGTTTTCAGTATCTTAATCGCATTTCTCAAACGTTCATAAGCTATCGAATTCTTATTACTTGACTGAACAGCTGGCATCAATACAGGAACACATTCAGCCATAATGCATCCCCAGAAAAGTAGTATAAAATCTTCTGATTTTTCTACTGAGATAATTATTTTACTTTTTCTCTCCAAATTATAATAAAAACGGAGAATATGAGCAATCTTCTTAGACTTAATCAATAAATCTGAATAAGATATAAAACTATCATTAGGACTATTACTTACGACAATAAGACCGTTATTCGGAGCGCTAATAGCTGCTTCGCATAATAAACTACAAAGATTATCCATTTTATTCTTTTTACCTGTTAACAAAAATTTGAGTACAAAGGTATAGACTTTAAAAAAACACAGCAATACTTAAATAATGGTATTTCTACGCTGATTTTCAACGTAGAAATCTGATAAAAAAACGATATTTTTTCTGCTCAGAACTTTGGTTTATCAAAATATCATTTTTTTACAAATCTTGTATTGGCGCAGATTTCAATATAATAATTTTATGATTGCGTCAGTTTAGGACATATGTTATAATCTATTGAACAACAACACGTTAAACAAGAAGAAAAAATTCTTATATTTTATTTATTCAACACAACCAATATTAAAGATAAAAAACATAAGGATTTCTATTAATTATTAAAAAGAAGAGAAAAATACAACAAATTACATCACAAATCAGTAAAGACAAATAACAACACCATATAACCAACATTTAGTATATAAAAAACAATGTTGATTATATTTCTAAAAATAATAAAGTGGAAAATCAATGCAAAAACGCAGATATTACACTTGTTACATTATTCACTCAAGAAAGGATCAATCGTAGCCAACAATTCCGATTTTGGGACAACACCGCTCACACGCCAAAGCAACTCTCCGTTCCTAAACAAAGCTAATGTAGGAACCGACTGAATGTTAAACTGAGCCGCAATCTCATTTTGCTTATCCACATCAATCTTTATTATACGGATACGATCTCCAAGCACACCCTTCACTTCTTCCAAAATAGGATGCATTCGTTTGCAAGGTTGACACCATGTGGCGAAAAAGTCAACTAACACGAGTTTTTTACCAGCTATTACATCATTGAACGTTTCCATAATTACACTTTTTTATAATAAAACACTAATAATTTATAAGAAAAACAAGCAATGAATGCTTAATACAAAATTACAAAATTTTTCGTTATTATTAATATGTTTTACGAAAAAAGTGATTTTCCGATTCAATCCTCTTCAACATCGCAAGTTGTAAATCCCATTTCTTTGGCTTTCTCACCATCCATCAAGAAATACACTGTGTCACCTTCTACGCACAACTCACCTTGGGAATTAGTGATATCGGCATGAATAAACAAGAGATTTCTCACCTGCTTGACAATTCTGGCACGTATGGTTAATTCTGTCTCTGTTGTTGGCACAGCCTTTCTAAACTTCACACTCAGGTTTGTTGTATATCCACTTGTCTGCATCTTACGTGTCACCACCCAACCGCAAGTTTCATCAATCAGCGTACTTAAAATACCGCCATGCATGGTATTTATCCAACCTTGATAATTCTTCTCGGGATGCCACATACTTACGATATCATCGCCATCCTCAAAAAACTCCATATGCAATCCGTATGGATTGTCGGGACTACAACCAAAACAATTATATCCTGGATGATCACACCATGGATTTATAATTTTCTTCATTTTCTGTTATTTTTCGTTTGTTCTGTTTATTACTCTTCTTTGATATAGTTTTGCGACTAATGCTCCACTGATATTATGCCACACACTGAAAACGGCTCCAGGAATTGATGCTAATGGATATGCCGCAAAATGAAGTGTTGCAAGTGACGAAGCAAGTCCTGAATTCTGCATTCCTACTTCTATACTTACTGCCACACATTTCTGTCGTGGCAAATGGAAAAGACGACTTAAAAGATAGCCAAATGAAAGTCCTAACACATTATGAAGCATGACAACCAACACCACAATCATACCACCCACCAATAGTCGGTCGGCATTATGTGAAACCACTACACCAACCACCATGGCAATCACAACCGATGAAAGAGCTGGCAAATATGATACGACACGTTTTGTTATATTCGACAAATAACGTTGACACAATAAGCCGCATGTAATTGGCAATATTATGACATAAACTATACTCATCAGCATACCCACAGTATCTACATCGACCATCGTACCTGCTAACAGCCACACCAACACTGGGGTTAAAAATGGTGCCAATAAAGTTGAGACTGTTGTCATACCTACAGATAAGGCCAAATCACCTTTTGCCAGATATGTTATGACATTAGATGCTGTACCGCCCGGACAACAACCCACAAGTATAACACCTAATGCCAGTTCCTTGGGTAAAGCAAACAAATATGCCAAAGCCCAAGCCAACAAAGGCATAACTATAAACTGTGTTAAACATCCGATAATGATATCTTTCGGACGATATAACACAACCTTAAAATCTTGGGATGATAATGTTAATCCCATACCAAACATGATTATTCCCAACATTGGATTGATTGCCCACACATCAATCCATGAAAAACTTGCTGGCAAAAACAATGATACAGCTGCTACTAACAGCACCATAATCGCCATCCAGCGAGTAATAAAATCACAAATATTTCTTAACACTATTACTTACTTATTTATTGATCTTAAAGTTATGAAACACTATATTATTTCACCATCTATCACTTCTATATAAAAACTGAAAGGACGAAAGCCATCATTACAACTAATCATCGCACTCATGGGATTTTTCATCCATCCATCATAGAAATTGCCCTCACCACGTGCCAACGACTCCACAAAATATTGCATTGACTCCCATGCCGACTGACAAAATCCTTTAGGACAAGCACCATT
Source organism: Bacteroidaceae bacterium (assembly GCA_024682395.1). Lineage (GTDB taxonomy): Bacteria > Bacteroidota > Bacteroidia > Bacteroidales > Bacteroidaceae > Colivivens. The sequence continues at coordinate 115,823 of JAIKZH010000058.1, forward strand.
TTCAGATATCCATTGTTGTCCCTCCTTTATGTCACAAGTGTGCTCTATAGGATTCTCATATCGAGCCATCAAATCAGTATATATAGTCTGACGTATTGCGGTTATTCGCACTCTGTTCATAAACGTATTCATTTAGAATTGAATTACTGATATAATAACTATAACACTATTCTGAATAATTGTGATCTACAACAATAATCACTTTCATATCAGGTGCTAAAGGCTGTATATCATCAGTGAGTTGTTTTACAAGAATATCATCGTTATGAACTGATATATCAGGCACTACATCAACTGACAGGTATTTTTCGTTTTTTGAGCAATAGAATCCATGTACTTGTACAATCTCTTTGTGAACAGAGAGAATTTCCATAATCTTTTTTTGTAATTCTGAGCATTCTGTATCTCCTGTATATACGGCATAAACTCCTACGGTCATGATAATACCATATTTCTCATGCATACGAGTCGAGATCTGACGAGTCAATCCATGAATTTCATATGCCGACATTGAATCAAGCACGTTGATATGAAGCGAACCGATCATCACATCCGGTCCGTAGTTATGTAATATGATATCAAAAACGCCATGAACGCCCTCGAAACTTGCGACCTCTTGTTTAATCTGTTTGGTTAATTCCGCAGAAATACACGTTCCTATTAATTCATTCACAGGAGATGCCAACATCTCAAAGCCAGCCTTTATGATAACGATTGATATCAATGCACCCAACACCCCGTCAAGCGACACATTCCACAACAACATCACTCCGGCTGAGATAAGTGTGGCAAGTGTTATTACGGCATCAAACAATGCGTCCGAACCCGATGCTATTAGCGCATCGCTATTAAGTTGTTTACCTTTACGCTTGACATACAATCCCAAAACCAATTTAACAACAATAGCCACAATTATAATTATTAATGTTGTTGATGTGTATGTTGGTTCTGTGGGATTGAACAGCTTTTTAACTGATTCTATCAAGGATGTGATTCCTGCCGATAATACTATCACTGAAATAATGATAGCTGTAAAATATTCAATTCGTCCGAAGCCAAATGGATGTTTTCTGTCGGCAGGACGTTGAGATAATTTGACGCCCACAATAGTAATCACGCTTGACAGTGCATCACTCAGATTGTTTACAGCATCCATAACTATCGCAACACTATTCGACAACAATCCCACGAATGCCTTAAAAGCCGCCAACAAGATGTTCACAAAGATTCCGACAACACTTGTTTTAATTATTTCTGAACTTCTATTCATCTAATTTTCAAAGATTCTTAACTATATCTATTATTTTACCTTTTGTTTCCTCTGTCTTCTGTTCATCAATCTTAGCTGTAACAATACCGCTATCCTGCACACCCCAATACTTGCATATATCAAAATATTCATATTGGGCACCACTATAGACTCCTGGCGAATACGATGACATTAATAAAGCCATTTTCTGCACTTTAGCAGGTTTATTTACACAATAAAGACGTTGAATCACAGACTGAATCTGGGCATTAAGTGTAAAATAATAAATTGGAGCAGCCAATACTAACACTTCTGCTTCAGCTATAAGCGGATAAAGTTCTTGCATACCATCCTTCTGTATGCAGGCCCCATTACCTTTGTTATGACAGAATTCACATGCAAGACATCCCGCAATCTTTTTGTGAGAAACATTTACCAATGTCACATTATGACCTGCTGACTCTGCAGCCTTCTTATACTCCTCTGCCATCCATGCAGTATTTCCATTCGCACGTGGCGATGCTTGTAGAATTAGAATGTTCATAAAATTACCTATTTTAAAGTATATATTATTCTGCAAATATACATAAATAATTGTTTTTTGTAAATTATTTAATTAATTTTACTCAAAATTTTGCTTATTTGGATTTATAGACGTATTTTTGAACAAATTATCAAATACACGTATTTCTTATGAAACAAAACTATTTAATTACTGCTATCATGGCATGCATGATGATGTTTGCATTGCCTACATTTGCTCAAGAAGAAAATGGATTTACAAAATTCGATGTTAAAGAAAACTTCTCCGACAACGGATTCCAATGGTTCAGCGAAGCACAAGTTTTGGCTGCGGGCAATAAAACCAAAAACAACGCAATGACTATCGGATGGGGAGGTATAGGTACTCTCTGGCAGAAAACTGCACTCACTGTTTATGTTGCCGAGACACGATACACTAAGGAATTTATGGATAATAGCGAATACTTCACTGTGATGTCATTCGACGTAGAAAACAGCAAAGTCCCAACATACATCGGTAGCCACAGCGGCAGAAACGGCGACAAGGCCCAAGCACTCGGACTTCATACTGCATACACACCTAATGGAACTCCATATTACACAGAAGCATCTATGGTAATAGAATGTAAAATCATGTATGCAGCTCCATTCGATCCAAAAGGATTCAAGAGCGAAACTCCAAAGAATTTATATAACAACTTCCCTGCTGGACTTCACACCATGTATATCGGTGAGGTGGTAAACGCATGGAAAAAATAATTATAAACAACTAAAACAACATAAAAAATTATACTATGAATGTAGGAGACAGAATACCAGATGTTCTTGGTATTGACCAAAACGGTAATGAAATAAAATCAAGCGATTACAGAGGTCGCAAGTTAATTCTTTATAGTTATCCGAAGGCAAACACGAGCGGATGCAGTGCTGAGGCATGTTCACTTCAATCCCACAAAGCAGAACTTGCAGCTGCAGGATACGATATTATTGGGGTAAGTAAAGACAGAGTTGAACTTCAAAAGAAGTTTGCCAACGACAAAGGGCTGGAATTTCCGTTGATTGCCGACACCGACACTACCCTACTTCAACAACTTGGCAGTTGGGGCGAGAAAGTGACATGTGGCCGACGCACCATCGGAATACTCCGTACTACATACTTAGTAAACGAAGACGGAATAATCGAAAAGATTTTCACACCAAAGGAGATAAAGACAAAAATACATGCGGAACAAATCTTGGATTATATAAATTCATAAAATCGTTCCACAACCTCGGATACAGACAAAAAACATCTCTGTAGAACTATATGACAATTTCCCAACAAACATTATATGTCCTTATGCAAGAACATGGTTATAGTCATGGTCTATGCGAAACTGCTATCCACTTTTTAGGACAATCCAAAGAAGCCATAGACGATACCATCATATATATTGAGGATTGCAATCCATCAGAACAAGAACTCATAGAATATATCGCAAAACTCTGTTCAAATAAGTAACGGCAATTGCAATCACAAAGTCGGGACATATAATTGAAAATCTTATATAACTGAGACCAAAAATTAATAAAAATCTTTCAGTGACTATTTGTGACAAGTCACTGAAAGATTTGTTTTTTATAGATCAGCATTCGTTCGTTTCTTAAGTCTGGAATCCAAGACCTTTAACATGATTTTTTCAATATTCTCACCTTCCACCGGACTGCCAACCATTACTACGTTGTTCTTCTCATCCAAAAGAAATACATCAAATGCTTCATAAAAATATCGTTTTATTGTTTTTTGTTTATTTTACTAAACAGCAATTTCAAATCAACTCCATAAACACCCACATTTGCATTATTTCTACAGCCCACAAAATACAGGATATTGTCTTTATCAAGGACTTGTGGATTTAAATAATACACATCATCATTAGAAGTGTCTAATTTCACAATACATTCTTCTTGTTGTGTCTTATCTATAATCCAATAATAAGCAGATTCCATATTTCCTGACTTATATTCATGAACAAGCATAAATATGTATTGTTCATTCTCTATAAAAGTCCTGATCAATGCAAAGTTGTTATTTTTCATTTCATTTGTTATTGTCGTAATATCCGCTTTATAGAAAGACTTAGGTATTTCCAGGCCTGGGAATTTCAGTGTATAGGCAAATACAGCTTTACTACCTACAATCTGATATATATCATGGGAAAAAACATTGTGATAAGTTATTATTGTCCCTTTACCAAAGTCACTTCCCCCAACACAGAAATAAATTTTACGTTCGCATATCCAATCTACCCTATTATATGTATTATCATATTTATACAACGTATAATCACCACAAGCATCATTGTTGTCTGATGAAAACCAATAATAGCCGTCATTATACACAAAATTCGAGAATGGAGCATCTATCTGTTCTTTAGATATGAATCTGCCATTATAATTGTAACGATATATTTCTTGATTGTCAAGCACTTCTACCACTTCATCTTGTTTATTCAATGTAACGCCATGCGCCTGTATATATTCACCTTTACCATGCCCCACTTCGCCAATTTTGCAGATAAAATTTCCATCTTTATCGTATTCATAGACATACGACAAACCATAACAAAATATTCTGTTTCGGTCAAGCTGAATATTAGTATAATTGGTCAATGGAGCTACTATGGTAGTATCTAAGACTATTTCTTTAGAAATTGGCAACATTGAATCAACAAACTCGACGGCATTTTCTTTTTGAAAAATATATGTCATTTCAGGTTTATCAGTTTTCTTATTCATTGAACAAGAAAATACTATCAATATAACGCAAAGAAATAAACCTCTTAAAATATATTTCATCGTTCAAAAATTAAAATTTGAGTATTATTAGATATTAGATAAATTTGACAGATAAGGTTGGTTCTATTTATCTAAAAAAACCAACCTATATAATTCTAATTATTATACATGTACACCACAATCATATTTACAACGATCAGGACAAGACCGATCATCACAATACAGTTGAAGTTTCGTTCCACTGCCACAATCCACGTAGTCCATATGTTGATATGCGCCATGAGAAGTTCCATTCCCTTCTCCACTATTACTCAATGCTTCGATATTTTCCATCATTAAGCAATTACCTTTAATCTGATAAGCATCATATGCTTTCATGCCACCGAAACCAGTAGCAACTACTGCAAATGCAAACATTGCAGTCTTAATTGATTTTTTCATTTTGTTTTATTATTTTATTTATTAATACTATTTTTATGACCTTTTCGGTCGGTTTCCATTCTCGACCGGTCTGAGAATGGCATATCTCATGAAATATGTTTTTTGTATTTTCTGATTTGATTGGCATTTTTCATATAGAAGTTTGCCAAGGGTTTGACTTTACAGTCGGTGTTTAACTTTTCTCATGGTTCACGCTATAACGCAGGGACATGATTAAGCTTTTGGGTAAGACTTATGGTAAAGAAATAGGTAATTCAAAACCATGAAGACTTGTCTGATTGTGTAAAAACACAAATCCAGTGCAAAACAAAAAAAAAAACAGACTTCCAAATATTTTCGCAAAAATGCAAAAAAGTTTAAATATTTTTCATTTTGCCCTAACAAACGCAATAACAATCGACATTAAAAGCAGATGTTCATCTAAATCTGATTTATGAAGATCTAAAAACGAAAAATGAACATCTGCTTTTATTTATCATCACAATTCTTATCAAAGATTTTCAATGATGATTACAACGAATAGCTACCTGTTAAATAGAATATTACAATTATTTGAAATCACATTAATCAAATAAAACATTTCAACTTTCAACGTTCTACTCGATAGAATTTTCAAATTACTTGAATTTATTTATACAATCGATATAAGCCTCAACTGATGCGGTTACGATGTCGGTATTTGCACCGAAACCATAATAGTTGTGTCCGTTGTATTCAACTTGCATGTGAACCTTACCCATATCATCAGAGCCTTTTGAAATGGCCTGAATGGTAAATTCACGAAGAGTCATCTGGCGTTTGATAACCTGCTTCAGAGCCTTGATTGCAGCATCAACAGGACCATTTCCAGAGGCTGCAGCTTCAAAATGTTCGTTTGCAATAGCAAGTCCTATAGAAGCCACACTTCTCACTCCCATACCTGTTGTCACTTGCAAGTAATCGAGTTTCACATTGTGTGAATTTGAACGGTCTGCACCTGCCAACACAAGCAGATCATCGTCGGTCACTTCTTTCTTTTTGTCTGCAAGTTTAAGAAATGCTTCATAGATTGTGTCAAGTTTCTCTTCATCAACATCTATTCCATTTTCGTGCAGACGATGTTTCAACGCTGCGCGTCCTGAACGGGCAGTCAATACGATTGCGTTATCGTCAATACCCACATCCTTTGGATCCATAATTTCATATGTTGAAGCATTTTTCAACACACCATCCTGATGAATACCACTTGAGTGAGCAAAAGCATTCTTTCCCACAATGGCTTTATTAGGTTGAACTGGCATATTCATCAAACTTGACACCATACGACTTGTAGGATAAATCTTAGTAGTGTTGATATTTGTCTCAATACCCAAGTCTGGATGTGTCTTAAATATCATTGCTACTTCCTCGAGCGATGTATTTCCGGCACGTTCACCAATACCATTGATTGTTACCTCAACCTGACGTGCACCAGCCAACACACCAGCAACGGTATTTGCTGTGGCCATACCCAAATCATTATGACAGTGAGTGGAAAGGATTGCTTTTCCTGAAGAGAAGGCATCTACATGCTCATAAAGATATTTTATCTTCTCATGGTATTCGTTTGGCACACGAAATCCTGTGGTGTCAGGGATATTACAAACTGTTGCACCTGCTTTGGTAACAGCATCGATAACACGAGCAAGATACTCGTTGTCGGTACGTCCTGCATCTTCTGCATAAAATTCCACATCATCAACATATCGTCGTGCATATTTTACTGCTGCTACAGCACGCTCGATAATTTCTTCTGGTGTAGAGTTAAACTTAAACTTTATGTGCGACGGACTTGTACCTATACCTGTGTGAATACGCTTGCGTTTTGCATATTTCAATGCTTCGGCAGCAGCATCTATATCTTTCTCTACCGCACGAGTTAACGCACATATGGTTGGCCATGTTACAGCCTTAGATATCTCTACTACACTATTAAAATCGCCTGGACTTGAAACTGGGAAACCGGCTTCTATGACATCCACGCCCAACGACTCAAGTTGTTTTGCCACTTGAATTTTCTCTACAGTGTTCAGTTGGCATCCAGGAACCTGTTCACCGTCCCGCAACGTAGTGTCAAAAATAAACAATCTGTCTGACATATATAATTCTTTTTTTTATTTCTCACCATGAATCACAAGTTCTTCTACTAACATAACGATTATCAGATTTCCTTGTTGATGGTTATCGGGGCATCCCTCAAAAACCTTGGGGAGAAGTCCACTGAAAAACAAAGAACCTTCCCCACCATAGTGAGAAAGGTTCTACAATTATTCTTTGCCTCAATATATTTTGTTCAATAACGGCAAACCCTTCTCACCTGCGACTTTGTAAGTCGTAGTACGAGTAGGTTTAGGAATGCTATGTTAGCGAAATTTGCCATTATCTTAGTTATCTCTGTTATGATTTTCTGCTGCAAAGGTACAATCTTTTCGCATTCTGACAAAACTTTTTCAGTGTTTATCATCATATTATACTCAAAATACACAACAGATAGTATGTTTTTATCATAAATGCACTTAATTCAATTCATTTTATCTATTATTAACACCCCATATCATTGTTTATTGACAAATTGTTTGTACCTTTACAAAATAATATGCAGTTTCGCATCACAAAAACAATTATACACAGAAAATCATGATAGAAAAGGACTCAGTAATCATTTTGTCGGGGGGAATGGATAGTGTAACTCTTTTACACGACATGAAGGATCGTATTGCCTTGGCAATCACATTCGACTATGGTAGCAATCACAACAAACGAGAGGCAGAATATGCTGCATACCATTGTCAACAACTCAATATCGAGCACCTTATCATTCCATTATCTTTCATTAGCCAATATTTCAAATCGTCGCTTTTGGAGGGGGCTGATGCCATTCCCGAAGGACATTATGCATCCGAGAACATGAAATCTACAGTTGTTCCTTTCCGCAATGGTATTATGTTGGCTATAGCATGCGGACTTGCCGAAACCCGAGGTCTAAAATATGTGTTGATTGCAAACCACTCTGGCGACCACGCCATTTATCCTGATTGCAGAGCACCATTCATCCAGTCTATGTCGGACGCCATGGCTAACGGAACATACGAGCATATAAAAATCGAGGCTCCATATACTTCACTCACAAAAACCGGAATCGCTTTAATCGGTAAAAAACTGAATATCGATTATTCAAAGACATATTCATGTTATAAAGGCGAGGAGAAGCACTGTGGCAAATGTGGTACATGTATAGAACGCAAAGAAGCACTTAGAGATGCAGGAATAGACGACCCAACAGAATACGAAGATTAACATCATCGATTATAACATCAAAAGAAATGAGCAAGAAAGAAGAATATAAATTAAGGAACGAACAGTTTATCGCGAATAAAAAGAAAGACGAAAAGATTAAGGAACTCCGTGGAGGTGTTCTCTACGAAGTGATTGCTTCGGGAGATTCTGACAGAACTCCTGGACCTCGTAACATCGTCACATGCCACTATAAAGGAAGTACTATAAACGGAAAAGTTTTCGATGAGACATTCAGTAGCGGATGTCCGGCTGCATTTCGTGTCAACGAACTTATCAGTGGTTTTCAGATTGCTTTGGTTAATATGCACATTGGCGACCATTGGCGTGTGTTCATCCCATCTGAAATGGGATATGGAAGCCGTGGGGCTGGGCGTGACATTCCTGGTGATTCGGCACTTATCTTTGAAATTCAACTAATTGCCATCGGATAAATATGATACAACAAACTGAATTTACTCTTGCTGCAAAACGAAGAGGATGTCACTTAGTTACAAGTGAGATAATGGCTCAACTCCCTAAACCGCTACCTAAAGTTGGTTTGCTAAACCTCTTTGTACAACACACCTCATGTGCACTTTCTATAAATGAAAATGCTGATCCCGACGTAAGGACAGACATGGAGAAGATTCTCAATAACATAGTGAAAGAAGACCAACCATGGTATGATCATGTGCTTGAAGGTTCCGACGACATGCCTGCTCATGCTAAGAGTTCGCTGTTTGGTGTAAGCATCACCATTCCTATCACTAATGGCAGACTTAATCTCGGTACATGGCAAGGCATCTATCTATGCGAATTCAGAGATTATGGAGGACCAAGAAATATTGTTGCAACAATCTACGAATAAAATATCAATATGGACGAAATACTCATGACTCAAGAAGTTGGCATGCAGTTTCTTGTATGGTCATACTACTATCACTGCATAATGCCAGAAAAAAACGTGAGTTACAGCAAATACGGCAAATTCGCTGATTCTGATGTAAAACGTTTGGATGAACTCAAAGATATGCTATTCAAATGTTTTGAAGAACAATCTGTACTCAACGCATGCAAACAATTTCAGTTGGCAAAAATCCGTCAAGAACCATGTCCGTTTCCTCAAGACACACTCGACAAAATGTTTGCTAAAGAGATTTAAGTATATCTCTCATATACAAAAAATCCGCACTTATATAACAAAGAAAAATCCGCAATGCCATTCCTACGACATTGCGGATTTATAATATTCTATTCTCAATTCTGCAGCATCAAAAACTATTGTTTTTGTTCTACATAATCAAATATTCCTGTTTTTTCAAGAATTGGGATGACACGACTTGCTAATATACGTTTCTTTTCTTTAGGTTCAGAGTAATATTCATTATATAGTTCTTCATTGCTATCAATTATCTCATTCATAAGTCCATCAGCGACTAAACGTATTTCTATTTTTCCTTTTTCGTTTGCACCAGATGATATGACATAGCATACTTGCTGTGCCATCTGTTCTGTTATTGTAATAGATGAACCTATTGTGCCAAAAAGGGCTTGTGAAATCATTACATTATTTCTGGCTTTTTTACCAATAATTCTATTCACAAACAAAACACTATGTTCACCAATGCGTCGTGCTGCGGTATATCCATTACCGAAACGAGTTTTCTCATAACGTAGATTACGACAATTTACAAATAAGGAGTCACCTATCTTTACAAATAGAGCTTCTTTCTTTAAAACTGCATCTAAACTTTCAAGGTCGGTAGTCAATTTATAGTCATTACCACCCCACCAAAGTTGATGATTCTTACTGTGAGTTTTATTGTATATTGTATCCAATTCCTCCCACTGATTATTCATAAAATTCTCATAACTGGTACAATAAGCACATTGGCCATATACCATGATTGCTGCATGAAGTAATACTGCAGAGATAAGCAATCGCAAATTTTTAGTTATAAACTGTATCATTTCCTTTAATTGGTTATTTTTCATGTCATTAAGACACACATTTTGTTTATCGATATGCAAAGATATAAAAAATATAAATTATAACAATGGTTTTAAAAACATTTTATCGATAACGCAATTAAATCAAGTTAAAAAATGAAAGTTTAAAGTTAAAAAGACATTTATAATTGAAATATTTCAGTAAAAATACATGGTTTCTCATATTTTATTTGTAATTTTGTCTTATTGTTGTAAACAGACATTGTATTTATGAAAATATCGTAAGATAGATCTACAAGTTTACAACAAGACATATTAAGGAATTAAGGTTTTAAAACAAAGGAGGGCATTATGACAAAATCATTATCAAAAGAAGAACTTATAAAGCAATTGAAGACTTTGAAAGAAAAAGAGCCTGAAATTCCTATGCACATGGGAGCATGTTGCTATAGTCCTGCATTTCCTAATCCAATTGAAGTGAAATGTGAGAACTGTGGTAAGGAGATGGAAATTATGGGTTGGCGAAGCGACGACGGCAGCGCTCTAAGAGAATACGTAGATCAAATCAAAGCACTTGGATACGATTGCAAATTAGAATGTCTATGTGCTGATTGCGCTAATAAAGAAGGCGTAAAAGAAAAGAAAGGGAAAAAACTAACAGAAGACCGCCCATATTTTGTGTTTTATTTCAAATCAAACGATCAAGAAAAATACAACAAAGCGATATCAAACAATGAAAATGATTATAAAGCTGTATTAGCATTTTTGAAAAACGAATCATATTTTGTTGACACATACAATGCTGCACATTCTATTAAAGAAAATTTAGACATCATACATCGTATGCTCGGTATCTCTGTTAAATAATAATGAACATACATTTTCCTCCTTCAGTTGCATTAGAACTTACATATCGCTGTAATCACAAATGTAAGTTCTGTTCATGCCCTTGGTATGCACCTCAACTAAAATATCCTATACACCAAGAACTAAGCATCGAGGAATGGAAAAAGGTTGTAGATATCCTTTACAACAACGGGGTTGAGATGTTCTCACTCTCAGGAGGTGAGATTTTATTAAAAGAAGGATTCACAGAACTTATCAGATACATCAGAGAACAAGGAAACAAACGACAGATTCACCGCCCTATAGTGGTCATTTCCAATGGACTTCTGATGAAGAAAGAATATCTGGAATTTTTCAAGGAACAGGATGTACACCTTAGCATGAGTCTTCCGGGGTATGAAACATTTGAATATCATACAGGTGTAGATAATGCAGACGGTGTGTTACATTGGTTTAGCGAAGCTAAAGCAATCGGACTTTCAGCCACATTAAACGTAACTGTGACAAATAAGAACATACATGAATTATTTGAAACAGTATCACTCGGACTTATAAACGGAGCACACGATGTACTTCTAAATCGTTTCCTCCCAGGCGGACGAGGTCTTTCATATATGAATGAACTAAAGTTAACGCCTCGTCAAGTTAACGAGATGCTTGAAACAACAGAAGAAGTTCTTGAATATTCAAATAAATATGGTAATGTAGGAACTGAAATTCCTTTATGCGCAATAAAGAATAAGCCAAAATACAAACGAATAAATATCGGTTATCAATGTGCAGCAGCCAAAGGTTTCTTTGTAGTAGATCCATCTGGACAAATCCGCACATGTAACCATTCCCCACATATTGTAGGTCATATCTTCAACGACCCTATAGTGACCGACACCACCTATTGGAACACTTTTGCGCACAGCGACTACAAACCACAGATGTGTGGAGACTGTCAGAATGTATCTATATGCGATTGCGGATGTCGCGAAGTAGCAAACATTCTATACGGAAGTCCTAAAGCCGCTGATTCAAGCATTATAAATCAATAAATCTACACATTCCCCATTAATTTTATCATCACAGAAAATATATGCCAAAGTATCATTTGGCATATATTTTCTGTCCATCACTAATATAAAGGCCTTTTGACGGTTGAGACAATAGTTTTCTGCCTTGAAGGTCATAAATTTCGCCTTTTGACGGTGAAGACATTCTAACATTATCTACGCCTGTAGAGTATTCTTCTTCGCCTATATGGATGGTATATTTTCCGCTTGCAGGAGCTGGAAGTCCTTGGAAGGTTACTACATCCCTGCTAAATGCAGACGTCGCAAGGCCGGCAAGTGGATCCATTTCCCAACGATATATCTCGTAAATATCATCCTCCTTACGATAAAAACAAATATAATCACGATGATCCCACCACCACTGAACATCTTCTAACACCACTTGACCATCTGTATAAGAAACTTCTCTGTAAGGCTGATCGCCTCCTTGAAAGCTCTTAAACATTGTCAGATTTCCTGAATCATGACCAAATATCGGTCCTATACTTATCTCACGTGCAAGATATTCTCCATAATCGTATTCCATCCATAATGTTTGAGAATATTTCACATTATCAAGACTATTAATCATGAAATGGTTGGTAAACGAGCCGAAATCCTCAAGCCACTGGTCGGTCAGTGTGCCATCAAGAGATCTTACAGTCAACAGTTTCTTTGACACACTATCACCTGTTCCGCAATAGGATACATTCACAATAGTATCCTTTACTGACTCAACTTCCCATTCCATTCCGTTGAATGTGGTGAAATGGTCACCTACTTCGAGATTGAAATCAAAAGCAAGGGTTTCTTTCTGAATCTCGTAATCATATAAATAAATCTGCTTGTCAGCCAGTCTGTAGCCATAAGGTAATTGGACTGTTTGTTCAGATTTGCCATGATTTAGACTATATTGATAATTTTCATAAATACGATAATAGTCCTTATCGTTTTCTACAGTTTCATGAACACCTTGATATCCTCTAATAATAGGAGTCTCATCATTGTTTTCTGTAACAGCTATCGTCCAATATTGATCTGGAAACGGATTTGGAGTATCTAATGATATATTAAGTGTTATCTTATCATGAAAATATAATTTCTTATTCTGTGCATCATATTCGAACGGACAGACAAGAAAGATAACAAAGGTATAAACCTCATCATTATATGTTTCAAGATATTCCGCACATGACAATGGAAATATATCAGTTCTTTCTGAATACAAAGCAGCATCGGTATTTTTGTTTGTCGGCACTTTTGTATTCTGCGCAAGAACAACATCTTCCATTACAAGTTTCGTTTCTGTGGAGAGTCTTACACTATTATATTTGGCATTATCTGGAATTATCACATAATGTTGCATGAATGGGAGTCCATAAACGATTTCTATTTCTTCATAGTACAATGAAGACGAATTATAATTGGGAATTATTTCTAATTCTCCTGAATTGTTATAACGCATCTCAAAATCATCATAATCAAACTTTGCGCTTACTATTCTTTCCTTTCCCTCAATTGTATGGATAGAAAATAAGAGAGCTGTAAGAAATATAAAGAATCTATTCATATGCTTATTATTAGTCTCAAATACTTAATTTTGTAAAAAATTGCAATTTTTATAGACATGAATTAAAAACACATATTAATACAAACAATTTACTACATACTATATTACAAGTCTCATTTGGCATATATTTTCTGTCCATCACTAATATAAAGGCCTTTTGACGGTTGAGACAATAGTTTTCTGCCTTGAAAGTCATAAATTTCGCCTTTTGACGGTGAAGACATTCTAACATTATCTACACCTGTAGAGTATTCTTCTTCGCCTATATGAATGGTATATTTTCCGCTTGCAGGAGCTGGAAGTCCTTGGAAGGTAGCAACATCTTTCATAAGTTCCGAGACACCTCCTGCAACCTGTGGATTTAATTCCCTAAGAAACACCCTATAAATGTCATCTCCATCCCTATAGAAACAAGAATATTCACGACGCATCCATCCCCATTGATAACATTCAAACACTACCTGTCCGTTTTCATAATAACAAATAGTTGGTGGTGACATTTCTCCATAAGGATTATGATGTCCCTCCAGCCAACCCGTATCATGTGTATAAATCGGATCGGCATTGATTTCACGCGCAATATATTCCCCAAAATCATACTCCATCCATAATGTATGAGAATATTTCACATTATCAAGACTGTTAATCATGAAATGGTTGGTAAACGATCCGAAATCCTCAAGCCACTGGTCTGTAAGTGTGCCATCAAGCGATTTAACTGTCAAAAGTGTCTTTGAAACACTCTCGCCTAATCCGCAATGTGAAATATTTACAAGAGTATCCTTGACAGATTCAACTACCCATTCCATTCCGTTAAAAGTAGTGAAATGGTCGCCTACATCAAGACAGAAATCAAAGGCAAGTGTTTCTTCATGATTCTCATAATCATATATATATATTCTTCTATCTGTAAGTTTGTATCCGTATGGCAATTGAATA
>JAIKZH010000086.1 GCA_024682395.1 Bacteroidaceae bacterium
TAAGAAAGAAGAGAGAGAGTGGACAAGAAACGAGATGATGATTAAAGTTTAGTAGATATTCAAAACGACTCAATAAGTAAACAAAGACAAACGGTTTTAGTTGAAGAAATATAAAGGTTTATTGTTAATAAGGATATCAATAGGTATTAAGTAAGGTAATTTTTTAGTAAGTATTAGTTATTGGTAAAAGATTGTAAAAAGGATTTGATTAGGTATTAATTTTAAGGTTAGTAATGAAGAAGAGGCACTAGTGATAGTCCCTCTTTATTTTTTATATATTTACCGTTTATATCATTCTCGACTGAGCCGATTTATATCATTCTCACCAATTTTAATCTTTTCCACCGACGGAAACATTCTTGTCAGCTTATAGTATTCCAATCAACTTATAGTATGTCCGTAATTTTATATCATTCCCGCTTTCTTAAGTTCAACTGCGGCGGTGTCGCATTCATTCCACCACTCTTCACCAAAACGGCGTATAAGAGGTTCTTTTAGGAACTTATACACTGGAAGAGATAATTTATCGCCTAAATCAACCGCACATTTGCATATATCCCATTTATCATAGTTTACTCCAATCATTCCGCCCGACAGATTCTTTAGGCGAATAGGATATAAGTGGCATGAGATTGGTTTCTGAAATGAAATACGTCCTTCTCTGTAAGCTTTATCAAGCACACAATAACACAATCCATTAGAATCATGTTGTGCATACACACAGTCTTTACCGTCAACTATACTGGTAACAAGCTCACCAGATGGGTCTGGATAAACCACACCTTGTTTCTCAATAACATCACGAGCCTCATCGGTGAGTTCACTCCATACAGCCTCAGTGGCTTCTTCCAACAACGGCACCTCATCAATATCTACAGGTGCGCCAGCATCACCTTCAACACAACAACAACCTTTGCAGACATTTAAGTCACAGCAAAAGCACTTTGAAAACACATCTAATGAAACTAATGTATTTTGAATTTCTAACATCTGATTTGTATATTTATTTTCTATGAATCCACTATATTTTACAAAGGTACGACTTTTATTGATAAGTTAAGATATAAATAAATGATTTATTGATTCAAATCATATCATAAAACAAATATCGGGGGAAAACAAAGAAAATGATGGGTAAAGAAATACCCACCATTTCTATGAAAAGGTCCTCTACTGCGGAATCGAAATCAGACAATAAATCAAATCCGACTAACGTATATTTGGGGCTATACCCTCGAAATATATGCAATAATAAGACCTAAATATAAATAATCTACAATAATGTCGAACAATTTCGATGATTACAACTGTCGGTTATTAATCAACGATTGACTCTTTGATTGCATCAACAATAAATCTGACATCATCTTCGGTTACATATGGTCCTGAAGGAAGACACATACCAATCTTAAAGAGAGATTCACTAACACCATTTACATATGCTGGAGCATTAGCATAGACTGGTTGCTTGTGCATTGGCTTCCACAATGGACGTGATTCGATATTTAAAGCATCAAGAGCGATTCGTAAAGCCTCAACATTATCGTTAGGTTGACAATCAGTAGTAGGACAGTCAACGGCATGAATTACACCTGCTGCTCCCCCTACAGCACCTGTTATAACTTGCTTATATGCGTTTTCCTGACCTTTTATCTTTAGATCAGGACTGATAGTTATGACATTTAACCAATAATTAGAATCATAATCAGGGTTAGGATTCTTATGAAACGAAATACCTTTCACATCCTTAAATAGTTCTTCATATAGAGAAGCAAGTTTCTGATGATGACGAATATGGTCAGCTGCTACGGTCATCTGTCCGCGACCGATACCAGCACAGATATTTGACATACGATAATTATAACCGATAGCAGAATGCTGATAATATGGATACGCATCTCTGGCTTGAGTAGCATACCACATTATATTATTTTTTGAGTCTTTATCTTCACAAATCAATGCACCACCTCCAGATGTGGTAATCATCTTGTTTCCATTAAAACTCAACACTCCAAATTTACCGAAAGTACCCAGAACATTTCCTTTATACTTAGAACCGAATCCTTCTGCAGCATCTTCAACCACAGGAATATCATACTTTCTTGATATCTCCATTATCTTATCACATTGATATGGCATTCCATATAAAGCGACAGGAACGATTGCTTTAGGTTTCTTACCAGTTTTAGCAATACGATCTTGTATAGCCTTCTCAAGAAGTTCCGGATCCATATTCCATGTATCTTTCTCACTATCTATAAAAACAGGAGTAGCACCGAGATAAGTTATAGGATTACTTGACGCACAGAAAGTAAACGACTGCACACAAACTTCATCGCCAGGTCCGACTCCGCAAGATAGCAAAGCAAGGTGTACAGCAGCTGTACCTGCACTTAGAGCCACCACTTCTTTGTTTTCACCAACAAATTTCTGTAGATCCTCTTCGAAACCATTCACATTTGGTCCGAGTGGCACCACCCAGTTATCGTCGAATGCTTTTTGTACATATTTTACTTCGTTGCCAGATAAATGGCATAAGCATAATAAGATTCTTTTTTCTCTCTTTTCCATATGTTGTTTTTACCTTTCAATAAGTTGCAAAGCGAAAGTTGATAATAAAGGATAAACCTCTTTATTATGAATAAAACTCACTATTAAAAAAGAATAGTTTTATGATTCATCCGAATCATTATTTGTCAAGTTAACATTTGTTGTCTTATGGTCACTGATTGTAATCATTGCAATCAATGATCTTAAATGTTCTTGCAACTGTTTATATTGAGGACTGTCCTTAAATCTTGTATTTCGTCGCAGCATCTGAACCACATCGGCCTGACTATGTTGATAACAAGCCAATTCGTTATCAAGTTGCTGTTTGGCTGTCGCCAATTGTTTTATTTCCTTTTCTCTTGCTCTACGAAGAGATTGACACACTGGTGTCATAGCTTCCATGACTATATTTTCCATAAGATGATGCCCCTGTATATACATATAGACATTATCAGGCTGAACCCCCAAAGAGGCAAGTTCTTCTTTCAAAGGATTAATTCGTCCTTTAGCCTCAGGATAGTTACGTTGGAGCCATGCCAGTTTTCTATTTACATTACGTCGCAATTCTTCTAAAGCGACTTCAGGTTTGAATATATTTAGATTTTGAATTTTAGTTATATTGCCGAATGAAGACAATGAGAATTGTTGTCCTAATCCTTCACGATTAATCCATATAGCCCACACAAACAGATCATAAATAATTCTTGAGAAAGCAGACAGATAAGCTTCGAAATCAAAAATCTTACGATCATTTAAGGTTGACATGACACTGACTTCGTGAAGACTTGGTGCATAACATTGAAAATTCTCTATAGAATAAACGTATGTGTGCACCACATATGGGTTACTGAGTATCCAATGACTAATAGGAGAATGTCCTTGCAGAAGATAATCATAATCCGCATCTACACAAGCAATCATACTTGTACCCAATCCTTGTCCGAGTCGATTCATAATCGCAGTCTTCTTACCTCTTGAAAGGTTTGTGCGCGAAGGTAGTACGACCTCGAAACCAAGTTTATCCGTTTCGAATTCAGCCAGCACATCTCTCCAGAAAAATATATCGTCGTAACTTTCTACATAAACGATAACCTTCTGTCTCTTCCATTTAGGTCGCATGCTATTGGCAGCATCGAAATAATTAGAATTTAGGTTGTCAACAAGTCTTTTACTCAAGTGTGTAATATCTATATATTAAACAAAACCTTATTAAAGAATTAGTGCTATACAAGCACGTCTTCCACCTCTGTTACAATATCCATCCATCCGTCCATGATAAGCGCAGGAGAATGAGTAGAGAGTATTATCTGAGCATTAGGATTAAGTTCGCGAATAATATTAATAAGTTGTTTCTGCCATTCGATATGCAGGCTTATCTCAGGTTCATCCATTAACAAAGCATAATGTTCTCCATTTTCAACAAGTACGGTCATCATTATCACAAGCATCTGTTTTTCACCAGATGACAAGTCATAAGGATTTAAAGTATCACCCGACTGTATGAATTGGATTTCATTACTTGATCTGTCAATAGACTTGTTAGTATCTTTGAACAACTCGTCAATCATATCCTGGAAGCGAGTCTTCGCTAAAGAGACCTGCATTGCCTTCTGCTGATCTTCAGGTTTACCACTCGTCAGTAAAGCAATCATCTGATTACCTATATTCACCTGATAATCGAGATAACGTTTCTGGAGTCTGTATAAATGCCAGTCCAATTCGGTTTTCACACGAGTATCAGCCAACTTCTCGAGTAAACTACTATTGATTAGAGGGCGATCGAACGAACGTATTACATCAAACTTAATACAATCCATTCCTTTTGGTGCAAGTTTAAGCGTTATACCCTGAGTGAGTTCACCAGCAGGCATTTCTCCATTTTCCAATAGACTTAGTCCTTTTGCAAAATGATTGATTATGGTACTTTTACCAACACCATTGATACCACTAAGAATGTTTACAGTCGGATTAAGTTGCCATTTCACATGAACTCCGCGATGCCACAGATCTTGGATTTCAATACTTTCTATGTAATCAGCATATTTCATAATACATTCATTATTCGTTCGAGATTCTTTGTACGAGTATCTTTCATTATAAAAAACAAATCAATAAACCACCATATGACACCTACACCGCAACATAGAGTGAGTAATAACTTACCTATACCAATTCCGATATCACCGATTAAGAAACGGTCAATACCTAATTCCCCCAAAAATATGGATATTAATAGGTTCACAATAGGATTTACATAATTACGACTATTAACCAGCATTTCTTTATCGGGGTTAGCATACAAAAGACGTTCCCTGAGCATCGGAATAGACTCTGGAGGGAAATAACCTTCTTTATAAGCTAAAAATAAGTTAACCTTATCTGCATTCATCGTTATAGTATTTAAGATTTATAACATTCATTACACCGCAAAAATAAGAATAATATTTATACAAACAAAATATATTCAATAAATTATTAATAATAAAACATCATACTATATGATTGAGCTATTCATTTAATTAAGTTTTAATAGTACATGTTCACCATTCTTCGTAAATCCTGTAGCATAAAAAGTATCGTCGTCATTTCCTTTTGATATAGAACACAAATACATACCAACTCGATAACTTTTCTTGAAAGTTCCATTCCAATCAAATTTTAGAATATAGGTTTTCATTTTCATAAGATCAGAATCGTCTTTGTAAAAATCACCTATATACATGAGATACACATAGCGTTCATCACAACAATATCCTAAGTACGAGTATGGAACCTTTTCGTTATAAACAACCATTGGTTGTTGCATTCCAGTTACAGAAAATGTTCTGTACTTGATATCCATTTTTTTAGGTCCTTCTATTCTTTTCTGAATATTTAAATCATTATCATAGAATTCAATAACAGACGGACCAAAATAAGCATATACAATCTGTTCAGTATTGTTGTTACGAATAATCCGACCATCAACTGCCACTGCTCTTGTGTAGTATTCGTATTCTTGAGTTGGAAGTTCAAACTCTTTTGCATCGGGTTCAATCTGTATAAATCGTTGTATCCCTTGTTCGATGCCTTGATTTATGTTTAATGATTCATCACTGAAACAATAAGGGTTTTCAACAATAAATCCATCTTTGAAAGGCACAACTGTTGGCGAAGTTGTCACAACGTTTTTAGTTATTATAGGAGAGTAATTAGGATTTGTAATAACAGAATCTATATCTACAAATGCAAACTGAGATTTGACAAAATCGTTTACAAATAGTAAATTATCATTCATGTCAACATTGGCACTTAAGAGTTCTCCACGTCCGTTTCCATGATTAAAATATTTAGCTATCAGATCTTGTGATTTGAGATTACGGAATTCTATATAGCTATCATTTTGTGGATTATTCCGAAGAACAATCAAAATACTATCCTTGTAAACCCAAAAACTGCGAGCTCCTAAATAAAGAGAATCATTTACATCTAAAGTATCAATCACACATTCCTGTGATTGGTTTAAAATCTCTTCGTTCAAAATCTCAGTGTTTACAGATATCTTCTTTGTACAACACGAAAGCATTAATGGTAATATAAACAGGATGTATCTTCTCATTTGGTTAGAATTGAATAGTTAAATTAGTAATGGAATTAAATAATGGATTTATCAAGGAGTTGAATCTATTGTTAGTGTTTAACTTTCTCATGACATCTTATTATATTATAATGAGGGACATGATTAAGCTACGATGGTAAGACTTATGATGTAAAAACTTTCCACATCATAAAGACTTATATGAATTTGTTGCAAGGTTATCAACATAAGGCAAAGATATAAAAAAATCAAACAACAAGCATGTTTTTAACAAAAAATTTAAATTGCCGTAGAATTGGAGCCCATACATTAACAAACAAAAAGGATGTGCCTTTTTCAAGACACATCCTAATTTATATATTAAGAAATCTATTGATTACTTAACGAGAAGTTTCAATGTAGTACCATCTGACATCTTAACGACATTAACGCCATTCTGAGGAGCATTTACGCGTGCACCTGCAGCGTTGAAGATTTCAACTGGAGTACCGCCGATAACCTTGTTAAGAGTTGAGATAGAGTTAGCCTGAGTGATCAAGCCGATAGTCTTGATACCTGAAGAGATGTTAGCATTGTCCATGTAAGCATAGAATGGAGCCAATGTGTAACCATCATTTTGTTCCTTCTGATAGAATGCTGCACCAGATACATTAGCAAGAGATCTGAATACATATGTACCAGTTGCAGGAGTCATAGTCTTGTAAGTACCGATGAGGTTACCGTTCTTCAAGTTGTCAGTAGCTTTAACCACTACATTGTTAGCTGAGAATGTAACAGCTGAATTACCTAAGAACAACAATGGTCTGTTAGCTTCAGTTGAATTAACTTCAGTAATCAACGCATTCTTAGAAGTAGAAGATTCGTCAACAAGTTGAGAAATCTTGTAAGCAGTTACACCACTTGGTATTGATGAAGCAAATGGTATGCACAACAATGTAAATGAGTTAAGTTTAGTTGAGAATGATGCTGCGTTAGCAGTGATGTCATAAGGAGCGAAGAATGGACATACATTTGAGCCCTTAGTCAAGTACATTCTCTTAACAGCAACTGAACCATTATCACCACTGATGCTGTAGATAGAAACCTTTCTCAATGAAGAGCGACGATCTGAAACATTCTGAGCAGCGAAGAGTGCATTGATATCAATAACCTTAGTGAGGTTGTCAGAATTCTGAGGGTTCCAGTAGCCTTGTTCAGCGATTGTTGCACCTGAAGCATCAATGAATCTTACACCCCACGGATTAGTGAATGCAGTTGTTTCGATAGTAAGTTGATTGAAGTCATCTTTACCTTCGAGATTATGGAAGAGTTCAACACTATTTTCACCACTTGCTGTCCATGAGAAAGTGTAAACACCATTACGTTCAGCCCAAGTACAAGAACCAGTTGTTGAGCCATATTCATATCCTACTTCAGCAATCTCAGGTTCCTTTGTAGAACCATCAACAAGAACGATGTTAGAAGCAGTGTAGCTATTACCGTTCTTAACAACTACGTTAGACTTGTTAGAAAGACGGCTTGCGTTGTCAACATAGATGAGACAATTAGGATTAGCAGAAGTCAACTCGATAGCAGAAGCATTAGTAAGACCAGTTGCATCGATATTCATTGCAGCGTTATCTGCCAATGCAGCCTTAGCATTATCTGAAAGTTCACCGCTACCAGACATATAGTAATCAATTGGAGAATTATTCTTGTGAGCATTGATACGATAGATTGTACCAGCTGCAGAGCCCCATCCTGTCTTCATTGCGTTGAGGTGAACATAACCTGAATTGATGCCTGAAAGATCGAATGTAGCAACACCGTTAGTGATTGTTTCAGTTAATTCTACATAATCCTTGTTGTCATCGTTATCAGTTTGACGGTTCAAGAGAGCACGTACAGTTACGCCATCAGTACCGTAAACATTGATCTTATCGCAACCAGTAAGGTCCATATATTTATTAGAACGTACTTCGTTGTCACCAGCGAGGAGAGTACCACCTGCAACAGCCTTAACTTCAGAGTAGATGTTTTCAAGATTTGAAGAAACAGATGCACTTCCGTTCACGCCATTCCATTGGTTGAATGCAAAGTTTTTGAATGGAATTTCACCCTTCTTCTCAGCACGAAGAACGTTAACTTTGAAGAGAATCTGTTGTAAGTTCATTGTAACAGTTGAGCTACCAGAGTTAGTTGCATTCCATACAAACTTAGAAACCATTGGGTTGTCTGTTCTGTAGTTAGCATAGTTCAAATTATATTTACTATTCCAGAATGCACCACCATTGATGTCGCTTCCGCTTGCGCCATAAACATTAAGAGTTTGGAATACATCGTCACCTGTATAATCAAGTGTCATGTTAGATACCTTAGAGAAGTCTGCAGAACCGAAGTTGAGAGTCAATGTACCGCTCTTACCAGCAGGGAGAGAGATAACACCTGTAGATGAATCGAATGAGAGATCACCACCTGCACTCAAATCTGATAATTTAGCAGCATATATACCAGATTCTTTATCATAGTTAAATGTTGCAACAGAGCCACCTGAATATCCACCATCGCCTTCTATATAAGGATTATCTTGATTGATTGGATTTACTGGGACAACTGTTAAATTATCTATATATACATTTGATCCACTACCTGTAGCCTTAAGCCAGAAATCATGTTTACCAGCACTAATATCTACAATATTCTCACTTTCTTGCCAGTTACTCTTACTGCCTGTGCCATTGAAAGTAACAGTACCCTTGTCATTATTTTCGTTATCTAGGTAGAAATGATAAAATCTATTTTGACCACCAGTATTAGAATAACGGAACTTTACACGATACTGACCTGATGCAGCAACTGTGAGATAATAGTGAAGAGCTGCATTTGAATTAGTACCCATTACCATATATCCCATACCTGCATGACCTGAAACATCAGATTCAAATGCATATGGATTTGTCTGGCAATTTTGAACGCTTCGACGGTCCATATCTTCAGCTTCATACTGAACTGTTCCATAGTATGTATTAGGTTGTCTTGGAGTACCTATATGAGCGCTCTTAGGGTTGCTCTTAGATGGAGTTTTATTACCTCGACAATTAATTTTAAGATCCACTGGACCTACGTGTTTTACATGAACAGTGTATGAGCCATTATTATATTCTTCGCTGATACTATAACTATTTCTTGTATTACCAGACGTACGATTTGTTGCATTATAAGTTGGCTTTGAAGAACAACCATGAACAGTGATATCATCAGTACGAACCTGAGTTGAGTCATCACGGAAATTATTAAGGTAAATATCGAAATGATCGTTATACTCGCGGAACAAACCTGAAGAATATTTGTCTAAAGCTATTTCAAGGCGGTCGCATGTGCTATATTGCAATGGAATATATGCTTTACGATCATCGCCATACTTTTGATTTCTGTATGGATAATAAACAAGAATTGTATTATCTTGACGAGCCACAAACAATCCACCTGTACTTATTTGAGGATAATATCTATTGAATTCATTAACCTTATTTTGTTCGTTACCCCAACGATTATTAAATTCAGAATATTTAACCTGTAACGGGATTTGTTTAGCTTTGTTGTCATACATTTGGTAGACAACAGGAATTGCGGCATAACGTCCAGTACTCTTAAAATAGTTGTAGTTATCATCCCACCATCCATCACGTCCGTTACCATCTTTAGAAAGATAAAGTCCGTGATATAATTTTTCTGGTGTTCCGAATGATTTCATCTTGTTATTAGTGTTATCACTTTGCCAGTTTCCGTCTTGTAAAAAGGCGATCTTTGTACGTTCGATAACCTCATCACGAGAAGGTATACGAATTGTTCCATCAAGGATCTTACGGAACATATCAACCCAAATGTTATCATAATTTGGGTAAGTACCCCAATTACGACGAGTGAAACCATTCCAGTTTGAAGAACCTAATTCGCGAAAGTCTTCAGTCCATATAAGCTCTGGACCATCCCAGACAGTACCACCATTAAGAGCTGTTTGCTCAAGAACTGGAGCTACACCTACAGCGCCTGGATATTTATGTCCTGAACCCCATAAATGATCTGTGGCGCCATTCCATCCACAATTGTCGTAACGCACACCATAGTTGTGAGTCAAACCTGAGATGAAAGCACCTAAAGTCACACTTTCGTTGTTATTCCAACATGCTGAAGTTGTGTACTTATAAAGTAGGATGAAATTATCTGGATTAGCGATAAGTTTATTTCCGAAATTAGGATATTTCTTAATGTAAGCAACAGGGTTAAGAGCTGATGACCATTGGTTTCCGCAAAAACTTACAGTAAGATAACCACCATATTTAACAGACATATCCATCAATTTGGCGAAACATTCCATACGGTCAGCGAAGTTACTAGAACTTCTATCCTTATATTTTTCGTCAAATCCCCAAAACTGCTCAGCATAGTTCCATCCGAGGAAGTTTGGATAATTCTTAAAGAAATACTCAAAAGAAGTCATATCATCATCCATGATGTGAGTATGACCACCACTGGCAGGCTGGCACATAAACCAAAGATTATTTTGGCTACAAACACGTGCCCAAGACTCAAAAGTCTTCATAGCATGCTGCGGCATTTTATATCTGTTCTGTTGAGTATCATACTGACAAGAGAGGGAGAGGTTCATAACCACATAAGGCTTAATGTCCGCAGGGACAAGATCTATAATCTTCTGAGGGTCAGCTGTGTTCCAAACGTCAATATGGATAATCCACATTGGGAGGTCTGGTGAGATTGGACGGCGTAAAGGAGTAGCCGCATTACACAACTGTGAGAATAACATCACAAAAGCCAAAAGCATTAATTTGACGCAGTGCTTTGTGTACACAAATTGTTTTACCATAAAAAAATGTTTTTAGTTAGGATTAAGTTATAAAAAATTAATATTTAGCTCTATAAAAAGAATTTTATAATAAATATAATTTGATTATCATGTGAATCTCATCATCACATTGTTGGCATAAGGATACATATTGTCTGCTATCGTAACAATCGTTTTTACCTTTTCCATTCAATCCCACAACAATCCACGTGAGGTTCGTAGTCGAAATCGACTCAAAAAATATTAAGTCATATTAAATAGTTCCATCTTTGCAAAAAGTATAAAATGGCATTAATTATTCTTAATGTGTGACGGGTGCAAATTTAGACATTAATTTTATTATTAATTAACAATTATGTTACATAAATTTGCTCTCATGAAACAAAATTAAAAAATTACCATTATTACAATCTAATTACCATTATTACAATTATTATTATTTTACGAACGAGTTCTGCATAAATCTGGCAAAAACTGTTTCAAGGGACAAAATTACAAAAAATCTGTGATATAGCCAACAGAAGTGCATACAAATAATATTATTTAACATTCTGCCTATAAAAATTCAAGACTATATTCCCCACTTCAGAAAAGTTGCTGCCAAATATCGTAAGAGAAATATGAGTATAGGTTATTTATCAATATAATAAAGAACAAATAATCTCCAAAAACACACGATTTCATCGAAGAAATCAGTTTCCTTGAGCTTTAAATGCCATAGCATAGAGTTTCATTTGCTTAAGCATAGCAAGCAGACCATTAGAACGAGTTGGAGAGAGGTGTTCTGTAAGTCCTATATCTTCAATGAAATGTAAATTTGCATTAAGAATCTCATCAGGAGTATGATCACTCAACACACTAATAAGAAGTGCCACGATACCTTTTACTATAAGAGCATCACTCTCAGCCTGAAAGTGCACCTTTCCATCGATCAAATCGGCTTGAAGCCACACACGACTTTGGCAACCATCAATCAAGTTCTTCTCTGTCTTATACTGTTCATCCAGAGGTTTCTGTTCATTACCAAGATCGATAAGAAGTTGGTATTTATCCATCCAATCTTCATAATCACTGAACTGTTCTATCACATCCTGTTGTAACTCTTCTATTGTATTCATCTTATTCAAACTAATTAACTTTTATGCCATATTTAATTTCTAAGCGTCAGATAACAATCATATTTTATTTACCATTGGCAGATGCTGAATTATATATTACCGCCACGAGTGTTTGACCTACAGCCTTTAATGTGTTCACATTAATATTCTGTATATTATCGTTCATTGTGTGCCATGTCATCGGGAAACATTGACGTCCATTTATATCAGAGGCAATAATATCTACACAAGGAATACCCACCTTATTAACTTGTATATGATCGTCTGTAATACCACCTCCATTTTCATTTACGAAATAATTACCATATCCAAGATTTGAGGCAGTTGCCCATATATCATTAACAACGTTTGGAGCATACATCATAGAAAAAGCCTCTTTTAGAAAAGAACTTTCACTTCCTCCAACCATATCAAGAAGGATTCCAAATTTATATGTGCCCAAATCTTTCATTACAGAATTTGCATTAGCAGCCCAATACTGAGAACCTAAGCACCATGTATTTGCATCATCATGCCCACCCTCTTCCCATTGAGGTGTGCCGCAGTCTTCTGCATCAAAACAAATGAAATCAACACCTATATTAAGGGTATCATCATCCTTTATCAATCGTGCCAATTCCATCATGACACCTACTCCGCTGGCACCATCATTAGCACCATCTATCGGTGTATGATGATTTGTTGCATCAACATCATTATCAGCCCATGGACGCGAATCCCAATGTGAGCAGATTATTATACGGCAGTTCACATCATCCCCCCCATATCGTGCTATTATATTCTTCATATTAACCTTAGTTCCATCGTAAAGGGTTGTTACACCATCCTGAGATATCACATCCAAGCCCAACGATTCAAACTTCTCAATAATATACTTTGCACACGAATCGTGAGCAGCAGAATTCATCACACGAGGTCCGAAAGCACATTGAGCTGCGATATAACTATATGCACTATCAGCACAGAATGCTGGAACACTCTGAGCGTTTAATTCTTCCTGTTGTTCTTCATTCTTTTTACTATTACAACATACAAAAAGTAATGAAACCACCAATACCAAAGTAATTTTTATAACTCTTACGCACTTATTCATACAGATTGAACTTTTTTCATTAATCTCAGGAAGTTTCCTCCCCATATCTTTTCTATATCTTTTTCATTGTATCTGTTTCGCAACAACTGACGAGTGATATTTATAAGTTCGCAAGCTGAAGCAAGTCCTGTCTCGCCATCAGAGCCATCAAAATCAGTACCTATTCCCACATGATCTACGCCCATAATATCTACCATATGATTAATATGAGCCATAACATCAAGGATGTCAGCCTTTCCCGAGCTATTCAAGAAATGATTATATAACGTTACTTGTGCGACACCACCTGATTCAGCAAGTCTTCGCAATTGGTCATCAGTTAGATTTCTTGGATGATCACATAGAGCGCGACATGAAGAATGAGAGCACACAATCGGCAAAGAACTAATATCGATAGCATCGTAAAAACTCTTTTCAGACGCATGACTTAGATCGACCATCAGTCCCACACGATTCATTTCTCGTATAACTTCAGCCCCAAAATCACTCACACCATTATGTTCAGCATTTCCTTTAGCCGAATCACAAATATCATTATCGCCATTATGACATAAAGTGATGTACACAACACCACGATTTCTGAACGCCTCGACATTCTTTATATCCTTACCTATAGCGTAACCATTTTCAACACCCATCATCACAGCACGTTTCCCTGAACGCTTCAGTTCATACAACTCTTCAGGGTTACGAGCAATACCCATGGCATCAGCGTGCTCTGCAGCCATCTGTTCTATGTTATCAAGAATAAGATTAGCTTTTTGAGTTGCTTTTACCAAAGACTCATCATCGCGAGCACCTTGTTCAAGATAAGCCACCATTATACTTGCATCCAAATGTCCTTCACTCATCTTATGTAAATCCACTTGAATACGTGAATCCCTATTGGCAATATTTATGTCCTGATGAAAGAACATAGGAGTGTCGCAATGAGAATCCAAAGATATTATATGTTGATGAATATGCTTTGCTTTATGAAATTCCGCAGCCTCTTGCTTAAGCCAACAGAACAAAGGCATCATTGAGTTATCACCTGCAAGGACAAAGCATTCAGGATGCCACTGCACACCTATTATAGATTTATGTTCAGTAGATTCAATAGCCTCGATTACCCCATCGCAACTAACTGCCGAAACCTTAAAACCTGGAGCAGGGCTCATGACGGCCTGATGATGAAACGAATTTACAGCAAGTTTGTTTACCTTATATATATTAAACAACATAGAGTCCTCATCAACAGTCACATAATGTGAAGGTTGAGTTCTATCCAGATCTTGACTATGTTTCAACACGCAAGCGGCATTTTCTTTATGAGACTTATCAGGGTCAATGCTATAAATATCCTGATAAAGTTTTCCGCCCAAGGCTGCAGTTATAATCTGAATACCCTTACAAATTCCTAACATAGGAATCTGGCGATCGTATGCCATTTTTGCCAACAGCAATTCTTGTCGGTCACGAACAGGATTTATACCATGAAGTTCCGGAATAGGTTCTTCACCCAAATACAATGGATTGATATCGCCACCGCCACTAAAGATTATAGCGTCAAGTTTATCAAGCAAGTCGCCAAGACAATCAGTATCCTCAAATGGAGGTATAATCATAGGAATACCCCCAGCATTCAAAACAGAGCGGTAATACCCCTCAGCAAGAGTGCATGTTTGATCACTGTAATTACCAGAAATACCTATCAATGGTCGTTCATCGTGCTTAGCGAAACCATTGTGTAGTTTGTCATATTCTGAATTCCAATCGAATTTATCCATTGCCAATCCTATTTATGTGCAAAGATACGAATTTATTACTATTTACACATTGTAAACTTACAAATATTTTATATCTTTGCACTGTAATATACAAAAATAGGACAAAACATATAATGAAGATCATAAAAAACAGAAAAATGAAGGCATTGATAGCTTTAGCCACATTGCTTCCATCATTCACAACAACTATTTCTGCCCAGAATAACGACCGTGCATTTGAAGTTGCGCGACAGATAGATATATTCTCAGAAGCCTACAAGGTTCTCGACACATATTATGTTGACACTTTAGATGCTCAGAAAGTGATTAGAACCGGCATTGATGCCATGTTCAGTTCACTTGATCCTTATACTGAATACTATCCAGAGGACGATGCCGACGACCTAAAGATGCTTACACAGGCAAAATACGAAGGAATCGGTAGTATTATCAGGATGCAGAAAGACTCAACAGTGATTATTGCAGACCTTTACGAGGGAATGCCAGCTGCAAATTCAGGTTTACAAGTAGGCGATGTTTTATTAAAGATTGACAACAAAGATCTTAAAGGGCTGAAAACAGCCGATGTAAGCAAATTGCTTCGAGGAGAGCCCGGCACTTCACTCATGCTAAAGTTTCAACGTCCAGGAGAAAGCAAACCAAGAACAGTGAAGATCACCCGTCAAAGCATAAAGATATCAGCACAGCCATATTATGGAATGGTTAATAATACTGGTTATATCAACCTACACCAATTCACAAACGACTGCTTCACATATGTTCGCAAGGCTGTGATTTCTTTAAAAGAACAAGGAGCCACATCAATAGTTATCGACCTAAGAGACAATGGTGGAGGTTCGTTAGAGCAAGCTGTAAAGATTGTAAATCTATTTGTTCCTAAGGGAGAAAAGATTGTAGAAACCAAGGGTAAAGTAAGAGCCAGCAGTTCGATACACGAGACAAAAGACACGCCATTGGATCTTAACATTCCATTGGCAGTCCTTGTGAATAACAACTCAGCTTCAGCATCAGAGATTGTAGCAGGTTCGCTACAAGATTTAGACCGAGCTGTAATCGTGGGCAGACGCACCTACGGAAAAGGACTTGTACAGATTATACGTGAATTGCCATATAATGCCAATATGAAACTAACTACCGCTAAATATTATATTCCAAGTGGTAGATGTATTCAGGAGATAGACTACAAGATGCGCCGAACTGACAATGAATCAGGTAAATCAGCACAGACAGAAGCCGACTCCGTATTCTACACAAAAAACAACAGAAAAGTCATTAGTGGCAAAGGAATCACTCCAGACGTAACTGTAAAGTTAGATACTGTACAAAATATAGTTATGTATCTATCTAACGATGATGTAATAACAAAATACGGAACAAAGTATTTCCAAAGCCACCAGAAGCCAGCATCAGTCCAAGATTTTGCTCTTACAGACCAAGATTTTGAGGACTTCAAGAAAATGGTTATTGAGAGCGATTTCAAATACGACAAACTTAGCGACAAGCAACTTAGTCGTTTAAAAGAAGTTGCCATCTTCGAAGGCTATTACGACGATGCGAAAGCTGAATTTGAGGCATTGGAAAATAAGCTCACACATAATCTTGAGTACGATCTCGATCGTTGTAAGAAGGATATATGCAAATTGCTTTCTACCGAAATCATAAAAAGATGGTATTATGAATCTGGTGTCATACAAGAATCAATCAAAGACGACCCAGATCTCAACAAAGCAATTGAGATTCTTAACAACAAAGAAGAATACAACAAGATATTAGGAATACAATAAACAATATTCATTTTATAACTATTATTTAACATCATCTCTCATAACTAATATGCGAAACAAGAAACTTATAAAAGCCAATCAACGATTTATGTGGGCCAATATATTTCTTGGTCTGTTTATTGTTGTAGTAGTATTTGTAGCCCTTTACTTCTGTGGTATTTTCTAATGCACATCAACGAATAATACTCATAGGGCAAATAATTCAGGAATAAAGGCAAGGAATTAACAATTAATTTGTAACTTTGCCAAGAATATAACTAAATAATAGAATTGAAAGTCATGTATAACGGTAAAGTTGTCGTATATACCTCAGGAACATTCGACATGTTTCATTCCAATCATTTAAAGATGATTAAATATGCGCGTGGATTAGGCGACACATTGATTGTAGGTGTTAGCACAGACGAACTTGTATGTTCATACAAACGTCCGCCAGTAATCCCATTTGAGGAACGTATGGCTATTTTAGAGGCATTAAAATATCCAGATGTAGTCATTCCGC
This sequence comes from Bacteroidaceae bacterium, assembly GCA_024682395.1. GTDB lineage: Bacteria > Bacteroidota > Bacteroidia > Bacteroidales > Bacteroidaceae > Colivivens. Next base: position 17,237 of record JAIKZH010000086.1, read on the forward strand.
AACGCAGTCTTGACCACACAGAACTGGTTAAGAAACTCAACATTGATGTTTTTGTTGTAGGCGATGATTGGTATGGGAAATATGATTATCTAAAGGATTTAGGTGTTACCGTTTTCTACTTTCCATACGGCGACGGAGTAAGTTCCACAAAAATCAAGGAAGAGATTCTGCAGAACTATCAAGACATGAAAAGTCGTGTAGAAGCAAAAGTTAATCCTGACGTAAAAGTAAAATAATAAAAAAGAACATAGTCATAATATTGTAATGAAGAATATATTGGTAATTGGAGGTGCCAGTGGTATTGGTTTATCTATCGCCACAGAATTAGTTCAACAAGAAGATTGTCAAACAGTACACGTTGTGGACAGGCAACCATTTCCAGAACAATTTGCACATCCAAAAATCCGATCATACATTTTTGATCTCACAAATTCAGACTATTCATTTTTCGATCAATTCGCAGATATTGATGCATTAATGATTACAGCTGGATTCGGCAAGATGCAGTTATTCCGTGATGTAGAAGATCAACATATTACAGACTCGTTCTATGTAAACACAATTGCTCCTATCAGGATTATCAAACTATTCTATCCTTTGCTTTCAAGCAAGAAGGATTTCTATTGTGGCATAATGGGCAGCATTGCCGGATTCATGTCATCACCATTCCTTTCAATATATGCTGCGACAAAAGCATCATTAAAGATATTCATTGAGAGTGTCAACGTAGAATTACTTAAAGCAGGAACAAGCAATCGCATTTTAAACATATCACCAGGTTTCATTAAAGGAACATCGTTCTACAAAGGCAAGACCGACATTGACATCACACGTCCACTTGCAGTTGATATTATTCAGCATTTGAAAAACAAAGACGATTTGTTTATTCCAAAATACGAAGAGGTGTACAAAGAGGTTCTACAACGTTACCACAATGATTTCCGTGCAGAAGGAATACATAGTTACGAATACAAGGAACAAACGATGAACAAACGATGAACAACGAAGAATTAAGACAGAAATATAATCCTGATGGTTCTGAACTCCGACAAATGCAAATGCGCATGTTGGAGATGTTGCTTTGTTTTGATCGTATATGCAAGAAACATAATATCAGATATTGGCTTTGTTCAGGCACCCTATTAGGTGCAATCCGCCATGAAGGGTTTATTCCGTGGGACGACGACTTAGATGTCGAAGTGATGAGGGATGATTATAAGAAGCTCATGAAAATCCTTCCATCTGAGTTGCCCGAGAACTATGTATTACAGAATCATGACACAGATCCGGGTTATTTCTTCTGTTTTGCCAAACTACGCGATAAGAACAGTTATCTGGAAGAGACAAACAGATACGACCGTATATTCACATATAAAGGAATATTTATCGACATATTTCCATACGAGCCAGTACCAAAATGGATTCATTGGTTATCATGTCAGACATTCGGTCACATATACAGCATAATGAATAATCCTGAATACAATAACCTGCAGGCACTTAGGAAAGTGAACAAGATATACGACTTGAATCATAAATTTATATTTCCACTGCTAAGAGGTATAGGAGCATTGATTCCTGTAAAGTTATGGCATTACGGATTAGGAATTCCATACAACAACGATTGTTATGTTGACGAGATTTTTCCGTTGAAAACGGCGAAATTTGAAGGTTACGACATGCCAGTTCCGAATGACTTTCACTCATGGTTAACACGAAAATTCGGGGATTACATGAAGTTGCCTAATCTTGATGATATTCAAAGTCATACATGCACGATGAAAATATACAATAACGATAAAGAATAATGGCAGAGACAGAAATACAACAACCAAAACAACGTTTACAATGGCTTGATGCATTACGAGGTTTCACAATGATTCTCGTAGTAGCCTACCATGTAGGTCTTCAAGGATTCGGGGAGGATGTGAAAGCATCATCTTCACTTTCCTTTTTCATTTTATTCCGAATGCCTTTATTTTTCTTTATAAGTGGTTTTCTTGCATATAAAGCCCAGATGGTATGGACAAAGAATCGTCTTGGCATGTCAATATGGAAGAAATTCAAGATACAGTTAATTCCTACAATGGTATTCCTGTTTGTGGCCCTTATGATGAAATATCCACATCCATGGGAGTCACTTACAAACTACATATTGATTTCACCGACAAAAGGTGGATATTGGTTTACATTAGTGCTTCTATATATGTTTATCATATACTACATCTTTGCATATATAGAGAGTAAATTTCCGATGAAATCGTGGATTCCAATTACCATATTATGGTTTATCGCATTAGTATGTTATGCCATACTCTATATGCCTTCATGGTTTGACTGGCCAAAACCAAACGAACCAGTATGGTGGAACTACACTTGTTTCATACAAGTAATGCAATATTTCCACTATTTCATCTTCGGTAATATCATACACAGATATTGGGACAAATGGCAGAAAGTGTTTGACAGCAAGTGGTTCTTCCCATTACTTGTATTCATGGCACTTATATGCTGCTGCGACATTTTCCGTTGGCATCTTTTACGACTCCAATGGACAAATCTTCCACGTACAATAACTATTTACACACTGATGATGATAGTATTCTTATTCTTCAGACATTATCAGGATGTATTCACAAAGGAACACCGCAGAGGACGTTTCCTCCAATATATAGGAGTACGAACTCTGGATATATATCTCATACATTTCCTCTTCCTTCCAAACTTAAAGGATGTAGGAGAATTCCTAAATGAGACAAAACAGAATTTCGTGTTGGATACGACACTTTCCGTCATATTCGGCATCGTAATTATCGGTTTCTGCTGTTTAGTATCCAATGTATTGAGAGTAAGTCCTATTTTCAAGAAATACCTATTTGGAAGAAAATAAACAATGTTAAATAAACGTTGAAGATACTACACTGAAAATGAAAGTATATTTCTATCATACACAAGATTTGAATTTCATTTACCGAAAATGGCAAGAAGGACGTTTTCCTGGGCATTTCCTATATGGAGCGACCCATCTGCCAAAATATGGTATTGATGTCATCATGCACAAGCATAAGGCATTTTCAAGCAATCTGCGTCGTATGATATATGTCACATTACAAGTTCTAACCTGTAAACAGCATTTTGATGCAATATATGCAACACATTGGAATGGGCTTGAGTTAATCATTTTCATGAGAGCCTTACATCTGTTTAACAGACCAATTATCATATGGCATCATCAGCCAATAGTCAAATCCGAGAACTCCATTCGCGAACTATTTGCAAAGTTGTTCTACAAAGGTATTGATTATATGTTCTTCTTCAGTGAACGCTTAATTCAAGATTCATTAAAGAGTGAGAAGGCAGACATCAACAAGATGCAAATTTGTCATTGGGGCGCAGATCTTGACTGCTACAATCGCATAATGGAAGAAAACAAAGATGTGACACACTATGGTTACATCTCAACAGGGAAAGAACGCCGAGACATGCCTACACTTACACGTGCATTCTCAGCGACAGGACATGATTTGAATATTTACATCACAACCAATGCGTGCGGCGACAATTATGTTCATATACTGAACGACCTGCGGCCATCGTCAAACATACACATAAACTTCATAAAAGGACTTATACCATGCGAATTAGCATTAAAAGTATGGCAATCCCAGTGTGTTGTGATATGCTGTCAGGAAACAAACTACACAGTAGGACTCACCACCCTTGTTGAAGCATTGGCATTAGGACTTCCAGTAATAGCCACACGTAATAGCACATATCCTATCAACATAGATAAAGAAGGGATAGGAATAACAATTCCATATTACGATTCGGTAACATGGGAGAAAGTTCTCCGTCAGATTTCCCAGAATCCAGAACAACTACAGGAGATGGGCAAGAAGGCAAGGCAATTAGCAGAGAAAACATATAATCTTGAACAATGTACATCTGAAGTTGCGCAAGCTATAAAGACAATTATTGTAAAGAATAATAAGAAATGACATACAGCACAGATGTTGTAGAGTATAAACATAATACAAATAAAACAAACACTCAGCTGTAACACGTAATACACAAATATATGTACGCACCAATAGCATTATTCGTATATAATCGTTTAGACTTAACTAAACAAACAATAGCTCAGTTGCTAACCAACACATTAGCATATGAGACAGACCTTTACATCTTCTCAGATGGAGGGAAGGACGATGTTTCATGGGCAGAAGTGAAAGCCGTTCGTGAATATCTGCATGAGTTGGAGAAAGAATCAGCAGAGAGAGGTCTCTTCAAATCAGTAACGATAACAGAGCGTCCATGTAATTATTATCTTGAACGCAATATCATCGAAGGAATCAACGAGGTATTTACAAAACACGACACCATCATTGTATTAGAGGACGACATCTTCGTGTCAGAGTTCTTCCTTGACTATATGAATACCGCATTCAACATATACAAGGATGAGAAGAAGGTGATGCACGTATCAGGTTTCTCCAATCTTGATTTGATTAACGAGCACCCTCTTTTAGTATATGACAATCCTTATTCCGACAAGATAAACGAGACATACTTCACCCCTCACATGTCGGCTTGGGGATGGGGAACATGGCGTGACCGTTGGCAAGAGCATTTCAAGTACTTCACATCCGAAGAAGAAGCTCTAAAGGGACTTTCACCAGAGTTGCAAGACAAGATGCAATACGGAGGAAATTTCCCATGTCTGAAGACACTGAAGAATAATCCGATTCCATGGGATATATGTTGGGAAATCGCCATCTATAAGGCAGATGGTCTGTGTTTGACTCCAGGACATACAACCACACGCAATATCGGTCTGCATAACGGAACACATTTCAAGTCGTACGATCAATTACAATACTACAACTACGACCGTATGCCACTTGAAAGACTTGTAAAGGTAAGTAAACGAACACCAGCACCTAAAGCAGATATAGAAGCTCTTTTTGCTGAAGCCATCAAAGATTGGGGAATTGTATATACACCATTAGGTAAGGTTGTAAGATTTCTCTTCAAAGGTACACAAGCAACTGGTAAGGTAAGTATGAACGCAGGTTCACACCTCAAAGTATATCTCCAGCGTTTTTCTGTTTGGTTCGCACATTTCAGTAAGAAAGCAGGAAAGATTCTTATAAAAATCACAGGTAAAGCAGGTGTAATCATCGTAAAAATTGCCCAGATTATCTGGAAACTTCTATGTAAGGGATTCAAAGAACTTGTGCGTCTCATGCCATATGTAGTAGGTTTCATACAGAATGTATTCAGACTTATTGTTCAGGGTATTCAAAAACTCATCAACAAGATAATGACCAAGATGTGATTTATTAACCCACATACTAATCAAACCTGATATGAAGAAACTGTTTATATCCGCTCTGACGGTATTTTCATTCGTTTGCTGTTCAAATGCAGCACGACAAGAGGTTACGACCGACAGTGAGGCCGAAAAGGGCTCAGAAAAGGTTGTTAAGTCGAGTACTACAGACAACGAATCAACATCAGTTGATTTAGCTTCGTTAGAACTGAAAGGACGCGTAAAGACCGTAGTAACAAAAGAACATGATATCGAAGTAACATACATGTTCGATAAAAAAGGTAAACTCGTGTCTGTAAAGGATTGCGACAGTGAATATAAGATCAGTTATTACAACGATGGAGAACTAAGCATCTATGCACCAGACTATGGAACGACATATTATGCTCTTGATCCAGAGACGAACCAATTGGTTATGTCATGGGGCACCGACGGAGGCTGTTCCTTCAACATAACATACAATTATGAAAATGGCACTCTTAAAAGTCTTACAGTCACCACCAGCGATGAAGATGAAGAGGAAATCACAGAAGAGGTGGAAGTTAAGATTATTTCAGTTGACGAGCAAGGCAATTGGACTAAACGCACGTTAAACGACTACACAGAAGAACGTACCATTACATATTATTAAGGGAAACATATCGTATCATATAACAGAAAACTGGCATACACTCATTTCTGAAGTGTATGCCAGTTTTGTATATTCTCAGCATTATGCGAATGCTGGGTGAGAGGGATGAATTATACCAAATGACGGATAAGTTCTTCCTTGTCACCTTCAAGCATATCGATAACAGGAATTTCAATCATTGTGTATGCACCTGGCTGTTGTTTCATTGCAGCTCGTGCAACATTAACCAACACTTGAGCAGTAAGTGCAGGGTTGTTGATTGTCATGTTGAATTCGAAGAGTTGGTTGTGAGTTTGACCACTTACACCTTTGCGTACGAGATTAACGCCATGACCTACGTCATTAAGGTCGTCAACACAGTCAACTTGCTGAACATGAGTTTCGTCGTTAACGAAATAAGGGTCAGCCTTGATAGCAGCTTCAATCTTCTTGAAGTCAGCGCCATCTTCAAGTTGTACATATACCATACGACGGTGAATACCAGTTCCTACAGGGATTGTCATTGACAAAGCATCCTTTACACCTTCAATAGCACGAACAGCTACAGAGTGTCCCATTGAGCGTCCAGGACCAAAGTTTGTATATGATATACCTTTAGGAGCAAGGCTCTGCATGAGAGTACGTACGATAGAGTCGCTTCCTGGGTCCCATCCAGCACTGATTACACTTACAGCGCCATGAGCCTTAGCAACTGCATCGAGACTACGGCGTAAATCTACGATTTGAGTATGAATGTCAAAGCTATCAACTGTGTTGATTCCAAGCTCGAGATATTTCTTTGCATTTTCTTCAACCTTACGTGAAGGAGTTGCAAGGATTGCAACATCAACTTTACCTAATTGCTTGATGTCAGTTACAACAGGAAGTCCGTTGATAGTTTCTTCTCCAGCTTTTACGTTACGGCGAACAATACCTACACATTCCATGTCAGAAGCAGCTTCAACTGCTTCAAGAGCGTATTGGCCGATATTACCAAATCCGACGATAGCTACTTTAATAGTCTTTTCCATTTTGTGTCATGTTTTATTTGTTAAATATATGTGATTTATGTAGTTTATATAGAAAAAGGGTGCTCTCCTAAAAGGGCACCCTCTTATTTATATGTTGCCCCAATATAACATTCCCATTACGAATGGTAAGTTAGGGGGTATGATTATGCTTCATCATCTGTTTCTTGGATTTTACGTCCAAGAACAAGATATGCTGTAGGTGCTGCAATGAAGAGTGAAGAGCATGTACCAATAAGTACACCGAGGATCATTGCAAATGAGAAAGAACGAATGCTTTCACCACCGAAGATGAAGATACAAAGCAATACGATCAATGTTGAAACAGATGTATTGATCGTACGAGCAAGAGTTGAGTTCAATGATTGGTTGAAGATTTGTTGTTTATCACGTTTTGGATAAAGGTTCAATTCTTCACGAATTCTATCGAAGATAACCACCTTATCGTTGATTGAGTAACCGATTGCAGTAAGGATAGCACCGATAAATGTCTGGTCGATTTCGAGAGAGAAACCAATCCATCCATAGCATAATGAATATACACCAATGATTAGAACTGTATCGAGAGTCAATGCGATTACAGAACCTACAGAGAATGCAACATTACGGAATCGGATAAGGATATATACGAAGATAGCAACAAGAGCAAGGATAACAGACCATATAGCTCCGTATGTTATATCTTCAGCGATAGAAGGACCAACTTTCTGAGAGCTGATGATTGATCCACCTTCACGTTCGTCACGGTTCTTAAAGTGATCAAAGCTAACACTCTTACCATCGATTTGTCCACCTTCTACAAGAGTTTCATAAATTACCTTCTCAATTTCTTCGTCAACATTCTGGCCATTCTCATTAATACGATAGTTTGTAGAGATACGAACCATCTTCTTTTCAGTACCAAGGGCAAGAACCTGAACAGTTACCTTGTCAACGTCTTTTTCGTTAGCAATCTTAGCTTGGAAATTCTTATCCAAAGCAGATTGAATTGCTTCAGAAGACACCTCGTTTACGAATTCAACTTTATAGTTACGACCTCCAGTGAAATCGATTGACTGACTAAGACCACGTACAAACAAAGAAGCGATACTTACTAAAAGAGCAACTCCGAATACTGCAAATGATATCTTATATGAGCTCATGAACTTAAACTTAGTTCCTTGCATCATATTCTTTGAGAATGGAGTAGTAAATGTCAAATCAGTCCACTTATCGCGGTTGAGGAAGTGTTCATAAACGATACGAGTTAACAATACTGCAGTAAAGAATGAACAAACGATACCGATGATGAGGGTTGTAGCGAATCCCTTGATTGGACCTGTTCCGAAGAAGAACAAGATAGCACCAGTGATGATTGATGTTACGTTAGAGTCCAAGATTGCAGAGAATGCGTTGCTATAACCATCAGCGATTGCGCTTTTGAGTTTCTTACCGCCCTTAAGTTCTTCCTTAGTACGTTCGTAGATAAGCACATTAGCATCGACCGCCATACCCAAAGTAAGTACCATACCGGCAATACCAGACATTGTAAGTGCAGCCTGCAATGATGTGAGTATTCCTAATGTGAAGAAGAAGTTCAGCAAGAGAGCACAGTTTGCAACCATACCTGAACGCAAGCCATACATCAAGCACATATAAACCATCAATACTACGAATGCAATGATGAATGACAAGAAACCTGCTTTAATTGATTCTTCACCAAGAGATGGACCAACGATATCTTCCTGTACGATTTGTGTTGGAGCAGGCATCTTACCTGACTGAAGCACGTTTGCAAGGTCTTTTGTATCGTCAATAGTAAAAGAACCACTAATCTGAGTGTTTCCACCATCAATCTTGCCTCTTACATTAGGAGCACTATATACTACGTTATCAAGAACGATAGCCACGCAGTGACCAACATTAGCTTCAGTAAGAGAAGCCCATTTACGTGAACCCTCAGCATTCATCTTCATGCTTACGACAGGGTTACCAAACTCGTCGAAATCACCTTTAGCTTCAGTTACGACTTCACCTTCGATTGGAGCACGTCCGTTAGTACCAGTTATACGTATTGCATAGAGGTCGAAGAGTTTACCAGTCTTATCGCGTTCGTCAGCCTTAACACCCCATTTGAGGCTTAAGTTAGCTGGTAAAATTTGTTTAGCAACTTCACTATTGAGCATTGCATTGATTTCAGCAGTATCTGAAGCAAGAGCAACAGCAACTAAACATCCTGAATTTACGTTAATTGGGTTAAGAACAGCAAAAAGAGGTCCGACTTCTTGAGCCAACTTCTTTTTATCAATCTTTTTGTTTCCTGAGTTAGCAATATCGTTAGCAGCTACTTTTGAAAGAAGGTTTTCTGCTGCTTTCTTAGCAGAATCATTCTTTTCAGTTTTAGCTTCAGCAACTTCTGCCTTGTTATCTTGAGCAGTAGAATCAGTTGCTACTGAATCATTGTCAACTACCAAACCATCACGGAGTGCAGTATTAAGTTGAACGAGCAATGGAGTAACCACTGGAGCATCGTAAGTCTCCCAGAACTCAAGGTTTGCACTACCCTGAAGGAGTTTACGTACACGTTCAGGTTCTTTAATACCAGGAAGTTCAACGATGATACGTCCAGACTGACCTTCAACTTTCTGAATATTAGGCTGAACCACACCGAATCGGTCAATACGAGTACGAAGAACGACAAAAGCGTTATCTACGGCAGAATTTACTTCTTCGCGTAAAACCTTCTCAACTTCAGAATCAGTACTTGAAGAAGTTACTTTGCCATCCAATTGGAGGTTGGCAAAAATCTGAGCCAAGCGACCATTTGGTGCGTTCTTCTTAAAAGCTTTGACAAAAAGTGTGATAAAATCGTTCTGACTTTCTACAGCCTGTTTACTAGCCTCGTCAATTGACTTAACAAAAGCTGAATCTGTGCTGTGATTGGCCAAAGTTTTAACTACTTCAGGTACAGAAACTTCAAGCATTACGTTCATACCACCTTTAAGGTCCAAACCAAGACCTATTGAAGTTTCACGACATTGCTTTAGGTTATAACCGAGGTAGAAATTGTTTGTGTTTAGCGAATCCAGATAGACTTCAGCGTCTTCTTCACTCATCTTAGATGCTTTGTTCTCGACATAGCTAGTAACAACAGAGAACGAAAGATAAAAGATGCAGACAAGTGTTAGCGCAATAGCTAAAAACTTAACAAATCCTTTGTTTTGCATTGTTGTAAAATAATTTAATTATAGTTTTATTGTTTATTGTTTTTTAATTCGTTGAAGGTGCTTTTAATACAATCTGACATTTGTCATTATCATGATATAGCGCACAATAAAAATCAGCATGCACACAAAGTACACCCTTTCAAGTTCGCAAAGATAATGCTTTTTTTGTAATTATTGCAATTCTAATGAACAAAAAATAGGATAATGGTCACTTTCACGTATAGATTTATCAACTTTTGCTTTGTATGGTGTAATGTTTTCAGATATTAAGATATTATCTATACGAAAATACATATGATTTCTATTGTATGTGATTCCCAGTCCGTTACCGGTTCTTGTGTATGCATCGTTGAGGTGTCGGGTCAGTTTTTGATGGGCATAGGAAATAGGTGAATCATTAAAATCACCACAAACAATAATATATGGACATGTGATATTATTGATTATCTCAACAAGCGTGTCAACCTGTTGGCTTCTTTTTGCATTTGCATTCTCTAATTTGTCGATCAGTAGTGATAATGACTCATCCCATCGTGCACCATTCTGCAAGGTATCAGCATGTTGACCATAATTATGATAATCAGCAGTTTCCTTCACCATCTCGTTGAAGGTTTCACGTTCATCGCGAGTAAATCTATAAGATTCCAAATGATTATTGATTATAGCAATTGTATCGCCATTATCGTACAAAATCTTAAATATACAACTTGAGTTATAGGTGTCAGGATAGTTTATAGGTTCGGCACTTATTATCGGATACTTAGACAATACGGCAAGTAATGGAGTTTTTTCATTGTCGCACATGATATACGGATATGCTTCATGTAAGATCATTTGAACCGAATCGTCATTAAAACCTTCGATTTCCTGAAGGCACAAGATATCGGCATCTATGTTTACAATATAATTCAGCACATCGTTGTCCTTCCAACTTTTCTGCAGATACCCGAAACCATATGTGTTATACGACATAAATCTTACTGCATTTTTCGGTGGTTTCGCAACAAATGGATTAATCGGACAGTATGCTCTCAATGCACTTGCACAAATAATTAGAGCGACAATACTTAATAAAGAATATTTGTATTTAAATACAAGCCATATAGGAATAAACAAGATTGTAAAGAATAAAGGCGCAGGCAATAACATGCCAAGGATTGACATATGCGGACAATCATGAGGACTTATATACTGTGCATATGAGCACAATATAAGGGCTAAGATTGAAATTATATTCAATATTAGCAAAATCCACGTAATTGTCTTCTTCACATATCTCATCGTTTATTTCTTATTAGCATTAAAAAGTGTTTGTTTTTCTTCGTCAGTAAGACTCTCATATCCAGATTTACGTATTTTGTCTAATATCTCGTCAATCTGGGCATTTCTTCGATTACGTTCCTCATTGTATTGGTAGTCGCGACTACGTTCGTCACGTGCATATTCATTACGATTATATTCAACCTTCATGGTTGGACGAGTTGTAGTATTCTGCCATTTATTATAATTTGTGGAAGACTTAGACTTAAAGCTACCCATACCTTTATATCCCATAAGTTTCCAAGTAAGGAAATACACAAAACCGACAGCGAGACCTCCCAAGTGAGCTAAATGGGCGACATTATCACGAGAGAAGAAAGCAGCGAAAATCTCGATTATGATATAACCAGCTATAACAAATTTTGCTTTTATTGGTACCGGAACCGGGAAAATAATCATCCTTTCGTTAGGGAAAAGCATGCCGAAGGCCAACAGAATACCATATACTGCGCCACTGGCACCTACAGTCATTGAATAAGGGTTGATAAGTCCGGCTAATTGTCCCAATTCCTGAAAGACAGCAGCCCCGATACCACAGATGAAGTAGTATATTAAGAATCGTTTTGTACCCCACACCATTTCTATATGTCTGCCAAACATCCACAGAGCAAACATATTAAAGAAAATATGCATTGTACCTCCGTGCATAAACATATAAGTTATTAACTGAAATGGTTGGAATCGTCCCAATGGATCAAATATATAGTAAAGAGCGCATATACTGTCCAACGGAAAAATCAGACATATTAAATATGCTATTATGTTGATTGCCAACAAATATTTTACAGCATTTGTCATCATAAGTTATTCAGATTTCGTTTTAGATTAAATATGATAAATACTTAGCACATCGTTGTAAAATGACATACACGAATGCAAAATTACCGAAATTATCCGATTATTTATCATAACCCACCCATTAATTATCAAAATTTTATATGTTTTTAGCAGAATTCAACATCTTTATACTAAAACAACAAGCCGAAAACGACTTGTTGTTTAGGAAACGAGGTGACGGAGTATTGAGAATTGATAATTGTAACTCCGTTGCCACGATTTTATTTATAAGCCCCCACTATGTCAAGGATATTTAGTGGATTTGATTTCATCATTTTCATACTGAATTCATCACTTTTAATGTATTCCACTACCTTTGGGAAGCGTTCAAAGCATAAACGTAAACCACCCTTTGCGCCAATAGTTAATTTATCAGAAGGGTTCCAGTATGGGATAACGACCTCGTCACCCTCAAGACAATAGAGATACGTAATGGTAGATATCTTTGAAGATACAACATCATTAAATGAACGATATGTTATAAAGTCAGATGCTTCAGAGACTAATCCATAAACACCTTTTTGCTTATATATAACAGCAATAAAGCACTTAGTCTTACCATGTTTCATGTTTTTAGGTCTTGTGCAGTTCTTCATAATATATGCAGACAAGAACTCAGAGTCTCCTTCTTTGGTTTTAATGACCAGTTTCTTAGAATCGTTGGCAGAATACTCAACACCTTCCCCATCTGGCTTTGACGCAATTTTCAAACTAACCATATTGTGCAAATGAGTTGGTCCATCTGAGATTGTTTTTGTTTTGTAATCAACCATATACCCAGAGACTGTTGTTCCATCGAGCAATGTGAGGGTACACTTTAAATTTTTGTCTAACTTTGCCATTGCGGCATTCACTACAAATGTAATTAATGCAATAAATAATACAACCTTTTTCATGTAATAATTGTTTTTAAAATTAAAAAAATAATACTTATTTTATGTATAAATAATCACCTTTTAACTTAAATATTGATCCCTGAGGATATTACTTTGTAACAGGCAACAGAGTTGCAATTGATAATTCATAATTGACAATTGATAATCGTGGCGCTTTAGCGCCATTTTCTCCACACCCAATGAGCGATTTTCCACGGATATAACCACACCATTTCAGAGAGGGGTCTGTAATGATATTTGTGAGGTTGACAAAGTAGGAATTCATCGGCAAGACCTAAATCATTCTTTAGTCTATACATCAAGAATGCAATATATTTTTCAAGTCCAAGTTCTTTAAAGAATAGATATGCGTTTTGACGTTCCTCGTCTGTTGTTTGCTTCAACAGATAATAATAATCAGTCAGTTGTTTTAGGGTGACATTACCTTCATAAATATGCTTATATAGGTGTACGGCAAGATACACAAGATTAAATTTGATGGTTGGAACGGCAAAGCCCTTTTCTGTCATATTAGAAAACTGAGCATCAGTTTCCTCATTGAAGAATCGTTGCAGTTTTGCATCTTTTATTGGGTTATACAACCATGCAGGAATATAATGAATCTCAACGGCTACATCCTTAAAGAAATCCACTTCCGCATGATGATTAACTATATGATGAACGTTCCAATTATCTTTCAGCAATGCCAATACTTTATTTCGTCCGCCTTCGACCCACAAGTCGATATCACCACAATTTCTGACAGAAGGATTTGGGTACATCAACGCACATCCTTGTCCTTTAAGCAGACAAGTTCTGAATCCATGTTCAGCAAATATTTTTGTAAGTTGAGCAACTCGCTTGTCATGTTGTTTATTCAGTTCTTCCAATACCAATTTCTGTCCACACCATTCAAAACGCAAATCCTCATATTTAGGAGAATCCAACTCGATACTCATATCAGGATTCTTCTCATATAGGGATTCCAATCCTTCGCATGTCTGAACAGGAACAGCCTGTGAATAAGAAAGTTTTATTACTTCCTCCCAATCAATACTATCTGGTAATGATAAATCAGTTTCATTACCAAGTGCTATACGTTGTAATTTATAAAGAATTTCTATTGATTGCATTTACTTACTTCTTGAATATTCACGGAGTAACGTCGAAGAAATACCTTCTGTTCTTGGAATTGTGACCACTTCTTTTCCATGAGCCTTACACCATTCTACTGCACGTTGGAAACCTGCATGACATTGGTCTGGGCCTTTAGCAAATACATCAAAATCGATATTCTGAATATCAACATCAACATCCTCGTAGGTAACAACTTCATCAACATATTTTATTGAAGCGACCATAAACATACGTTCTTCGGTAGTATAAACCATGTGGGTATTTGGTTTATATTTCAAGATGGAATCACCATCTTGTACCGCAACTATTAGATGGTCCCCTAATTCTTTTGCATGTTTAAAAAGAAGAATATGTCCGATATGTAACATATCATAGACCCCGACTGTAAGTATTTTTCTCATTATATTAGTCTTTGAAAATAAAATACACTAAATTTAAATGCTTATTCATCAAAGGCAATCCAGCCATATTGTGTATTGGCATCAAAGGCATCATCAATATGTTTGGTCAGTTTTATCGCCACTTCTTTCGTTGAAATCACAGGTTTTGCGTTGCCTTTTGCATATTTCCATTCATAATCAATATGAATATCTTCATCGTCAGAATCAAGATACTCACGAGATTCAGTGGCTTTTTCTACAACCTGACTGTTTGAAAGTTTGAAGGCATCAATAATTTCTATGTTCTTATGACTGAATAAGATATAGAAGATGTCCTGATAAATCTTGTATGAAGTATATATGTCACCACTGCATACCAATTTAGGCACACCGTTCTTACATGTGAATAATGCCATGAACAACATTCCATCCTCACTGGAACTCTTTAGGAGAATCTCATCACAATCGTCGGCATCAATATCAATCTTCCTATACGATTCAGGTAATGGGGTTTCCTCATTGAAACATTTTTCCCATATTTTAAAGAATGCTTCCTTTGGCGCAGGGAGGGAGTCGTCGTTATAATCCACATAGTTATAATATGATGAATAAAACTCATTATACAACTTATCCTTCTTTGTATAAATAACACCGAAAGATGAAGACTCTGGAGCAAATTCAGAAAAGAACAGTTTTAGTCCGTTCTTATCACGTACTGCAATCTGCACATGCACTGGCACATACTCGCCTTCATCATCGACATGCCATGAAGGACCTTCGCCCGGCCACACCTTGGCATAGTCTTCATAGATATAGGTTTTATCTCCGTCTTGTAGCACTCTAACAGCCAGACAAGAGTCTTTTCCTGGGACAAATTGGGCTGTATAAAGATTTGCCTTTCCTCCATCTATGGAAGCACATTTACGGCTTGCTGTAATCTTGTTTTTATATTTAGCCTCCAGTTTTGTTCTCAAGTCGGCAGGCATCTTTTCGTTCTGTCCGGTAGTATTCTTAACATCGACAACAGTATTATTGTCGAGAAATTTCTGGGTCACAGCATAATAGAAACCACTCAGTTTATGTTTATGTGGTTCAAGCTGGAACAATACTCCAGGCATATGAGACTCGTATTTAGGTATATATATAAGTTCGCCCTTACCAGCCTTACCGATTTGACGCTTTTTATATTTTATACCGATTCGCTCGTTTCCATCGAACAAAACAGAATAATTCTTTACATATTTACTTCTGCTGATTGAATCCTCGTCGGATTCGTAAATATAAATACAACTACCGCGTTCAGTACAATAAACTGGCACAATCTGAGAGAAATCAACACTATCGTCAGCTATTGAATCCTTAATGTTTAAGGCTGTATCAATAGAATCATTTTCATTCTGCCCTTGAGTTCCGTTGCCATTACAAGCACCAAGAACAATCAAAACCATTAAATAAAGTAATTTTTTCATAGTGATTAATTATATTTTATTGATTATACTTTTTATTGTTTCGTTCTGTTATAAAATAACTTTCAACCAGTTAGGGTTATGTAAAATCCCTTCTCTGTTAATGTAGCTTTCAACTCGCAATATGGAGAGCTCGTTTTACAGCATATAAAGAGCGTTCAATAAAACTATCAGGGATATATTTATGTTTCCAATGTTGTCTAAGCATAATTATGATAGAATACAAGAATGAGTTGTTCTGTTTGACTGAATAACTATGTTTGCCATGAAAGATATCATCGATTATTCGGTCTTGATCCTTGGGATACACCTTTGAAGGTTCTATTAAGGCAAAACTTAAATCATATCCTGTGAACTTCTCAGCAATAGTAACCATCAGATCATTTATTAGGACATGTTTAAATACAATTATATTCTGTTTGAGCTTTTCGATATCAAGTTCTTCTCTATAATAATTTAGGAATACCCCAAAATCCATTATCTGTCGCAAATTTAGAGATTGATATGCTCTAAAATGCTTCGCCATATGGCGTAGAAGAAATATATAATTAGCATTAGGAGGCAGTGTTTTCATTGTTGGGGAAGCACTATGTTCTTGTTGTGTCAACGAAGCATACTCCATATCAGTCACAGAGGTAAGTCCTTCCTTTTTAATATAATCAATTAAGGTTTGCTCTATTTCTCTTTCAAAAGGAATAGACTCAATATCCATAAAAGACACATGATTCTCGATGGTAACATCTTTCAAGACAAAAACTGAATGTTTAGGATTCTCGTGTTCCACACTTATATGTTTATTCTCTGCGAATTTATCGATGAATTCGCTGGCTTTAAGTCCTTGTTCATTCAACTGATTACCGTCAATCCATCGAGGAAATATATCAATATCCCCACATGTACGTGAACTTGGGACAGGATAAAGTTTAGAAACGCCTAATCCTTTTAATAAAAGCAGTTCTATTCCATACTTATCAAAAGTGTCAACCAAACCATGAAAAATTGCCTCATGAAGATTATATCTGTCTTTATTAGAATTATATATCTTAATCCAGTTAGCCATCATTGGCATAGTCATGCCAATATCCTCTTTTGTGGTGTTATCAAGAGAAAAACATTTTTGAATGCCGTCGAACGCGACACAAGCCACATTCTGCTTTTGCGCAATTGTCAGAATAGAGTTCCAATCAACTTTTTTACCATGATCTATGACATAACGAATATCTTCATCATGTCCAGTCATGGCTATTCTTAATAATGTAATCAGTATCTGTTCTTGCATTCCTACTTAGGTGGCGGAGCCACAATTGAGAATCATGACGCTAAAGCGTAATTGAGAATTGACAATTGATAATTATTGCTTATGCTATGGTTTTGGACATATCAAGATATGTCGGGGATTTTTTATAACTTCGTTAGAAATCTGGGACCCTTTGAGCTAGAAATCTATATGGGGGAAATCTTGACGAACCGAATACAGAGATGTAAGTTGACTTACAATCTATGTTGAGGTGAGGATTAGATTATGTAAATCTTGGGCTCTAACGAGCCAGAAATAGGCAAGTTGCATGCAACTTGTAGATATTGCAATGCATTGATTGTGTATAATTATCAATTACAGCAAGTTATGAACTTGTTGTTAGTTATTCCCATCAAAAGGATACATGGTAGCAGCATTATCGTTATTAATATCTGTACGGCAGAAGACATTCTTTATTGTCATAAAGAAGATCTTAGTATCTAAGAGAAGAGAAATATGCTGTACATACCATAAATCATATTCAAATTTCTTAGTCCATGAGATATTGTTGCGTCCATTGACCTGAGCCCACCCTGTGATTCCTGGGAGGACATCGTGGCGGTGATGCTGTTGTTCTGAGTATAAAGGCAGATATTGTGTGAGTAATGGACGTGGCCCGATAAATGCCATATCCCCTTTCAATATATTAATCAGCTGTGGGAGTTCGTCAATACTTGTACTTCTTATGAATTTACCCACCTTTGTAAGTCTTTGTTCATCAGGTAGAAGTTGTCCGTTCTCATCACGTTCCTCAGTCATTGTTTTAAATTTAATGACCTTGAATATCTTTTCATCCTTACCAGGGCGTTCTTGATAGAAGAAGACTCCAGCACCTTTGTTTGCAAAATGTAACCAAACAAAAGTCACTAACAGAATTGGAGCACATACAATCAGTGCCATCAATGCCCCGAGAAAACCAATCGGGCGTTTTACACAGTTAATATATGTTTTATTCATAATCGATAATCAGGTGGCGGAGCCACAATTGAGAATTGACAATTGACAATTGATAATTATTGCTTATGCTATGGTTTTGGACATATCAAGATATGTCGGGGATTTTTTATAACTTTGTTAGAAATCTTAGACTCTTCGAGTCAGAAATCTTAGTTGAGGAAATCTAGGGCTCTAACGAGCCAGAAATATTGCGCATAAGCGCAATTGATAATTAATAATTGATAATTATTTCGTTGCTCCTAATGATATTGCTGCGCAATATTGTTTTTTTATAACTTCGTTAGAAATCTTAGACTCTTCGAGTCAGAAATCTTAATTGAGGAAATCTTGGGCTCTGCGAGCCAGAAATATTGCGCATAAGCGCAATTGATAATTAATAATTGATAATTATTTCGTTGCTCCTAATGATATTGCTGCGCAATATTGTTTTTTTATAACTTCGTTAGAAATCTAGAGTTCTTCGAACTAGAAATCTTAGTTGAGGAAATCTTGACGAACCGAATACAGAGATAAGAATTTATTCTTAATCTTTGTTGAGGTGAGGATTAGATTATGTAAATCTAGGGCTCTACGAGCCAGAAATAAAATCAATATTGCCCAGCAATATTATCTTGTGCTAAGAATTTATATTGTTATTATTCATTAGTAGGAATCCCCACAGAATTAATCACATCCGCAATAACCAATTTGTATATCAACCTTTTCTATTTCTCCATTATTGAATAACTTATATGCTTCAGAATAAACTCGATCATTGGTGAAGTTTATAAGCAATCCATATGTATTTTGAGTTAAACGCATATAATTATGCAATTGTTGACGATGTTCATGAGATATGAACTTACATACTTTTAATTCAACAATAATATCATCTACAACAAGATCCATCCTATAATAATCATCAAGTTTCTCACCCTTCCAATACATTGGCAATAACTTTTGCCGTTCAACTATATGATTTGAAGCTTTTAGGACATGTTCCATACCTGTTTCATACGCTGACTCCAACAAACCACATCCCCATTCATTGTAAACTTCCATAGCGACACCTACAATATCACGGATAGGTTTCATTTGTTTATTATAGTTTCTCAACAAATCCATACATTCACCTAAGATATTTCTTCGTTCATTTAATAAACTATAACCTTATTTTCCCTCATTCAATTAGGAGTATGTACAATAACCTTAAAAGCATCCCCGATGCTTTCATTTCTAGTTCGAAGAACTCTAGATTTCCTCAAATTAGATTTCTGACTCAAAGAGTCCCAGATTTTTAACGAAGTTATAAAAAATCCCCGACATATCTTGATATGTTTAAATCATTGCATAAGCAATAATTATCAATTGTCAATTTTCAATTATCCATTACACCAAGTTGCTCATAACTTGTTGCCTATAATAGTGTTTTATAGAAATCGAGCAGGCATTTATTTACAAATTTGCGTTCAAATCGGGATTCTATCATATCTCGTGCATTAGAAGCCATTTTCTTTCGTAGAGTTTCATTATTATACATGAGTTCCATTGCACGTAATAAATCATCCACATTTTTCGATGGAATCACAATACCATTATCATGAATCTTCATTGTTTCATCACTGAGGCAATCATTATCAGAAGAAGATGTTGCATTGGGATCGTAATTTATCTTATCAGTGATAATCTCTCTACTGCCGTTGATATCAGTCACGATTGAGGGAAGTCCTAAAGCACCAGCCTCCAAAACAGTATTAGGGAATCCTTCACGATAACTTGGGAACACATAGCAATCAGAAGCTGCATAATATGCCAATAGTTCATCATCGAATTTCTCATAAAGAGTTACAATACCATCATTCTCTTTAATAATACGGCGAGTTGTATCAGAAATTGGATTAAGATTATCTTCGAACCAACCAATCAACCATAGTCTTACGTTATTATACTTTGATTGTAATCTTGTGAAAGCCTCTATCAGTTCGTTGATACCTTTGTCGCCAACAATCCTACCAACAAAAAGGAAGGTAAAGCAATTCTTATCAGATAATTTCTCAGCTTTTGCTACGACTTCTGGTCTTCTACTAAATCTAACCATATCAATTCCGCTAATATTACCATATCCCAACACCTTTATTGGTTTATGAGTTATACCATTATTAAGAAGGTCGTTTCTTACACCTTCCCCTTCAGGTATGATATGAGTAGCACAGAAACAAGTGATTCTATCCGTAAGCATCAAGATTTTCTTCTTTAAGCCCACAGCAGTAGGCCATATAAGTCCGGTAAAGGTATGCACTCTTATAGGAACTCCACACACCCTTGCAGCCATCATACATAATAATCCAGCCTTAGGGGTTATAGAATGAACCATATATGGTTTCTCCTTACGGAACAATCTAATTAGATTAATAAGGGATTTAAAGTCTTGCCACAAAGAGATATGGCGTTCCATATACAAATCAATAAATCTTGCCCCTTTAGGAAGTTTATATGCTTCTCCTTCATTAGTTTTAGAGCCTACATATACCACTTCATAATCATCAGACAACTGATTATACATTCCAAGAAAAAAGCGCAATGAGAGATCCACTGTCATTGCTTGTATAATTTTCTTCTTACTCATAAGCATTTAAAATAGATGAAAAATCTTTGTCCGCGCGAATCTAGCAAAAACATCAAAGAATCACCGCCATATCTCTGTATCCAACTTACTGATTCTCATTTTAACAAAAAAACTCAAAAAACTCTTTTACTGATTTGTCTTTTCAAGATATGCGTTTAATGCTGGTTAAGTATGTCTGTAAACAAGTTTACACCATCCTTTATCATCATTCTCCGTTGCATTTCATGCGCTGAAATCAGTAAAAGAAAAAACCGAAAAAATTAATCAATTGTATCTCACATAAAAATCTGTTTTTTAGCGAGAGCGAGGTTTTTCTTTTTCCAGGTTGGTACCCTGCAAGGGATAATGGAGTGGATGAAGGCTTTATCTGCGAGTTTATTCGTAAGAAAAAGCATGCAGACACATCATCAGAGACATT
>JAIKZH010000088.1 GCA_024682395.1 Bacteroidaceae bacterium
ACATCAAGGATTTATGCACACAGCGGAACGACACAGCAAATCATCGGTATGTCTTATCCTATCACCTTATAATATTAAATAAGGAAGAAAAAGTGTAAGTAACACCTATTTGTCTGCAGAGTCAAGTCTCTCTGTTGTTTCAAGCAGTTAATAATTTTTTTAATGTGAAAATGACGAATATTGTAGTCTAAATGTCGTCATTGTTTTAGTCATAATTGCGACAATGTAATTTGCGTAATGATGAAAAAGTAATTATATATGGTGATAAACCTAAGGAATATTATGATGTTTTTGTGGTATCTGTCATGTATATTAAGTTGCATAGATACTAGATTGTTTGTGTATTCTTCTATGTCCACTATATTGTGTGCTAATTGGGTAAGAATGCTAATGTGTGCTATTTGTTTGATTGTTTGTTTGATGTCAAGACAAATCTTTAAGGTAACCCGTATTATGATATATATATCATTGTGGATTATCTATATGATATTTCATGGATTAATATTTACCTCCTCTGAATATTATGTGTTATTTAATGATATAAGTATGCTTGTATTTGCAATTTTACTTCATGCAATTATCAAATCTGGTATAATTACAGATAAAGATATAGATAAAGGAGTAATGTTGATAGTTTCTATTTATATTTTATATCTATTACTTCAGTATTTGGGAATATTAGATACAGGTAGCTCATATTTCAAGTTGACAGGATGTGGAGATAATCCAAATGTTACTGCGATATTATTAGTGACTTGTTCTCCATTTTTGATAAGAATGATATCTAGACAATGTTATATTTATATTAACTCTATTCTTTTGATTTTGTCGATTATATTCATATTTGTGTTACGGTGTCGCACTGCTTATATTGGCATATTTATTATGGGAACCATCGCCTTTGCTATGCACTATCACGGAAGGATACGGACGGTTAGGAGATCGTTAGTGATTTTGGTTGCAGTCATAGTATGTCTCCTTGTCGGATTTTTGTCTGTTTATATGTATAGGATAAAACAGAGTTCGGCTGATGGCAGAATCTTTATATGGAAGCAGACATTTGCAATGATTGTAGATAATCCTGCAGGAGTGGGTTACGGAATGTTTGAACGCTCCTATAATAATTATGTGTCGGAATACTTTGCTACTCATGAGACTGAACGAAAACATAGTATTCTGACATCCAGAGTGATCTCCGCTTATAATGACTATTTGGAACAGGGCGCAGAGGGAGGAATCGCAGGCATGTTGTTTCTTGTTGGCTTTTATATTTTTTTTGTATGGGAAACAATCCGCAGACGTGATGTATTCAGCCTATCCATAGTTGTCGCCTATATGGTAATGTCGGCAGTGAATTTTATTATCTTGACAAACATACCATGGCTTTTGTTCTTATGTGTTACATCAATGATAAAGAGTTCAGATAAAGAAAAACTATATTTCTTGTCAAATCAGAAATTAACAATTCTACCATTATTGTTGATTTCATTGTTGGTCTTGTTTTTGAATACTAGATTTATTATAGCTCAGTCAATGTTGAAGCAATATAAAGATTTATACAAACAGACTAATTCTGTTACGAAAAGTCGATTGGACTCATTGCGCAATATGATTGGTACGTCCGAGGCATACTATACGTTTTACAGTGAATACTCGGCAGCCAGTGGCGACTATCAGAAAGCAATAGAATATGGACGTGAGGCACTAAGATATACATCCTCTCCTAATCTTATGCTATCAGTATCAGACTATTATGAGAGAAACCGAGACTTGCCTAATGCCATATCAATGATGAAACGGCTGTCGGATATGCTTCCTGGTAATTTCTCTACAAAATACCTTATGCTTCTCCTTTATGAGAAGGCTGGAAACCATAGTGCTGCACGAACGATGGCCGTGGAGATAACGGAAAAGCCAGTAAAGATAGAGTCGGAAGAGACCTCCTATATAAAAGCCTATGCAATGAGATATCTAAACCAGTCATTATGTGAATAAAGTCGTCGTATAGCACGGCTAATATTAAATATTAACCCCAAAAACAAAAAGCTAATGAAAAAGAGATTCCTCATGATTTCAGCACTTGTGCTTTACGTCTCAAGTGCGTTTTCACAGGTTATTCCTTTCACGGAAGAAGAAATGAATGTAGCCAAGGAGCATCCGTCGGAATTGTCGCTTTTAGCGCATGTCTCCGCTGCAGATGCCTTCTCTGAACTTCAAGTCAAGTATGGAGTATGGCATGAGTATCGCGATTATTTGAGCCGCTTATGTGAAGAGCGTGAATTCAGAAAGCACATCTACGATTTTATCGAGAAGGATCCTGTTAAACGTTTCAAGAAGAAACAAGAGATCGACTACCTCTATCAGGATTCAATAGATGTCCGTATGTTGCCATTCACAGATAAACTGGCAGGTGAATGTATCCAACGATCATTGTATATTTTCTATATACATAAGCAAACAGATAGTATTCAATATAGGAATATCATGGATACAGGGTTGAGCATTGCAAAGAAACTGCGTGAAGATCCGAGATTCAACTATGATGCAATTGTAATGGATTGTTTGAAGAAAAATCTCACAAAGACTCAGTTGAATGCTGTTCTTACTTTAAAGAACATGCCAATGGCAAAAAAGAAAACTAATGATTTATGGCAGAAACTTCAGACAGAAGGTCTTACCGAAAAACTTGATAGTGCTGAAGAACGTGGAAACGTAATTGCATATTTTATACATGAAATGAATATTCATGATATGTATGGCGACAACGAGAAACTTCTGAAGAACAATCTGTCAGAACTATGGAAGCAGCAACCGCTTTCAGTAAGACTGTATGAGTCGTCACGTCAGAAAGAACTTCTGGCTAATAAAAAGAAAGAAAAAACAATAAACTCAAATCTTTTATGGTAAAAATGAATATAATAAAAAGAATGCTACCATTATTCTTTATGGCAATATCTGTCTATGTGGTAGCACAAGATATCCCTGAGGATTTCGATGAAGCAATAAACATAATACAAGGTAAGTCGGACTCTCACTCTGTGGGTTGGGCAATAGAAATCCTTCAGAATACCAGCGATGAGACATTAAGTCCAAAGGCTTTTAATGTATTAGGAATGACATATTTGAATGGAATAGGAGTTGACGTCGATTCTGTAAAGGCAATTAACTACTTTGAAAAATCTGCTGAAAAAGGATACCTAAAGGCCTATCATAATTTAGGTATTATGTATTTTTCAACCGACAGGTCTCATCAAGATTTTGCTAAAGCTTTCCGCTATTTCGAGAAAGGAGCCGATCTTGGTTCTATAGTATGTAACTACGACCTCGGCTACATGTACTATAAGGGATTCGGCTGTGAACAGGATTATGAATCCTCTGTAAAGTGTTTTAAAAAGGCACTTGATATAGGCGTCTCACCAGTTTGTATGTATATGCTTGGTCTGTGTTACCGTAATGGTTACGGAGTGGATAAAGACGAGAACATGGCAGAGAAATATCTCTCAGAGGCAGCCAACTATAATGCTGTGATAGCCATAGAGGAACAACTTCGCGATGAGTCTGAAGTGGATTCTCATTCAGTACTCCTTACAGAATCCGATGATCAGGAAGTTCCTGAAACCATGCCTTATGTTGAGACATTTATAAACAACCGAGCAGATCTAAGTGGATTGTACAGAGGAATGCTTATAACATACGATTGGAGCGGCCAGCGTGTGTTGAAGGAACAGAGCCTTATGCTGTCAGTTGGTAAGAGTGACGAAGGTTACAGCGGATTGTGGATACAAGACTCAGACACAATACCATTTAGTGCCACCTTGTCAAAAGAAGGTATTCTTACCTTCAAGGATACCTATATAACGAAGACCGATCGCTATTTTGGTGACGAGAAGATAAGGTATGTGTTTGATGACGCTTCAATCTCATACTTCAGCAACACACTCACGGGCGACCTCCGTCTCTATTCCCTTCTTCAGAACGAGCCGGAACGTCCGATGTATATGTCACTGGTGAAGGCCGATTTGGATACGTCCCAGACAGAAACCGACCCATATCGTTGTGATATCCATGCTTATCCTGTCGCCCACACCAATCAGGTTGAAGTGAAGTTCGGACTTCCAGAGGATGTACAGAGTTCCAAGGTAAGTCTTTACACTCACACTGGATTATTCGTCCAGAGTTTTAATATCGGAGCCTTACATTCGGGAGTTCAGAAGTTTACCATCTATCCTAATGTTAAGAATGGTACTTATGTAGTAAGTCTGTCTGCAGATAAATATCATGGTCAGACAATAATAGCAATCCAAAAATAAAGTGAAAAATATGAAAAAGTTTTTGTTATTTTTGCTACTATTTGTAAATTTGCAAATAGTAGTGACTAAATACGGTATTGATGTTGATGTACAAACTGTGAGTGCACAGATGTATCATGCCGAGATAAATGAAGTGACAATTGTACCAAACAGGCAACCATGTGTTTTTTGTGGTAAGACATTTTTAGAAAGTAAATTAGAGGCACATTACGACGAATGTCCTGAGGTTCTAATTAATTGTGATAAATGTGGTGAGTCAATGCTTCGCAAACATATTGAACTCCATCGTTGTCGTAATGTTGATGAGGAAACACCCGAAAAGCATGATGATGCCACAACTACGGGAGGTGCCGGTAAAGGCGGAGGAAAATGGAGTGATGAATATTGGAATAAGGAACTTGAAAGGTGGAATCCTAAAGTAGAACAAAGAGCGTGCGAGGGTGTTTATACTCCAGACATAGGAGAACATTTAGTTCATTGGAAGATACCTAAGTATTTCCCAAAACAGTTTACTGACTATAATTGTACAAGTCATGCGATGTCATACGGTCCACTGATATATAATCAGAATATGTCAATATCGAATTATTATAGCGAATTGATAGAAGTATATGAACAAAAATATTATGAATTATTCCATCGTGAAATATATAATGGTGGAGACAATTATCGTTCTCCAGGAACAACATGTGATGAAGAGATTCAATTACTTCCATTATATGGTTATGAAAAAATATCTTTTTCTGAGATCATGAATAATTTAGATAACAATCACCCTGTATTCTCAACCATTAGTACAGGTTATTTTGATGATTCGGGAACATGGCAGTATTATGAGAATCATGATGATTCATATTTTCAGACAACAGGTCATGCAGTTTTGATTGTGGGTTATACGATGTATGGACAATTTATATGTATGGATCCTCACTATGGTGAAATTCGAAAATATAACTATTCAGATTTTGAACGCTCAAGTCAATACCATTACTCTTATAGATATAACCATAATTGATTAAGAATTAAAAATAAACTTAAAAAAGATTTAATATGAAACAATTATTAAGCATTTTATTACTATTATTCGGATTTTGTTCGATTAATGCTCAAACAACTTATACATTGGAACAATTAGTAGGTACAAAATGGAGGATGATATATCCGAAAGAAGTAGAAAATCATCCATATTATCCTTCAATTATTGATATAAAAGAGTTTACATCAGGTGAAATTAAAACTAATAATAAACGTGTAAGTAAAGCTAATGGAGAGATCCGATCTAGATTAAATTTTTCAAAACCATATTATCTGTCCGATGTCATACCTAAATCATTTGATAATAGTAAAGTTGGGAAGGTTAAGAAAGGCTCATATATAATATTGTATAATGATAAAATAAAAGCAATGGAGTATTATAAGATAATTTCATTAACTAACGATAGCTTAAAACTATTCCATAAAGCAAGCAAGGATGAAATAAGAAATATTTGGATAGATTTTGTCCGAGTGAAAAACTAATCTACTTCCTAAAACTAAAACAGGTTGAATGTATTTAATCAAGCCTCAATTCCTCGGAGTTGGGGCAGTTTTTTATTATAAACAGAACTGTAATTTTGCAATATAACATATATTGATTATATTTGTAACGTAAACTACTTATAATAACATCCTAATTAAATCCTGATTATGAAAACAATAATAGCAATATTATTAGCATTATTCAGTACATGTGCTGTTAATGCTCAAACTTATACATTGAATCAGTTAGTAGGAACAAAATGGAGAATGCTTCTTCCTAAAGAATTAGAAAAAAATCCATATTTTACAATTATAGATATGGACGAATATACAAAAGAGGAAATCAAAGGTACAATGAAACGTATAAGGAAAGCGGACGGAGAACTTCGTCGTGAATCTCATGTAGTGCGTAAATATTATTTATCTGATGTGAAACCTACATCATTCGACCATAGTAAGGTCGGTAAAGTCACAAAAGGATCTTATTTGGTAATATATTATGGAAAATATGGAAATGGTAAAGAAATAATGCAATATTATAAAATACTATCATTGACTAATGATAGTTTAAAACTATTCCATAAGGCAGATTTTAAAAGAAAAGAAACTAGAAATGTTTGGATTGATTATGTCCGAGTAAAAGACTAATCTACTTCCTAAAATTAAAACAGGTTGAATGTATTTAATCAAGCCTCAATTCCTCGGAGTTGGGGCAATTTTTATTAAAAACCGAACTGTAAATTTGCAATATAACATATATTGATTATATTTGCAACGTAAACTACTTATAATAACATCCTAATTCAATCCTGATTATGAAAACAATTTTAGCAATATTATTTGCATTATTCAGTACATGTGCTGTTAATGCTCAAACAACATATACATTAGATCAATTAGTTGGAACTAAATGGAAAAATTCGATGCTACCAGAACGGATTATATCTACAATGGAGTTCGCTTCTAATGAAATAAAGTATTATTCGAAGTTATATTCAGCTACAACCGGAGAACTATGGAAAGAAATAAATTATTCAAAACCATATTATTTATCCAATGCCATTCCAGCGTCATTTGATAAAACAAAAGTAGGTAAGGTTCAAAAAGGCTCGTATATAATCTTGTATAATAGTAAAATTAATCGCATGGAGTATTTTTATATAAGAACTCTTACTAATGATA
>JAIKZH010000005.1 GCA_024682395.1 Bacteroidaceae bacterium
ACATGAACAACGACAGCATGTCCTCTTTTGTAAGAACATTTATTACTTCGCTATATGAATCGCGATGTCTGTCCCAGAATCGAGTGATGTATATATATTTTAATTCTTCTGATACAGCAGATGATTGGAGTTTATATCTCAATTGTTCATATTCGTCATTTAACATATTTTCGTTTGAGACTGATTCAAGGTCATTTAATTTTGAACCCTCTTTATTATCATCTTGGATATTTAGTACCAATCTATCTTGTTCATCAACAACTTCTTCAATAAAATATTTATATACTGACGCAGAATTATCGCTACCGAATAAGGCTATAAACAAGGATTGGATTGTTTCCTCTGCCGAAGCTTTTGAACATGATTCAAACTGACGAATAAGCCATATAAATATTTGTACGGTAATTGCAGTATTTGAATCTTTGAGATATGATAGAGCATGACGGTTTCGAGACGTAAGCCAATCAAATAACATCAACATAAGATGCAATGAATTATATCCAAAAACCTCTATGGCGAACTGACGAAATATCTCTCGTTGAGCATACGCACTTGTATAACACATGAACAACGACAGCATGTCCTCTTTTGTAAGAATATGTATTACTTTGCTATATGAATTGCGATGTCTATCCCAAAATTGGGCAACACGTCGAGATTTTGTAATATACGAATCATCTGATGACTGTAGTTGCAATATAAGTGTATGTAACTCACTATCTGACACATCATAAGACGTATTAAACATATTGCGATACGCTTTAATCTTAAATGGTTTCTTAGTTGTCGTTATTGATTGGTATTCATTCTTTGAAGAATTATTAACCTTCATTAGTTGCTTAAATAACAATTCATATAATTTCTCGGACTGAATTATCTGAGATTCTTTACTTTCGGCTATTAATAATATTAATGTGTGGTTTAATGTTTGTTCCACTTTAGCCATTGTATTGTTTTTCAGCCATGAAATATCATTTTTATTATTAATGATATTGTCTTTATTCTCTTTTACCCATTCAACAAATGATATTGAGACTGACGATAATAGTCTGTTAATAAGATTTTCATCAACTATATCAGCACAATAAGTTAATAACAGATTTTTGTTTTCTGCATTAAACTGGAGCCATCTCACAATTATATCTGGTTGTTCATTTACTAAATGTCTGATCAAGTCCTGTTTTTCTTTCATATCAAAGCGCCTATTCATCAAAAAATCAGACAATTGTCCTGAAGTTATATCAGAAAGTATGTCAATCTTATTGTTATTTATATTATCTTGTATGGTTTGAGTTCTACGAGGTTTATATTCCCTTTCATTTTGAACCATATCCATTTCAAAACCATTATCTACATTTAAATTATCAGAAAAATGCAAACGAATTAGATTTGTGTATAATTCGTGCTTATGATAATAGTCTGAGAATTCGTCTTTTACTTGTTCTTTTAAGGATGAATATATGGATTTAAGTGTTGTATAATACTTATCTTTCCCGAACACACGAAGCAAGAAACTCTGTGTAAGTTCATACTTGGATACACAAGAGAAATCACGGTTTTCACGTATTGATATCAACAACTGATGATTAAGATGTGTTATAAAATGAGATTTATCGCTTGAAGCATTGTTATCGTAATATGGATAATATTGGATAAGCCACTCATATAAACAATATAAATATGAATATATACTTGAATATGTAGTATTGTAAGTATATGTATGTAGGATTTTATACACAGAATAGGCGTCTAATAATTCTGCCACATCATATAATAATGATGAATCATCTGCTTTACGAATAAACCTTGAAATTATATCACTCCTCAAATCTAAGAATGACATAAAAACACGGATTTTATCACTTTTTCGACACTCGTGCAATGAGATTATTGTAGTGAGAACTTTATATAAGAACGTGATATGATTAACATGTTCAAGCAAACGTAATACTGCATTATTTTGGGCAAGAATCAAATTTACTATCACAGCCATAGAATTTTCAATTGCTGTTGAAGACTGATTCATTAGCCAATCAATCTCACTTTCTATGTTTACGAGATGTTTATTCTTTTCTTTGCCGAATGTACCGAATTTCAGATAATGCAAAATGTTTTCTACATGGTCTTCAACATTAATACCATCAGTCTCCATATTAATCAGTTTGGCTGCAGGGAATGAAAGTTTATGTAGTTGTTCCCGTAATCTCTTTGGATATTCTTCATAAAAGTTTTCTTCTGGAATATCACCTAAATCAATTTCGATTTTTTCAAACTCATAAGTTACATTTTCATTATCGTGTATAGCCCAACAATCTTCCACCACTTGCTCAAAGCATTTATGGCAGAAAACATCCCAATTGGAGTATAAGCTACGTGCAACTTCTTCTTTCGGGACTATAAAATCAAACGAAACTTTATCAATTTGAATCATCTAAGGTTTGTATTTGTTCGGCATCGACTAATTGTTCTTCAAGAGCTTCTAATAAGAGCTTTTGATGTTCATAGAGGTTTTCATTAGTAAAAGTTCGTAGAAGTTGATGATAATAAAATTCAAACTTACGCATTTTAGCCTCGCTTATCCAATATATCTTTCCACTTAAATGTGCTGGAACGAGAGAACGCAGTAATTTGCAACATTCTTCTCTAAAACGAGCTTTGTGGAATCGATATGTCCATGCCGGTAAAACGATGAGTAATTCTGACGGACGTGATTGATCGACCAAGACAGGTTCAACAACATAAAGTGTTTCGCATTCATGATTAAGTTCACGTAAATACCTTCTTAGTATATTAGCCAGTGTTTCCAACATTTTCTTATCTGTTCCATGTCCCAGATTCATCCATCTTGCGAATTCATTATGATGATACATCAGCATATATTCGTCATCAGTCGATTTAACAATCTTGTAATTGCTTAGATTAGTACCATTTCTGAATAAATCAGCAGTTATCAGGTTTTCGTTGAAGAATGGCAATAACATCCGCATTTCAATATATTCTTTTTTCTTTTCTTCTGAATCCTCAGATAATATCACATAAGAAACATCCTGTACGTTATCGGCATCCATCATTTTTTCTTCAATCAAAAGAGAGTCAACTCGCCTGATTATGTCAGATGAATGTTTTTTACGTTCAATCAAAAGAAGATTATGTTTAGGCAGCACATTACTCACAATATGGTCATCGTCAGGATCAATTCCGATTAAAAGACAGAACCACTCTTTTATCATAGGAATATTACCTTTTGTTTCCAACATATTGATATTCTTTGCCTTTGCCCTGTCTCTCTGTAATTTCGTTACATTTCTCAGACATCGCATTCTTCTATACAATGCTTCTTCTGGAGTCTCACCATAACTATTATCTTCCAAGAGCCATGATGGCTGACTATCTATCCCATATAATTTATCGAGAAAATCAAGATAATTATTTTTCAACGAGATTGTGCGTTCATTGTAGATGAAATCGTTGTCTTCTTTATTAATTGACAGAAGACGAGGTAATATCTGTATCTCATCAAGTCCGTTTTTCATCACCCAATCATACAGATGAATATATGCGTCGAATGAAGATGCCGGTATTTCCTCATCAGGATTTAACTGATAGCAATCAGGCATATCATGAGCTATAGGATAATGGTCGAAGATATTGTGCCACATACCTGTCGGTAGTTCTGTCCTACCAGTCTCACTGGCATTATTGGCTCTACCACTGAGACTTAGAGCTCTCAGACGTTCAATGAATAAGTCTATATCTATTTTCACTTTCGTCTTTCCGCAATATATCACAATATCGTCCAGATCATCCATCTTACTTGGGATAAAAAGCGTAGAGTTATCAGGGAAACGGCTCTGCGGAACTCCCGATTTCATCAGAAAACAGGTATGGAAGTTCTTAACACCCTCAACATTATATAATTGCTTGTATAGTTCATACTCTGTTCTTGTTTTATTAGACGACACAGAATCCTGATTATCTGAGAGATAATAAAGAATACACCAATAAACGCGCGCCAATACTGTCGTAGGATCCTCCCCCGGATAAATCTCAAATTCAGACTCGAAAAACAATGTTTCAGTCTTGGCTACCTCAACTTTATCCAGCCATTCACAGAGATTACGGTTTTCATTGTATATCGTCCTTATCTTTTTTGCTATCTGTTCCTCCTCACCTTTAAAAGGAGTTTTAACAAAACTAACACTGTATGCACTTGTCAAGGCATCAAAATCTATCTGCAGGTTTGTTATCTCAGGAATGCTTGACAGAAAAAGGCGTTTATAATCATCTAAGGTAACGATTGAACCACCAAAGACATCTTTGGGAGGGAATAAGCCAAACCGTTCAGGGATAAAAGGGCGGTCTTCCTCGACAAGATAGTCAATCAAAGGAAAAGAATACTTATAATCGATTTCTGTCAAGGCATAATTTGCAGCCTCGGATAATGTCACACCAGGGTCATGCGGATTGTAATCCGTCCACACTGTCCCAGATAAACGCTGAACATACTCTAACGTCTGCTTTTGTAACTTTGTGTATAGAGCCTCTTCGTTGCTCTGTTGCACAATATATGGTTCTCTTATATCGTCCATGAAATCACTTATATAACCTTTTTAATAAAATCCATCTATATTTTCCGAAACAAGTCTTATGTTATTCATCCGGCCCTATTCGGTTCAATGAGTTCAATCTCTATTTCAGGCAGAAGTACACTCCAAGCCTCCTGTCCTCCGATAATATCATCTTCCTCTCCAATATCACTATTTTCATTGTATTGTCTGCCATTCACCTCCAACGACTCTATATTCTGCAGATCTTCATGATTGACTATTCGTGAATATAATTCTTTGAACGAATAAGTCTGTCCAGGCACAGGAAACTCATCCCTTATTTGCCATAGTACAAAATAATTCTCGATGATTGTAGTAAGGTTTGCCAATACCTTTCCTTTGTCCTCTACATGATTATGAAGTGCGGCACGACATTTTACAATAACTTTCTCGTATTGAGGATTCGTTACTTGCAATTGTACACTTGCAGGAGTATATTGTTTCAGGGTCTGCTCCATCTCTGAAAGTTTCCATGCTGAAGAAAGATAATATTCACTATCTTCCTGACGGCTGAACACAACGATACAAACTAGAGGAAGAACATTATTGTTTTTCTTTGGAATGGTGAAACACTGCGCCATTTCAATCTCTGGGAACAACTCCAATACCAGCAACTCATAGTCTTTACGTGTCACCGCCCTATTCCGATGACGCATATGAGCTGTTAATCGTGCTGCACATTGTTCTTTGTTTTCAATGCTATTTCCTCCGAAACTCGGATATGGTTGAACAATGTCGGCTATTCGTTCGTCCTGATCCACAGTGCTTTTTATTGTTCCAGCAGGCAATGGTTCTACCTTACAATTATCCGATGTTACCTTTATTAGGTTTGTCCACACATTACACAAGTCCAGACATGCAGAGACTTCTCCATTTTTGGATGCTCTTATCCAAATCTGATTGTCACAATCAAGCCAATCAGACTTGACACTTTCTCCAAGTGATATTACGATATAACCACTTTGTGTAAATCCTTTTGTCTCTTCTGTAGTAATTGACTCTGCCGGAAGTCTTTTCCAGATTCTACCATCCCATATATCCCAGTCTAATGTCACTTTCTGTCCTGGTCGAGCTATCTCAAATGGTATTTTCGACACAGGCAGTTTCATGTCTACATACATAGAAATGATACTCTTACCCAAGAGTTGTGTAAATGCGAAATACTGCATATAGTTAATTGGGAAAGGAAGCACCAGAGGTTGTTGTTTATCGTCATTATATGAGAAAGTCTCCTTCGTTGAGAACTCCATAATACGACTAACGTTTATCTTATCTGTTTTTGTAGGTCTAACATCAGTAAATGTTGTACAATCAGAAAGACAAAGTGTTGCTTTTGCCTTATACGACAGTTCTACATCAGACAAATATGGGACACAAGGCTCCATTGGCGGTTCTTGAACTTCATTCTTCTTGCATTTACTGTTCTTCATCATGATCTGCATGAAAAGAGAGCGATATTTTTCTGCTCCGAAACCAATTTCAGGCGACAATAATGCAACTCTGAAGAAACCGTCTTTTATGAAGTCCAACTCACCACCTTGTGATATAGGAGTATCAAACGAGAAGTGAATATTAGCTGGTGCGAGTTTTCCATTCTCATCAAAAAAGAACAATTGTTGAGACTTCATTTTCTCCCATCGTTCATTTACCCTAAATTCTGTTGTAACACGGAAACCGTCTGAATCAACACCATAATCCTTATATCGTTCATCAAAAGCGGTTCTGGTCTCTGGTATTTTCTGCCATGTTCCATCTAATGTAACCTCTTTCAGACACTTCAACCTCAATTCCTCATTTCCGAAAATAAACCATGCGCCCTTAGCGGCCTGTAATCCGAATATAGCGAAAGGTTGAGTGGTATCAACCTCACCCAAATCATTATAGAAAGTGAAGTTTGTCATGCCACTTACAGCCACCTCGATTGTAACATCAGTGAAATACACTTTTTCAGCCCATGAATATGCCTTGGTGTATGGAGAAAACAATATTCGTATTACAGGATATGCGGTATTGGTCTCATGGATATCGGTAACACATGAAACTGGAGCCGTCATATTTCTTTCCAGCACAAAACTGAAATGAAGTTTCTTATCAATTATGTCACATTTTGCATTTACTGTATTCCAACCATCAGCCGATGAATACTGAAGAGTAATGTCTTGTTTTATATCATTATCTGGCACGCTAACATCAGAGCTCAAATCCAAATAAATATCTATAGTTCGTGTACCTTCAGATAACACAAAGAGCGATGATTCTATCTGCCAACCGACTTTACACTTACTTCTGTCGAGTGTATCAATTGACAGAGTTCGTGTATCTGTACACTGCACGTGAGTGATAGTTTCTTTTTTAAGAGTCTTGTAAACCTGATTATCGTCTGCAGAGAAAGAAGTGTACTTAGGAAGAGTAAAATCAGGTATTTTCTCCTTGGGTGTTACAAGAATAAATGCGTAATCCTTAGAAGTTTGGCGTGGTGTTACATGCAAGATATCGTTTCGATATAAATCAGGTAATTTTGCAAACGAATTATTAAATTCTTGTGCCACAGAACAATAATTCCTTACAAACGACATCAGCAACGATACAGAAGGCTCAGTATCACCACAATTTTCAATCTTTTGAGTGTATTCACCTATTCGTTTTTGAATATCACAGACTGTATGTAACATTCCATAATAATACTGGTATTCGTCTTTTTCTGACGGTTTGAGACTTTCAGATAGGATATCACACAGTTCTCTTGCTACAGCAACAGAACTACATTCATTATAATTAGAAGAGACTGAATTACGCAAGAATGCTTTTAATCTATTTTCCCAATTCGTTATATCGTTTTTGAGTTTTCTCACATACTGACCTTGTCTTATAGTACCTCGCGAACTTGTAAAACTCATGCTATATCCGTCGAGTTTCTTTCTGTGTATATCAGCTAAAACAGTCAGTACATTGTCTCTCAACAACGATGTTAATGTGGATTTTTCGCCCTTTTCATTATAGTAATATATGTTATTACTTATAACAACCAACGTATGTAATAAAGCCTGCCAATTGGTTGTCAATGCTTTAAAATCCTCTAATCCTGCATTATAGCTATCATAATCTGTACGAAGCGTATAACTGTGTTTCTTTGTTTTCACCATCTGTTCTTTTCCTTGTCTTTCATCATTCGTTTTTCATACGATTAAACTCAGATGAATAGGAATTATTATTTAACTAATACTATATTTCTTTATATGGTTTGAGACTAATATGTAATCCTGCCACATTTTCCTGCAAGATTCCAACCTATGTTACCAGGATGTAAGGCAAGTGTAGGGCCATATGTTTCCAATATACGCTGATTTAAGAATCCAATATTCGAATTATCAACCTTTACGTGTCCTTTTCCTATTCCATCAATCCTTATTTCACCCAAATTACCTTTTATTGTAAAACCCGTAAATCCCATACCAATAAGATATCTTTTAACTCTCTCGGCATACGAAGTTCCATCATTAAGAGCGGCTACTGGTTGACCTGTATAACACCCATCCAAATATATTTGTCCAGTATATCCGGGTGGAAGAATATTTCTTAAATATAATGCCATAGCAGTAGCATTCATACTTGCAAAGAATTGTTGGTTCTCATCAATATTTGGTAATTCCCCATGAGATACGATAACAACAGTTTCATTTACAGCTATTGGAGCATGGTCATGACTATTATTCTCTATTTCAATAGGATTAAGTGCCATATCAGAGGCAGCGACATCGCCGCGTAAGGATGAATGTTCGTCCTTTTTTAAATACTTATGAACATTAATACGATTAGCATAATCAACCACATGCTGATTATTAGGATCAAATTCTGTTTCAATTGCGATAGTTCTTAATCTCTGAATCGTATTTCCTGAAAATCCGCCAGTATCATTAGATTGTAATGATTTCAATGAAAGACACGCTGTATTTGTCCTGTTGTCTCTTATTTTAAACTGGCTTGTTCCTTGCGTGGAATTATTCCGAGTTCGGTTTACACGTCGTTTGTAATCTCTATTTGCATACATATTGATTGTGATTATATATGACAGGTATTTATTGTGGCAAGTTAGTTCCTTCATTGATATAAAAAGGATAAACCATGTTATTACGATTATTCGTACGTATTATCATATATGAAAGTTTTATAAGAAGTCGCCCTCTGTCTGGCTCGTCCTCAAACGACACATCCTCCAGATTAATGCGTGGTTCATATAGAATAATTGCACGTGTGATTACATTGCGCATCTTTGTTATCGTCTGTGGTGTCAATGGTTCAAATGCAAACTGCCTTAAAGAGCAACCATAATCATAACGATTAACGCGTTCGCCCGGAGATGTACTGAAAAGCACACTCAGGCTCTCTTTAATATCCTTTTCATAAGCCGACATCTTAACACCTTTATCGGTTATCTCTGGAGGAAAACTCCATCCACAACCAAGAAAAGCTTCAATATCCATCAAGTTCTTTAGTGTATCCATATCCCTACCCTCCTATCATTACATTTGGACATCCAGAAGCAATTGTGCCGCCGTGGGCTGTTGTATCACCCATTCTGGCCGCTGGTCGCCCACCAATCATTACTGTTGACGAACCTTTGGTGATTGTATCTGGAGGACCTGTACATATACACATGTCGCCTACCACTGCTGCTGGTATCTTTCCTATCAGCACTGTAGAAACTCCAGGACCAGTTACCGGACCGCCCACATGAGGGATGGGAGATGGGAAAGCTGGTGTTTGCATCGGACATATATGCATATCTGTTATTCTTGCTGCTGGTGGCATATTCTTTATTTTTTAATGTTTATACTATTAGTTTATCATAACCATGGCACCCTTGACTGTCGTCTGGCCACTTGCTGAGAGTTCGGCTGTTGCATTTCCTTTTACGGTTGCACCAACCTTTGCTTGTATATTTGCATTCATACCGTCAATTTCCACATCACTTTTTGATGTAATACTAATCTTTGAAGTGGCATCCATGGTTATACTGTTTTTTGCCTTTAACATGATGTCCTTATTCGAACTCAACGAGATACCACTGTCGTTCATGGTTATTTCGTTCTTATGTTGATCGGCTAAATGGATACATTTTCCGTCGTCACTGAGCTCCATTGTATTACCGCCTGGCGTTTTCAGTGTTATAATCTTCTTTTCCTCGTCAAACTCAACAGATAACTTTGCTCGTGTAACGATTGCCTTCTTATTGTTCTTTGCATCAAATTCATATGGCGGCTTCTGCTTGGCTCCATAAAAAGAGCCCAAAGCTACAGGGTGTGAAGGATCGTTATTCATAAACCCTACTAACACCTCATCGCCTATTTCTGGCAAGAAGAAAATACTTGATTCTTTTGTTGCATATAACGAAACAACTCTGACCCAAAGTAACTTATTCTGTCCGTCCATCCATGGCAATTCCACCTGAACACGATATTGATTTAATGGATCGCCATCAAGTTTTCTTACTATACCACTATGAAGTCCCTGCATTCCTGGCAAGAAACCAGAGGCTGAAGGCGACATCACATCGGGTTCTTCTGTTATATTAATATGTGAGACACCAGCACCTGCTTCTGTTACCCACTCATTATTCTTAATCGTATGTATGACTGAACCGACAAACATATTCCCATTAAATCGTTTACCCAGACCTTTCAGTTCGATCAGACAACCTGGAACGACCTTGCTCGAGCCATAAAAACTGACAAAACCCTGATAACGTGCAAGTGCCGCCTTTAAAGCCATACTTTCCGCCCATTGTTTCAGAGCAGCATCTTCAGTCGGTGCATCGGTCTGCAGAAGCATGTCGTTTCCGACAGCAATCTTGTCGGGATTCAAATCGCCTTGTTTATTAAACTTAGGATTTGATGCGGATGTAGCAACCATCTTCTGTTCGTCAGGCGACCATGACACCGCTTTATAGTGTGAATATTGTTCATCTGAACTCAATTCAAGATTAAAGGCAATAATATCTTCACCAAACGTAAGAGTATGAACAGGTGAGCCATCCACCTTTGGTTTCTTTATATTTATCTTTCCACCGTCACATGACATATATAATCCACATGCATCGGCACGTGAAAGGGCAAAATCCCAGTCTGAACAATAGTATTGTACCAAGGAACTGTGTTTGTATTGGGTTGAATCAACAGCCACACTTCCATATGAAGAAAGTGTTTCCTTGATGATTTCACTATCTGTCTTTTTCTCAAAAATACGGTTTTTACGTCCTTGTGTGGCTGCAAAAGCCGCGTCACGGCATTCCAACACCATATAAGAACGGAAATCACTGTCGGTTTGTATTCTAAGACCGACTATTATTCCATCAAAAATCGTTTCCTGATTATTTATATCTCCTGCATCTAATCGGATGGCAGAACCAGGACTGAATGTATTTTCATCACTTTCGTCAAATGTCTGTTTGTCCTGATTGCCTGCATTGAACTTTAACGTTGCCCTACCTATACGATTCAGTTCCAAGCATACTGTAGCTGAGACCAAATTGTATGTATCACCCAGTTTCTTACCATTTGCATACACAAAACAGGTCAATACCCTATCTTTATTCTTTGACGGAGAATCTGCCATATTCTTTTTTAATTATACGTTACTATATCTTCTTTAACATCGGCATAAGAATCTCGGTTCCTGCCGGTATATTTCTAAAACCGTTCAAATTATTAAATTTTGCCACTTGCTCAACTAAAAGAGGGTCTCCGTATATCTCATGACACAGGTTTGCCAAAGTCTGCCCATCCTTAATAGTTATAAGTCGTGACACATCTGGAGAGTGTTTCGAGAAGCGGGATTTTTCTTCTTTCTGACTACAATAGCCAGTAAGAACCACTTTCAATTCTGCACGTAATGGAACACCGTCTGAATCAAACAATGTATATTCCGTATCCAAGGTCTTTAACTGACCGAAGAATGTAATATCCCCATATTCCACTTTAACAAAAGAAGGGCGATGTCCTTCTGTATTATAATCATACAAACGTTGTTCAAGGGCATCAACCATATCATGTACAGGTTGTTGTTCATCCTCGTCTTCCATTGCACTCGTCATATCGAACAAGCAATCGAAACTGAATGTCTCTGGTTGATAACGCACATACGTATTCGAACCATTCAGACTGCCCAACTGACGGTCTTCAGCATATTGAATACCTTTAGACAGTTTCACTTGTGCCGGATTTACAGGCAATTTCAAAGCCGGATGACTTACACTACTGAAATTCTCATCTGTATAAGATGTGACAGACATATATCCCATAACTTCTTATCTTTCGTTTTTCTTACGTGTCTGCATATGCGTATGTCTGACAGACTGCAGTGTTTCATTATCTAACAGTCTGTCAACTATACGCTCTTCCATTTTCCGAATAACATCCTCGGAGATTTCCGTTTCCGTGATGATCTTACGTTCAACAACGGTACGTACATGCATTTCTTTGATGACTATCGGCATGGTTTCTTATTTTATACGTTCTAAGCGGTTATATGCTAATTCTATAGTTTCTATAGTTAACCCACTGCTGTCTGACTTCAATGCGCTCAATGAATAACTCACAGGATATGCATGATTACACGACCATGCAGCAATGGGATTACCGCTTTTATCTAATAATTTTATGACAACATCGCATGCCTTTTTATAATATACTCCCGAACTTCCACCAGGCAAATACATCATAGTTGCACAACGATTCACCCATGAAGAGAGATCATCACTTATAGGAGAGACAGGACGTTTTAAAGAGACTTTCTGAGGAGATATATTCTTTGGAATAAGTATCGCTTCATTAGAGTCGGTCACTTTCTCTTCTGTATTAATTCTCCATCCTATATTAGATACCTCGAAAAACGATGCTTGGAATTTCAGTCCATACATATTCTGAAAATCTACCAAGAAATAGTAATCTACGGGATATACCCAA
This sequence comes from Bacteroidaceae bacterium, assembly GCA_024682395.1. Taxonomy (GTDB): domain Bacteria; phylum Bacteroidota; class Bacteroidia; order Bacteroidales; family Bacteroidaceae; genus Colivivens. The sequence goes on from JAIKZH010000005.1 coordinate 12,569, forward strand.
TCCGACATGTTATTTGTCATATATCAGATAATTTATTTAAGATTAACACCTTCGTGTGCAATTACCAATGTTTCAATCGACGTTGAGTTTCCATCAGATTTAAAGCCATCCACAGAGAGTTTCTTAGGCCAAGCATTAACGGCTTCCCATGTTTTTACAGGAGAACCCGATTCGTCAAGCAAACTGACTGTTACAACTTCTCGTTGAATGGTATTCAGTTTTACTTTATTAACCCAATCCCATAAAGCCTTATCGCCTTTGAAAATACCTTTCTTCAGCGTTAAATCTCCAGCTTTTCTAAGTCCTGGCATTTTAAGTTTAGTAAACACAGGACTATCACCTGCACGATATGTTATTTCTTCATATTCGGTTTCAAGTCCGGATACTTCACTACATGATATATCGCCTACATTAGAAATAGACACTTTGAAATAAAAACTTGGTAAAGGCCACGCTTGTGTACTTGCACTTTGTGCTGCTCCATTGTCTGCCATAATATTTTGTATTTAATTGTCTTTATTATTTAATTTGTTTTATTTATCAACTCTTTTGCATCTGCTGTTGGAATGTGATCTCAATAAATTCTGCAGGATGACTGATAGCCACTAATACAGTGATTCTAAGTGTTCCTTCCAAGATATCATCACCAGTCATTGTATCTCCAAGTCCAACATGTACTTCATATGCGTCCTCTGGCACTGCACCAGCAAGACCTCCACGTTTCCATACACTACGTAGGAAGTTCTCAATCATACACTTCATATTAATCCATGTGTTTGCATCGTTAGGTTCAAACACATATGCACGTGCAGCGTTCTTTACAGACTGTTCAAGGAATATCATTGTACGACGTACATTTATATATCTCCAGTCCTGAGAGTTACCGTCAAACGTACGTGCGCCCCATACCTTCAATCCATCGCCTGGGAATGTACGGATAGCATTTACAGCCTTACCGTTCATCGGCATATTAAGATCCTTCTGGTCGTAGTCATTAATGCTAATAGTTGGTTTGATAACCGAACTGATACCCACATTTGCAGGAGCTTTCCAAACGCCGCGAGAACTGTCAACGGCTGCATATATACCTGCCATTGCTGCTGATGGTGGAAGGATATTGATATCATCTAAGATTGCCTTAACCAACTGATTGTAAACCACACAGTTCTGCATAAGAGCATGATGTAGGTTTATATCATATTTCATTGATGAAACTGATGCAAATTGCTTTATCTGATCATTGTTATAGCCTAATGATTTGATAAAATCTTCTACACCATGGTCAAATTCAATCATTTCGTTGGTTATGTCACTTAAAGAAAGGATTGATGTTGCCAGATATGGATAATAAGTTGCAACATATGAAGGGGCTTTTGGTGAAAAGCCACTACGGAAATTATCAACATAATCAACCTTGGTTGCAGGATCTGCTGGATAACGGTCTATAAACACATCTACAATCGCTACGCGATTCTGTATGTTTTCCTTACTACAGTGATTTGCCATTTCTTCTTGCAAAGAAAAACATTCACTAGCAGACAAATTAGTTGCTTCAGGAATAACAACCATTGTTGGTTCACTTTCTGTCTCAAGAGTTGAAATCGCATCAACAAGCGTTTTCTTTTTAAACTCAGAGTTATAATTACCGACAGACACAACATAACAAGGACCTCCGCCATTTGCGAAGTACAACATCATGTTAAGATAAAGAGTGAAGTTGTTCTCCACTTTAATTGTGAACTGACGTGATGTAACACCGTCATTTGTATTCACAACAAAAGACTTGCCAGTAGGAGCTGCTGGTGTAGGGTCATCATCACCGTCTTTTTCATCTTTCTTTGGTTTGTCATTCACTGGTTCCTTGACGTTGTTTCCAGAAGCACTAATAGAGTAGCTTGGCAAACTCATTCCGCCAAAATACTGAATAAACTCTGCCATAGATGTGATTTTCCATGGCTTACCTGTTAAATCCTCTGTTCCATTCAAAGCTTTTTCTGTGTAGCCAATAAAAGCTGGAACTGCTGTTTCTACTTCCACTACGGAATTTCCAAAAGCGTTTTTTTCTTTAATGTAAACACCCGGGGTTTTGTATTCGCCCATTTTTTCTGATTTTTTGGTTAAACTTAAGATTTGTTATAAATAAAAACTATTTCAATAATTAATAGTAGCATATTTGTTTTATAGTACCACTCGGAGCATCCATAAACCGTCCTGATTCAGGAGGAGGCACACTGGAAAGAAGTACTATTTTGCGCTCATCGACATCGTGTGCAACCAGTCTCAACTTACAGCCGTAACGGTGTCGCATTGGGATTTCTGTTTGTGAAGATGTGCAACTTGCACCTGAAGCATAGTCTGAATAATCTGTAAATTCTGAGAACAACATATTTCCTGTACTGTCATCCAAGCTCAACTTGTTAATAGAGAAATCTAAATCTCTTCGTGGAATGAACACATAAGTCCATTTTAATGATCGTGCATGAAAACTGATTTTCACACTGATGGGATTCCCCGATTCAGCTGCATCACATATAGTCTTATCCAAATGTAATGACATCGTACATAAACCCATGCCGATGGTTCTGCGGTTTTGAGACTGGACAAAAGACTTGTCGGCATCAATCTGCGTCGTTGCAGAATGCAGTTCCAACTCATATGCCAATGTAGGCTTAAAATCATCCCATGCGGTATATAAAGGAAACTGGCTATCATTTACGAAAAGACTTAACGTAACCACGTCATCCTCAACGAGCTTGTTCTGATAGAAAATACCCCACTCGTTCGCTGCGACCTGTCGGAAAAAGAAGCCACGCCTCTTTGCCAGTACCTCACTCTGACGGGTGAGATTACACGAGAACACGTCACACGACTCTCCTTCAAAGTAATCATGCTCGATAACAATGTGGTAAAGCTCACGAAATTTCTCCATAACACTAATATCCCGATTCTTATTCAGCTTAAACTATTCGTTTCAATATCCGGACTATCAACTGCCAAACCGTTTGATGAGATTTCAGATCCGTCAACAACAAGATTTCGGATCTTGCATATCACAGACGGATAACAATGTCCACCTAACAACGTCCACACATTATTATAATCCTGCATGGAACAATTTACGACTTCTATCGTATATGCTACTCCGTCAATTACAAACTTGGGATAAGTCTGCACAAAACAAATTGTGTCTGACAATACCGATAATGAGTCATCATACCGTTTTTCATCAAAAACTGCAGCCATAATCACATTAAGGTTAAGCAATAATGATGGTTGCATCTTCGAATAATTTCCGCCATTTCCCATACTGACACGAGGAGAAATACCTCCTGAAGTCTCACGTTCCACATTCAACAATGAAATAATAATCTTGTTGGGAAGACTCTCATTCTGCCCGCCTATCTGTCCTGCCGAAGCAAGCCCTTCGGGACGTTTATAGTTTCGTGTAAGATATTCATTTAATCGTTCGGCATAATTGGTTAATACTTTGTGTATCATAAATTAATAATTCGACTTTATTACGCTTTTACAATAGCGCATGAAACTATCAGCCTTTTTCAATGTATTACTACTTATACGTTATAATACGTAAATACATCTTTATAAGACATGCAGAAAAATACAAATATGTTTTCATAAACATATTACATCTGTCATACTCCAAATCTTGGGAAAAAGCAAAGATTTTTCATAAAGGTAATACCTGACAAAATGTGTTGTATAGTATCTTCTTTTAGCCTAAATGCACTTTACTTTTCTTATTATCAATAAGTTATTTTTTCTTTGCTGCAAATATCGTTATAATACCAGGCAAATACTGCAGCAAATATAATAAAAAAGAAATAAAACGAGCAATATTTCTGTTATTTTTTATCAATAATACGTATTTTTCCTGACATTTGTTTATAACCTCAGACGATATCCCAAATATCTGTTAAAAAAATCTAAACGGATAAATCTCATCATTATAATAGTTACACTGATATTTCTTGGGATGAATATTTATAAAACCAAAGAGTCTCATTTCGAGACTCTTTATATCAATAATATGGGAAGCTTAATCCTAACAGAATTTCTTTTTTTCTGTAATTCTAACCCGACGTTTATCGCTGACTATGAAATAGCGCTGAGAAGCTGTTATCATATGGGAAGCGCAATCCCAACAATTCTCCTTCTTTAGCTGTGATTCTAACACGACTTTCTCCGCTTACTCCAAAATATTTCTGGGCACATGCTATCATCCATGGCATCAATTTTCGGAATGAAGTACTTTGATTGGAACTAATTTCATCGTCAACCTTTACTTTCCATACACTTTTTTGAGTTCTGCAATCTACTGCTGTGATAACACACCCTATTGGAGTTACATATACATTGTCTGTCTTAGAGTCTATAGTTGTGTTCACTCGTGTGTTGGAATTACGCGATGTGTTGGTTTGAGAACTACCAAAAGTACTGGTTCTTAAGGTTGTCTTATCGTTTGACAATGTAGTTGTTGAAGTTTTATGAGAATCAGTATTTGATGTTGAGAAAGAATTTGAATTTATTGTTTAACCACGGGTTGTAGATGTGGTTGTGGACGATAATTTTTCTTCTCCAACAAAGTAAGATAGGTAAATACACAAATCTGCGAATCTTGGATCAGCCTCAACATACCCCACCTCATTCAATCTTCGTTTCAATGTCGATGCATACTCCTGAAATTCTAAATCATTATCAAGAGCTGGATCATCTGCCATAACATAATATCTTTTATTTACTGGAGTTGTTCCAAATCCACTTACTGAGCAATAATATGTACTTTCACAACTTGTAAGAAATAAAGACAATAATAAAACCAAATAAGCAATTCTTTTCATATTCTTATGTTTTTGTATAGTTTATTATAGATATAAGTTTTTCAGTTTTTATCACTCGACGAACTTTTCTCTAAGCGGAAATATATGAAACTGATAAGGAACAGAAGTATTCCTGCTATCAAGAAACTTATCGGACGATAGAACGCATTGTCAAATGTAAGGTCGAAGAAAAGCAGTTTTAATACGCAAATCATTGACAGTGCTAAGCCGTATAGACGTAAGCTCTTGTGTAGATAACGGAATCCGATGACCACAAATATTGTTGACAATAATATGCCTACGATTGAAATGCCGTAGCTCACTACAGAGAAACGCAACAAAACCAACAATAGCAATATTGTATATTTAAATCCGCTATAAATACTTATAAAAGAACTATTCTTAAAGTGCAGATACAGTTTTTTCACGTTTATCAAAGAAAGCATCAAGCACAACAGACAAATAAGTACTGTTACAATGGTTTTAGTTCCTTCCAAAGCATGACCGATAAATAAAGTCCGATGACAGAAAATCAATGCAAACACTCCTGGTAGAAGCAGGGCCTCCACAAACAAAATAAGGACTTTCTGAGTTTTTGGTTCAAATTCTCCTGTAAGAAGATTTCGTTTGAAATTTGGTATAAAATTAAGAATGATGCTATATGTTGCGAGAAACGCCCATGTCTCGAATCCTAATATAAAATGTTTCTGCCATAACAAGATGGACAACACACCTATCAATATAGATACAAAACATTTATCTTTAATTGTATAACGACGGATTGTCATCCATATCATAGCACACAATATCAAAATGTAGCAAGCCAAAAGAGGATATATTGATGGGGCTTTATCACTTAGAACGATTGTTATTGGCATAACTACATAACCAATGATTCTTAGGAATGATTTCTTATGCCAATATCCTACACCCCAAGTAAGCATAACTGATATTATCATGAATACTGAAGGTACTATTATTTGAGGCAATGACAATATCGTGTGGAAATCTCTAATACTAATAATTACTTGCTCAAATATAAATTGAGTTGTTACATAGTATACCAATATTATCGATAAAGAATATAATAAAACATTAAGATCTATTTTACTTGGACGACCTAGCAATATATATCGAATACGTTTATTAAGCAGAGCCATTATGACTGCGCCTGCGATGATATATGTAATGGCAGAATCTGTCCAACCATGCATGTGGAGTAAAAATACGGCAGCTGCAATGCAAAGCAGAAGAAATATTTTATCACATTTTCTATAACGTTTACGCAACCAATAAGTGAAGGCTGCCAACACCAAAATAAATACCCACACAGAAATACTGAATTCGGATGATGGATCAATATTGAAAATCATGTATTTCGGCGGTGCTATTGCAGAGAAGAGCAGATAAATATATCCTATATTACGGAATGTAGTACTCTGAAGAATACATCCTAATGTCAACAAAACGATTGACGGAAGCAGATAATGTCCCAAACAATCATTATAGAAGGAATTATAATTCAGTATTGGAAGAATAATCGCTGTAGGAATAAAAAATACCCAGAAATAATATCGCGAAAAACGATTTTCTGAATTATAGAATATCTTGTATAAATATACACTTAATGCGATTGTAGTACATGCAAATATTATATTATGTACATGATCGTTGAAATTAAAATTGAATAGGTCTACAAGCCAAAAACGTGTTCGATATAGTCCACTTGCACTCAATGAAATGAACGACAATATTATAGGGAGCTCAAATGAGTTTTTAACTGTTGCGGTTTTACGATAATACCATGTCTGACCTATCAATACAAGTGCTGTGGCTGTGAATAAGATTCCAAGCGACACGCTCTCTTTGGAATATGCGTTTGCCATAGCAATCATCACCAATGGGAACTGAATGAAGAACCATAACACTTTCTTGTATTCACGTGAGAAATTGGCGGCAAAGAGTCCTGAGATACTTATCAAATAAACTACTATTCCTAATGGAGAGTCGTGCCATCTCATTATTGTCAAAGCCACAGAGACAAGTATTCCTACATAACATATATACGTAAAAAGTGAGGACTTGAACTTTGCCAACATGATGACTGCAACTATCCATGTTGAAAGGCATATCATCAACCCTACTTCTGGTAATACTTCAAGTGCGAAATGTGATACAAGTATTGACACATAGCATGATGCCACTCCACAACCGGCTACCGCTGAATACAATTTTTGGAATTTACCATCTTTCTTCATCTTTAACAGACCGAAGACAGAAACACCTAAACTGAACACTGCTAAAATGCCTGCTTTTATCTCGTCAGTAAGATGTGGACGTATCAAACTACCAAAAAGTATAATCGCAAAAAGCACTAATGCAGAACCGGCAATCGGGAACAGTTTCTTACCTATACGCGATTCCAATGAGGCCTTTTGTGGTTTTGAGGCGGTTTCGGTATATTTGGTTTCTGTATTCTCAACAAAAATTGACTTTATTTCTTCTGAAGCATCTGTGTTTGCCTCTGCATTGACTGATGATGCCGACAAGTCTTCTTTTGAATCAGACTGTATTTCGTGTACAGCCTCTTGTTCCAACAACTTATCTTCAACATTGTCTGATACAGATAATTGTTCGGCATTATCTGAAACCGAATTGTCTATCACCCTATCTGCCACCTCCAAGTCTATCGACTGTGACTGTTCTTGTCTTTCAGCTATTGGGTCAACAGATGTTTCTGACTTAAGTTCCTCTTGAGCAACTGAATCTTCGTTTTGAGCCACAAGTAAATCACTTTCAGTTTCCTCCTCCACAACTGCGTGTGACTGAAGAAGTGCTACCTGTGCTTCAAGCTGAGAAATTCGCTTTTCAAGTACTTCTAAGAGTTGTTTGTCTTCTAAATTCATCTTTAAACTATATCTTTATTTAATATTACAATACGTTTATTGGATTTCAGTCACTCTTCGGTTATTTTGAAGAGTCATCGACATAATCAATTCTTTGTCCAGACTTGTCAATGAAAAACCAATCATCACTTTTCCATTCTGGCATTTCCGGATTTGTAGTATCCCAATGTCCACTCATCGTAACCTTTGCACGTCCATATTTGAACGGATTACCATAAGCATACTGTGGTTTAATAATTATATTTCCTAATGTATCTGCGTAACCAATTTTTTTGTCATCACCTTCAACAATACGAAACATACCTTCTCCTATGAAGTCTGGAGAGAAATCAACCAATCCATACACTTGAAACAGTTCTTCTCCTTTATTGTTTGTTGCACAAAAACCTTTGTTATGACAGAATACCAATCCCATACGCCCTATTTCATTCCAACCAACGTATGTATATTCTCGTGAGAATGGAACTATCGTATCTCCCTCTGCGTTAAGATAACACACTGGATCAAGGAAATTAAGCGAGTCTTTATTATGAACAAAAATCTTCGGTCCATGATCTGAACGTGCCAATTCGGGGTCTACATTAAAGAATAAAGGAGCTGGATTCCACAACAAATCATTTTCATTTGTTGTTTGTATAACAATCCTACTAAGAGAATGATCATTAAATTCAAATCGGTATTTCTTATCGAGCCAATCATAGATGATCATGTGATGTATTTCATTAGTAATTTCAGACAGACCTATACGCTTCATCATTTCTGCGACATCCATTCCTACATGAATACCTTTCTGTATCTTTATTCGAGGATCTGTGAGATCTGCATATACTAAAAATGAACCAACTGGACGTTCTGCTGTTAGAATTATTGACTGTCCTATGTTATAAAGATGTGCCTGATAGGTTTCGTCCCATTTTGTATATATAGAGTCTTTGCAATCCAGAAATGGATAAATCATCGACATCGAGTCCTTATCTGAAAAGTAAGGAGGATTTGTTAGAAGAAACGAATCACAACTACGTGGGGCACGACATGTTTCCAATGTGTCACCATGAATATAATAACCATTGCCATCATATTCTCCGACCAAAATGTCGTGTATCCGACCTATATTACACGAAAAAAACAAAAGAGGAATAATTACCAGTAATATCTTTTTCATCTGACCGAATTTATATTAATAATTGTTGTTACTTAATACAAATTTAATAAAACTTATAGTTATTGATGTCATAAAAAGATAAAAAAAGCACAGAATAGGCACTATTTTAAATCATTTTAACTAATAAATCTCATTTTTCAAGTAATTAATATTGGCAAACAACCATATTGTTATATAGATATCTGCCGAATATATACCCAACTTTAGATTTATCGCGAAAAAATGACTACCTTTGCACAATTATATGTAAAATCTCAACATATATTATTGAACAAATCTAAGAAATACAAATAAATATAATGAAAGTAAAAATCCAAACTATGTTGGGCGACATCGTGGTTCGCCTATATGATGAAACTCCACTTCATCGTGATAATTTCATAAAGTTGGCAAAAGAAGGTTATTATGACGGCACATTGTTCCATAGAGTAATAAAAGATTTTATGATTCAAGGGGGCGACCCCGATTCAAAAGGTGCACCTGCAGGAAAAATGTTGGGTGTAGGCGGACCGGATTACACAATCGAGGCCGAGATAAAAGACGGATTGTTCCATAAGCGTGGTGCATTGGCTGCTGCACGACAAGGCGACGAGGTTAATCCTGAACGTAGAAGTAGCGGATCACAGTTCTACATCGTTTGGGGACAGGTTTACAACGAAGGACAACTTCGTCAGTTCTCAAAACAACTTAGGATGCAACGCGCACAAGAGATTTTCAACAATCTTGCTGCTGAACATCGTGCTGAAATTATACAGATGCGTAAAGACAGAGATCGTGCAGGACTGCAAGAATTACAAGACAAACTGGCTGCTGAGGCTGAAAGCAAAGCGGGTAAAACTGGTTTGACAGATGAACAACTTAAAATATACTCTACAATCGGAGGTACACCACATCTTGATGGTCAATACACTGTATTCGGTGAGGTTGAAGAAGGACTCGACATCGTAGAGATGATACAAAACACAGCGACAGGACGAGGAGACCGCCCAGTTGATGACATCGAGATGAAAGTAACTGTCATCGAATAGAAACAGAAGAATTAACGTCATTACAACGTGACAAAAATATCAGAGGGTGTATCAAAGTCGTTATGACTGAAGATACACCCTCTTAATATATGAATATATGTTATTTATCTACATAAATCTTTCTTGACGAGCCGTCTTCCCATCGCTCAACGCATAAGCCGTGAGGAATAGTCATCGGACGTCCCTGCAAGTCATAATACTTGGCAGTTGTCAAATTGTTCTTAGTATCCTTTACTTCTTCGACTGCAGCAGCCTCTCGATCTATCATAAAGATAAACGTGTTCAAACTGCGTTCTGGAATAGTGATTGTCACTTCATTCACAGGTTCGTCAATAGAAAGATCAGAATACTTACAATATGAAGTATTTGATGTAGAAAGCATATGAGTTCCGCTTGCGACCTTTACAGGTAACTTTATTTTCAAATCGTATGGAGTACTTGTCGTATCGATTGCCATTACGATAATTGAGTCACCTTTAATATAAGCCGATGTCTCAAAAGCAGAGTTTGTACCAGTTGTAACTGAACATCCTGTACCTAAACGTGTAGAACCAGTAACATGCTTAGAGAAGTGAGACATAACATATGCACGAGGCAACAACGTATTCTTTGTATTACCCGGATTATACTTTGATTCGCCTGTGCCGACAAATCCCCAATGTGCACGCATATACCAATAAATATAACCAGTACATCCAGACAACATACATTCATTAAGTTCCTCTGCAAAAAGTAACTGCTCGTGCCAGTTTGGCAGACGATTGATATTATCAGTAACAGAGTGTTCTGTCATCCAAACCTCTTTACCGTATTTGGCTGCTAACACTGCTGCACTTCTCATATTTCCCAATGGTGGATGTCCATAGAGGTGACCCGCTATGATATCAATCTGATCGCGTGCTGTCTCATCTTTCAACAACATATTTGAATACTCTGGAGAGAAACCGAGAGGTTCGGCACTAATCAGACGTACACCACTGTATTTTTCTCTGTCAAGCATGTGGGCATAGTTCTTTACAAGATTGAGTTGCTGTTCAGGAGTATAAAGACAACCTGAATAATTTACCCACCAGTCTGGCTCGTTCTGGATAGACACTGCATCCACAGCAACGCCTTGTTCCTTCATATATCTCAAGAACAGATTCAACCAAGGGAAGAACTTATCATAACAATCCTCACGCAATGTTGCACGGATGTTACCCTGATCGTCGGCATTTCCACCCTGCGCACTACCATTTGTCTTATAATCTCCCGGTGGTGACCATGGAGTACCAAAGACAAGAGCACCACGTTTCTTAGCTTCCTTTGCACAAGGCAAAGAACCATTCCAGTCATATGGAGTATCCCAACCTACATCTGAAGCGGTAATATTTCCCTTAAAATTTGGAGAAATCTCCATACGCATAATATTCAGTCCAATCTTCGAAGTAGGACCATAAAGCAATTGTACAGGTTTTGTGTCATTTGCATAAGGACACATAGCGCCATCGCATGCAGCTGCACCAAATCCCGTAATTGTCTGATAGCGGTTGTTAGTCACTGTTACAGTGATCGTTTTGGCATTAATGGCCGTAGCAACAACCAAGACAGCAATAAAAGTAAAAAGTTGTTTCATTAGTAATAAAAGATATTAAATATTGAAAGCGAAGGTACAAAATTTTTCCCATATGACAAATTTTAGAAAAGATAACTTTCGTCTAATTACCGAATTTGCTTGAAAAACACCTCTACACATCTAACAAAGAGCTGATTAAAAGAAGAAATAAAGATGATGAAAGTCGAATTATTATGTATTTTCTTTTATTTATCCGTTTTTTATTATATTTGCCTACGAAATATATGTCATACGTATGAAATGGAATAAAAACATATTGTTCACTTTGAACCATGTCATAGAAGAACAGAGCAAACAGAGCCATGACTCATGCCGCCCTATTATCAAGCAAATACAAGCCTCTGGTCATAGACAAGGCGGACAAACCATTATGCACCGACAATCACATTACAGCTCTTCAAACGCAATAAAAATTCTATGCACTATCATATGTTTTGTTTTCTGCTGCCACATCCATGCGCAGGAATCATACGATGACAATAAAAACACCCTAATAGACAAGCGTAAGATAATAAAAGAACAAATAGACAGTGTCTTACAGGCAAAATACGACCGAGTTTCATATGACACAAATTACATCAGTCGTCCGCAAACTCATCTCACATTAAAAGTAAGAGCAAATGTCTCAGGTAACAGCATTCATCAACGTGGCACCATCGAGGGCGATAAAACCAAGGCAGACCTAAAGACCGACCATAAAGCTACATTGAGTGTGAGTGCAAGTTATTTGGGTATTACAGCAGGATTGGCAATTAATCCGTCGAGCCTGAGCGGACGTAACAAAGACTACGAATTAAACATTAACGCATACAACAACCGCTACAGCATCGACGCAAGCTATCAGATGTCAAAAACACTTGCAGGAGACATGTATCGTGGTGGCACAACCCACCATATCGAGAGAGGATACATCGACATGAAAACACTTAATATTACAGGTTGCTATATTTTCAACCACCGTCGATTCTCCTATCCTGCAGCGTTCACACAATCGTATATCCAAAAAAGATCCGCAGGTTCATGGCTTGCAGGAATCTCATATCAAGGAGGTAGAATAGAAACCACAGACCAAGCAGCAGAAAATTTTCCGGAATCCCGAATCTATATAGGTCACTTTGGCATAGGAGGCGGATATGGATACAATTTAGTTGTAAAAAATAAATGGTTATTTCATCTCTCAACTATGCCTACGCTTGTCTTAATCAACCGAAATAACATAACAATCAATGGTGAGCGACGTGATATGCACACCAAATTCCCCGACATGATCTTCAACGAACATATAGCCATCATCCGTAATTTCTCAGCAAAATACTTCGCTGGCGCAACTCTCGTCGTAAGCAACACCCTCTTCAACGACGACGAAATAGATATTAACCAAAACAAATGGCTATCACGCCTATTCTTCGGAATAAGACTATAAAACTAACTGAGAATCAAGAAATGTTATAGTATTTCACGACTATTTCTTGCTATAAAACAATATGCCAATACTTCTTCTTGTTTATCAGACAAGTATTGGTTAGTATTAGAGTAAGTGACTAACTTGGACGTTTAAATGTATTTGATCTTTTTTGATCTTTTTTGTTAAGATTTGATCAAATGCCATTTTCATGTCTATTTTATATTATCTTTGTAAAACTTATGACGAAGTACAAAGTTGACATAACGGAAACATTGAATCGCACGATTGAAACGGAGGCAGAAAGTAAGGAAATAGCCGTTGAAAAAGTGAGACAGATGTACCGTAATTGCGATATAATTCTAGGTGCTTCTGATTATGTAGAAACTATATTCAGCGTAAAAAAGTGAAAAAAGAAGTAAGTGTTTGAAGTTTTATGAGATAATTCATTAACTTTGCACATGCTTATTGCTCACTATGAGCGCTGGCAAACTTTTTTGTGGAATTAGATAGCAGTATCTAAGTTCTAGGAGACTTTTAACGAAAACAGTCCACCAAACTATCAGTAGTTACAGAGAGTCTCTGGGGATGAGGATACGCCTATATTGTATAGGCGTACCCCTTCCTTTCACCTCTCTGTACGGGCTTCTGTGGTGGACGGCCTTCGTTAAGTGGTGAATTGGAAGTGGGTACGCTTTCTTTTGTTCGCAGCCAAGAAACAAAAGAGCAATGAGCATAGAAGCAAAACCTTTTTTGAAGTGGGCAGGAGGCAAAGGACAACTTTTAAGTCAATTGTCAGAGCATTTACTTGACAGAATCAGCGAAGAGCCATTTACATATATCGAACCATTTGTTGGCGGTGGAGCTATGCTATTCTATATGTTGCAGCATTTCAGCAACATAAAGAAAGCCATTATAAATGATGTCAATGAAGATTTGATACTGACTTATCGAATAGTCAAAGATAACGTAGAGGCACTTATCTGCAAACTTGACAAAATAGAGAAAGACTATTTGGGAATAGATGATCAAGAAGGAAGAAGTCAGCTATTCTATGAGATACGAGAGCAATACAATCAACATACTGGTGATAGTATTGAACGAGTTACAAAACTTATTTTCATCAATAAAACATGTTTCAATGGCCTCTATAGAGTAAACAAACGAGGGCTGTTTAATGTACCTTTTGGAAAATATGTAAATCCTACTATTTGTAATGCAGAAGTGCTGAGGGCCGACAGCAAACTATTGCAATCAGCACAAGTAAAGATCTGTCAGGGCGATTACGCCCAGACAATACAGCATATCGATGGGCTCACCTTCGTATATCTAGACCCACCCTATCGTCCCTTGGACGCCACATCTAGTTTTACTGCATATGCTAAAGGGGATTTTAATGATGACGACCAGAAGAAACTTGCAGATTTTTGCCATCAACTAAATGATGCAGGTTGTTATTGGATGGAAAGCAACGCAGATTGCTCTGCACAGAATCCCAAAGACACATTTTTAGAAGATCTATACGCAAATTATCATATTGAACGTGTCTTTGCCTCACGCTTTATCAATGCAAATCCCAGTAAACGTGGAAAACTAACAGAACTCATTATCAAAAACTATGAATAAGGATTTTAATCTATTTATGTCTCAACTGCAAGAGACGAATCAGACGCTTGATTTCTTCTGCGATTTCGACAAGATATCTGCAAACGTGGCTGAGGTAGAAATGAGCCTAAACACCCTGAATTACCTCATTGGCAAGGATGATTTGCCCAAAGGAATATCTGAAATTTGGCAACGCGATCCTAAAGTATTCGAGGTACTTGGAATTCTGATAGCTGTTAGAGATGAGGGCAGAAAGCCTGTTGTGGATAAAGATGGCAATGTGGTGCTGTTGAAAAGCTATTTTGAGTCATGTTCAAAAGTTATTGAGTTTCTTCTAGGTACAGGATTAGCTGATATATTCCAATCACGCCGTATTAAGAACCTCGTAGATTATGTGTTCGGTATCGAGACTGGTCTTGACACCAATGCCCGTAAAAATCGCAGTGGTCGCATCATGGAGAATACGGTTGCGAAGATATTGAAAGCTAACGATGTCGCATTTAGACAGGAGGTGTATTCATCTGAGTTTCCTGAACTATCTGTTCTAGGCACAGACGAAAAACGTTTTGATTTTTATATTGAGACAGAAGAAAAGAAATATCTTATAGAAGTTAATTTCTATAGTGGAGGAGGTTCTAAACTCAACGAGGTTGCACGTTCATACACGGATTTAGCTCCTAAAGTTAATTCTGTAGACGGTTTTGAGTTTGTGTGGATAACAGATGGCATTGGATGGAAATCTGCCCGAAACAAATTGGAAGAAGCATATAATACAATTCCAAGTGTATACAATCTCACAAATATTGATGAATTCGTAGAAAAAGTAAAATAATGAATTTAGATACAGAAGCATTTGCAATAGGTTATAAGGACGGCTATGATCAAAAATTTAAAATAAATGTTGAGATAGTCTTATCTTCGCTAATTGATGAAGTCAATGATGATAGTGAAAAAGCTGTCCTTGTAGGATATGCAAGAGGTTATTACGATGGTTTGTGTCAAAGATATAACGTAGATAGTAATTATAAAGAAAACAGCATTGATGACGCTTCTACACTTGATGCCGATAAAGACTTAATAGAAGGAGCAAAAACTACTGTTTATGCAAATCGTTATGAAAGAAACTCTGAAGCAAGAACTAAATGTATTGCTCTAAAAGGATGTAAATGTAGTGTATGTGGGATGAAATTCGATGATGTATATGGCGAACTCGGTTCTGGCTTTATTCATATACATCACATCGTTCCAATTTCTCAAATAGGCAATAATTATAAAATTGATATTGACAGGGACCTTGTTCCAGTCTGTCCGAATTGTCATGCTATGTTGCATAGAAATTCTCAAAGACCTTTAACTATTGATGAATTAAGGGAGATTCTAAAATCAAACAAACATGAATAAAGATTGTAATAAAGATCATTCAGCTATTCAGCATATAATGAAAGAACTGCCTATTAGCCAAAAGGGATTAGAACGACATAAATGTGCTGCGTGCGCCTATGAAATAGGCTATGAACACGGAAAGAAAAGACAAAAGATTTTAGACATCGATGATGTGCTTAAAGGCTTAGATTATAGCCAAGCTCAACAGCAACGACACAAAAGTGCCCATGCTGGCTATATGAAAGGTTATTACGATGGACTAAAAGACAGTTATAAATAATGAAAGCATACTATAAATCTATAAATCACGACTTTAACCTGCTTCATGGCGATACTTTCGAGTTGCTTCCACAGTTCAATTTCAAGTTCGACATGATTTTTGCCGATCCTCCTTATTTCTTATCCAGTGGCGGCATCAGCATTCATAGCGGCAAAGTGGTTTGCGTTGACAAAGGCAACTGGGACAAAAGTATGTCTCAAGATGACATCAATTCTTTCAATCTAAAATGGTTATCACTTTGTCGTGAAAAACTAAAAGATAATGGTACAATCTGGATTTCTGGAACTTATCACAACATATTCTCTGTTGCCAATTGTCTGACACAATTGGGATATAAGATTCTGAATGTTATCACTTGGGAAAAAACATGCCCACCACCTAATATATCTTGTCGTTACTTCACTTATTCTACAGAATTCATAATCTGGGCTCGAAAATCTGCCAAAATTGCTCATTGTTTCAACTATAAATTAATGAAAGAACTTAACGGAAACAAGCAGATGACCGATGTATGGAAACTACCCGCCATTGGCAAATGGGAAAAGTCATGTGGCAAGCATCCAACACAAAAGCCTATAGGTGTATTGGCTAGATTGATTCAAGCAAGTACAGAGCCTGGTGCTTGGATTTTAGACCCATTCTGCGGTAGTGGCACAACTGGTATTGCTGCCAATCTGTTAGGTAGAAGATTCCTCGGTATTGAAATGGAAGATGAGTTTCTTGCATTGAGTAAAGCACGTAGAGAAGAAATTGAGGACATTTACATTCGTGACAACTATCTAGGGAGACTTGAAAAAGCGAAAATGATTTTGCCACAAGAAAACTTCGTAATATCTGATGCATCAGACACAAGTTATGGTATACCATGGCTATGAATAGTGTAATCAGTATTGACAAAATAGCCCACTGATATTCTGTAGCAATGCCGATTATCAGTGGGTTTATTGTTCACTATTGATTCTCAACAGCAATAGTCGGGAATTTAAATCCATGGATTATCTTATATCAAACTCGGGTATCAACCCTAATAATATATAAACAAAAAAAGGAAGTCAAAAGTGACTTCCTTTTAATCTTTTGCGGAGAGAGAGGGATTCGAACCCCCGGTACCTCTCAGTACGCCGGTTTTCAAGACCGGTGCAATCGACCACTCTGCCATCTCTCCAAAAGTACACCCTCAGGGGCTCGAACCCTGGACACCCTGATTAAGAGTCAGGTGCTCTACCAGCTGAGCTAAGGATGCGACTGGATTTCAATAAGAAAAAGAACTTAACAATTCTGTCTCACATTGAATTTAAAAAGCGCTTCAGGATGGGCTTGAACCAACGACCCCATGATTAACAGTCATGTGCTCTAACCAACTGAGCTACTGAAGCGTTTGTTTTCTGTGTATTATGTGAAGAGGATGAGACTCGAACTCACACGGGCTTAGCCCACTACCCCCTCAAAGTAGCGCGTCTACCATTCCGCCACCTCTCCAGGTATATTACACATATTTGAGCCTCTTGTCGGATTCGAACCAACGACCCCGAGATTACAAATCACGTGCTCTGGCCAACTGAGCTAAAGAGGCAATACATGTGCTTTAATGTGAGCGGAAGACGGGGCTCAAACCCGCGACCCCCAGCTTGGAAGGCTAGTGCTCTATCAACTGAGCTACTTCCGCAAACTTATTGAGACGAAAGTCCCTTGCACATAAATACTTTTTAAATATGCTCGACAAAAATGTGGGCACAGATGGATTCGAACCACCGAAGGTGAAAACCAGCAGATTTACAGTCTGCCCCATTTGGCCACTCTGGAATATGCCCGACATTAATTGTTTTGTTCAATAAATTATCTTTAACACATCACTTTGTGTATTCTCACTTATGTGAGTTGTGACCCGTATAGGATTCAAACCTATAACCTTCTGATCCGTAGTCAGATACTCTATTCAGTTGAGCTAACGGGCCATTTTCTTCAATTTTCTACAGTAAATTTCTCTTACAAAAACTCACTCGTTTTCAATCTTTATGTGGGCGTTGACGGATTCGAACCGCCGACCCTCTGCTTGTAAGGCAGATGCTCTGAACCAGCTGAGCTAAACGCCCTCTTGCGATGCTGTGAGAAGTAGTTGTTTTCTCAAAGCGAGTGCAAAGGTAGTACTTTTTTTGTTCCCACCAAAAACATTTGGGATTTTTTTTCATTTTTTTTTGATTTTTCCTAAAATAATGGCCTAAATCGGCCTTTTTTACACAAAAAAGCCGTTTTTTGCTGTTTTTTTGGTCTTCAAAAAATTATTTAGGATGACCGATTTTTTCGGATTTTTGACCTAAAATTTGGTGATGGGAAGAAAAAAATATAACTTCGCAGATAATTTTTATTGAGTTATTGAACAACAATCTTCAAAAAAATAATAATGAAACTTGATTTTTTCGCCATTGACGACAATACAAACGACGTAATTCCTCTTTCGGAAAACAGTGTAAAAGCGGGATTTCCTTCTCCTGCGCAAGGATATTTGGACCAATCTATTGATCTAAACAAGGTTTTAATTAAGCATAAGGCGACGACTTTTTGCACGAGAGTGAGTGGCGATAGCATGAAAGATGCTAATATCAACGACGGCGACTATCTTATTGTGGACCGCTCGCTTGAGCCTCATAATGGTGATATGGCTGTGTGTTTTGTTGATGGAGAATTTACTTTAAAGTATATCGAAATCAAAGATGATGGTATATGGCTAAAGCCTGCCAACCCGAATTATCCAGCGATTCATGTGGACGAAGGCAGCAATTTCATGGTTTGGGGGATTGTCACCTACTCTATCCACAAACATATATAATTCTTATAATATATTATATTAATGTATATCCCCAACTAAAATCAGGTCTCATATCGGGAATATAACAAACAGAGATGATGTACGGCTTGTGTGATTGCGACAGTTTCTTCGCTTCTTGCGAAAGGGTTTTCCGGCCTGATTTATACGGAAAGCCTGTTGTTGTGTTGTCAAACAATGATGGTTGTATTGTTGCTATGACAAAAGAGGCCAAATCTCTTGGACTTACTCGCGGCACTCCTTTCTTTCAGATAAAAGATATCATACAACAAAACAACGTTACTGTATTCTCAAGCAATTACACACTCTATGGGGATATATCCAACCGAATAATGCAGATTCTGTCGGAAAAGACTGGCGATATTGATATATATTCAATAGACGAGGCTTTTTTCTGTGTGGATGGTTTCAAAAAAGAATCACTCCACGAGGAACTGATAAACCTTCGTTCGTTTATATATAAAGGTATCGGCGTACCTGTTTCAATCGGAGTGGGGCCAACGCGTACACTATCGAAAATAGCAAGTCATTTTGCAAAAAACATCCCTGGTTACAAAGGTGCATGTATTATCGATTCTGAAGAAAGAAGGAGAAAAGCGTTACAACTATTCCCTGTCAACAAGGTATGGGGCATTGGCAGACATACCACAAAGCAATTGAATTATTATGGTATCATCACTGCGTGGGATTTCTCAAAAAGGTCAAAATCGTGGATACAACGAGAATTCAAAAAACCGGGACTGCAGACTTGGAAAGAACTGAACGGCATACCATGCAAGGAGATTGAGGAATTGCCAGAAAAACAGAGTATATGCACCAGCAGATCGTTTGAACACATGATAAGCGATTATGACATGCTTGCCGAGAGTGTGGCGAATTTCACTGCGTCAAGTGCATTAAAACTTCGTAAGCAGCACAGTGTGTGTCAATCACTAACCGTTTTCATATTAAGCAATCAACATCGCGAAGACTTGGAGCAGTATTACAACAGCAAACAGATAAGACTTGCGGTTCCTACCGATTCCACCATGGAACTAATACAATTTGCGCTTACTGCCTTAAAACTTATATACAAGTCGGGAGTCATGTACAAGAAAAGTGGAATTATACTAACTGACATATGTAGCAACTCCTGCATACAACAAAACCTGTTTGATCACACCGACCGACAGAAACTAAACAGACTCACAGAAACGATTGACAGCATAAATAGCGAGCACGGTTCACACAAAATCCGTTTTGCAGTGCAAAGCACATCGCCCAAACACTGGAACTTATCAACTGAGCATCTTTCGCCTTGCTATACCACAGACATAAAAGATGTATTAATGATAAATTGCCACAAATAAATCTTAAAGATAGCAGAAGAAGCGATTATTCCATCAGACTAATACGCATAAGTGCATCTACATTAAGTATGGCGATATTTCGTCCGTCAATTCTCACTAATCCTTCTGACACAAACGACGACAGAGTTCTTATTGCATTAGCAGTTGTCATATTTGAGAAAAGAGCGATATCCTCACGCATAAGAGATATTGCGATAGTTTGTTTATCGTGTAATGTTCCAAACTTATCATATAAAAGCAGTAAAGACTCAGCCATTCTTCCCCTCACATGTTTCTGTACGAGATTTATATAACGCTGTTCCTGTTCACAAGAAATCACTGCAGTCTTCTCAAGAAAAAAAACAGACACATTGGGATTGAATTTTGCTATATCATTTATCACATCAGTAGGAATACGATATATGATTGCGGCATCAACAGCCGACGCATCGGTTGTGTGATTCACATTTGCGAAGAATGATTTATACCCGAAAAACTCAGTAGGACCGAGCAACGACAGAATCTGAGAACGGCCACATTCTCTTTGTTTGGTAATACGTACATTACCGGTTGCCACCACACATATGTATTGCGGGATTTCACCCTCTCTGAAAATATAATCGTTTTTACGATACGCACACACCTCTACGCAAGAAAGCAACCTTGTTTTTTCTTGTTCACTCAACAAACAAATTAAGGAACTTAATATAGTTCTGACCATTTCGGGGTTGTAAAATTCTTTTCTCACCATAGAAGTATAAAAAGGAATAAAAAAACAATACTTATTTTCAATTATATCATATACTATTCAAATATATTTTCATATCACAAAGATACGTCAACAAAATGAAAATGCAAAAGAAAGTATGCTTTTTCAATCTCAAATTCATTATTTATTGGTGATTTTATCTTTTTTTTCAAAAAAAAGCCCTACACGGCTTGTAATCTCAAATAAAAGTCGTATATTTGAATTGTGATATGTAATTAAGTTTACTTACTGGGAAATATCAAGGTTATTATTCCTATTATTAATTTAAATAAACCTGTCAGCACTATGAGCTATCTAAGATTCGAGAAGACACTCATGACCAACCTTCAAGAAGCATTGCCCAAGGAAATATTAAGAACTAATAGATCTGGAGCATATTCTTCTTCATCAATTGTTGACTGCAATACTCGAAAATTTCATGGATTACTAGTAGTACCTGTTCCTCAAATCGATAATGAAAACCATATACTATTATCATCACTCGACGAAACTGTAATTCAACACGGAGCTGAATTCAACCTTGGACTTCATAGATATTCAGGAGGAATTTACAGTCCTAATGGTCATAAATACATACGTGAGTTTTCATGGGAAAAGATTCCTACAACAATATATAGAGTTGGAGGTGTGTTACTAAAGAAAGAAAAGGTTTTCCAACACTTTCACAACAGAGTTCTTATACGTTACACACTTTTGGAAGCGCATTCTGTCACTACACTACGACTTCGTCCGTTTTTGGCATTCCGACGCGCAGACCAACTGACTCATGAAAATGCCAATGCCAACAAATCATACGACGTTATAGACAACGGCATAAGTACTTGTATGTACGAGGGATATCCTACCCTTTTCATGCAGACAAACAAACAGAACGAATTTGTATATAATCCAAACTGGTACAAAGGTATTGAATACCAACAAGACCAATGGCTTGGATACGACTACTCTGAAGACTTATATGTTCCGGGATATTTCGAATTCAATATCAAGAAAGGAGAAAGTATCATTTTTTCTGCCGGACTGGAAGAAATGAACACCAAGAACCTTAAACATATATTCGATGAAGAGGTCGAAATACATAACTCACGAGACAACTTTGTACAATGTCTGACAAATGCGGCTCATCAATTCTTTAACAAGCATGATAATGAGCACTACATCATAGCAGGCTACCCATGGTTTAAAAGTCGTGCACGCGACACATTCCTCTCATTACCAGGACTAACACTGGCAATTGGAGAAATCGACAAGTTCAAAAAGACCATGGCTACAGCTCAAAAAGCACTTGACGATTATATGGCACAGAGAGAAATATCTGTTGACATACAAGAAGTGAACGACCCAGACATCATGCTATGGGCAATATGGTGCATACAGCAATACGCACGTTTACACGACCGTCAAGAAGCAATCGAACTATACAGCGATCTTGTGGTACGTATCATTGATTTCATAAAATCAGACAAACACGAGAACCTGTTCTTACACAACAACGGTCTGCTATACACATATGGAAAAGAAAAACCTGTAACATGGATGAATTCTGTCATAGAAGACAGGCCAGTCGTTCCACGTTCGGGCTACATCGTCGAAATAAATGCATTATGGTATAATGCACTTATGTTTTATGCACAGATTTTACGTGCACAAGACAAAAACAATGAAGCAACAGCCTACATAAAGATGGCAGAAAACACAGGCAAGTCATTTAAAGCTATATTCATGAACGAATATGGATATTTATATGATTATGTCGATGGTTGCGATGCATCACTATCTGTACGTCCAAATATGTTGATTGCTGCTGCATTGGAATATACTCCTTTAGACTTATCAGAACGCAAACAAATATTCGACATCTGCACAAAAGAATTGCGTACACCAAAAGGACTACGTTCCCTATCGCCAAAAAGCGGAGGGTACAACCCTATTTATGCAGGAGGACAGCAACAACGTGATGCAGCATACCACCAAGGAACTGTATGGCCTTGGCTCTTAGGTTTTTACCTTGAAACCTGCATGCAAATATACAAGAAAAGTAGTCATTCATTCATCGACAGAAGCCTTGTCGGACTTGAAGAGGAGATGTTTAACCACTGTCTGGGTACACTTTCCGAACTCTTCGACGGCAACCCACCATTCCATGGACGTGGAGCTTGTTCGTTTGCAATGAATGTAGCTGCGATATTACGAGTGAACAAACTAATGAGCAAATACTATAATTATTAAAAGGAGGAGAGAAGAAGAGATGAAAGTATTAATGTTTGGATGGGAATTTCCACCTAAAATATACGGAGGATTAGCTGTCGCATCCTACGGGATGACCAAAGGGCTAAGTATTCAACCAGATATAGAAACCACATTCTGTCTTCCACGACCAACAGGAGAAGAAGAAAAGTTTCTAAGAATCATCGGTATGAATCAAGTACCTATTGTATATTGCGACCACAATTACGATTACGTAAAAAACAATATTCCTGATTACATGTCGCCTGAAGATTATTACCGATTCCGTGATAATATTTATGCCGACTTCTCTTACATGCATGTCAACCACATGGGATGTATGGAGTTTGCAGGAGGATATCCTAATAATTTACATGAAGAAATCAATAATTTCTCAATCATAGCTGGAGTTGTAGCACGTAGCGAACAATTCGACATAATCCATGCACACGATTGGCTTACATACCCTGCTGGCGTTCATGCAAAAATGGTCAGTGGCAAACCATTATGCATACACGTACACGCAACCGATTTCGACCGCTCACGAGGACAAGTAAATCCTACTGTCTATTCTATCGAGAAAAACGGAATGGATCATGCCGATTGTATCATGTGCGTCAGCGAATTGACAAGACAAACAGTTATAAACGAGTATCATCAGAATCCAAACAAATGTTTCGCCATACATAATGCCGTATATCCTTTGTCACAGGAACTACAAGATATTCCACGCCCTAAGCATCCTGAAGAGAAAATCGTTACATTCCTTGGCAGAATCACAATGCAAAAAGGACCTGAATACTTCGTTGAGGCTGCCGATCTTGTATTGAAACGTACACGCAACGTCAGATTCTGTATGGCTGGTTCTGGAGACATGTTAAATGCCATGATCGAGTTGGTTGCAGCAAAAGGAATTGCCGACCGTTTCCACTTCCCTGGATTCCAGCGTGGACGTCAGGTATATGAATGCTATAAGAATTCAGACGTCTTTGTAATGCCGTCGGTAAGTGAGCCATTTGGTATCGCTCCACTTGAAGCAATGCAATGTGGCACACCGTCAATCATAAGTAAGCAATCAGGATGTGGAGAAATACTCGACAAAGTTATAAAAGTTGACTATTGGGATGTGTATTCAATGGCAGATGCCATATATTCAATATGCACAAACCCATCACTATTCAACTATCTGCAAGAGGAAGGAAAGAAAGAGGTGGACGAGATTACATGGGAGAAAGTTGGTCAACGAATCCGAGCACTATATAACCAATTAGTTTAGAATTACTTTAAGACCTACCAATATATACATCACAGAAACAAATAAAAAAAGATAATATGGCAAAAACTATATGTTTATATTTTGAAATCCATCAAATCATACATCTGAAACGATACAGATTTTTTGATATTGGACGTGATCATTATTACTATGATGATTTTGAAAACGAACGTAGCATTAATGACATAGCCGAACGCAGTTATGTCCCTGCATTGAAGACTCTAATCGACATGGCAAAGGAGCATGGAAAAAACTTCAAAGTTGCCCTATCCATATCTGGTGTCGGATTCGAACAATTAGAGATTCATGCCCCACAAGTAATCGACTTATTACAAGAGTTGAACAACACAGGATGTGTGGAGTTCTTGTGCGAACCATATAGTCACGGTTTAGCTTCACTCGGAAACGAAGAAAGTTTCAAAGACGAGTGTATGCGCATGAAAGCAAAAATCGAGGAAGTGTTCGGACAAACGCCACAAATATTCCGAAACTCAAGTCTCATATACTCCGACGATATCGGAGCACAAGTGGCCGACATGGGCTTCAAAGGTATGTTGACCGAAGGAGCAAAACATATCTTAGGTTGGAAATCGCCTCATTTTATATACAACTGCGCACTAAATCCAAACTTAAAACTTCTTATGCGCGATTATAAATTCAGCGATGACATCTGCCTTCGATTCAACAATGCAGCATGGGAAGAATATCCACTCTTTGCTGAAACATATACCGACTGGATAGCAAATCTACCAGAAGACGAGGAAGTAATAAACATATTCATGGAGTTATGTGCACTCGGTATCTACCAGCCACTTAGCAGTAGAATATTAGACTTCCTACGCGCCATACCTAAGTGTGCACAAGAAAGAGGTATTTCGTTTGCCACACCTTCTGAGTTATGCAAAAGCCACAAATCAGTTGGAGCAATCAACGTACCATATCCAATCAGTTGGGTTGACGAAGAACGTGACACAAGTTGCTGGTTAGGAAACCAAATGCAACGTGAAGCATTCAACAAGTTATATAGCATTGCTGAAAGAGTAAGAATCTGCACCGACAAACGAATCAAACAAGATTTCGATTATCTTCAGGCAAGCAACAACTTCCGTTTCATGACAACCAAAAATACAA
Organism: Bacteroidaceae bacterium; assembly: GCA_024682395.1. Classification (GTDB taxonomy): domain Bacteria; phylum Bacteroidota; class Bacteroidia; order Bacteroidales; family Bacteroidaceae; genus Colivivens. Next base: position 38,342 of record JAIKZH010000005.1, read on the forward strand.
GTATCGGAATGAACAGAGGTATATACGATGGTCCATACGATGCATTTACCAACTACATGAACATACTCGGTGACTTCATCAACAGAATCAACGCCCTCTACCCTGTCGACATGGACAACGAGGAACTGAATTCACTTCTTACCATCATAAAGAATCAGGATGAAGAAATCGATGCCATGAACAGGAAAATCGAGAAACTACAGAAAGAACTTGAGAACTACACACAAAAATGCAAATCTGAGAGTAAAACAACAAAGAAAACTACAGATAAAAGCACAAAAACAAGTAATAAAAAGACTGCAAAGAAATAATTTGACCTAAAGCAGAATAAAATAAACTGCACAGATGTACACATTATTATTTTATAATATAGCGAGGGGGTATCAGAAACAGAAGTGATACCCCCTCGCTGTTATCTGTATATTACACGGGGTAGAACAAGAATTTATTGAAAAAATTTGCTAATTCAAAATATAATTGTACATTTGCAACAGATTTTGTTCGGAGGAATGTCCATCATAAATGAGCATTTGCTTCGATTAAAAGGGAATCAGGTGAAAACCCTGAACAGTCCCGCTGCTGTAAATCGCAATATTGATTGTTAATTAATTGCCACTGATTTGGACAGAGACTAAATTGGGAAGGCTCAACAATCAAGCGATGAGTCAGAAGACCTGCAAAGTCAACAATGTTATTATAGTTTCCTCGAGGAAAGGGACTTAATACAAATCATTGTGTATAAATTAGTTATAGTATCTGGAGTACACGTAATGCGTATGCCATTTACATATTATTTGTCATATAGACATGTAATATAAGATGGGAAGAATGTTTTATACAAAAACCTTTATGCGTGTTGTTACTCTAATACAACTATATTGTCATTAGTACAAACTTAAAGCAGGCTCTCACACATGCATAAAATTATTCGAATAAAAATATATTTATCTGCCTTATTTGTCTTACTTCTCATGTGTAGGTGTACACATGAGAGTAAGACCCCTTGTGGGGACGACGGAGACACAATACGCATGAAATATGCAAAAAACATCACGATCATCCGTTACGACGACAGATTTCATGTTGAATTAATCAACCCTTGGGACACAACAAAGACACTAAACACATACGATATAACAGAACCATTCAAGCGTACAGCAGTATATTCGGCCGTACATTGCAGTTTGATTGACGAGTTCAACGAAATTGACAAAATTGCAGCAATCTGCGACTTGGAATACATCCATATGGATAAGATTCATAAAGGCGTAGAAAACGGAACCATAGCCGACATTGGCAACAGCATGGCTCCCAACATCGAAAAGATTATCGACTGCAATCCTGATGCAATATTGTTGTCTCCTTTCGAAAACAGCGGAGGCTATGGACAAATAGAAAAATTGGGAATTCCTATAATCGAATGTGCTGATTATATGGAAATATCACCATTGGCCAGAGCCGAATGGATTAAATTCTATGGAATCCTATATGGTTGCTATGAAAAAAGTTGCACCATGTTCGACTCTATTGAACAAAAATACTTGGCACTGAAAGACAGTTGCTTACAGTATCAAAAAAATAAAAAAACACTCCAACCTTCAATAACCCTTGACATGGTGACAAGTTCAACCTGGTACGTACCAGGAGGCAACAGCACCATCGGAATTCTTATGAAAGACGCTTGTGGAGACTATGTCTTCAAAGAAAGAAAAGAAAATGGTTCACTGGCACTATCACCCGAAACTGTATTCGATAAAAGTTACGATGCAGATATTTGGGTGATAAGATACACTAAGCCACAAGATTTCACCTATTCAACCTTAAGCAAAGAGAACCCAGCCTATAGCAAAATGAAAGCATTCAAACAACACAACACATATGGATGCAACCTGCAATATGTGGCATTTTTCGAGGAGACACCGTTCCACCCCGACAGACTTCTCAAGGATTTTATAAAAATAATACATCCTGACATACTACCAGACTATAACCTACGTTATTATAAGAAGATAAAAGAATAGTCTGCATGTAACAGATGAATTATTCACTTTATAAAAATTAGGACATCCTGATAATGAGACACAACAATAAAAGTATTATTATTTTTGCGTTAATAACAATAGCAATAATACTACTATTCATTGCCAACCTGTTTGTCGGTTCATTGAGCATCCCTGTTTCTGAAACCATTAATATCCTACTTGGAGAAAATGGTTCACGAGACAGCTATACATATATTATACTGAACTCACGTTTACCATCGGCTATAACAGCATTGCTTTGCGGTGCATCATTAGCGGTAAGCGGACTTATGCTACAAACCGTATTCAACAACCCACTGGCAGGACCATCGATACTGGGTATCAACAGCGGGGCTAACTTAGGTGTAGCAATAGTAATGCTTGCAGGAGGCAGCAACTTCATTACGTCGTTCTTTACAAACAACGCATCATTGAGCGAACTAAGTTCATCATTCTTAATCCTAAGTGCTGCATTTATTGGTTCCATATTAGTTATGGGAATAATACTTCTGTTTTCAACAATCATCAAGAGCAACCTAATGCTGCTGATTGTAGGAATCATGATTGGAAACATAACATCGTCGGCCATATCACTATTTAATTTCTTCTCTACAGAAGAAGGAGTTCACAATTTTGTGATATGGGGAATGGGAAACTTCACAGGAGTCAGTTTAGAAAAACTGCCTTTATTCTCGATACTCAGTCTTATAGGTTTGGGAATCTCCGTACTCCTGATAAAACCGCTCAACGCCCTACTTCTCGGAACACAATATGCCGAAAATCTTGGTATAAACATAAAAAGAACACGAAACACGCTGCTATTAGCCACAGGACTGCTCACAGCCATAACTACAGCCTACTGCGGTCCGATAGCCTTCATAGGTTTGGCAATACCACATGTGGCACGATTGATTCTCGGTTCAGACAACCACAATCAGCTATTACCACTTACAATTTTATGTGGTTCGGCAACCGCACTTTTATGTAATATCATCACCACCCTACCAGGAGAAGCTGGCATAATCCCGCTGAATGCAATCACACCGATAATTGGAGCCCCAGTTATCATATATGTGATTCTAAGCAAAAGAATACACAAAGCGTAATATTTGCTATACATTTCATGCAATTTATCACATTTCGACAAATAACTATCTACAATATATCAAAAAAGATAAAAAAAGAACGATTATGTTTTGTCATTTAAAAGAAAATGACTAACTTTGCACGCTGTTTATGGAATCCCGACAAGAAAAATAACAGAAAAGATAGCAAAAAATATTAAAGAAATATGTCTAAAGTTTGTCAAATCACAGGAAAGAAATCAGTGATCGGAAACAATGTTTCACACTCACTGCGCAGAACAAAACGCCGTTTTGAGGTCAATTTGTTCACAAAGAAATTCTACTATGTAGAAGAAGATTGTTGGATTGTATTGAAGGTTAGTGCTAATGGCCTTCGCATCATCAACCGCATCGGTCTCGATGCAGCACTTCGCCAAGCTATTGCAAAAGGCTACTGCGAGTGGAAAGACATCCAAGTTATTGCATAACCCGTACAATTAAGAAGGAGACACAATCATGGCAAAGAAAGCTAAAGGCAACAGAATTCAAGTAATTCTTGAATGCACAGAAATGAAGGAAAGCGGACTTCCTGGAACATCACGTTACATCACAACAAAGAACCGCAAAAATACTCCAGATCGTTTGGAACTTAAGAAATACAACCCTATCCTTAAGAAGATGACTGTTCATAAGGAAATTAAATAATAAAAAACTAATTGAACTATGGCAAAGAAAGCGGTCGCTACTCTCCACAGCAAGGATGGTCGCGCATATACAAAGGTTATCAAAATGTGTAAGTCACCAAAAACTGGTGCATATATGTTTGAAGAAAAAGTTATGCTTAACGACGAAGCTAAAGCATACGCTAAACAATAAAGAAGTTTCATATTACAAATAAGAAACAAATCAACATACAAAAGAGTGTTTATGACATTTTTGTCAAACACTCTTTTTTGTTTTTATTATCAAATTTGCACGATTAAAGAAAAATACTTAACTTTGCACATTAATTAATATAAAAAATAACATAAAAAGCAAAACATAATAACACGTACCAATATGGGATTTTTCAACTTCTTCAATAAACAAAAAAAAGAGACACTGGATAACGGATTAGCAAAGACTAAAGACGGCATATTCGGCAAGATTGCACGTGCCGTAGCTGGTAAATCTCATGTAGACGCCGATGTTCTCGATAACCTTGAGGAAGTATTGGTTACAAGTGATGTTGGAGTAGAAACTACACTCAAAATAATTGAACACATCGAACAAAGGGTTGCACGTGACAAATACGTGAACACTAACGAACTGAACAATATTTTACGTGAAGAAATAGCAGCACTTCTCACTGAAAACAATACAAACGACACTGAAGGATTCCAAATCCCACAAGAAAAAAGCGACAAAACTCCTTATGTGATTCTTGTCGTTGGTGTGAACGGAGTTGGAAAAACAACTACAATCGGAAAATTAGCCTACCAGTTTAAAGAAGCCGGATATAAGGTTATGCTCGGTGCTGCCGACACTTTCCGTGCTGCTGCTGTGGAACAATTATGCATATGGGGCGAACGTGTTGGAGTACCTGTAGTTAAACAACAGATGGGAAGCGACCCTGCATCAGTGGCATACGATACAATCAGTTCGGCGATCGCCAACAACGCCGACGTTGTACTAATAGATACAGCTGGACGACTTCACAATAAGGTCGGACTTATGAATGAGTTGACAAAGATTAAGAATGTGATGAAGAAATTACTTCCTTCAGCTCCCGACGATGTAATGCTTGTTCTTGACGGTTCAACCGGACAAAACGCATTTGAACAAGCACGACAATTCACTGCTGCAACCGACGTGACCTCCATGGCAATAACAAAACTCGACGGAACAGCAAAAGGCGGTGTTGTCATCGGTATAAGCGACCAATTCCAAATACCTGTTAGATATATCGGACTTGGAGAAGGTATGGAAGACTTGCAACCATTCAACCGCAAAGAATTCGTCGATTCACTATTCAACAACAAATGAGACGCAACACAATAGATATAATAACATTAGGATGTTCTAAGAATCTTGTTGATTCAGAACGTTTAATGTCACAACTAAACTCCTTGGGATATAAAGTCGTTCATGACAGCGATAATCCACAAGGGGAATTTGCTGTTATTAATACCTGCGGATTTATCGGTGATGCTAAAGAAGAATCAATTAATATGATTCTGAAATTTGCAAAAGCAAAAGAAGAAGGACGTCTTAAACGATTATACGTGATGGGATGTCTAAGCGAACGATACCTCAAGGAATTAGGAAAGGAAATTCCACAAGTGGACCATTTCTATGGTAAATTTAACTGGAACGAACTTATAAACGATTTACAACCAATCAATGCAGATGCATTGAACGAGTGCAACTCTATACATAGAATCATCACTACCCCATCACACTACGCATATCTCAAGATAAGCGAAGGATGCAACCGACGATGTGCCTACTGCGCCATTCCTATAATGACAGGAAAACATCAAAGCAGAACGATGGAGGACATACTGCAAGAAGTTGAATTTCTTGTAAGTCAGGGAGTAAAGGAATTTCAAGTTATTGCTCAAGAACTCACATACTACGGTATTGATATCTATAAAAAACGTAAGATTGCAGAACTCGTCGATTCAATTGCTCAGATTAAAGGCGTAAAATGGATTAGATTACATTATGCTTATCCTCATCAATTCCCAATGGAACTGCTTGATGTAATGAACAAGCATAAAAACGTATGTAAATACCTTGACATTGCATTACAGCATATAAGCACTCCTGTGTTGGAAAATATGCGCCGCCATGTCACAAAGGAAGACACTTATAAATTAATTGAGGACATAAGAAATAAAGTTCCTGGAATTCATCTAAGAACTACACTTATGGTTGGTTTTCCGGGAGAAGGTGATAAAGAATTTGAGGAACTGAAAGAATTTGTAAAATGGGCACGTTTCGAACGTATGGGCGCATTCACTTATTCGAAAGAAGACGGAACATATGCTGCACGTAAGTTCAAAGACAATATACCTCAAGAGATAAAACAGCAAAGACTGGATGAAATAATGGATATCCAACAAGGTATATCATCCGAGATTGCTGCACAAAAGGTTGGAAGTACTATGAAGATTATAATCGACAGAAAAGAAGGCGATTACTATGTAGGACGCACCGAATTTGATTCACCTGAAGTCGATCCTGAAGTACTCATACCTATCAATGAAGGACTTATGAGAAAAGGTTGTTTCTATAATGTAAGAATAACCGACTCAGACGACTTCGACCTATATGCCACAAGATTATAAAACTAACAAGATATTGCCAAAAGGATTCATAAAATGACACATAAACAATTCATAAACGAACTTGCTAAGAATGCAGGAATGACCACATCTGAGACAACAGATTTGATGAATAGTTTCATCAAAACTCTGGTTGATTCTGCACAAAACGAGAAAACCATTATGCTTCAAGGTTTTGGTAGTTTTGAGAAAAAGACAAAAGCTGAACGTAAAATGTATAATCCAAGCACAAAAGAATATCGTATAATTCCTGGAAGCAATACCCTTGCATTCAAACCAAGTACATTACTTAAAGACAAATTAAATCAAGACGCAAAATGAGCCAAAAACTAACGACACAAGCTTTAACAGAAATGCTGGCTAAAGAAGCTGGCATCAACAAACGTGCTGCTGATACCTTTGTTAAAGCATTTATTCAAACTGTCATTGAAGGAGGAATCAAAGATGGCAACGTCAAGATAAAAGGTCTGGGAACATTCAAGGTGACACAAGTTGCCGACAGAGAAAGTGCGGATGTAAATACAGGAAAACGTATCGTCATTGCTGGCTATAAGAAAATGTCGTTCTCTACCGATATCAATATGGATGAGGCTTATGAGAGCGTTGATGATACTGATATAAAAGAAAACAAAAAAGAAGAAGCTAATGCAGACAAGCCTAAGTCAAAGACAAAAGCCACAAAAACGACTAAGGAAAAGCAAGAACCTGCAAAAACTTCTGAAAATCAAGATAATAATTCTGTAATTTCTGAAAACGAAAAGGAAATACAGAACGAAATAACAGAACAAATCCCAGTTGCTCCAGTTGTAACCTTTTCAACAAAAGAAGAAGTAACATCTGCAGAACCTGAACTTCCTAAAACTGAGGTTGTTAATGACTCCCCTATTCAGAATCTCATATCACGACCTAAGGAAAACGAGGATGTTGATAAGGCTATTTCCGATAACAACGACAATACAGATAACAACGACAATACAGATAATACTGCAACAGAAGAGACTAATGAAGAGTTAACACAAGTTGAGGAAACACCTGTAACAGAACCTGTGGCTGAGGTTATTCCTTCAAAGCCACAACCAACAGAGATTGAAAACAAATCAACTGAAGTTGAAACGGAATCTGCAAAGGTTGAAACGGAATCTGCAATGGTTGAAACTGAGACAGCTAAGGTTGAAAACAAATCAACTGAAGTTGAAACTGAGACAGCAAAGGTTGAAACTGAGACAGAATCAACTAAGACTGAAATTCAACCAACAAAAGTTGAGATTGAGTCAACTAAAGCAACCGATTCATCTGAGCCAACCTCACCAACATCTACAGCCACATCATCCATTCAATCAACAAAAAAAATATGGATATGGGGAGCCGTTGCTGTAGCTTGTGTTATTATATGTGCTATCATCATACTTGCAACCGGAAATTCTTCTTCAGAAAACAAAGATATTCAGGCTACAACCGAGGTGTCACAAAATGAGACGCCCAAAGATACTGTTGTGACAAACGAGAACAAACCTGAAGACGATAAAGTATCTAAACCAAAGGTACATATATTACAAAAAGGAGAATCACTCACAACCATCTCCGTAATGTATTATCACACAAAAGACTCAATGGGTGCAATATGGAAACTAAACAAATTCAAGAATCCAAACGACATTCCATTAGGTACAGAAATCAAGTTGCCATAAAGTACTGAAGTTTGGTCTGAGAATAGAATCAGTCTGTTCATTACTGACAGCAAAAACATATGTGTGGTTGATTGATTATAAACATCTGTCAACCACATAATATTATAAACAACAAGAACCTTATCTACATATCCTTATATTATGCATAAACTCAATGTATATAGAGCATCTGCCGGTAGTGGTAAAACCTTTACACTTGCCGTAGAATATATCCGACTGCTTATAGAAAACCCATATAATTATAAGAATATTCTTGCTGTTACATTCACAAACAAGGCTACAAGCGAGATGAAAGAGCGAATAATCACGAAATTACACGCTCTGTCTGTTGCTGATGGAAGTGCCAATGACTACTTAAAAGTAATTCAAGAGAAATTCAAACAAGAAAACCTAATTTATTCAGACAAAACCATACAGGAACGAGCCTCAAAAGCACTTGAACTGATAATTCATGATTATAGTCATTTTAGAATAGAAACTATAGATTCCTTTTTTCAAAGTATAATCAGACAACTGGCAAGAGAGCTGAATCTTACAGCCAATCTTCATCTTGACTTGGATCAGGCAGAAGTATTGAAGGAGGCAATACAAAGCATGATATCCACAATAAAGGAAGAACCTGTATTACACAATGCTATATTGTCATATATCAACGACAATATCTCTGAAAACAACAATTGGCAAATAACAAGCCAAATGGAGCAATTCAGTGTGCATATATTCAATGAGAAATACCTGAAGAGCAAACATCTCATGCATAAAACTGACAACATATTTCAGTTTATTGAGTTTAAAAAGAACTTAATCAAGCAAAAAGAAGAATTGCTCAATGAAAATCAGAAGAATGCGCAAGCATTCATGGATATCTGCAACACAAAAGGTTTTAACTGTGAAGACTTTATCGGCAAATCAAGGGGTATCTACCCTTTCTTTGAAAAAATATCGAAAGGATTAGAGGTTAATATCACTAAGACAATAAGAAATTTTGTTGACTCTCCGATGTCAAAAGATCCGAAAATCCAAGAATCGGAAAGTATATTCTCTAAATTACTTATTAAAATAATTAAGAATCAGGAGTTATTAAACGACATCGATTTATGTAAGGCAAACATCAATAAAACAATGCTACTCAGTAGTATTGACAACAAAGTACGTAAACTTAACGAAGAAGCAAATCGTTTCTTACTTGCTGACACAGCATATTTCCTACGTCAACTTATCGACGAAAGTGATGTGCCATTCATTTACGAGAAAGCAGGAACCACGTTTAAGTATATAATGATTGATGAGTTTCAGGACACAAGTGAATTACAATGGGAGAATTTCTGTCCGCTCATAAGCAACAGCATTGCAAGCAGCAACGGATGTATGCTTGTGGGAGATGTCAAACAGAGTATATACAGATGGCGAAACAGCGATTGGAGTATTCTGAATAACATATCTGACAGCAGATTTCATCAAGACATCAATATTTCATCGCTCGACACCAACTTCAGAAGTGCTGAGACTGTAGTTAAATTCAACAACAACTTCTTCAAGAATGTTTTGCCTTGTATTGAGAATCATCTCAAAGCCGAATGTGTCAATATTGATAATGAATATATTACTACATTATACAACGCATATGCCGATGTAGAACAAAATGTTTCAAAGAAAAATATTGGCAAAGGATTTGTATCGGTAGAGTCGTACATAACAGAAGAAAATGACGATGTTAAATACAGGGAAAGAATACTCGAACAGATGACACAACAGATTTGCGACCTTCTTGATTCGGGACTAAAAGCAGATAACATTGCTATTTTGGCACGTACTTCAAAAGACATCTCACAAATCTGTGATTATCTGAACACACAAATTGGCGACAGAATCAAAATTGTTAGTAATGAGGCGTTTAAGTTGTGTAATTCATCAATAATTGAGGTTATTATATGTGCTTTAAGAGTATTGATTGCCCCTAAAGACCATCTTACACGCGTTATACTTACATACAAATATCTCACTTATATAAACTTCTCAGATTGCGACAAATACAACATAAAACAGTTGTGTAAATCCAGTACAGAAGAGCTCAACGAGATTCTTCCTAAAGAATTCTCTGATAATGAATCACATATGTGTTTCATACCTTTATATGAGTTATGTGAGAGATTATGTAATATTTTTTCGAATAAAGAGATAAAAAGTCAGGATGCATATTTGTTCAGTTTCTTCGACCAATTATCATCTTATGTTCATGACAAACCTGCGACAATACAATCGTTTATCGAATATTGGGAGGAATCTATGAGTAAAAATAGCATTCCAAACACATCATCGGAAGGTATAAAGTTAATGACCATACACAAATCTAAAGGTCTTGAATTCCACACAGTTTTCATTCCGTTCTGCGACTGGGAGATGGATCCACATACCAACAAGCTCAAACCTACCCTTTGGTGTGAACCACGCACTAAGGATTCCGACCTTGTCCCATTGGTTGCGCTATCGTATGGAAATAGTATGAAGGAATCGTCTTTTTATCATGAATATAATGAAGAATTCCTAAAAACCAATGTTGATAATCTTAACTTGATATATGTGGCATTTACTCGAGCTTCACAAAACTTGTTTATTTACACCGGAATGGACAATAGCAAGAAGACTCACAAATATACAGTTTACAATTTGCTAAACGAAACTGTATTAAATCAAAATAATGATGCACATAAAGAAGGTACTATTTGCACAGAAAACCCTGATTGTCTGATTGATAGAATCACCAAGACAATAGAATTTGATAATCATCCAATAAATGTTCAGTTTCTTCAATCAAACAAATCGCGCAATTTCATATCACAGAATTCAGATGACGCAGAACATGATTATGATTATTATATCAACAAAGGACTTGTTATTCATAAAATAATGGAATCCATTTCCTCGTCCGATGATATTGCAAGAATTATGCTGCAACTCGAAAACGATGGTACATTTCCTTCCAAGGAGTTCAAATTGGATATTGAAGAAACCATCCACAAGGCTTTCAGTAATCCAAATGTAAGTAACTGGTTCTCTGATAAATGGAATGTAATGAACGAATGCAACATCATTTATCGTGATGAAAAAGGACAGACACAGTCCCGACGCCCCGACCGCGTTATATTCAATAATGAAGAGACAATCGTTATTGATTATAAAACAGGTAAACAATCAAATGCACATGCAGAACAAATCATTCAATATATCAAACTATTAAAGAATATGAATTATCCTAACGTGCATGGTTTTCTTTGGTACATGCAACGAAACGATATTGTAAAAATAGAGGATAACGATTAATTCATTCATCAGAATATGACATCTTCATTTCTCAACATAATAGCAAAAGACCTTTTCACAAGGACTAACGGACATCTGGAAAACATTACTGTTGTTTTCCCAAACAAACGTGCAAATTTGTTTATGAACCAACAGATTGCGGAATTGTCTGACTCCCCTGTATGGTCTCCCAAATATACGACTATCAGTGATTTGTTTCAGTCGATGAGTAGTTTAATAATCGCCGACCCTATTATACTCATTTCCTATCTGTATGAAATATATCAATCGATAGCACAAAACAACGAGTCCTTCGACCATTTCTATTCGTGGGGAGAAGTGTTGCTAAAAGATTTTGAGGATATCGATTCAAGCATGGTGAATTCCAAGGCTTTGTTTGCTAATATTGCAGACTTAGAAGCCATGACCTCTTTCGACTTCCTAACCAATGAGCAGTTAGATGCTATCAAACAATTCTTCACAGCATTCAGCAAAAACGAGAAATCAGAACTACACATTAAATTCCTGAACATGTGGAAACTGATGCCCGAAATCTATGAGAAGTTTCATAAGATTCTGGAAGACAACGGCATTGCATACGAAGGAATGTTGAAACGTAAGATTATTGAGAATTTCAATTGCGACAATATCAACACCAACACAACTTATGCTTTTGTTGGTTTCAATGTGTTATCAAAAACAGAAAAAGAACTATTCAAATTCTTTAAGAAACACGCAAAAACTCTCTTTTATTGGGATTATGACAGCAATAAAGATCCCGATGAAGCTTCACAACATATACAACAAAACATCATCCTCTTCGGACAAGATTTCAAACCCGAAGAAACAGAGAAAAACAAACAAAAGCCCGGCTCTATTAACATACAAATATTATCGTCACCAACCGACAATGCTCAATGTAAATACATCGGACAATGGATTAAGGAAACGATAAAGAAAGATGAGCCATTAAACAAAACAGCAATCGTTCTGTGTAACGAGAATCTGTTAAATTCGGTATTGCATTCCATACCTTCACACGACAACGAAGGCAATGAAATTCAATACAATATAACTATGGGATATCCTTTGCAGGAAACGCCAGTCAATAGTTATATTATGGCATTATTAAACCTACAATCAAAAGGTTGGAAAGATGAGAACACATTAAAATATAAAGCGGTAATACAATTACTGCAGCACCCTTTTGTGATGTCAATGGCAAATGACATTGTACACAATATATTACAAAAGATAAAGAATAACTATATTATTTTCCCCGAAATAAAACTCTTCGAGAACCATCCTGGGCTGAAATTCATATTCACGCATCAGGATAATTGTCATGACACCATTCAATATATACGTGATTGTATTGTGCTCGCCACAAAAGTTTATACAGAAGACTTACAGAGAAACGACAATCAACTGCTCAACGAATCGCTGTTTAATGGTTATACGATGATAAACCGTCTGTTAGCCATTTCTAACGAAGGGAAATTACCAATACAAAATATAGATATACTATCAAGATTAATCAGACATATAATACAAACCACAAGCGTTCCATTTCATGGAGAACCCGCATCAGGAATCCAAATAATGGGAGTATTGGAAACACGTAATCTTGATTTCAACAACATAATAATGCTTTCAATGGAGGAAGGTACAATGCCTAAACCACCTCAACAATCATCATTCATACCATACGTACTGAAGAAAGCACATGGTATGCCTACAATTGAGCATTACGACAGCATTTATTCATATTATTTCCATCGTTTGTTTCACCACGTACAGAAGTTGACATTATTATATAATAATACAACAGAAGGAATGCGCAAAGGTGAAATGAGCAGATACCTCATGCAACTAAAACTCAACGGAGTTCCATGTGGAGAAATCGTTTCACACAATATTGAACCTACTACAACCTCACCTATAAAACTGAAAGACGAGAATGAGAACGAAGAGAATAAAGTTTTCACATCTCCTTCGGCTATCAACACATATATAGATTGTCCATACAAATACTATCTACGATATATTTGCGGACTTAAAGAACCTGAAACCCTAAGTGAAGATGTTGACAACATCGCATTTGGTAATATCTTTCATTATGTCATGGAACAAATATACAAGCCATTTATCGGACGTGGACAAATACAAAGTTTCCAGATTAATGAAATCAAAAAAGACAATGTATTATTACAAAAAATTATAGACCAAGCATTTACCGAAGTTCTTAATAAAGACAAAGACAATAAGACACACAACTATTCAAAAGGAAAACTCGACGGAAAAATGCTGCTTACATATGAAGTTATAACACAATATGTAAAAAAACAATTGGATATCGACTCTAAACTATGTCCAATGACCATACTTGCCGTCGAGAAAGACTTGAATCAAATAGATATAAACGGAGAGGCAGAAATTGCCAACGGATTTAAGTTCTCAGGAATAATTGACAGAGAAGACATCGTAACTATTGACGGACAACAAATCCACAGAGTGGTTGACTACAAAACATCAAGTCAGATTAATAATAAGACCGACGGCATTCTCACATTGTTCCAACACAACAACTTACACACAGGATATATTCTACAAACATTATACTATTGTGAAGCCCTTGTGTCATCAGGATGCAAAGACACACTTTCTCCAGCATTGGTGTTCATCAAGAAGAACACATCCGAAACCGACTATTCAGTCATAATAGACAAAGAACCGATTTATGATTACAAGTCACAATGCAGAGAAATCTTTCTTATGGAACTGAAAGCTCTTATCAATAAAATAAGAAATCCAGAAAATCCATTTATTAAAAATCCAGAAGAAAAGAAGTGTGAATTGTGTCCATTTCTCAAATTATGCGAGACAGACAACAAAGAACAATAAGCATCTGATAAAAAACGATTAAATCATATAACATAAACAAATACATATAGTATTAATAATAAGTTTTGAATTATAAATTGCATAAATAACGAATATTCAATTAAAAATGCATAAAATGTAGGTCATATGAAAAAATATTCGTAACTTTGCAAACCGAAAAGAAATATCCAAGCACAAATTAGATGAAAACGATGGAAAAGCAACTCAAGAAAGTATTAGTATTGGGTTCTGGTGCACTCAAAATTGGCCAAGCAGGCGAATTTGACTACTCCGGTTCTCAAGCATTAAAAGCCCTCAGAGAAGAAGGCATCAGTTCAGTATTGGTTAATCCAAACATTGCTACTATTCAAACATCAGAAGGTATTGCTGACAAGGTCTATTTCCTACCAGTGACACCTTTTTTTGTAACTCAAATCATCAAGAAAGAACGTCCAGACGGAATACTTCTTGCATTCGGTGGTCAGACTGCTCTTAACTGCGGTACTGAATTATACCAATCAGGTGTTCTTAAAGAATATGGAGTTCAGGTATTAGGTACAAGCGTTGAAGCAATCATGTACACAGAAGACCGTGACCTCTTTGTTAAGAAATTGGACGAAATTGAGTTGAAGACTCCAATCAGCCAGGCTGTAGAAAACATGGATGATGCTCTTCGTGCAGCAAATGAAATCGGTTTCCCAATCATGATTCGTTCTGCTTATGCACTCGGAGGTTTAGGTAGTGGTATCTGCCCAGATGAAAAGAAATTCAAAGAATTAGCAGAAAGCGCATTCACATTCGCACCACAGATCCTTGTAGAAGAATCACTTAAAGGTTGGAAAGAAATTGAATTCGAAGTAATACGCGACAAGAACGACCACTGTTTCACTGTTGCATCAATGGAAAACTTCGACCCACTCGGAATACACACTGGTGAATCTATAGTTGTTGCACCTACTTGCTCACTCAACGACGAACAAGTAAAAATGCTTCAAGATTTGTCAATCCGCTGTGTACGCCACCTCGGTATTGTCGGAGAATGTAACATACAATTTGCATTCAATGCAGAAACAAACGACTATCGTATCATTGAGGTTAATGCACGTCTTAGCCGTTCTTCTGCTTTGGCATCAAAAGCAACAGGTTATCCTTTGGCTTTCGTTGCAGCAAAAATCGGACTTGGATATTCACTCGACCAAATAGGTGAAATGGGTACAACTAACTCAGCATATGTTGCACCACAACTCGATTACATGATCTGTAAGATACCACGTTGGGACCTCACAAAATTCTGTGGCGTAAGTCGCGAAATCGGTTCTTCAATGAAATCTGTAGGTGAAATCATGTCTATCGGACGTTCATTCGAAGAAATGATTCAAAAAGGTCTAAGAATGATTGGACAAGGTATGCACGGATTCGTTGGTAACGACCACAATAAGTTCGAAGACCTCGACTACGAATTATCTCACCCAACAGACCTTCGTATCTTCGCTATAGCACAAGCACTCGAAGAAGGATATACAACACAACGTATCGAAGAACTTACAAAAATCGATGTATGGTTCCTCGAAAAACTCAAGCATATCGTTGACATCAAGCACAAACTCATGTCATTCAACAAACTCGAAGACATCACTCCTGAGTTCATGAGAGAAGTTAAGGCATGTGGTTTCAGTGATTTCCAAATTGCACGTTTCGTTCTCAAACCAGAAGGAAACATGGAAAATGCCAACCTTGAAGTTCGTAAATACCGCAAGGGATTAGGAATTCTTCCAGCTGTTAAGCGTATCAACACTGTAGCAAGCGAACATCCAGAACTCACAAACTACTTGTATATGACTTATGCAGTGGCTGGATATGACGTAAACTACTACCAACACGAGAAATCTGTTGTTGTATTAGGTAGTGGTGCTTACCGTATCGGTTCTTCTGTGGAATTCGACTGGTGTTCAGTTAACGCAATCAATACAGCACGCAAACTGGGATATAAATCAATCATGATTAACTATAACCCAGAAACAGTAAGTACCGACTACGATATGTGTGACCGTCTGTATTTCGACGAACTCTCATTCGAACGTGTGCTTGACGTAATCGATCTCGAACAACCTCGCGGAGTTATTGTAAGTGTGGGAGGACAGATTCCTAACAACCTTGCAATGAAACTTTATCGTCAGGATGTTCCAATCCTTGGAACTTCACCAATAAGCATCGACCGCGCAGAAAACAGAAATAAATTCTCTGCAATGCTCGACAAACTCGGAATTGACCAACCAGCATGGCGTGCACTTACAAGCCTTGACGACATCAAGGAATTCATCAGCGAAGTAGGCTACCCTGTTTTGGTTCGTCCAAGTTACGTATTGTCAGGTGCTGCAATGAACGTTTGCTACAACGACGAAGAACTCGAAAGATTCCTCAAGATGGCAACAGAAGTAAGCCAAGACTACCCTGTTGTTGTAAGCCAGTTCATGCAAGACACAAAAGAAATTGAATTCGACGCAGTTGCTAAAGAAGGTGAAGTTGTTGAATACGCAATCAGTGAACACGTAGAATTTGCTGGTGTACACTCAGGTGACGCAACACTCGTATTCCCTGCACAACATATCTACTACTCAACAATACGTCAAATCAAGAAGATTAGCCGTCAGATTGCAAAAGAACTCAATATCAGCGGACCATTCAACATCCAGTACCTTGCTAAGGGACAGACTGTAAAGGTTATTGAATGTAACTTACGTGCCAGCCGTTCATTCCCATTCGTATCAAAGATTCTCAAGCACAACCTCATCGAGACTGCAACAAGAATCATGCTCGATGCTCCATACGAGAAACCAGACAAGAGCGAATTCGATATCGACCGCATCGGTGTTAAGGCAAGTCAGTTCTCATTTGCACGTCTCCAAAACGCAGACCCTGTATTAGGTGTTGACATGAGCTCAACTGGTGAAGTTGGATGTATCGGTGACGACTTGAACGAAGCATTACTCAATGCACTCATCGCAACAGGATACAAATTGCCTAAGAAATCAATCCTCATCTCTTCAGGTGGTGCTCGCGGTAAAGTTGATTTGCTCGACGCTTGCAGAATCCTCGTTGAAAAAGGATACGATGTATATGGTACAAAAGGTACAGCACAATTCCTCAATGAAAACGGAGTTAAGGCTACACCAGTATCATGGCCAGATGAAGAAGGTAATGCTAACGTAATGCAAATGATTGCAGATCACAAGTTCGACCTCATCATCAACGTTCCAAAGAACCAAACTAAGCGTGAACTTACTAACGGTTACAAGATTCGTCGCGCAGCAATCGACCACAATATTCCACTCATGACAAATGCAAGACTTGCTAAAGCATTTATCGAAGCATTTACAGCCATGAACATGGAAGACATACAAATCAAGAGCTGGCAAGAATACGTATAATCCGTATGACTGAAAACATGCTGCACGTCAAAACATTTTGACAAATCAGCATTATATATAACTTCAAAGCATGAGTGATTTCGCTCATGCTTTGTTTTTTAATATTATATCGATAAAGGAGTTATTTTCAACAATATCACATATATTAGTCCCTATTTTACAGCTAAAAATAAACTTTTACACAAGAATAAACATTAATATGATTTTTTTTCCTTAACTTTGTAATTCAATATGGGCTTATATCAGCCTCATAATGTATTAATATAAAAGAAAATAAAAAGATTAATTAAAAATCACTTATATAAATTTACTTATATATGTATAGAACACATACATGTGGACAACTCCGCATTACAGACACAGGAACGACAGTTACACTTGCAGGATGGGTGCAACGTACCCGCAAGATGGGTGGTATGACATTTGTTGACTTACGCGACAGATATGGAATCACTCAGTTAGTATTCAACGAGGAACAAAACGCAGTACTTTGTGATGAAGCAAACAAACTCGGTCGTGAATATGTCATCCAAGTAACAGGAACAGTAAACGAACGTTACAACAAAAACAAGAACCTGCCAACAGGTGATATCGAAATAATAGTTGACAAACTGAATATACTTAACTCAAGTGACACACCACCATTCACCATTGAAGATAACTCTGACGGTGGCGACGACTTGAGAATGAAATACAGATATCTTGATTTAAGACGTCAGTGCGTACGTCAGAATCTCGAACTCCGTCACCGTATGTGTATAGAAGTCAGAAACTATCTAAGCAATCTCGGATTCCTTGAAATTGAGACTCCAATACTCATTGGTTCAACACCTGAAGGAGCACGCGACTTCGTTGTTCCATCTCGAATGAATCCAGGACAATTCTATGCCCTTCCACAATCACCACAAACACTTAAGCAATTACTTATGGTTGCAGGTATTGACCGCTACTTCCAAATTGCAAAATGTTTCCGTGACGAGGATTTAAGAGCTGACCGCCAACCAGAATTTACACAAATCGACTGTGAGATGTCATTTGTCAATCAAGAAGACATCATACAGACTTTTGAAGGAATGGCAAAACATTTGTTCAAGTCACTCCGTGGCATAGAACTCAACGAACCATTCTTACGCTTGCCATGGGCTGATGCTATGCGTAGATTCGGTAGCGACAAACCAGATATGCGTTTCGGTATGGAATTTATCGAACTCAAGAGCGAAACTGAAAACTTCTTCGCTGACAAAGCAGGATTCGCCGTATTCGATGATGCAAAATATGTTGGTGGTATCGTTGCTGAAGGATGTGCAGTATATACACGTAAACAAATAGACCAACTAACCGACTTCGTAAAACGTCCACAAGTTGGAGCAAAAGGTCTTGTATATGCACGCGTTCAAGAAGACGGTTCTGTAAAATCAAGTGTCGATAAGTTCTACACACCAGAACAACTTATTGCAATGAAAGAAAAGATGCAAGCAAAACCAGGCGACTTGATTCTTATTCTTTCAGGCGAAGATGCGATGAAGACTCGCAAGCAACTCTGCGAATTACGTCTTGAAATGGGTGAACGCTTAGGATTACGCGATAAGAACAAGTTCGCACTCCTTTGGGTTACAGAATTCCCAATGTTTGAATGGAGCGACGAAGAACAAAGACTCATGGCTATGCACCACCCCTTCACACACCCAATGGAAGAAGATATTCCTATGCTTGACACAAATCCAGCTGCTGTACGTGCCGATGCCTACGACATGGTATGTAATGGTGTCGAGGTAGGTGGAGGAAGTATTCGTATCCACGACCCAAAACTTCAAGCAAAGATGTTCGAAATCCTTGGTTTCACTCCAGAGAAAGCACAAGAACAATTTGGATTCCTCATGAACGCATTCAAATATGGAGCACCACCTCACGGAGGACTTGCATACGGACTTGATCGTTGGGTAAGCCTATTTGCCGGTCTTGATTCTATAAGAGACTGTATCGCATTCCCTAAGAACAACTCAGGACGCGACATTATGCTTGACGCACCTTCTGCAATTGATCAGAAGCAACTTGATGAATTAGATCTTATAATAAAAGAAAACTAATAAGACCATTTGATGATATATCATTGCATATATTATTGAATTTTATCATCTTAACACGAAAAGAGTAGGAACTACGTCATACAATAAATAAATGAAAATAGACAAAAATACCATTATTGGACTTATCCTCATGGCACTCGTCATGGGTGGATATATGTGGTATCAAAACACCACAGCAAAGAAAATGCAAGAGCAAAGGGCTATAGAAGCACAAACTGAAGCTATTGCACAACATAAATCCGACAGTATTGAGAGTGTTCAGAAAGAAAAGGAAGCTAAAAAACTCATAGCACAAATAAACGATTCAACAAGTTCTCTTTTTCAAGCACGCCAACAGAATGACGGCCAAACAGTCTTAGAAAACGAACTCTTGAAGATTACAATCGCAAATAAAGGCGGTCAGATTGCTCGCGCAGAACTCAAAGATCCTACATATAAGGATCAACAAGGAAAACAAGTGGTTCTGTTCGACAATAACGAATCTAACATGCGATTACTCTTTGACGGGAAAGAGGATAACATCGTAACAGACGAATTGTATTTCACGCCTAAAAATGCATCAAAGAACTCTGTTACAATGAGTTTGCCTATATCTGATGGTAGCATCGACATTATGTATAAGTTGGTGCCAAACTCATACATTCTGGAGATGAGTGTCAAAGCAAACAACCTGCAAGGATTCTTCCCAAACAAGACTAAGAGTTTTGACATTGAATGGAGCGAGAATATGCGTCAGCAGGAAAAAGGTTTTGAATTTGAAAACAGATATAGCACAATTACATGGAGAACAACCAATAACGACACAGATGAGTTATCATCTGCTGGAGCAGACAAAGAAGAAGACAGTTTCAAAGACAATCTACAATGGGTTGCCTTCAAAACACAATTCTTCAGTCAAATCCTTATTGCTGACTCTGAATTCAAGCCATCATCATTCAAACAAAAACAATTCAAGAAAGAAGAGCAAAAAGATATAAAGTATCTGAAAAACTATGTTGCAGAGATGTCAACAGACTTTGACCCATCAGGCAAATCAGTTTCTCAGATGAAAATGTATATCGGTCCAAACAAGTTCTCTACCCTTAGAAATAATGAGAAATTATGTAATGACGAACGTGATTTGGATTTACAAAGTATCGTATATCTTGGATGGCCACTTATAAAATATATCAACCGTTTCTTCATGCTGTACCTATTCGACTGGATGACAAGTTGGGGAATCAACATGGGAATCGTATTGATTATTCTTACATTATTAATAAAATGTGCGGTATTCCCACTCATGCGCAAGAGTTTCCTTTCTTCTGCACGTATGCGTGTGCTCAAACCAAAGGTTGATGAACTCGCAAAGAAATATCCAAACAAGGAAGATGCCATGAAGAAGCAACAGGAAACCATGCAGTTATATAGTCAGTATGGTGTGAGTCCGATGGGAGGATGTCTTCCTATGCTTATTCAGATGCCTATCTGGATCGCATTGTTCAACTTTATTCCAAACGCCATCGAACTTCGTGGACAATCATTCTTATGGGCTGATGACCTTTCAACATACGATGATGTAATCAATTGGGGAACAAACATTCCATTTATTGGCAATCACATCAGTTTGTTCTGTGTACTCTGGTGTATCTCTACAATTGTCAACACATGGATTACCATGCGTCAACAAAAAGACTCTATGACATCAGAGCAAGCTCAACAAATGAAGATGATGCAATGGATGTCATACATCATGCCATTAGTGTTCTTCTTCTCATTCAACGACTATTCATCAGGTCTTAACCTATACTATTTCTTCTCAGGTCTGCTCTCAATATTGATGATGTGGTTCCTTCGTAAAACAACCAACGACGATAAACTCCTTTCCAAACTTGAAAAACGTTATCAAGAACGTAAGGCAAACGGAACTGGAATAAACAAAACATCTTCAATGATGGGACGTCTTCAGGCATTAGCTGAGAAACAACAAGAAATGCTTCGTCAGCAACAAGAAGAACAACAGAAACGCAATAAGAAATAAAACATTCATCTACGACAATGGGAAATAACGGACATCCAAAAGGATTATACCTCTTGTTCGTCACAGAAATGGCTGAACGATTCAGTTATTACGGAATGAGAGCCTTGTTCGTATTATATTTGGTTGCTGCATTCTACAATAGTGCTGATGCATCACAGATATATGGTTCATACACAGGTCTTGTATATCTCACTCCACTCATCGGAGGATATATTGCCGACCGCTATTGGGGAAACAACCGTTCAATCATTGTCGGAGGAATCGTCATGGCTGCAGGTCAGTTCCTGATATTTGCCTCAGCTTGTTTTGTACAACAGACTATCACAAAAGAGGGAGGCACGATTGATCCATCAATTAACAACTCCCTCTCTATCATACTCATGTTCATTGGTTTGGCTGCTTTGATTATTGGAAACGGATTTTTCAAGCCAAACATCTCTACAATGGTCGGAGACCTCTATGAATCCACCGACAAACGCAAAGACTCTGCATTCACCATCTTCTATATGGGAATAAACGCAGGTGCACTATTTGCTCCACTTATATGCGGTTTCTTTGCAGCCGAGGGAAGTTGGAGCAATCCAGGAGCATTCAAGTGGGGATTTTTCTGTGCCGGCGTAGCTATGATTATATCTATTGTCGTATTTGCATGTGGAAAGAAAAAATATCTGAAGACACCCGACGGATACTTGATCGGCTTAGCACCAAAGAAATCAGAACTACGTAAAATAAAAGAAGAGAATAATCATGACGCAAATCAGGAAAAAAGTGTAAAAAACTCACCTATACGCTTATGGGGAAGTTTTATAGGCTCTATAATCCTATTTGTTATTTTTTCCCTTGATTCATCCAATTTCAATGATTATATTTCTGCTGCAATATATGCCATATCAATAGCACTTCCTATATTCATAATCACCGATCGTAGACTGACCACGATTGAAAAAATGCGAATCGGAGTAATCTATATCATTGCTATATTCGTAATCTTTTTCTGGAGTGCTTTCGAACAAGCAGGTTCATCGCTAACTATTTTTGCAGACCAACAATGTGAACGCCATATTGGCAATTGGGAAATGCCTACAACATGGTTTCAATCAATCAACCCTATTGTTGTGGTATGTTGTGCGCCACTCATGGCTGTGATGTGGGAATTTCTTTTAAAACGTGGTATAGACATCCCATCACCAGTAAAACAAGCAATAGGATTACTCCTTTTGTCTATCGGTTATATTATTATCGCCATTGGAACAAATGGACTTAAAGACGGCGAAAAAGCTTCTATGTGGTGGTTATTTGCATTATATTTTATTCATACCATCGGAGAACTGTCACTCTCCCCTATTGGTCTGTCTATGGTAAACAAATTATCACCTGTAAGACTGGCAAGCCTTCTGATGGGAGTTTGGTTCATGAGTAATGCAGCAAGCAACATCCTCGCGGGCAATCTCGCCACATTATTACCTATCCACGGACAACCAGCCAAATCATTCTGTGGATTTGAAGTAGCCACATTAACCGACTTCTTCACTATATTTGCTATAATGTCGGGCATTGCAGCGATACTGCTCTTCTGTTTGTGTCCACTACTGAAGAAGATGATGCATAATATCAATTGATAATTGATAATTATTTCGTAGCCCAAGAGGATATTGCAATGCAATATATATCTTCTTATGGCTAAAGCCGGAAATCTTGACAAACCATATCCATAGATAAGTATTTATTCTTAATCTTTGTTGATGTGAGGATTAGATTATTTAAATATTAAGTTCTGACGAACTAGAAATCTGGCAACTTTGTAGCAATCCACTGCGAACTTAGAGACAATTGATACAAGAAATGCGTGAGTTCAACAAGATGCTGAACTCACGCAAGATTATTTATAAAAGCCATATTAATAAAGAATCAAGAAGCTCAGTCTTCGATAAAACCGACTTCAATCCATTGATTTAGAAGATTAGCACAATCTTGACGAGCAGTTACTTCATCAACTTCATATTCATCACACAGAGCGATTACCATGTCATCGATTGTAAACTCTTTTTTAAAGATCTTTCTCCATAGATAAGCTGCTGACTGGTTTAGACTAATTACTTTGGTAAAGTTAATATTATCCACACCATGAGAAATCACGATATTTTCGCGACAAATTGTTCTCAATTCAAATCCGTTCTTTATTCTCATACCTTTTCATGTGTTATAATTCTTATCTGTAAAACAGAGTCAGAATTTGATTAATAATAAAAATCTATATTTATTTAAGTCGCTTCATTCTATCAGGAATCTGTCCCAGCCACAATAGTCGATACAATGCGAGAAACAATCTGCGCAAAGGAATTGTTCTGGTCCATATATAACTATAACATTTCCATACTTTGGAGGTCTGGAGGTTCCAAACCTTACCTTTCCTTTTTATCTGACAGACAACAGCACGAAGATCATTTATCGAACAAGATTCGGTGTTTCCTACATTACCATCACCTCTTAATGTGACATGTTCGTTTTGAATCTTATCGATACGATGAAGGACATAATGTCCTGGTTGAATCTCTGCCAACACAACATCTCCTACATTGTATTGTGTAGCACGAGTCAGAACTACTTCATCTCTATCGCTCTCAATAAATGGACGCATTGAATTACCACGTGCAAGAATAGTGACTTTATGACCTTCATTTACAAATTCGCACACATGTGGAAGAAATTCGGCGTTATTTAGGTTGAGAGTCTGCATATGAATTAATCATGACAGTTGTTTACCAGTAAGAGTCTTATAACTTAACTCGACAGCAGCTCTGTCGGGAAGATTCTCCAATAGATATGTTGTTGTTGTTTCCATTATGTTGCCTACTGTTTCACAGATTCCTGTGTAAACCTTATCGTCCCATTTCATAACAGAACAAGACGGTAATAACGTAGCAAATGTCTCAACAACTTTCATTGGACGTATGTTATTGTGTGGTGCTTGCTCTAATTGAACGAAAGCACCTACAGGGGCTTCTATATTACGATAGCAAGGAGTTTTTCCACTCCAAGGGCTACCAAATACCAATGCTTTTCCATCAATGAATCTGACAATCGGGTTATCATCGTTCATTAAATCGCAATCTTTCACCCATTTCAACCAATTAGCTGTATGGGTGGATTTTCCAGTACCGCTAACACCAAGGAAGAGGTATCCTTTACCTTCATAACGAATTACTGATGAATGCATAAGCAATGTACCATTTTGGGCATTTGAAAATGCAAACATTATCATCAAGGCATTGTTTAGTCCAAATGATCGCATGACTGAATCACCACGTAAGGCAACTTCAGCATATGACAAATCATTATTGGTCATTAACAAACAACATTGACGTTTGTATATATCACTTATAAGTATGCGATATTCACCTTTCTCAGTGCGATAAACGCCATGATTATTACCACCGCTATCGAACTGTCCTATCTCCTTACCTCTCTCTTTAGGAAGACTACTATCGTTTACAACAAGTGTAAAACATAGCTGTTCGTCCGTCAATTCAGTCTGGAACGGAGCGAAGGACGGTAAAAGCGATTCTGAGTTCGTTTCATCTTGGAAGATGACACGAAAAGGTAAACGCGCTACTTTATATTGTAATATTCTATTCACTATATTATCTGAATGAATGTATTATTAATTCAACTAATCAACTCCCGAATAAAGATCTCTCCACACGTATTTTGCCCACTCGGTAGTTGAGTAATCACTATTAAAGGTTGTTGACATTATATATTTGTTCAATGGTAAAAACATTGAAACACCACTATATTGCTCTTTGTCTATCTCTTGATTTTGTTCTGGATATGACGAGTACCAATAGTCAGAACAATATGCTACAGGCACTAATTTATTCAGTTCCTTATTCCACTCCTCATATTCTTCATCAGTGAGTATCACCTGCATAAGTCCACGTATATCATACATATCAGGGAATGCAGTTCCCCATTTAGGCGTTCCAAACTTATAATAATTCAGAGTTGTGGACAAGTTCCAACTTTCATTTATATGTTTTTTAAGATAAGAACGAGTTATTTCTGCAAACGATTCAAGATATTTTGTATCTATAGCAGATAATGTCAATCCGACGGCTTTGCGTGCATAATAATCATGGAAATCATATAACAATGCCTGCAAATCAACCTCTTCTTCAAACAGATATGGCATTATGAGATTGTATGGAGCACCTTGTCCTACCATTTCAGACGGATTTGCAATAATATATTTCGTTGCATTTCTGAGTTCGTATGCAACTTCGATTGTTTGCATAAAGCAAGCATCGAACATTATATATTCAATGTTTTTATATTTTGACAAGACCTGAGCCATATCGGATATGTTCATCTCAGTTCCGACATCAGTGTTCTTATCATTTTTCTTGTTGTCAACTCCAAACGATTTTGTTTTAGAACTATTATAATAAGGAAGCCATCCCGAACCATGAGACCATAATATAAGGCCATATGAATCAGCAGGATATCGTTCGATAATCCTTGACATAATCATTTCTAAAGTTTCGGGTGATGCAGAATCAAGATCTTCCTGAAAATCAACTACTGAGGGTAAACTATTAATGCTTGCCCCGTATGTTTTATTAGTAACTTCATAAATGGCAGGAAGTCCTACATTATCATAGTATATTATAAACTTATCATTCTCGGGAATACTCTTACAGCCTTGTAGAATTTCTTTAATATCTCCAATTATATAATCCGACAAGGTATTCTCGGCAGCGGCATACATTATAACCACACGTTTCGGCTTTTGAGTTTTTGGAGTTTTTGTTGATGTGTCTTTTTCGCACGACATCATCGTTACTGAACCAGTTATTAATATTATCCAGTAACACACCAACAACAATTTATTTCTCAGTAAGTCCAATTGATATAATAAGTATGGTTAATTAAGTATGTTAAGTAATAAGTTATTATATAATTACATTTTGAAACTCAGGTAATTTAAACTTAAATTGATCTTGAGATATAATCTTAACTTTTACGTTTTTATCGTCCGTATAACGCTTTAACACCTTATTAAAACGTTTCATAAGATTCTTTTGATCCTTATCGTAGAATACAGCTGGAGTTTGCAACTGACAACCATGATTATCAGCCAAATACTGCTTAAACTGATAACTATAGTCTGAACGATATGACAAGAAGCTATATTTCTTAGTTAGCTGTACATTCTCAACAGGCATGATTTCAGAAATATATACAATCGAATCGCCAATCTGACTTGACAAAGCAAACATATAAACAGTTGATGAATATTTGTCTGACTTTCTTGTGTCTTCAGTCATCAGCATTCTCTCTTGAGCCTTCTTTTCTCGTCTGGACATTTTACTGTCAGGCGAAGAAGGGCCCTGCATCTTATCTTGCGCATTCATTACCATTGAAAGCGCAAACATCATGAATATGGATAAAAGAAATTGTTTCATTTTATAATAATTTATCCGAGATAAGACTTCAACAAACGGCTACGCGAACTTGTTCTAAGACGACGAATTGCCTTTTCTTTAATCTGGCGTACACGTTCACGTGTGAGGTTGAAACGGTCACCTATTTCTTCAAGAGTTTTTTCGTGTTCACCGATACCGAAGAACATACGAATTATTTCTTTCTCACGTGGAGTCAAAGAATCAAGTGCACGATCTATTTCTTTTGACAAAGACTCGTTTACGAGAGTACGGTCAGCCATCGGACTATCATCATTAACCAATACGTCAAGCAATGAATTATCTTCACCTTCAACGAATGGAGCATCAACACTTATATGACGGCCTTGCACCTTCATCGTGTCACTAATCTTATCAACTGGTGAGTCAAGGATATCAGCTAATTCATCTGCAGAAGGACGACGTTCGTTTTCTTGCTCGAATTTTGCCAATGCCTTACTTATTTTATTTAATGAACCCACTTGGTTCAATGGCAATCTCACGATACGTGCTTGTTCAGCTAAAGCTTGAAGAATACTTTGACGAATCCACCACACAGCATAACTGATAAACTTGAATCCACGAGTTTCATCAAATTTCTCTGCTGCCTTGATCAAACCTAAGTTACCTTCGTTGATAAGGTCAGGCAAACTTAAACCTTGATTTTGATACTGTTTAGCAACAGATACAACAAATCGCAGGTTTGCTCTAGTAAGTTTTTCTAATGCGTGTCGGTCACCCTTTCTAATGCGGGCTGCTAATTCTACTTCTTCTTCAACTGTGATTAGTTCTTCACGACCAATCTCTTGTAAATATTTATCCAACGAAGCGCTTTCACGATTCGTAATACTTTTGGTTATCTTTAACTGTCTCATCCTCTAATATATACAAATTAGAGTGCAAAATTACAACATTTTTCTCATTTTTGCACAGCATTTATCAACTTTTTTAGTTACTTTGCAAAAAAAATATCATTAAGGACAAAAATGCAAAGTGGAATAAACAAAAAACAGCGTTACGCAAGATTCATTGAGTATTTCAGCACCAACATGCCCAATGCAAAAACCGAACTAAAATATAGTAATCCATTCGAACTTCTTGTTGCTGTAATTTTAAGTGCCCAGTGCACCGACAAAAGGGTGAACGAGACCACTCCTGCCCTATTCCAAAGATTCCCTACCGCTGCAGATATGGCCATTGCAGATGATTCGGAGATTTTCGAATACATAAAAAGTATAAGTTATCCTAATAATAAGGCAAAACATTTGTCTGCTATGTCGAAAAAACTACAAAGCGACTTTCATGGGATAGTGCCCGACAATCGAGAAGAACTAATGCAACTACCAGGAGTTGGAAGGAAAACTGCCAATGTGATCCTTAGTGTTGTTTTCAACAAGGCGGCAATGGCAGTTGACACCCATGTGTTTCGCGTAAGTCATAGAATAGGACTTGTTCCTCTGAAGGCTACCACACCATTGTCTGTGGAACAAGAATTAACTAAGAATATCCCAGAAGAAATAATGCCTGACGCACACCACTGGCTTATTCTTCATGGAAGATATGTGTGCAAAGCCATAAAACCACTATGCCAGCAATGTGGCATTTCGGATATATGTAAAGACTATCTTAAAAAACATCAGTCAAGTAATATCAAGTAATAATTAAATCAAACAATCGGTTACAGACATGTAGTTCTTTTCATATAATCATGTTCTAAAAATATTAATTTAAACAGCAGATATACTTTTTATATGCCATTTTTTTGTATATTTGCAGCAGAAACAACAATATAAACCAGTTAGATTCGCACATAAAGCGACTCAATGAGTATAAAAGAAATAATCAACAACTAACATATTTAAAAACAAAAAAGAATGCAAAATCTATCAAAAGGACGTTCTGCAGCATTATTAATCACAGTTGCAGCACTCTTCACTACTAACAAATCAAGCATTGGTACAATGCAAGCACAGACTAAACCATGCGAAGCTAAATCGGAATACGTATTCCACGGAGCTGGTAACCCTTACTTGCCATTATGGGAGCACCTTCCTGACGGAGAACCACGTGTGTTCGAAGATCCTGATAACCCAGGCAAATTCCGTGCGTATATCATCGGTTCACACGATTTACGTTATAATAGTTATTGCGGTCCTGATATTCGCATGTGGTCCGCTCCAGTAGAAGACTTAAGTAGCTGGCGCGACGAAGGACCTATCTTCACATACAACATAGACGATCAATGGGACGTAATGTATGCTCCAGACCTTGTTGAGGTTAAAGAAAATGGTAAGAAGGTTTATTACCTATATCCTCACAGTAGAGGTAGAGGACGTATCTCACTCATCGCAAAAAGTACTCGTCCTGATGGCCCATACGCTGTTATAAACGCAACAGAAGATGGTCGCAAGGCTCTTCCTGAAAGTATTTTAGGATTTGACCCTTCTGTATTTATTGAAAACATAACAGATCCAAAAGATCCTGATTATAATATCGGTTTCCGTGCATACGGATTCTGGGGATTCCAACATTCTACAGCTGCCCAACTCGACCAAAAAGCAATGTACGCAAAACGCCCTGGTACAGAGGTTGTAGATCCATTCATCCCAGCAAGCCGCAGATATGGTGTGCCATTCGATCCAGAAGGAACTGTATTCCCTGCATTATATAAAGGACAAAAACCAGGCGACTTCAACTTCTTCGAAGCATCATCTATTCGTCAAGTAGGAAACAAGTACGTAATGGTATTCTCTGGATATTCAGGTCCTGAATACGGATTAGGAAGTACAAACTCAGCACTTAGATATGCATTCGGAGATTCTCCACTTGGTCCATGGCGTAGCGGAGGTGTATTGGTTGATTCACGTGGTGTCGTACTAAACGAAGATGGCACAAAACTTGTTGAGACTAACTCTGCACACAACACCCACGGAAGTCTTCAGGAAATCAACGGTCAATGGTATGTATTCTACCACCGTCCACCACGTGGATTCGGTTTTGCGCGTCAAGCAATGGTTGCTCCTGTTAAGATTGAATGGGACAAGAAATCAGTTGCAGAGGGAGGTATAGTAACAATACAAGGTTACGATCCATACGCAAAAGATAATGTATGGAAGGCAAAAGACTCAAAAGGTCATGTATATAATGGTGCAGAAGTGACATCTGAAGGATTCCACATTTTCGGACTTGATCCATATGCTTACTATTCAGCAGGATATGCTTGTTATATGTCAAACCACAGACACATGCAAGACTCATGGGACTGGTGGGATAACAACATGAACATCTCATCAATCAAGAACAAAGAGATTGTTGGTTTCAAATACTTCGGTTTTGGTGGATTAGAAAAAGACACTAAAGGAATAAAAGCATTCAGTGGAGCACAAAAAGGCAACAACACTGCTATCAACGTGTTCCTTACTCCACAAACCGACAATGCGTTCAAAATCAATGTAATGATTGACGGACCATGGGATAACAAGACATGGAAAGGAAAGAAAATCGCAACCATCAACGTTCCTGCTGGATCAGCAAAGACTGGATCAAAATTCACAGCAGATGTTGCTAAATATGTTGAAGGTTTGAAGGGCAAACACGCTATATATCTTGTTGCAGAAGGCAATGACGACACAGAATTGTTCACTCTACATGGTATTGGTTTCAGCAGCAATACAAAGAGCATAGAGCGTCCTGTTCCACCAACTATCAACATTGAAATCGATGGAGAGAAACTTAACATGCCATCAACACCAATACGTTCAACAGAACAAAATGGATATTGCGATGTTAAGCACTACGCTATTGAATACAACGCAAAACCTGACACTAAGATTTCAAATATCAGTGTGACATCTTCTGATCCTTCAGTTAAGGTTGTTGTAGAACCAATAGTTGATGGAGTAATCAAAGTTATTGCTACTTACAACGAATTAGACAAAGTTTATCTCATAAGAGTAAACCAATAATACTTTTAAAATGTACTTGAATAAATAAAGGTTGGAATGATTTCCAACCTTTATTTATTTTAGAATGTTTATTCAATTTTTGACTTCTCATCGCAAAGATTTTGAATAAAATCGAAGCAACAGTAATATTAATGAATACAAATAATCTCATTGTTTTGCAGATTTGTTATTCTTTAATATTTCTATAAATAGATTTTCCATTTCATTAGTTGAGAACGGAAGTCCCACCATTAATACACTGTCTTTATCATTCATCACAAAATGGTGAAATAAATTTGATTCAGCAATATGTGGATTTGCTGAAAGAAAACAATTTAAAGTGTCAAGATATACAGGACTCTGTATACGAGAATTATACAATGATGAACATACCGCATCTACATATGCGCGAGATATATTTATAATAAATATAAACTCTACATCTGGATATAAATCTCGTTTTTTAGCATCAATCAAAGTCATTTTATTTATTTCGCAGGGTGTACAACTTAATGAATCAACATAATACACCATTTTTATAGATTTATGACTTTCGGTTGAGTCTGAAAACATAGAACAATAATGTTTATCCAATTTATCATATGGAATATGAATTGGTATAGACATAAAATCTGAGATTTGATTCTTAAGATTATTTGAAGAACATCCAGCAAATAACACAATTAGAAATGACAATATTATCCACGTAAATATTACTTGTCTGTTCATATCAGTCTTATTCTTTCAATTTCATACGTACTAACACATAATTACTCTTTGGTGATAATGGTTCTTTAAATTTACTGACTGCATCTTCAAAAACATGATAGGTTCTTTGATCATCTTGCATCTCTAATCCTATTGGCATTTTAATAACATCCTCAGCACTTAGTATTGCATAATAATAACCATCATGATACTCTTTTAAAGTTGGTAGCCAGTCATATAAGCGATATACATCATATGTTTTCTTATCATAATCGAATATAAACGGGCCTATTACATTGTTATAATCATAATAACCAAACATCTTATTATTAGCTAAGAAACATTCAAAGACACAATTACACTCTAAGGATTTGTCTTGTTTTTCTGCCGCTGCCACTTTATCAAAAGTCACAATATTATCATCCTTTATTGAGTAACATTGCATATTTTCTGTACTATCAGGATTGAATATATAGAATTTTGAATCATATGGATCGTAAAAATACACATTTTTACCGTCGTAATTAAGCGACATATTACCTACAACAGGAGGTCCATAGCCAAGTCGTTTCTCACCAATATAAACTAAATTTTCTTTTACATAAAAATCTTTGTCGAATAATTGTAGAAGATATTCTGAGCCTTCATAACGTGTTGACATTACATATCCATCACGAATTGCCTCTATCTGATAGTTTGCATGTTTACATTCGTCTAATGCAACTTCTTTTATGAATTTACCATCATAGTCAAAAATCTTGATTTTGTTATAATAGAGAATCAATACTGTTTTCTCATAAGGATTTATGGCAACATCATCTATAGTGAGATACTCACTTTTGCTACCTCCCATATTACTGATTCTCCTTATAAAACTACCATCAAGGCCAAATTCCAATACTTTATTTTCTGGCCCTCTGTCATAAATGAACATGCGGTCACCATCTATTCTTATCTTACTGACAGATGATAGCATACATTCTTTATTATTCTCAAGAGGTATAAACTGAATATCCGTAAAAAAATCAACAACACTCGCCACCGTATCGTAAGAATGGAAGAACGGGGTTATCTCCGTTACATTCACGTTCTTTGCTTTATTTTCCTTAGTATTACAAGAAACGATGCACAATGACAATAGTAACACTATTATAAGTTGGGCTGATATCTTATTCATTTCTATTGTTTATTAAATGTTGTGCTAATCATTAATGATCAGCACAACTATATTAGTATTATTTAGTCATGATTATATACTATAACGCAGGACATGATTATGCTGAAGGGTTAGACTTATGGTAAAGAAAACGTTATTCAAAACCATAAAGACTTGTTTGATTGTGTCGAAAACACAAATCAAGTGCAAAGAAACGAAACTTCCAAATATTTTCGTAAAAAAATGCAAAAAAGTTGACTTTTTTATTAAAAACAACTTAATTTTGACACAATACGCAGGAATATAGTGACACTTTTAGTGCCTTTCTTTTTTTTAAAATCAATCTAAAAAAATGTATTAATCACGACTTTCACATTTCTTCAGTCGAGAGTTTAAGACATATAACTTTATTTTATATTGATTTTATAACTAACTAATATCTGATTCACTTGTCCTTTGCGTACTTTCTCAATATAAGGTTTCAATATTTCGGGAACATTATCTCCTAAATACTCATCAGGAAAACTTAATACTGTATGTGAGAAGGTGGCATAATACCTACCTTTATAATACCAACGAGGACATGAATATATCATATATTTAGAGAATTGTTTTCTTCCCATAAAGTCATTGTAGAATTGTGTTGTATAAGTTTTATGTGATGTTTTATCATAAATAACATCAATTGCATTATTATATCCTATTCGTCGGATAATATATTGAGGTGATTCTACAACTGTCCCATTATAGAAAGCCTTTTCACCTAATAAATCATAGGGATCTTTAAATGACTCTTTTATCTCCTCATCTGTATAAAACTCAGCATTTGTTCCTTTATATGTATATGTAGCATATGGGAATACCTTACCACTATCTAAAGCATAAACTGTTTCATAAAGTGTTGGAGAATATAAAATATACTCACTACCCCATGAGAAATATGTCATTGCATCCTCCATCATTTGATACCCAATATGTGTTGTTGGAATATATTTTTCAACAAGTTCGTCATTTTTATCATATACATTTAGCATATGATCTGTCTCTGGTAGGATTTCTCCATTAGTATATCCTAAATCTGATTGAGAATAAAAGAAGCCTTTGTCATAAATCACATCGTCAGAATCATATATTGATGACTGATGTTCACCTACGAAAGTACCATCGGTCTTATACATCAAAGCTCGTTTTGATCCATTATCTGAAATAATGAACACGTTGTCTTGAGGATTATAAAACAAATTTCGAGCCTTTACCCATTCCTCATGAGAACGACCTATTTTCTTTATTGAACTAAGATATCTTCCATCCATCGTATATTTGTTGATATATCCACCATATGATGATGTAAAACAACACATTGTATCGTCAATAAATATAATATTTGTAATACCAGGTAATATCGAGTTCATTGCTGTATCCAATTCAATTATCTGAATATCAGAGACTATATCTTTGACATCCACAAAATGGTCATCATCGAATTCAATAACATACTTTGCATCAGCGGTTTCGGTGTTTTGTTGATTCTTACAACTAAAAACTGCTACTAATACTACGATTAAGATTGGGAAAAAACTTTTATTCATATTAGGTATTTTTTATTTATAACGAATGTTATATATATTTATTGTATAAAGAAGAAAAAAATCGACAAAAGGGGCGAATTTGCCGCAATCCTCAGCAAACTTAGAGATAATTTTTGACGATGCTATGATTTTGACATATCAAGATAAGTATGATATGTCAAAAACCACGTTAAAACACAAATTTAGCATTAATTCATTAAATACGTGAATTAAATTTCCTAAATACATTTCAGTATTTCACTAATAATTCGTAACTTTGCAAAATGTAATGCATATGTCATGCATATAAAAGAAAACAAAGAGATTTTTTTAAACTCAAATAACAAAATAGACAAAACGTATGAAAATTCAAGATTACAACTTTGCTGGTAAAAAAGCAATCGTACGCGTTGACTTCAACGTGCCAATCCAAGATGGAAAAATCACAGACATGACTCGTATCAACGGAGCCCTCCCTACATTGAAATTAATTCTCGAAGGCGGTGGTGCTTTGATCATCATGTCACACATGGGTAAGCCAAAAGGTAAGGTAAAGGCAGAACTTTCACTTGGTCAGATTGTTGATGCTGTAAGCAAAGCACTCGGCGCTCCAGTAAAATTTGCAGAAGACTGCGGAAAGGCACAAGAAGCTGCTAAAGCTCTTAAGCCAGGAGAAGTTCTTTTGTTAGAAAACCTTCGTTTCTATCCAGAAGAAGAAGGAAAGCCAGTTGGAATCGACAAGGAAGATCCTGCATACGAAGAAGCTAAGAAAGCTATGAAAGCAAGCCAAAAAGAATTTGCTAAGACTTTGGCTTCATATGCTGATTGCTATGTAATGGATGCATTCGGTACTGCTCACCGTAAGCATGCTTCTACTGCTGTAATCGCAGATTACTTCGATGCTGACAACAAGATGCTCGGTCTTCTTATGGAAAAAGAAGTACAAGCTGTTGACGCTGTTCTTTCAAATATCAAACGTCCATTCGTTGCTATCATGGGTGGTTCAAAGGTATCTTCAAAGATCGGTATCATCGAAAACCTTCTTGGTAAAGTTGACAAACTCATCCTTTGTGGTGGTATGACATACACATTCGCTAAGGCTCACGGTGGCGAAATTGGTAACTCAATCGTTGAGTTAGACAAACTCGATGTAGCTCTTGGAGTTGAAGAACTTGCAAAGAAGAACGGTGTTGAACTCGTATTGGGTGTCGACTCTGTATGCTGCACAGACTACGACTTCGCTACAGCAACTATTAAGGACGGAGCTAAGGTTGAAGTATTCGAATCTAACAAGATTCCTGCAGAATTTGAAGGTCTTGACGCTGGTCCTAAGAGCCGCGAGAAGTTTGCTGCTGCAATCAAGGGTGCTAAGACAATTCTTTGGAATGGTCCTGCAGGATGTTTCGAATGTGATGATTTCACACCAGGTTCACGTGCTATCGGTGATGCAGTAGCTGAAGCAACTGCTGAAGGTGCATTCTCACTCATCGGTGGTGGAGACTCTGTTGCATGTGTAAACAAATTCGGACTTGCTGACAAAGTTAGCTACATCTCTACTGGTGGTGGTGCTCTTCTCGAAGCTATCGAAGGAAAAGTACTCCCAGGAGTTGCTGCAATACAAGGATAATAAATTAATATTCCAAAATGTACATTGTTGAAAAACATGTATATGCCCACACAAAATGAAGAAAATATTCATTTTTATTATAACTGTCGTACTCTGCATGTTACAAGCATGCAAGTACGACAGTTTTAACTCAAAAAACTCAGACAAGCAAAACGGTAAAGACACAGATACCGTTCATATTGCTATTCTACCAGTCAACGAGTCAGAACCATTAAGATATGCCCAACAAAACGGCATATTCGATTCATTAGGCATATCTGTTTCACTTGATACATTTATGGCCGCCATGGATGCCGACACAGCATTCATAAACGGAAAAGCACAATTCATAATTACCGATTCCATAAAAGCTAAATATCTGACTTCATTATGTCAAAGTCTTGGCGATAGTGATTCTGTATATTCAATCATAACAGACACATTGGAATTATCGCTCATGACTGCCAATACAGCCAGAATCAGGAATCTAAAAAGTTTAAAGGAAAAGATTATTGCCGTTACACGCAATTCTGCTATCGACTACTCTGCAGATAAGATTCTTCAATCTGCTCAATTAAAGAAAGAAGAACTTAATCGCCCTCAAATCAACAACATAGAATTGAGAGCACAAATGCTGAATTTATCACAATATGACGGAGCCATACTACCCGAGCCATTTGCCACACAGTGCGAAGAAATGGGTGCTTACAGACTCCACACCATAAAAGAGCCTATCCTCGTGTTACTCACACGAAATAAATATATCAAAAACAACAAGGAAATATCCTTGATAAAAAAGGCTTACGAACGAGGCAAGCAACTATACTTAGCTGATAAAAGAAAACAAATTGTCGCTAAACGTCAAGCCGAAGCACAATCCGATAATAACGGAACAAGAAAAAACACCAACAAGAACAATATTAGATAAAGAAATCACATGACTAATATATATGCTTTATTACACGAAGGGAAACTTGTTGATGCAATCACTCAACTGAAAGCTAAGACAGAGAATATTGGAGACTGGCAACTTCAACAAAATCTTGAAGAAGTTACATCTACCTACTCCAATATGCTCAACTATATAATACAAGGATACGACGATCCTGAAGGCTATAAATTAAAACAAGATCTGATAAGAAAAGTTTATGCTATAAACGACAGCGCGAACCGACTTATCAGACTAAAAAAACAAACATCTGACATTTATTGTCAAGTATGTCGCAACTCAGCCGTTAATAATCTGAGTTGGGAACAACTTATCACCAAACTCGAATCTGAAAGAGAATTTATTACGGCAATAAACAATTCTCCTAAAGGAAAGCCTGCATACTCTCAGGAAAAAGAAAAAGAGATAATAGAACAACACGACCAGACAACCGCAACATTATTCAATAAATGTTGGACCTCAGCTTTATGGACAAAAACCGAATATGATCAGTATTCGGCATTATTAACATCTGAGAATATTCTATTATCCGACAAAGCAATCGTTGTTAGTGCAATATTTTTATCATTACTCGAACTTTTCGACCAACAAAAACTCATGTTTCTGTTCGAAGCCTACGAAAACGAAGACCTAACAATCAGTCAACGTGCATTAGTAGGAATAATCATTATACTAATACGATACGACGGAAGAATTAAGTATTACACTGAAATAACATCAAGATTCTCGTTATACTGCGAAAACAAACAATTCATACATGAACTATTTTCAATTCTTATGCAATTACAATACAGTAAGTTAACTGATATGGTTTCAGCTAAGATTGAAAACGACATTATGCCTACCCTATCTAAAGTAGCACTGAAAGCACAGCAGGATTTCACCAAACGAAATAAGGGAACAGACATAAACAATCTTGATAAGGAAGACTTTATAGAAAACGGAGAAAATCCTGATTGGTTGATTAACAGTAAAGAGAACAAAAAGACAGAGAAGTTACTCAATCAGATGTATGACATGCAAAAAGAAGGTGCTGATGTACAGATGAGTACATTCAAACAACTAAAATCATTCCCTTTCTTCTCCAGCATACATCATTGGATTATGCCATTCTCTTTCAATGTGCCATATATCGTTGATGTATATCATAATTTAAGACCTGAAGTCAATAACATACTGAATAAATTGCTCGACATTGCAAAATTCTGCGATAACGACAAATATTCGCTTGTACAAATGATTGGTCAACTTCCTACAGTAGGACAAGACATCATGTTACAACAGATTGATGAAAATACAGCAGGAACCAATCTTGACGATTTTACGAGCCAAAACACATTGAAGGTTGAACCTCGCGACAAGAAAGCCCCTACAATCAGCAGATCATACATCTACGACCTCTATAGATTGTTTAATCTGTATCCGTATCATCATCAATTATTTAATCCGTTCGACAAAAAATTAGAGAATTTTTCTCCGTTGAATATCAGTTCATTAACTCCTCTGTTGGATAATTATGACGAGATGCTGGCATTAGCCGAATTCTTTATGCGTAGAGGCATATACAACGAAGCCAAATCCATGTTCCTCTTCTTAAAACCTCAAGAAAGAGAAGAAGATGCTGATATATGGCAGAAAATAGGATTCTGTCAACAAAAACTAAAAGAGACTCAAGCTCTAAACACATATATTATTGCCGAATCACTGCAACCAAATTCTAAATGGACACAAAACCACATCATACAGGTTGCATTTGAACAGCAGGAATACAATACTGCAATTGAATACATTGACAAGTTGCTTGCCAACGATGAAGACAATCAAAAACTAATACTTCGTAAGGCAGAAGCCCTGTTTGGACTTGACAAATATGAAGAGGCTATTCCTTTATTATATAAGGTGATATATCTTAACGAGAACTTATTATCTGGTAAAGAAATGCTGGCTTGGGCACTAACAATGACTAAACAGCTCGACAAAGCCGAACGCACATATAAGGAATTGACAGATAATAATAATTCTCTGCCAGATACTATCAGACTTGGACATGTCATATTCCTTAAGGGAGACACTCAAAAGGCAATAAAGGTTTATTCAAAAGCATACAGAAGATATCTTGTTGAATCAACAACAGAACAATTCATTTCTGATTTTTGGCAATATTCTGGATACTTGAAGCGTATCGGTGCCGACACTGAAAAGATGTCAATTATTCTGGATGCTGTCAGAATTGGTATTGAGTAACAGACAACAGATTATTGTATTTCGACAAAAGAACAAACATGATTAGTAAAAACAAAATAAAGCTCATACGTAGTCTTGAACACAAAAAGTTCAGGAAAGAAACAGGTCTGTTTGTTGCAGAAGGCAGAAAAATCATCTCTGATTTAAAAAAGAACTTTGAATTAGTTGATTTCTTCGAAGGTGAAGACGCCGAAAAAGCAAGTCTGCTCGATACGCCAGCCAACCAACTTGCATTATTTAAATGTAAGAATCATTCAGTAAAGGAAATTAATCAATCAGCATTAACTCTTGCTTTAGACGACATACAGAATCCGGGAAATTTAGGAACTATCATACGTTTAGCCGACTGGTTTGGAATTGAAGAGATATATTGCAGCGAGAAATGTGCTGACATATATAATCCAAAGGTGGTGCAAGCAACTATGGGTAGTTTAGGACACGTTAATGTGTTTTACACCAACTTAAAAGAGTTACTCCAAACCCTACCAGAAAACTATCCTATATATGGAACTTTTCTTGAAGGCGATAATATCTACGAGCAAAAACTGACAAAAAACGGTGTTGTAATAATGGGTAACGAAGGACATGGCATCTCCGACGATATCAAAAACCTTGTAAATGCCAAGTTGTTCATCCCTAATTACCCACACGACAGACAATTAGGTGAATCACTTAATGTAGCTATTGCAACCGCAATCATATGCAGCGAATTCAGAAGAAGATAAACAAATGAAGAATAGAATGATTAATAAAATAACATCATATATACAAAGCATCAGACATATGTCTAATGCCAATTATTCATGGTTTCTACTCATCTCTATTACTTTTATTATCAGTTCCTGCACAGTTGAACGATTCATAAACGACGACGAACTATTCCTAAAAGAAGCAATAGTTAAATCCTCTGACACAAAAATCACAAAACCTTATAATCTACAAGATTATATCATACAATCACCCAACTCAAAATGGTTCGGTTTCAAAGTTCCCCTACAAATTTATTGTATCAGCGGAACAGATACAACCAAGAAAACAAACAAATTCTTTCAGAAATTAGGAGAAGATCCTGTAATTTACGATAGTCTGAAAGCACAAAGAACCATCTCTGACATAACACAAATGTTATGGAACGAAGGTTACATGCACGCAAAAGTAAACGAAGAAAAAAACATAAAAGGCAAAAAACTCTTGCTCACATACAAAGTAGATCCAGGAAAACGTTTTTGGATAAAAAGTGTAAAACGTTTTTCTGCCGACGACAACATCGCACAACTAATATGTAATTCCGATACCAATCAGTCACTGCTTAAGCAAGGCATGCCTTTCAATATAAACTACTTGAACGAAGAACGCTCAAGAATCACAACCATGCTTCGTAATCAAGGGTTCTATAAATTCAATAAAGACAACATCCGTTTTATCGCCGACACAATAAAAGGCAGCAATATGGTTGATTTAACCATGTCGGTGTCTCTTCATCAGGAAAATGGACGTACAGAACCTGTAAACCATCCTGTGTACAGAATTGGGAACATAAACTATTTTATTGACACTCAAGGTATAACAGACACCACTGCTCTACACAAATTAGTTTGTAACGATAAAACCATTTATTATCCCAATACATTAAAGTTCAGACCCTCATTGCTCACATCAAACACCCTCTTCTCAAAAGGAAAATTATTCAATGAAGATGAACAAAAGAAAACATATCATTATTTCACTCGCCTCGACGCAATAGCAAGTTCTAATATAAAACTACAAGAAAATGATAATAATATATTAGACTGTAACATACTTCTAAGTCGAGCACAATCACAATCAATCTCGTTTGATATAGAAGGAACAAACTCAGCAGGCGACTTAGGTGTTGCAGCATCAACATCATATCGTCACAAAAACATATTCCATGGTTCCGAGACCTTTACATTAAAGGTTAGAGGAGCATACGAAGCCATAACCGGTCTTGAAGGCTATGACGGACATAATTATATTGAATTCGGCAGCGAAATGAACCTCGGATTCCCTGGATTCCTTTTACCATATATAAATAAGGAATTCGGAGCCATCCACTCTGCCACATCCGAAATTGCCATCCAATACAATATGCAAAAACGTCCGGAATTCAATCGTCGCGTTTTTACAGCCGCATGGCGCTATCGTTGGAACAGCCTCAACACCAAAGCCACACATCGTTTTGATTTACTTGAAGTTAACTACGTGTATATGCCATGGATGTCAAAGACATTCAAAGAACAATATCTTGACTCGTTAGGTAAGACAAATGCTATATTAAAATACAATTACGAGAACCAGCTTATTACTAAACTGGGATATACATATAGTTACAATTCGCTCGGAAGCCATGTCACATCGACTTACGGAAAGAATGCTTACACCATTAAATTTAATATTGAAACATCAGGAAATCTACTTAATACCATAAGTAATTTAATAGATTCATCCGACAGAAACGCCAATGGGCAACATACATTCTGCGACATCGCTTATGCACAATATGCAAAAGGAGATTTCGATATTGCAAAAAGTATTAGAATTGACAAAAACAACTCTGTGGCACTACACACATCTTTA
Source organism: Bacteroidaceae bacterium (assembly GCA_024682395.1). Taxonomy (GTDB): domain Bacteria; phylum Bacteroidota; class Bacteroidia; order Bacteroidales; family Bacteroidaceae; genus Colivivens. The sequence goes on from JAIKZH010000005.1 coordinate 80,397, forward strand.
GGAATAGCATGTCCTTACGGAAATTCTATGATCCTTCCATTTGAGAAACGTTATTTCGCGGGCGGTGCCAATAGTGTGCGCGGTTGGTCTGTTCGTTCACTCGGACCGGGTAAATATAACGGAGCAGATAAGGGCATTAACTTTATTAACCAATCAGGTGATATCAAACTAGATATGAGCATTGAATATCGTGCATTCCTATTCTGGAAATTCAATGGTGCGTTATTTATCGATGGAGGTAACATCTGGACAATAAGAGATTACAAAGACCAACCAGGCGGAGTATTCCGTTTCAATGAATTTTATAAACAAATTGCATTTGCATATGGTATCGGACTCAGAATGAATCTCGACTTCTTTATCATACGTTTCGATGCTGGTATGAAAGCCATAAATCCTGCATACACAGGTAAGAGACACTACCCTATCGCACATCCTAATTTTAACAGAGACTTTTCATTACACTTCGCTATAGGACTTCCATTCTAATAGATTAAGAAGGCTCTGTCGGACACAAAAAACATATTTTCTTCATTATTCATTCTTATTTTGCGAAAAAAGATTTATCTTTACAAACAAATATTTAATATGATGAAGAATATATTTTTACTCACACTTGCATTTTTCACGTTCTGCAACACATATGCTCAACGTTATCAACGTGTTAGACGCATTCAGGATGTGACCGAATATAATCAACTTACTCGTGATGGTCAACTACTTAAGACAATCAGCGAACTAACATCTTCTGCCCCTGTGCCAGGAATGGGATCGCCAAAGATACCTGTAATTCTTGTGCAGTTTTCCGATCGGAAATTCAGTATTGCAGATACAGATGACGATGTTGCTGCAAACTACCAGCAGTTTTTCAATGCCGAAGAAGGAGTGCAACCAGGACAAACAGGACATGAATCGGCTTGTTCTGTCAAAGAATATTTCCGTCAACAGTCGGGCGGAAAATTCACCCCAGAATTTACAATTATTGGTCCTGTGACTGTTTCCAAAAGCTACACCTACTATGGTGACAATGGAACAAGAGGTGATGGAGCCGACATAAACATAAGTAGCTTATACAAAGAAGCCTGCAAACTGACGGTAACCAACTATAATGTAGATTGGTCATTATTCGACAATAAGAATAATGGAAAAGTCAGTTTCGTTTTCTTCATCTATGCAGGTGTGGGTGAGAACATAAGCGATGACACTTACACCATATGGCCAAAAGAAAGCAAAAGTTCATTGAAAGTAAGCTACGACGAAAACAAAAGCATTACATTCAGTTCATACGGCTGTACCAGTGAACTTCACTATGACGGACAAGATGGTATTGGTCCGACAATCCACGAACTTGGACACGGCTTAGGTTTTCCTGATTTCTATGACACAAACTATCAGGCTTTCGGCATGGATTTATGGTCAATTATGGATTCTGGTTGCTATACAATGAACGACAAATGGCCAATATGTATGAATGCCTATGAACGCGACTTCATGGGATGGGAACCATTGATTGAACTCGATCCCGACCAGTCCTACACCCTCACGCTCGACCCAATTTCAGAAGGAGGCAAAGGGTATAAGATACCCAACAAATCAAATTCTAATGAATACATCATCCTTGAAAATCGTCAAAACACAGGTTTAGACACACACATTAGCAATATTGATGAATATTACGAGGAAACTTATGGTAATACACATGGGTTACTCGTTATACATGTAGATTACCAATATAATGCTTGGGTTAATAATCGTGTAAACAATAACCTGTCGCATCAGCGCTTTACCATAATCGCAGCAGACCAAGACTACACATCAAATTGTTTTGGCTATACATATGACTGGGCTCAATCCATTCATAACGACCTCTATCCTGGTCCAAACAATATAACAGAGATAACATCATACAAAGCATTCACTGGCGGAAACTTCACATTCACCATTGATAACATCCGCGAGACCACCGATGGTAAAATCCATGTTGACATCAATGGCGGAGATCCTAATAGCATCGTTTCACCATTGTCTGAGTCTGCATCCAACACTGAAATATATTCATTCGACGGACGTCGTTTATCTTCACTACAACGTGGACTTAACATCGTAAAAACTACAACAGGAAAGAAGATAAAAATACTAGGTCGCTAAAGCGCAATTGACAATCAGGTGGCTTTGCCACAATTGATAATTCATAATTGACAATTGATAATTTGCGTTTCCCCTGAGAATTTTCAACATCCGATTTTCAACTTGATTCATGCCCCTGAGGATATTGAAAACCAATATTGGTTATTTTTATAACTTCGTTAGAAATCTAAAAGGGGAAAACGATGAATCGATTAAACTAAAAATCGATCAAGTTTTTATAACTAATATTTCGCAGTAATATCATCAAGGGCATGAATCAAGTTGAAAATATATAATAGAATAAGTATAAATAAATATTTATAAGTAATTATTTGTTTTAATCATAAAAAAATTGTTATTTTGCATCTTATAGACCCCTTACTAATATCGCAACAATTAATAAATATAATTTAATAAATTATTTATCAAATCTTTTTTATGGCAGATAAAGAAAAAGAAGAACTCTTTGGAGAGTTTAAAGCACCCACACGTCAAGAATGGATTGACAAAATCATTGTTGATTTAAAGGGTGCAGATTTTAACAAAAAAATGGTTTGGAGAACCAATGAAGGGTTTGACGTACAACCATTTTACAGAAGGGAAGATATTGAAAATCAACCGTGTGTAAACTCACTACCAGATGAATTTCCATATCTTCGCGGAAATAAGCGTGATAATAATCTATGGTATGTGCGCCAGAATATCGATGCTTCAGACCCCAAGGAAGCAAACGCCAAGGCATTAGATGTGCTTTACAAAGGTGTTGATTCTCTTGGATTCCGTATTCCTGCAGACAAAGTATCGAAGGAAAATATCAGTGTGCTTCTCAACGAGATTTGTCCAGAAGCAATTGAACTGAATTTTGATACATGCCAAAGTAAATGTGTGGAATTGGCTAAGATTCTTATTGAGTGTCTTAAAGAAAAAGGTGCCAACCTCAACGCATGTATCGGTAGTATTAATTTCGACCCAATACAAAAGATCTTAAAGGCAGGAAAAGATACAAGCAAACTGATTTCTGTAGGAAAAGACCTCATTGAAGTCCTCAAAGAACTTCCTCATTTCTCTTGCATAAATATCAATAGTTCTATCTTGGTTAACGGAGGTGCATTCTGTTATCAGGAGTTAGGATATGCTCTTGCATGGGGAAATGAATATCTCAACAAGTTAGTAGAAGCTGGAGTACCAGTGTATGTCGTTGCTAACAAAATGAAATTCAACATGGGTGTCGGTGGAAACTATTTCATGGAAATAGCAAAATTCCGTGCAGCTCGTATGTTGTGGGCACAAATCGTAAATCAATATCTACAGGAAAGCAAAGACTTAGACAAGAAACCTGAAGATATCGTATGTCAGTGTGCATGTAAGATGCGAGTATGCGCCACTACAACTCAATACAATCAGACAATCTTCGATAGTTATGTAAACTTGTTACGTTCTCAGACAGAAGCAATGTCGGCAGCATTGTCAAATGTAGATTCAATCGTGGTTACCCCATTTGATAAATGTTATCAGACTCCAAACGATTTCTCTGAACGTCTTGCACGTAATCAGCAGTTATTACTGAAGGAAGAAGCACACTTCGATAAGATTGTCGATGTGGCTGGAGGTTCATATTATGTAGAGACACTTACTGAGTCGTTAGCACAACAAGCATGGAAGTTATTCCTTGAGACTGAAGAAAACGGCGGTCTGTTGAAACTGGCTCTCGAGGGTAAGATTCAAGAAGTGATAAACAACACTAATGAAACTCGCCATGCCAATGCTGCAAAACGCAAAGAGTTTATCCTCGGAACAAATCAATTCCCTAACTTCAACGAGGTTAGCGAAGGAAAACGCCCTACCACCTGCAAATGCAATTGTAAATGCAATGACAAAGATTCTACTGTCACTGCAATATCAAGCGAAAGATTAGCAAGTGAATTTGAAACACTACGACTTCAAACCGAAGCAGCTAAGAAACAACCTATTGCATTTATGCTTACTATCGGCAACTTGGCAATGAGACAAGCACGTGCACAGTTCTCATGCAACTTCCTTGCTGCTGCCGGATATAAGGTAATAGACAATTTGGGATTCCCTTCGGTTGAGGAAGGCATAGAAGCCGCAATGAAGGCTAAAGCCGATATCGTTGTATTATGTTCTTCTGACGATGAATATGCAGAATATGGAATTCCTGCATTCAAAGCACTCAACGGACGTGCCATGTATATTATTGCAGGAGCACCTGCATGCATGGAAGACCTGAAAGCAGCTGGAATCAAGAACTTCATCCATGTTCGTTCAAACCAACTTGAGACATTAAAAGAGTATAATGCTGAACTTGGCATCTAATTAAAGAAGAATATTATTATGAATAGAATTAAATTTAACAACATAGATATTCATTCTGGTATTAATGCCAAGAATGGACAAGATTGGCAGAAAGAAAATAATATACAAGCCAACTGGAGAACTCCTGAGCAGATTGATATTCAACCTGTTTATACAAAAGAGGACTTAGAGGGAATGGAACACCTTGACTTTGCTGCAGGTATTCCACCATTCCTACGCGGTCCTTATTCGATGATGTACCCTTTCCGTCCATGGACAATACGTCAGTATGCAGGATTCTCTACTGCTGAAGAATCAAACGCATTCTATCGTCGTAACCTTGCATCTGGTCAGAAAGGTCTTTCAGTTGCATTTGACCTTCCAACCCACCGTGGATACGACCCAGACAACGAGCGTGTTATTGGTGATGTAGGTAAAGCTGGTGTTTCTATATGCAACTTAGAGAACATGAAACGCCTTTTCGAAGGTATTCCATTGGCTAAGATGTCGGTGTCAATGACAATGAATGGTGCCGTTCTGCCTATTCTTGCATTTTATATCAATGCTGGTTTGGAACAAGGAGCCAAACTGGAAGAAATGGCTGGAACCATCCAGAACGACATTCTTAAAGAGTTCATGGTGCGTAACACATATATTTACCCACCTGCATTCTCTATGAAGATTATCGCTGATATATTTGAATTTACATCACAAAACATGCCTAAATTCAACTCTATATCAATCTCAGGATATCACATGCAGGAAGCAGGTGCTACTGCCGACATCGAATTGGCTTACACATTGGCTGATGGTATGGATTATCTGCGTGCCGGAGTGAATGCAGGTATTGACATTGACGCCTTTGCACCACGTTTGTCATTCTTCTGGGCTATCGGAATGAATCACTTCATGGAAATAGCAAAGATGCGTGCCGGTCGTCTGTTATGGGCTAAGATAGTAAAGAGTTTCGGTGCTAAAAACCCTAAATCAATGGCACTTCGTACCCACTCACAGACATCAGGTTGGTCATTGACCGAACAAGACCCATTCAACAATGTCGGACGTACATGTATCGAAGCTATGGCTGCCGTACTCGGACACACTCAGTCGCTTCACACTAACGCACTTGATGAAGCTATTGCACTTCCTACTGATTTCTCAGCCCGAATTGCACGTAACACTCAGATATATATCCAAAACGAGACTCAGGTATGTAAGCAAATCGACCCATGGGCTGGTTCATATTATGTAGAAACCCTAACCAACGAGTTGGTTGAAAAAGCATGGGCTCACATACAAGAAATAGAGAAGTTGGGTGGTATGGCAAAAGCCATTGAGACTGGTTTGCCTAAGATGCGTATTGAAGAGGCTGCTGCAAGAACACAGGCTCGTATCGACTCAGGAACTCAGTCTATCATCGGTGTGAACAAATACCGCCTCGACCACGAGGATCCAATCGATATTCTTGAAATCGACAACACTGCCGTACGTAAGCAACAGGAAGAAAGTCTGGCACAAGTACGCAGCAAACGCGATGAAGCGGCATGTAAAGCGGCATTAGCTGAGATTACACAGTGCGTTCAAGAATTTAAAGACGGTAAGAAGAGTAAAAACAACCTACTGGCATTAGCTGTAAAGGCTGCAGGTCTAAGATGTACACTTGGTGAAATCTCAGATGCGTGCGAGGCTGTTGTTGGTAGATATAAAGCAATTATTAGAACAATTAGTAACGTGTATTCATCAGAAGCAGGAAACAATGGTCTCTTCGCTCAGGCTCAGAAGATGACCGAAGAGTTTGCACAGAAAAATGGTCGTCGTCCACGTATCATGATTGCAAAAATGGGACAAGACGGACACGACCGTGGAGCAAAAGTCTGTGCCACAGGTTATGCCGACTGCGGTTTCGACGTGGATATGGGACCTTTGTTCCAAACTCCAGCCGAATCAGCACGTCAAGCAGTAGAAAACGATGTTGACATACTTGGTGTCAGTTCATTGGCTGCAGGTCACAAGACATTGATTCCACAAGTTATAGAAGAACTTAAAAAACTTGGTAGAGAAGATATTCTTGTTACTGCCGGAGGTGTTATCCCTGCTCAGGATTACGATTTCCTTTATAAAGCAGGTGTAGCATGTATCTTCGGTCCTGGAACACCAGTAAGTAAATCAGCAGTCGAGATGATGAAAATCCTAAACGAAGATTAATTCATACATCAAACACCATAAAAAAACCGGAAGTCAAATTACTTCCGGTTTTTTTATTATCTATTAATGAAAACCAAGTTTCATTTATAGTATTCTTATGGTAATGCGTAAATATTATTCATCTCCATAATCGATTTCCCAACCTTTAAATTCCTTAGCAAGTCCGTCGTCGCCGGAACCATTAGAGCTGGCTGGTTCATCATACATATCTACACCGTCGTTACTACCACAAATGATATTGCCTAAAGAAAGATTCTGAATTTTCATTTCTGGCAAAATATATCTTTTTTTCATAGTCATTCTAATTTATTTTATTTGTTATACACTTTAATACCATTAATGATTACGAAACCTTTCGCATTAGGCTTAACTTCCTGACCAGCAAGATTAAATGCTGATTTTGGAGCATCAGATACAGTCTTAACTGTGTTTACAGATGTAGCTGAATCATCAATGAAGATTCTGACAGATTTAGCATTGAGTGATGGTTCACTGAGGTATGCATGGAATGGTTTCAATCCTACAACATTGATGCTGTTATCAACATAATAGAATCCAACTGCTCCTGAATGATTCTGAAGCAAATAACTACCGTCTGGCACTTCTATATCTTTATATGTACCGATGAGCAATCCACTTGTTAAATCACCAGTTGTAGCAGGGAGTTCTGTATCAGATTGATATCCAAAGAACACATATTCGCCTTCACTACCAACGATAAGCACTGGTTGATTCTTCTGAATAGCATCACATTCCTCAGTCAGAGCCAAATCATCTTCTGTAGCAACAATATTGTATGCTGAAATACCGTCAGGCAATGTAGCATCGAATGGAAGTACTATGGTTGCCATTCCTGCGCTTGACATCACCATTGTGAAGCGTGCAGGATTACCTAATGTAAGTGTTTTTTGAAGAGAGAATGGTTTCTTATCCACAAGCATCAAGTTACTGCATTCATTGTTTACAACTATGTTGGCATTATTTTCACGTGTAACAACATTTTCTCTTGCATAAATCAATGCGTTTGGATTTGCAGGATTCAATGTTATAGCAGATTTTAAATATTCTGCATCATAGTATTCTGCAGTTGGATCATTTAATGCATTTGCAACAGATGCATCAAAATTACCTGCACCCTTTAATGTATATGCTACAGGAGTATCGTTTTTGTATAATTCGATTGAAGTAATATTAGCTGTAGCTCCTACGTATGGTATTTTTATACAGTTAAGATGGAAGTATTCACGACTAACCTCAGGAGATGCTGTTGAATTATCTAACACTTCTTGCAAGTTAATTCTTAAAACACCATCTGTTCCAACAGTTGGTAGATATTCAATGTAAGCACCATCATTTGAGACTCTGTTTATCATGAAACGGAGAGGGCTTCCACTAGCTCCACGAACAATCATATAGTCATATTCACTCAAATCGGCATAACAATCAGCCCAAACACTTCCTACACCATATAAAACATTACCACCTACAAGTTCTTCACCTGAGTTAATTTTATTATCTGAAGTAGGTGTTCCTGTTGCATTACCTTGCTCATCCCATGTTTTATACATAGAACTTGATAAAGGTGTACTTCCAGCCTGTTCTGCGTAAATCTTATTTGCTTTTACAAGATATACATCATCTATTTTTACAGACCCTTCAGGGGAAGATGCTCCTGATACACAGATTTGAGTAACGTAAAATATTTTATCACCTAATTTTGAAAGATCATAAACAAATTCACCTAATTCATCAACATAAAGAGTTTCTTGAGGTTTACCATTAAAATACATTATAATTCTAAATTGAGTTGCATTTGGCTTAGAACCTTGACCTTCTGCACTTGAAGAAACTACAACCAACTGAGTATATTCAGACAAATCACCTGTTGGTAAACCCTGTAAATTGATGTGATTATAAGATCCAGCAGTCCAAGTTAAAATTTGATTGGAAGTCCAATCATCAATAGTAATGTTGCCATGGCCGCCTTCTGCTTTAGGAGTCATGTGCACCTCCTCAGTTTCTGCTTCTACAAGATAAACATCGTCAATCTTAACAGAACCACCCGGATTATATCGAATTCCTGCTACACAAATATCCGTAACATTAGTGATATCTATGCCTAATTCTGACAAGTTATAGGTTTCAGTACCTAAACTGTTAACCTCTATTTGAACATTTTCACTTCCGTGATAGATCAAAATTCTGAAGCCTGTTGCAGCACTTTGACTGCCCTCTGTTCCCGCATCAGAAGATTTTACTACCAACTGTGAATAATCAGACAAATCGCCCAATGTCAGACCGCTCAAACGAATCATGTTATCAGTTCCGCCAGTCCAGGTCAAGATTTGTTTATTTTCCCAATCGGAAATATCAATATTAGAGCCTTTGGATTTATAAGTTGATAAATCGGCATGCACCTCATCTGCAAAAGCATTAGATATGCATATGAGCAATAATAGAATTAATGAAGATAATTTTTTAATCATAATAAATAATTTTTTTATAAAAGTTAATAATAGTTTTAAAATAATTCATATCGTTACAAGTGGATAGTATTAACAAAAATATAAATGCAAATATAAAACATCTTTTTATATTCTACAATATTTTTTAACAAAAAATATATTTTATCATGAAAAATATCAGTTTATATCATAAATGCATAATCAATTCTTTGTCAATATAATATAATTAACTAACTTTGCAATCAATACTTATTTAAAGATGAAACCATGAATAGTCAAAAAAAATGGAATAGCAATGTTGACAAAACAATAATAAACAAGAAAAAAGCGTCAACAAAAAAAATACAGCAAAGCAATGGCATAAAAAAGGAACAAACTTCCACAAAATGCAACAAATCATACACACTGATTACATGTTTCATTTTACCTTTTTTATTTGCTTTATATGCTTTCTACATGATGGCAATAAAGAACAGTGATGTATTGTATACTGTTCAAGAACATTCAATTTTCTTATTTAGCATCGATTTCTTTAAATCCATGACAGCAGCCCCTGGAGGTTTCTTATCGTGGTTGGGATGTTTCTTTGTTCAGTTCTTCAATACTCCATGGGTTGGAACATTAATCATGATTCTAATATGGGCACTGATTTATTTCATTACCATAAAAACCTTTAATATTAAAGGACCTTTATGCGTTACAGCACTTATCATTCCTGCATCGTTATTATGTTCCGTAATCTTCACCGGCTATTGGTTGTTTTATCTGAAAGTTCCCGGATACTACTGCGCTGAATCAATTGGGACATTATTTATGATGCTTGCTGTATTTATTGCATCACGAATACGCAATAAATGGATTTGGATTGTATGGGACGTTCTTTGGACTATCATAGGCTATATTGCTTTTGGTTGGTATGCCTTAATCGGTTCGCTGGTTATGGCAATTCATAAGTCAAAAGACATGCCATTCAACAAATCGGCTTATATTCAACGAATTATCATCTCTGCTGCTCTGATTGCATTCACACCATTGGTGGCATATCATTTTTATACTCAGATAAGACTTGATGAAGCATGGATTGCAGCAATGCCTGTGTTTGAGAGCGAGGAAGGCGTCAATGGTGACAAATCAACTCCATTCATAATAATTGCTATTACAGCTGCTTTATTAGCACTTCTCAAAAACAATATAGATTGGACTGATTTAGAGCGCAAATCAATAAAAACAAAATTATTAATATTCATAAATGTAATAATATATATCGTATTGTGTTCATGTGTATGGAAGAGTAACTTCGATGATTATAATTATCATTGCGAACTTCGCATACACCGCGCCATCGACGAATGCCGTTGGAAAGATGCGATAGAAGAAACAACCGACGCCCCATGTCACCCTACTCGCGAGATTTTATTACTACGTAATATCGCATTGATGAATGAGGGTAATATCGGAAACACTTTGTTTCATTACGATAACACAACTATCCTACCTCAGACTGGCGACTCACTCGCTGTACATATGCTACAAACCAATGCACCACTCACCTACATGAATTATGGTCGTATAAACTTTGCAATCAGATGGTGTATTGAAAATGGTGTAGAATATGGATTCTGCATCAACGATTATAAAACACTTATCAGATGTTCACTTATCGCTCATGAATATGAAGCAGCACAGAAATATATTAACATATTAAAGCAGACTTTATTCTATAAGGACTGGGCTGAACACTACGAAACTATGATCGGTGATTCTGTAAAGATTGCAAATGCACCTGAATTCAAGAATATTTGTGAATTATATAAACACTTCACTGATGTCATAGACGGAGACGATGGTTTGATTGAGCCTTACTTAATGGGATGGTTCGGTAACACACAAAACAAAAAAAGTAAATATCTTCAGGAATTAACATTGATTTTCGCCATGTTATCAAAAGAGTCAAAACTCTTCTGGCCTAAATTTGCTTTATATGATTATTTTCATAAAAATGAAGAAACCCCAATCCACTATCAGGAAGCCGCATATCTTTATTCTATATTAGACAATATAAAGATTTCATATCCTTTCGATCAGAATAAGATTATAAACAGATATGAATCATTCGCACAAATCACCCGTTCGATGCTTGACCAGGGTATGACCGAAGCACAAGTGGGCGAAGCAACAAAGGAGCTATACGGAGACACATTCTGGTGGTTCTACTTCTTTGTCACAAATATTGATACATATTAACAATTAGATTTCTCACACTACAACCTATAAATAATAACGATTATGAACAATAAGATTAAACCTACAAATATATTTATAGTCTTAAAAACGGCTTGTGTCATACTTGCATCCGCATTTATGTTCAGTTGTGTATCACATCCTGATGTTCCGGAAAACTACACACAAGAGGATAAACTACCCGAGATATTTCCTGATTACACAGATGTGGTTGTTCCGCCCAATATCGCTCCACTGAATTTCCTTGTAAAGAACACAGAGGAGGTTGTAGCGCGTTTCACATACGGAAACACATCACTCACTTATGGAGAGAAAAACAAAGTGATGATTGACGAAAAAGAATGGAAAGAACTTCTGTCAGAAGCAAAAGGAAATAGCATAAAAGTTGAGGTGTTTGCACGCAATAATAACGAATGGAAAGCATACAAATCTTTCAACATTTCTATTGCTGAGGAAAATATCGACCAGTATATATCATACCGACTTATTTATCCTTCATATGTGGCATATGAGATGCTTAGTATAAATCAAAGAGACCTCACATCATTCGAGGAAAAAGATATATACAACAACGAGATGGTACAGAGCCCAAAAGACAACCAATGTATAAACTGCCACTCATATCAGAACTACAAAACCGATAATATGCAATTTCATATACGTCAGAATTTGGGAGGAACCATGATCGTTCATAATGGTAAGATTCAAAAAGTTGATCTTGCCAGCGATTCAACCATAAGCGCAGGTGTATATCCTTCATGGCACCCAACTTTGCCTCTTATCGCATATTCAACAAACTTTACACGTCAGGCTTTCCACACACGCAACAAAGGAAAGATTGAGGTTATCGACACAAAGAGCGACTTGATTCTATATGATATAGAAAAGCAACAAACAACAACAATAAGCGGATACAGCGACGAGATGGAATCGTTCCCATGCTGGTCGCCAAAAGGAGACATGTTATACTATTGTTCTGCACACTTTGAGAACAATAACGACTCTGTTCCAATCGAAGCCGCCGTATTCACACGTTACAAGGAAATACAATACGACATATACCGCAAGCCATTCAACCAGAAAAACCATTCATTTGGTGATGCTGAATTGGTTTACGAAGCATCAGCCGACAATCTGAGTGCTACATTCCCTCGTATCAGTCCCGACGGTAAATATCTTCTGTTCGCCATGGCACACGACGGATGTTTTCATGTATGGCATCCAGACGCCGACTTATACATGATGGACATAAACACTAAGAATGTACGCAAACTTGAAAACGTAAACAGCGACAAGGCAGAGAGTTTCCACGCATGGTCAAGCAACGGCAGATGGATTATATTCGTAAGCCGCAGAGACGACGGTAATTACTCACGCTTGTACATTGCATATATCGACAAGCAGGGAAAAGCCCATAAGGCATTTGAATTGCCACAGCGCGATCCAAACTTCTACACATATTTCATGCGCAGCTACAATGTACCTGAATTCATGACCGAACCAGTAAAAATCACGCCACATGAATTTGCCGCTGCAATTAAAAACGAAGCCATTAAAACAACATATCAGACATCAGGCAGGAGCCGCGGTGCTCAAGGACGAGTAAAATCTGTTAAACAGGAATTGCAAGCAGATAGTCAAAAGGTGACAACACCTATTCAATAAGTCAACATAAAAAACCGACTTGATAATCTTTATGATAAAAAAGATCCATCACTTACCTCTGATAATATTTATTATCATTGCTGCTATAATCTTAGCTGTAATGAATAATGATTTTCTATATACTATTCAGGATTGTTCAATATTCTGCAATGGTCACACATTCATGAAATCATTAACAAATGCTCCCGGAGGTACGATAAACTGGATCGGCTGTTATCTAACGCAATTCTTTTATTATCCGTGGTTAGGAACGTCTTTTCTGATATTATTATGGATCTTCATCTATATATTATGCATAAAAACGTATAAACTAAAATACCACGACTGTCCATATGCTCTAATACCAATAACCGCTTTAATGTGCTCTATTATCGGTGTGGGTTACTGGATTTATTACATGAACATGCCTGGCTACTGGTTTGCATGCACATTAGGTTGCCTATACTTGTCATTGTCATTGTATGGATATTCCAAGATTAATGAAAGCAGATTAAACATCTTAACCATATTATATCTTATAACCACAACCATAATCGGATATTATCTCTGTGGCTGGTGGGGACTTCTAAACGCAATTTGCTGCATATTACTCGATATCCGAGCTAAATCAAGAATTAAAAGAATAATCTTATCATGCACCACATGCATTGTGCTACTAATATCTGTTCCAATCATAGCATATCACCTAAGCACACACATGCCAATAGAAAAAGCATGGACAATTGGATTTCCTTTATTCCAACAAAACGATTATACGAATTGGAAACTAAGTACTCCATTCTTTATCATCATGGTTTGGTTTATCATTGTCTCTTTCTACAAAACCAACACCACATTAAGTTCGAATGAGAAGAATACACGATTATTCCTTTCATGTTTTGTTGCCACATTATTTCTTATCACTCCTTTCAGGTTCAACTACAATGATAGTAGGTTCAAGAGTGAGATTCGCATGTACAGATTACTTGAAGAATGCAAATGGGAAGAAATAATCAGCGAATATCAGGCAAATTCCAAGTCACCTACAAACCAGATGATAATGTGTAAGAATCTGGCACTACTTCACCTTAACCGATTAGGAGAAGAAGGATTTAATACAGGAATGGTTGGGGACTCTCCCACAAAACAAGGAGATTTAAAAGTTGGTATGGCGCAAACCATTGCCCCACTACTCTACTATCATCATGGATGTATAAACTATGCAAACAATTGGGCTTTAAATAATATCGCGAAGTACGGACTCTCGGTACGAAACTTAAAGATTCTGATAAGGTGCGCTGTTATGAATAACGAGCCCGAACTTGCATTGAAATATACAGCTATACTTCGCACAACCACATTTCATAAACAATGGGCAAGTCAATGGTTGGAATATTCGTTCAATGCTCATAGCGCAAAAGAATGTCAAGAGATCAACACAATCACTCCTTTGATTGTATTAGACGATATGATAGACGACGATCAAGGAATGTGTGAAGCCTTTTTGCTTGAATATTTCGCCACACTGATTGCAAGCACAAGAGAACAACAAGAAATGGCGTTAATATATGCCATGACACTAAAAGATGACGAACTTATTAAATTCCAGATAGAGAACTATTATGCGATGTTCGGGGATACAAATATTCCAAAACACGTATTAGAGGCTGTTGACATATACAACACAAATCATTCTACAGATTATCTGAAGTTTGTGCAAGACTACCAAAAAGCAATTGGTACAGGCAATAAAATTGTTGAAATCGGAAAACAGTTAAAACCTATTTACGGAGAAACTTATTGGTGGTATTACTATTTTGTCAATAAATTCAACACTTATTGATATAGTTATCCCACACAGACTGAATTGAGTTTATAAAAACACATAAACAACCTTTTACTCATAAAAAAATAAAAACAATAATCACTATAAAAATTATCTACTATGAATTATCGTACTTTTGGAAAAACAGGTGTCAAAGTAAGTGAGATATCATTAGGTACATGGCAATTAGGTTCAAAATGGGGAGATCCATTTGACGAGAAAGTTGCATTAGACACATTACAGGCTGCTGTTGACAATGGAATAAACTTGTTTGATACAGCAGACATATATCAAGACGGCAATAGTGAAAGAGCAATAGGTAAATTCCTAAATATGCATCCCGACAAAAAAATCTTTGTAGTAACAAAAATGGGACGCGACTTAAACCCACATGTTGCAGAGGGTTATAACGAAGAGAACCTAAGACGCTTTGTTAATCGCTCTCGCAAACAATTAGGTCAAGAGAGTTTAGATCTCACCCTACTCCACTGTCCACCAACTTCAGTGTTCTACGACAAGAAAGTGTTCAAAGTCTTAGACGACATGAAAGCAGAAGGACTTATCAAACACTACGGAGTAAGTATTGAGAAAGTGGAAGAAGGACTGGCTGCATTAGAACACGATATCTCAGCTATTGAAGTCATATTCAATATGTTCAGAACAAAACCTGCAGAAGAATTGTTCAAAAAGGCTGCAGCAAAGAATGTGGGCATTATCGTAAGAGTTCCATTGGCAAGCGGACTATTAACTGGAAAATATACAGAGAATACCACATTCGGTCCACAAGACCACCGCTCATTCAATCGTAATGGTGAGGCATTCGATAAAGGCGAAACATTCTCAGGTGTTGACTACACAACAGGTATTCGTGTTGCACAACAACTAAAAGAAGAGCTTCACACTGAAAACCTTGCAGCAACAGCATTGCGATGGATACTCATGCACCCAGAAGTAAGTGTAATCATACCAGGAGCAAGTCGTCCAGAACAAATTAAAGCAAACGTAACAGCCTCTGAATTACCAGCATTGACTGACACTGAAATGGCAAAAGTACAAGATATATACGACAAAGAGATTCGTCCTTCTGTACATCATCTTTGGTAAGAGACTACAAACTTGTCATATCATCTGAAAGACAAATAACAGAAAAATGTGAGTCCGGAACAAAAAATTCCTTCCAGACTCACATTTTATTAATATATAACCTAATATTTTAATACATCATCACTTTCTTGGCTAACTTTTCTCCATTAGCAAACCACACTGACACCATATACAGTCCACGCATATCAGATGGAACGGAAATATTATTAGAAATTACATTCTCGTGAAATAAAGTTCTTCCCTGCATGTCGGTTATTTCCAGTCTTTGAGCAGGCTCGTCTGAAATAATGCTTATTTTACGGTTTCGGATTGTTATATCAGCATTCACCTTAGACACATTACTGATACTTGCAGCTTTGGGTAATGGAATATATCCACTTTCGTCAACTAAACTCTGTCCTTTATCCGTTGTCAGAAATTCATATATCTTATATGCAACCGAAGACTTATCTATATCAGAACGTACTGCGGCATATACATTGGTGACATACGGATATGTACCATTTAAGATATTCTCTCTTGTCGCCGTAACATCGTTAACACCAACAGTTTTTGAATAACTTGGGACAACTGGAGAAAAAAGAAAATCACTGTGATAGAAAGAAGTATATGTCAGACCAGTTTGATTCTCACTTATAAAATAATATTCTGGAAGCATAATCCTACTTATGGTCAGTTTTGGTAAAGAAGAGGTAGGCTGTCCATCCATGACCATAGAATTAAACAGTTCTCCTGTTTCAATATCTGATGGCTGTAAATAAGCTGTTATTGCTGCATCCTCACCCCCAACTTCGTTCCAATTAGTAATTTTTCCAGTATATATACCTTGTATTTGATCAATGCTTAGATTATCTACTGGATTAAATATATTCACTATAAAGGTGAGAGCATTTACAGCTATCGTTTTTTCCAACAAGGTCACACCCTGTTCTTCTGCATATTCTTTTTCTTCATCAGAAATTTTCCTTTGGGTGATAATTAAATCAGACTTATTTTCAATAAGATTGAGAAATGAATTATGAGTTATATTATGATGTGGTAAAAGACTACCAAGCAAATCTTCTTCCTCTGAAGTAAGAACTTCAAATGGATAAATATAAACTTCTAGGTAGCCTCGTCCATCGGCAGCAAGAGGCGAAGGATATAAAATCCAGAAATATTCCAACCCTAACAATTTTGCAGCAATGAGAGTGCGAAGAGAATATGTGGAATAAGGACCATCGATTATTGGTATGTTATTTAGTTCAACTTCTTCACCGTCAAGCAAAAGCTTTGGAGGTTTCCCTGCCCGACATATGCTAGAACACAACAAAGTAAGAAGAATAAAAATATATATTTTTTTCATAATTTTGTTTAATCTTAATTCATAATTTAATCAAAGATTATATTAATACATCATCACTTTCTTGGCTAACTTTTCTCCATTAGCAAACCACACTGACACAAAGTACAGTCCACGCATATCAGATGGAACGGAGATATTATTAGAATTTACATTCTCGTGAAATGCTGTTCTTCCCTGCATGTCGGTTATTTCCAATCTTTGAGCTGGCTCGTCTGAAATAATGCTTATTGCATGGTTTCGGAATTCTATTTCTGCATTTACCTTTGAAACATTGCGTATGTCTGTTGATGCAGTCAATGGAATATATCCGCTTTCATCAACTATTTTCTGTCCCTCGTATGTAGTTAAAAACTCATAGATTTTATAGGCAACAGATGATTTATCAATGTCTGAGCGTACTGCAGCATATACATTTGTGACATATGGGTATGTACCATTTAAAATATTCTCTCTTGTCATTGGCACACCATCTACACCAACAGCCTTTGCTTTCCCCCGATTAAAAAGAAAATTATAATAATAGTAAGGAGTATAAACTATGCCGGATTGATCATTTATTATCATAAAATGTTCTGGAAGCATAGTCGTACTTTCATCCAATTCCGTTAAAGAACATGTTGCATGACCATCCATGACCATTGTATTAAAATGTTCTGTTATTTCAAGATATGATGGTAATAAATAAGCATTTATATTAGCATCGTTACCATCAACCATACTCCAATTTGTTATATTACCCGTATATATACCCTGAATTTCCCCAACACTTAAATTATTTACTGGATTTGATTTATTTACTATAATAGCAAGAGCATCTATGGCTATTGGTTTTTCTAACAATGTAACACCTTGTTCTTCGGCATATGCTTTCTCTTCATCAGATATACACCTTTGAGTGATAATTAAATCCGACTTATTATCAATAAGATCGAGAAATGAATAATGAGTAGGACCACACAACAAACGTTTATCAAGTAAACTCTGTTCCTCTTGAGTAATGATATTCGACCTATTTATCACTATTCGTTTGTAACCTTGTCCAGAACCCACAGGCGGGAATGTATAGTAGTAATAATCCAACCCCAACAATTTAGCAGCAATAAGACTACGAAAATAATATGTTGAAAAAGGGCCTTCTATTATCGGCATGTCATTAAGCGTCAATTCTTCACCATCAAGCAAAACCTTTGGAGGATTATCGGCACGACATATACTAGAACATAACAAAGTAAGAAGAATAAAAATATATATTTTTTTCATGATATAAATACTTAACTTTTAAATTAAGGTAAAACATTATTTTTGCAATGCAAAGATAATAAATATCTATAAATCAGCCAAATTAGTAACAAAAAAACAGCAGAAGTTTCATTTTCACAAAACCTCTGCTGTATCTTGATTCTTCCAGATTTGTTTTTATTTCACAATTCCTTCTGCGAGATATGGTTTCAATTCGTCATACGAAATTACACATTCAGGCATCCCGGCCGCATAAGGTACAATTTCATATACTCCATATATAAATTTAACACCATCCTCAACCAGCCATCCTCCGTTAGCAGGAAGTGGGAATTCGTCACGAACATTATCAAACAAGACATCATCGATCTCTACATCTGAGTTCTCATCAAAATATGATGCAAGATGTTTCTTGATAACTTTTGCAAGACCTTCAGTGCTCTCAAAAAGATCATCAGATATTATACGACCTGTTTGTTTATCAAAAGTCTTACCATAATTATATGGTATATCGTGTGCACCACCATAGTAATCAGAACCCAAAACTTCATATGTAACATAGTCGTCGGATTCATACACCACTTTTATTTCTACTTGACGGCTTGCCGTAGGTGTGTCATCATCACGTTTAAAGAACTTAGAAGAAATACTCTTTAACATCTTCTCAGAGAAGTCAATCTTTCCTTTATAATCATCTAACAAACAATTTGTAATCCATTGTCTGATAGATTTGGCTAATTGACTATCACCTTGTGGCACATCTACATCAATAGTGTAATATGATGTCATGGCGTCAGGATTTGACAATGAATCTTTAAACTGAACGTTCTCAACAGAAAATTCTACGACTTCTTCTGGCTCTTCACATTCTGTGGAATCAACTGCTGTTGAGTCTGAGTCTGTTGGTTGTGATGTATTATTGCTGTTACATGCAGTAGTACACATGAAAAAGCTTATTGCAAATACAGAAATAAGTATTTTATTCATTATAAGGTAGGATTTTATGGTTTATAAATAAATCTATAATGGGTTAGCCCTAACAGCTAACCCAATTATATAGAATTTCATTTAGATTCTAAATGAGCGATTACTTCAAGAAATCATCAAGTGCGCTACGTACATCACCAGTATTAGTGTTGTTAGCCTGTTGATTTCCTTTGTTTTCGAAATCACTGTGACGGAATTCTTGACGTGCTGTACGTCCTTCGTTATTTCCGTGTTGGCGATCATTGTTGCGTTGTGGACGCTGAGGACGTTCTGCGCGTTGTGGTCTTTCAGGACGTTCAACATATCCTTCTGGTTTTTCAATAAGAGCACGGTGAGAGAGTTTAAACTTACCTGTCTTTTGATCAACATCAACAAGTTTCACATCGATTGTGTCACCTTCGTTGATACCAGTTTCTTCCATTGTTGCAAAACGTTTCCAATCTATCTCTGAGATGTGGAGCAATCCTTCTTTACCAGAAAGGAACTCAACAAAACATCCATAAGGCATGATTGATTTCACCTTACTTGTATAGACCTCACCTATTTCAGGAACAGCAACGATACTCTTGATACGTGACATTGCATCATTGATGCTTGCTTTATCAGGAGCAGCAACCATTACTTTTCCTTCACCATCCACTTCTTCTATTGTGATAGTTGTCTTAGTCTCTTCTTGGATTTGCTGGATAACTTTTCCACCAGGACCGATTACAGCACCAATCATATCCTTAGGGATAAGAATTTGTTCGATGCGAGGTACATGTGGTTTGAAGTCTTCACGTGGCTTACTGATAGTCTTCATCATTTCACCCATGATGTGTTCGCGACCAGCTTTAGCTTGCATAAGTGCGCGTTCAAGGATTTCGTAAGAAAGACCATCACACTTGATATCCATCTGAGTTGCTGTAAGACCCTTAGCTGTACCAGTAGTCTTAAAGTCCATATCACCAAGGTGGTCTTCATCACCTAAGATATCAGAAAGGATAGCATATTTGTCTTCACCTGGGTTCTTAATAAGTCCCATTGCGATACCTGCAACTGGATTCTTAATTGGAACACCTGCATCCATAAGAGCAAGAGTTCCGGCACATGTTGTAGCCATTGAAGAAGAACCATTTGATTCGAGGATATCACTTACAACACGAATTGTGTAAGGGAAGTCTTCAGGAATCTGTCCTTTGATACCACGCCATGCAAGGTGTCCGTGACCGATTTCACGACGGCCAGTAGAACGCTGAGCCTTAGCTTCACCTGTAGAGAATGGAGGGAAGTTATAATGAAGAAGGAACTTCTGATAGTATTTTTCTAATGCACCATCAACAAGTTTCTCATCCAATTTAGTTCCAAGAGTTGCTGTTGCAAGAGCTTGAGTTTCACCACGAGTGAAGATTGCGCTACCATGAGGTCCTGGAAGTGGACTTACTTCACACCAGATAGGACGGATTTCTGTTGTTATACGTCCATCAAGACGAATTCCTTCATCAAGAATACAACGACGCATAGCATCACGTTCTACATCTGCATAATATCTGTCGATAAGAGTATTCTTTTCTTCAAGTTCATCTTCAGACATATCAGCATGGTTAGCTGCATAATTTTCTTTATAGTCTTCACGAATCTTTTCGAAAGCTTCTGCACGTGCATGCTTCTCAAGACCTTGTTTTGTTACGTCATATGCTGGTTTATAGCAAACGTTCTTTATATCTTCACGAAGTTCTTCGTCGTTAACTTCATGACAATATTCACGTTTTACATCTGTACCGAGTTCCTTCATCAATTCTTTTTGAAGTTGGCACTGAGGTTTGATTGCTGCGTGAGCTGCCTTAAGAGCTTCGAGCAAGTCTTGTTCGCTCACTTCCTTCATCTCACCTTCAACCATCATAATGTTTTCTTCAGTAGCACCCACCATAAGATCCATATCAGCCTCTTTCAACTGTTCGAAAGTTGGATTAATGACGAATTCACCATTAATACGTGCTACACGTACTTCTGAAATTGGGCCGTCAAATGGGATATCACTACATGCAATAGCTGCACTGGCTGCAAAACCAGCGAGAGCGTCAGGCATATCAACACCATCTGCTGAGAATAAGATTACATTAACATAAACCTCTGCATGATAGTTTGATGGGAATAATGGGCGAAGAGCACGGTCAACCAAACGGCATGTAAGAATTTCTTCATCAGATGGTTTTCCTTCGCGCTTTGTAAAACCTCCAGGGAATCGGCCGTTTGCCGAATACTTTTCACGATATTCTACCTGGAGAGGCATAAAATCTGTTCCTGGTACTGCATCTTTTGCGGCACAAACAGTGGCCAGGAGCATAGTGTTACCCATTCTAAGCATGACAGCTCCATCGGCTTGTTTTGCCAAACGTCCTGTTTCAATGCTGATTTCTCTACCATCAGGCAATGAAACTTTCTTTGTAATTACATTCATTTTTTTAATTTGCTATTATACTGCACACCTTTGTGCATTGATTATATATAAAATCACGATAAATCGTGCAAAGATAATAATTAATTAATAATTTATCACATTAATTTTAAATTAATTTCTGTTTATATCATGTTTTTTTGTTTTTTCGCTCCAAATACATAATAATTAGTTAAATTTGCAAATTGTAAACATTCATAACAATCAAAATATGACAAAAATACTTACTACAATAATATCGACCATTGCATTATGCTCAATTACAGCTTGTGATCAATCCAACAAATTTACAATTGAAGGCAATATAGAAAATGCTGGCGATTCTGTATTATACCTTGAAGCCATAACATTGGATGGAGTTCAAAAATTAGATTCAGTTAAGTTAAATTCAAATGGAGATTTCAAGTTTAAGGCGCAAGCCCCAGCCTACCCTGAGTTCTATTCTCTCCGAATCAATAAGAAAAGAATAAATCTTGCTATTGATTCTACTGAAACTATAATAGTTAAGGCCTCATTACCTCAAATGAGTACAAACTACACTGTTGAAGGCTCAAAGAGTTGCGAAAACATCAGACAGATCGTTATCAAGCAGATTGACTTGCAAAACAAGATAAATGCCATCGGAAGAAATACCAACCTATATCCAAAAGAAATAACCGACAGCATTGACACTCTCATACAAAATTACAAAAAAATCATGAGAGATGAATATATATTAAAAAATGCAAGTTCAACCGAAGCATATTACGCAGTATGCCAGTCAATTATCTACGGAAATTCTATCATTCAGATTTTCAATCCGATAGACAATCGTAACGATGTGAAATGCTATGCCGCTGTGGCTAACTCATGGGATGCTTTATACCATGATTCTGAGCGTACCATTCAACTTTGCAATCTGGCAATAAAAGGAATGAACAACACTGCACCTACACAACAGAAAATCATTGAAATAGATGAATCAAAAATATCTGAAGCAGGGATTATTCCAATAAAACTGCCCGACATCAATAGTAAACTCATAGACATTACTTCTCTAAAAGGTAAAGTGGTATTGCTTGACTTTACTAAATACGGCATAAAAGACTCAGCAGAAAGAACTCGTAAGATGCGCGACTTGTATGACAAATACAAGAACAGAGGATTTGAGATTTATCAGATATCACTCGACAACGATATCCATTTCTGGAAAATATCATGCGAAAATCTGCCTTGGATATGCGTTCACGAAACAAACGGAAGTACTACAGGTTCATATGGTGTAACTAACCTACCTACTTCCTTCATTATCAACCGAAACAATGAAGTTGTAATAAGAAGTGAGATGATAAAAACATCAATCGAAGAAGAAATTGAAAAACTATTATAAGGCATAATACAAGAGACGAGTCTTAATCTTACTGATATATCTGAGGAATTTATATAAAACCAACATGAGAACAACATCAAAAATCTCACATATCTATAAACCTCCGACATATCAGTAAATTTCATCGTTTCGACAACCAACCTTGTTTTTATTGTTTGGCATATTTCATAAATCGGAAGTTTTTCTTAACTTTGTCACCAAATAAAAAATCTAATGAATACAAACAGACAAGTAAGAATAATTTTTACAACTGACATACACGGCAACTATTTCCCCTTCGACTTCCGACACCAACGCTGGGGTAAAGGCAGTTTACAACGAGTACATGCCTTCGTTGCACAAGAATGCCAACGCGACCCCGGAAGCACCCTACTCATTGACGGAGGTGATATGCTACAAGGTGAACCAACCAGCTATTTTTTCAATTTTGTCGACAAGAACGAACGTCACAAAGTTGCCGACATGTGTAACTTCATAGGATACGATGCCGGAGTCATTGGAAATCATGATATTGAGACTGGACATAAGGTTTTTGACAGATACATACACGATTGCAACTTTCCAATCCTCGGTGCTAATGCTATAGATATCAATACCGAAAAACCATATTTTCAACCATATACCATTTTTTACAGAAGCGGTGTAAAAATTGCATTAATCGGATTTGTCACACCAGCCATTCCACATTGGATTCCAAGAACTGTGTGGCACGACTTACGATTTGAAGACATACAGTCAAGTGCAAAGAAGTGGATTGACATAATAAAAAAAGAAGAAAATCCTGATTTTATAATCGGTCTCTTTCATTCAGGTATGGACGAAGGTATCATCACCGAACAATATAGAGAGAATGCCACAAGAGAGACTGCAAGTAACATTGAAGGATTCGACCTTATATTATATGGACACGACCACACAGCCAACACCGAAGAGATAACCAATCCTTCAGGAAAGAAAATATTATGTATAAACCCTGGTAGTTATGCTCACAACGTGGCTGTGATAAACATACAATTCACACTCGACGAAAACGAGAAAGTAATTGAAAATAAAATAATCAACAAACGCACACATTATATAGGAACCGTCAGAAACCTACATGGAAAGGAGTTCAGAAAGAATTTCTTTAGAGAATATCAAGGGGTTAGTCGGTTCGCTTCTGAAATACTCGGAACATCCCATTCCGACATTCAAATAACTGATGCTTATTTCGGATCCTCTTCATACATCGACCTCATACAATCACTACAGCTAATGATTTCTGGAGCCGACATCTCATTTGCCGCCCCTTTATTCTTCAATGCAGTGATTAAATCGGGCCCAATAAAAATAAGCGACTTATTCAACATATACAGATTTGAGGATAAACTATACACTCTCAAACTATATGGACACGAAATCAAATCATATCTCGAGATGAGTTATGACGGATGGATAAACCAAATGAGCGGACCAAACGACGACTTTCTAAAGACATGTCCAATGAAAAATGCGCCAGACAAGTTGGGATTCAAGAATTTTATATTCAACTTCGATTCTGCATCTGGAATAAACTACACCGTAGATGTCAGCAAAGCCATCGGAGAAAGAGTAAACATTGTCAGCACATATAAAGGAGAACCTTTCGACATGAATGGTATATATACCTGTGCCACAACGGCTTACAGAGCCAACGGAGGAGGTGAACTGCTCACTAAAGGAGCAGGACTGACAAAAGAAGAAATAGAAAAACGAATTATTGCTACCACAGAACATGATATCCGTCATTACATGATGGAACACATACGCAACACCCACGACATATACCCACAACCACGCAACAACTGGAGATTTATTCCAGACGAATGGGTAAAAGTTGCCTCTGAACGCGAACGTGCATTGTTATTCAGTGATGATAGTATAATTGAAGAAGAAGAAACACCTGATGGAAAATAAACTAATCGTAATAACAGGACCAACAGCATGTGGCAAAACCACTTTTGCCGCACATCTTGCTGCTGCAATCGACGGAGAAATTATTAGTGCCGACAGCCGCCAAGTTTATCGTCGTATGGACATCGGAACTGGAAAAGACCTGAAAGATTACGATGTAACCATAAGCACCAATGGCAACGAACAAAAAACGATTCATATTCCCTATCATCTCATTGATATTGCAGAACCAGGAACTATATATAATGTATATCAGTACCAGCACGACTTCCATGTAGCATACAACGACATCATAAAAAGAGGACACACCCCTATCCTATGCGGAGGTACAGGCTTATACATCGAATCAATCCTTAAAGCATACACATTCGACGGTCGAGACTGCCCACCAATAGACAACATTGTCTTTGCGCTGAGCATTGATCGTGATTTAAGAAGAGAACGAATAAGCAAACGACTCAAAGCCAGAATGGAAGAAGGTATGATCGAGGAAGTCAAAGCACTCATCGACTCAGGAGTATCAACAGAAAGACTTATTCGCTATGGACTTGAATACAAGTATATTACATTATATCTTTTAGGAGAGTTATCATACGAAGAAATGTATAATAAACTTGAAATAGCAATCCATCAATTTGCCAAAAGACAGATGACATGGTTTAGAGGAATGGAAGAAAGAAGAAATATTCCTATCAACTGGATAGATTCACAACTTCCAACAGACGAAAAGATAAAAATAGTAAAGAAAATTATTAATAATGATTAAAAATTTATATTACTTATATTTTTTGTCTTATATTTGCGAACAAAACAATTATAAAAAACATACATAAACCTATTGAATAATAATTTAAGGTAAAAAACAATGATTATGAAGAATACATGGATTAATATCGCAAGTATTGCATTAATAACTTGCATATCACTGAATAGCTGTGATTTCACATCAAGCAGAAACTATATGGGAACCATGGCTGGCGCAGAAATTGGCGGTGTCGTAGGCGAAGCTCTTGGATGGATGTCAACCGATCGTCATGATGGTCCGGGTAAAGCCATGTTAGGTTCAGTTATTGGCACAGTGGCAGGAGCAGTCATTGGCAATAGCCTCACAAAAGACCGCCCAGCATATAATAACGCCCCAACCTACGGAGATAATTATTCATACAACGATCAACCAAACTACGACTACAATCGTGACAATTACAATCGTAATTACAACGACGACTATCAAACAAGCGGTGGCTACAACAACAACTCCGTTGCAAGAAATCGCGAATACAACCAAAAGAATCAATCCTATCAATATAACAACAATAGTCGTTTAGCAATCAAAAACGTTTATTTTCAAGACGAAGACGGCGATGGGCGCATTAGCAGAAACGAAACCGTAAACATCGTTTATGAGATAACAAACACCAGCAACATGAGATATAACGACGTTGTGCTAAAGATAGAAACAATAAACAACGAACGAAATTTTGCCCTTTCACCAGCAACAACAGTAAGTATGGCGCCAGGCGAGACCATCAGATATAAAGCAAAAGCATTCTGCAAATCTCGTCCAATGTCGAACTTAGCATCGTTCCGCGTCAGCGCAAGCAGTCCAAATGCAGGTTATTCATCATCAGAATTGCAAATCCGAATGAACAAATAACAACATTGGTTTTAATTAGACAAAGAATAGTATTCACTTTTTCGTCTAACTCTTTGTCATTTCATAATAAATGTGTAAATTTGCCACCGAAAGATGTCTTGGTGGCATTTTTCATTCATTATTGATTTTTACAGTTAGTAAATACACAAACAGTTAACAATTAGTAATGGAATTCAATTAAAAACATTAAGGTGAAAAGTATTAATTATTCTCACAAAATAAAAACAAGATGAAAAAGTACAATTTCAATGCGGGACCATCAATACTTCCACGCGAAGTAATTGAAGCAACTGCAGCAGCGTGCTTGGACTTCAATGGTTCAGGACTTTCTCTCATGGAAATCAGCCACCGTGCAAAAGATTTCCAACCAGTAATTGACGAGGCAGTAGCTCTCTTCAAGGAATTGCTTAATATTCCAGAAGGTTATTCGGTACTCTTCCTCGGAGGTGGTGCAAGTCTTGAATTCTGTATGGTACCATACAACTTCTTAGAGAAGAAAGCTGCATATCTCAACACTGGTGTATGGGCAAAGAAAGCCATCAAAGAAGCAAAGGCTTTCGGAGAAGTTGTTGAAGTAGCATCTTCTGCAGATACAACATATTCTTATATTCCAAAAGGATATGAAATTCCTGCTGACGCAGACTATTTCCACATCACAACAAACAACACTATCTACGGTACAGAAATCCGTGAAGACCTTGACAGTCCAGTGCCAATGATTGCCGACATGTCATCAGATATATTCTCACGTCCTATCGACATCAGCAAATACATCTGTATTTACGGTGGAGCACAAAAGAACCTTTCTATGGCTGGTCTCACTTTCGTAATTGTAAAAGACGAAGCCGTTGGTAAGGTAAGCCGTTACATCCCAACAATGCTCAACTACCAGACACACATCGATGGTGGAAGTATGTTCAACACACCTCCAGTAGTACCTATCTACTGTGCACTTCAGAACCTCAAATGGATTAAGGCAAACGGTGGTGTTGAGGCAATGAACAAACGCGCTCAAGAACGTGCAGCACTTCTTTATGCTGAAATCGACAGAAACAAGTTGTTCCGTGGAACAGTTGCAAAGGAAGACCGTTCAGTTATGAACATCTGCTTCGTTATGAACGACGAATACAAAGATCTTGAAGCTGACTTCATGAAGTTTGCTACAGAACGCGGAATGGTCGGAATCAAAGGTCACCGCAGCGTAGGTGGTTTCCGCGCTTCTTGCTACAACGCAATGAGCATCGAAGGTGTTCAGGCACTTGTAGATTGCATGCAAGAATTTGAGAAACTTCATTAATAAAACCAACATTTAAGTAATTAAAAATATGAAAGTTTTAATTGCAACAGAAAAACCTTTTGCTCCCGTTGCAGTAGAAGGCATTAAGAAAGAAGTAGAAGCAGCTGGTTTCGAATTGGCTTTGCTTGAAAAATATACAGACAAAGCACAACTCCTTGAAGCTGTAGCAGATGCTGATGCAATCATCATCCGTTCAGACAAGATTACTCCAGAAGTATTCGACGCAGCTAAACAATTAAAGATAGTTGTACGTGCAGGTGCTGGTTACGACAATGTTGACCTTGAATCTGCAACACAACACGGAGTTGTTGTAATGAACACTCCAGGACAAAACGCAAACGCAGTAGCAGAACTCGTATTCGGTCTTTTGGTTTTTGCCGTTCGTAAGTTCTATAACGGAACTGCAGGTACAGAACTCATGGGCAAACGTCTCGGTATTCTTGCATTCGGTAATGTAGGTCGCAATGTTGCTCGTATTGCTAAAGGCTTCGGAATGGAAGTTAGCGCATATGACGCATATTGTCCTGCTGAAGTTATTGAAGCTGCTGGCGTACAAGCTGCAAAGAGTCAGGAAGAACTTTTCCAACAATGTGATATCGTCAGCCTTCACATTCCTGCAACACCAGAAACAAAACAAAGCATCAACCGCAATTTGGTTGGTAGCATGAAGAAAGGCGGAATCGTTATCAATACTGCACGTAAGGAAGTTATCAACGAAGCAGAGCTCATTGAACTTCTTAACGAACGTACAGACTTGAAATACATCACAGACATCATGCCTGATGCAGACGCTAAATTCAAAGAGTTTGAAGGACGTTACTTCTCTACTCCAAAGAAGATGGGCGCACAAACTGCAGAAGCAAACATCAACGCAGGTATTGCTGCAGCAAAACAGATTGTAGCATACTTCAAGGATGGATGTACAAAATTCCAAGTAAACAAGTAATATTTAAACATATTACCCCAATCAATAAAAGGATATACTCATCGCGAGTATATCCTTTTTTATTACATAACTAAAAACAAAAAAAATGAAAAATCAAATATAGTATTATTTATTTTTGATCTTAATATTATTCATAAACAAGACATCATTTCTTTATAATCGAAAAAAACATCTCATTTAACTTATTATTCTTTGTTGGATCACCAATCAATACCACACTATCGTTCTTATTTATCAACAAATCATGAAGCAATCTATTATCAGTTATCTGAGGATTTTGACGTCGGAAAACGCCCGATGTATCCACATAAACTTCATGTTCAAGTCCTGAAGCCTTATACGACTCTATGATTTCATCTTTATTTCCATGATCTGCAGATAGAATAAACGAGAAATACACACGGCCTTCTTTCTCCAAATAGAATAAATCGTTCCAATAACGTAACGAATTCATTATACAACGTGAGCATGAAACTGAATCCATATATACCACCATTGTATATGGATATTTGCGGTCGGGAACAGATGTCATAGTCGAGTCTGTCACACGCAACATCTCCGTGTAAGATACTTTCAAAGGCACTGATGATATTTTTTCCATCTGTTCTACTAATTCTTTGTTGTTGTTACAACAAATCAATAACAAAACAGATAACACTATACTTAGTTTCTTCAACATAAGAAATAATTCTTTTTTATTGAACTTCAAGTAGTTATTTAATAAAAGTATTCTAAATATATATTATTTTTGCAAGGAATAATTATTGTCTTATAATAATTCCTCTGCTGGAATATATGCCAATTTAAATTTACCAATATTCAAAAGGATAATCCTATTATTGGTTTTATCGTAACAGAAATTAGCAAAATCGCTACCTACATCCAATGTTTTAAGATACTTACCATTGGTGTCATACACAAACAATTTTGTTGGACTACTTGCTGTTCTGTAGTTACGACCAGAATAACTTGCAATAATCTTGTCGTTAGCAAATATCACCTTATCAAAATAGCTAATTTCTTCAGTACTTTCTGGATTCCAATCAGGACCACAGATGTTACATTTTACGTTTCCTTCTAAGTCGTATAATGTAATCAAGTCATAATTTCTATAACATTCTACGCATAAGTTATTCTCCTCTGAAGCAGTAGCACATATACGCTTTCTACCAACATCAGGATGTTTATAATCAAATTCCGTAAACTTACCTGTTGCCATGTTGTATTTTGCAAGTGCTTGCTGAAATCCATACATTTCACCAGGGAATATCATTGTTGCAATACAAAGCGAATCATTAATATATGTAAAACGATCAGGGAATTGCGTATTGTCAAGTTTACGTTTTTCTGCAAGTTTGTAATCAGGATTATTCAACATACTATCAATACGGGCACCATAGATAGTAAATTTCTCAAAATCAGTTATATATAACAATTTACTTTTTTCATCAACTACAAAACCTCCAAGATTTGCATATTCACCAGCTCCATGTCCCATAGGGAACAATTCACCTAACTTTTCATAATTTTTTAAATCACAGACTGTTAGAAAAGACTGATTAGACAAAGGAGCTCCGACTTGCATCAGCAAAAACGAATCTAATGTCTGAATATCATAATAATCACTCTCCATAAGAGTATCAACTCCAACAATCTTATCTTTCACTGAAATAATATCAGTATCTCGTTTCTGAGAAATCTCATCAGGAGTATTTACAGTACAAGCTGTAAACAACGCTGCAATTGTAAGTAAAGTTAATTTTTTCATTCTCTGCTAATTAAACATTCTTTGTCAATTAAAAATAAAAAAGTGGAACCGCCTAATAAATAGGCAGTTCCATGGAATATTTATTTATGTTTAGACCAGTCGTATTCTTTGTAGTAAGGATACCATGCGTTGCAGTAACATCCATCACCCTTGCCCATACATCCGTTTGGACAGAAATAGCTACCATTATCATTTTGACTTAATGCTTCGATGTTCTCAGACATCATAGAAGTATTAACTTGTGATGCATTATATGCCTTAACACCGCAGAAACCTGCTACAGCTACAACTGCTACTAATAAAGTTGCTTTAATTTGTTTTTTCATAATTTTAAATTGTTATAGTTTAAATTGTTTATAATTTAGTGTATAAAACACTATTTATGACCTACAAGGTCGGTACCCATTCCCCATGCATTGAGAACGGCATATCTCATGAAATATGTTTCTATCTATTAATTCTTAAGTTAATTGGCATTTTTCATAATGATTATTGCCAAGGATTTGACTATGCAGTCATTTTTTTGAACTTTCTCTAAAATCACTGTTAAGGTTAAAATAGGTGATTCAGTTCAGCGTAGACTTATATGGAGAAAACAAAGGTTATTCTATACCATAAAGACTATGTTTTGATTGTACTCACTTAGTAAATCTGCGGCAAATATATACTATTTTAAAATATCTTCCAAATTTTTCTGACCAAAAATTATAAAAATGTTTATTTTTCCAAAAAAAATCGAAAAACGCACACACAGAACACTGTGTACACATCTTTATATTTTAGAAAACTAAACGAATATTTTTTGAAATCGTTATAAAATCTTTACAATTCGAATTTATTCTACTTCCGCAGAGCGATTGAAAACTTGTAAAGATATGACTTATTATCTATCCTTGGCGTTGGATTAGTGCCATAAGTTGTAGTAATTTTGTCGTTTAGCAACCTAATAAACAAGTTATAAAGGATAATATTAAATAACTGCGGTATCTAATAATAATCTTAATTCATATAATGTTTGCGATTTT
>JAIKZH010000055.1 GCA_024682395.1 Bacteroidaceae bacterium
TCTTTTAAAATGACGTTTATTGATGTTTTGATATAAGACTTTGAACTTTTTGCCCAACAAATCACTTATGCTGTTTATCAGATTGTATTATTTATCTTCAACGAATCTGATTTATAATATTATAATTATTATAATTAAAAGAACAACAATCGTTACACGAAAAACCAGTGGGGAATCTTACTATAATGAGAGATTCTTTAACGCTTTAAGAAAATAGTCATAGTTTATCTTGCTCCATGTAAAATTCACGTGACTTAATATATCGGTAGTAAATCTATTATCACATTTATTTCTGGAAAATTGATTGTCTGAGCCTAAATCATATGCGATTAATGGTCGCAACGATATTGCCATATCTGCATCCTGCATTGCTTTAGACAAACATTCATGGAATGGTTCAATATCCATATATTCTATCTTCGTTCCTGAGATGTTCAACCAATGGATAATATCAGCCAAAGTGAGTTTATCGTTGTTGAACGGATGAAACAACAAACACACGTTAGGTGTTGCAGAAAGCAAATTTAAAGCATGGGCAGTTTCATCCACTGGAGAGATATCAAATTGGTGAGTCAACATATCTTTCGGCACTGCACCAAGTAAAATAATTGCCTTGACTATTGAGTAGAGATAATTTTCGTATTCGTTGACCTGAAATTTACCATCCGACATTCGTGGAGAGAGATTGCCCACTCGCATTATCTTTGCAGACAGACCTTCATTACGAATAGAATCAAGTACTAATTTTTCTGCTAAGAACTTTGAATAGACATACTGATTATATGTCACATCTTGTCCAAGCCAAAAATCATGTTCTGTAAGTGTTTGCTCTCTGTCTGGCTGCACCAACGAAGTGATACCTGCCACACTTTCTGATGACACATGAATAAGACGCGAATCGGTACATAGACATAGGCTTATAAGATTACGCACCGACAAGGTATTTATATTCATTATATCGTCGTTGGCTGAAAAATGTTTCACATTACCTACACAATTGAACACTGTCAGCGAATGGGGTAGTTTGTCTTTAATCGACTCTATATCGCTGGGGCTCAACACATCACATTCAATCGCTGTAACTCGTTTAGATAAGTCTATATCTTTATCGAAATAGTATTTAAGTTGCGAATTAAGTCGTTCATACGGAGAATTTGAGTTCTTTTTGCGCAACAGACAATAAATATGAGCATCTGTGTTATCAAGCAATTCCTTTAATAAATGTATTCCGAGAAAACCTGTCACACCTGCAATTAAATATGCAGAGCAAGGCGAATCAATCGTGGTTTCACATCGCTTAATGCTGTTGTTTCTCAGCATCTCATTATATATGGAATAATCTTCTTGCGCATTCGAAGCGTATGAAGCATGTGAGGTAATACTTGAAGCTAACAATCGGGGTGTTTTATAAAGGAACACATCGCGATAAACGATGTTAAAACCATATTTTTCAGCCTCCACAACTACATTGATTGCATTCAATGAAGTTCCCCCCATACTAAAAAAATCGTCATTCACACTAACCTTGTCAACCTCGAGTATCTTTGAGAATATTTCAACGAATATCTTTTCGGTTAAGTTTCTTGGGACTTCATATTCTTCATTGCTGACAAACTCTGGTTTAGGCAAGGATTCAACATTGATTTTTCCATTTGACGTCAACGGAAGCGACTGAACCTGCATATAAACGGAAGGTAACATACAAGGCGGAAGAAATTGTTGTGTATAAGCCTTTAAATCGTTTACATCGACCTTGCAATCAGCCACATAATACACTGAGATATATTTGTTTGCTGATTTCTCTGTTACCTGTACGGTTTGGGATATAATATGTGGATATGAAGCAATTATCGATTCTATTTCTTCAAGTTCAATCCTCACTCCACGAATCTTTACTTGTTTATCCATACGTCCGACAAACTCCAACAAACCATCGTTATTGTATCTGACTAAATCACCTGTATGATATATCTTATAAACCTTACCAGCAATATCAATAACACAAAACTGCTTTTCGGTGAGTTGAGGTTGCTTATAATATCCTTCTGCCATCTGTATGCCCGACAGACATAGTTCGCCAACAAATCCATTTGGAACCACATGTCCACTCTCATCCAAGACAAATGCGATAAGATCATCCAAAGGGCGTCCTATCGGGATATTCGTATAATTCTGTTCGTCGGAAAGTTCGACAAAAGCAGCATCGACAGTAAATTCGGTTGGTCCATAAGTGTTGATAAGTCGTGGTTTACACTTAGGCACAGATGTCATTTTTTCACCTCCCACCACAATATAATCCAAAGGTAAGGAAGGGTATTTATTAATCAGTAACTGAGCAAACTGAGTTGAATAGCATCCACCTGTTATCTTATTTTCAATAATATAATCGTGCAACAAGTTTATATCATTACGAATGTCCGATGGAACGATATAAACTCTTCCGCCAACTGTCAATGCAGGAAAAAGATCCTCGACAGAAGCATCAAAAGAGAAATTTGAGTGACAACTGATTCTACTTAAGGCACTGATTTTCCATTCTTCGACGATAAACATTATTAGGTGGACTTTCGCTTTATGAGATATACGAACTCCCTTGGGAAATCCGGTTGTACCTGAAGTATAAATCATATAAGCAATACCATCTAACGAAGACTTATCGACACACAAATCTTGTTGTTTGCATTCAAGACTATCTTGTATTAGATCCTCAATAAACAGCACAACGACTTTCTCGTGTGAAAGTGCATCCTTAATACTCTCATAAGTCTGATGCGAGGTTATCAGAAAGGCAGAATCTGAATCTGCTATCATATAAAGCAATCGTTGAGATGGTGTTTCGCTGTTAATCGGCACATAACATGCCCCAGCGCGTTCCACACCAAGTGCCGCTGCCAAAAACTCACGTTGATAATCAAGCATAACACATACGTTCATGCTCTCGTTCACCCCTAAGTCTATAAGTTTTGTTGCTATACAACAGCTTAATCTGTTAAGTTCGTTGTAAGTATAATGCCCCGATTTATCCACCGCAGCAACTGAAGAAGGTGTTGCCAAAGCCTGTTTGATAAATAGAGACGGGAAAGTCTCGGCTGGACAAGCATTCATTGTCTTACCATGTGACATATCGACAATCTTTGCCGTTTCTGCATCATCCACAAGCGAAAGCATACCAAGAGACATATCACGAGAAGATATCATCTGCATGACAACAACCTGCATACACGATGCAATCTTCATTATTCTATCCTCCGAATTCAATGCCTCGCTCGAAACACATCGAATCTCATAATATGTATTCTTTGAATAAATCTCCACTCCAAGATCGTCTTCCACACAAGGGCGAAGCAACTGTCCTCCCGACATATCTTCTCCTCCGAGTTGTAGTTTCTCAAGATTATCGACACCAAGGAAATTATAATATATCTTTGGCTCCATACCGAGGTCAACACATAAATCTGAGAAAGGATAGCAACTATTACGGACTGCAGAGTTGAATTCAGTTCTTACACATTCAAAAAACTCATGCAAAGACATGTCATTGTTCACTGAAAGCAACACAGGCAATGTCTTAACATACATTCCGAACGAATGGCGCAGTCTGAGTTCGTTGCGTCCATGCACCATAGTGTGATAACACACTTGTTGTACACGTGATATGCGTGAGACTACAAGACTAAATGCTGCCATGAACAACAGGTTTGGGGACAAGCCATTGACTTTGCACCACTCATCGACAAGTTGTTTACTTACAGAAGATGAACGGCAAATCTGTCGTCCAAAGAGGTTGGTTATAGTTTGACCTAATGACAAGAAATCATGGTCTGCAAACTTGTTTCTATATAGTTCCTTTATCTTATAATAATCCTTTCCGTGAGAGGCACGACTTTCTTCCTCGGCCGCATGCCACATCTCATAAGAAGATTTTGGTAATGGTTCCCCAGCATATGCTAAAGGTAGATATTGTCCTAACAGAATCTTACCATATGAATAACCATCACAAACAATATGATGAATATCAACAAGAAGATATCTTGATTTTTCTGTTACTATTATGGAAAAGCGGAAAAGCGGTTCCCCACTAATCAAATCGAACGGTTGTACTGCATCTGAGTTGATATACGAACGGAACACACTCTCGCTCATGTTCATTCGTTTTATAGTAATTGACATCTCATCATCAACAAATTGTCGTGGTACACCATTTGGGTCAATCATAAATCTCAAACGTAATGCCTGGCATGACTCCACTATTACATGTAAAGCCCTATCCAGCCGTTCTAAATCTGTGTTATCCGCCAATTCAATCAAAGAAGGCAGATTATACTGAGCAGAACCCGAATGTTTAAGACAATGAAAGAATATACCTAATTGTGTATTTAACAACGGATATGTTTTCATCAATTATATAAAACGTTTATTGTTGTAATCGATTTTAGGAAATCCTGCAGAAGTAAGGTATTAATCTAATGTGAATGATATAAATAAAGTTGTATTCACACCACAAGGGCATGAATACAACATATGAGGTTAAATCTTAATCATTAAGGATAGGATTACCATCGCTGTCAAACGTAAAACGTTTACCGCCTTTAGAACGTCTGTCAGATGATGATTTATCAAATTTTCCGAAGTTCTTTTCAGATTTGCGACTATCATTAAATCTTCTATCCTTAGAGCCAGCGCCATGACCTTTAAACGACTTTGACTTATAGTCTTTACCACCTTTTGAATCCTTATGGCCATGTTGTTTGCGTGGTTCATCATCAGAATAATCCTTAAACTTATGAATCTTATCACCATATTTCTTAAATGGCTTAGATTTAAAGTAATGTGATTCGTCATCGGTATTGAAACGAGAACTTCTGCTACTGTTACGTTCTAACTCACGCTTGAACTTTGCATTTGGTTGTATTAACAACTCTTCATCAGTTAGTTGGCGTTCGTTATCACGTGCAGACGAAGTATTATTATCACGTACCTGTTTATGACCTTTAAATTTGGCATTTCTGATACGTTCTTCCTTTGTTTTAATATCCAATCCTTCCTGACGACGTTCACTGAGTTTACCTTCGAACATCTGATATTTTCTTAATTCACATTCCAATGCTCCATTATATAGGATATAACGAGTTGAAGGACGGAAACCTATCTTAGCAAAGCATTCTTCGTGCAAACTGAGCACCCATGCATCACCACCAGCAAATGAATGTTTCAAGACTGTTCCGAAATCGGCATACAGACCTAATATATCATCAGTTGTGATACGTTCGCCATATGGAGGGTTGGTTACCATTATAGACGGCATCTGCTGAGGCTCAAGGTCACGCACATCACCTTGTTGTATAGTAACGATATCACTTACACCTGCTGATTTAGCATTTTCATTTGCGATGCTAACAGCATGATGATTGATATCGTAGCCATATATATGAAAATTGAAGTCACGTTCCTGACTATCATCATTGTAAATTTCATCGAAGAGATCTGGATCGAAGTCTTTCCAATGTTCAAAAGCAAATTCCTTACGGAACACACCCGGATAGATATTCTTTGCGATAAGGGCTGCTTCAATCAAGATAGTACCCGAACCACACATTGGATCGATGAAATCGCTGTCACCATCCCATCCTGTAAGCATGATTATACCAGCAGCCAACACCTCGTTAAGTGGTGCGGCAACAGTTCCTGTACGATAACCACGATGATGTAAGCTTTCGCCACTACTATCGAGCGAGATAGTTACATCATGGTCGGAGATATGCAGATTCACACGTATATCAGGATTGGAGATACCCACATTAGGACGTCTTCCTGAACGTTCACGGAAATAATCCGCGATAGCATCTTTCACACGATAAGCTGCAAAACGAGAATGACGGAACTCATCACTAAAGACAACTGCATCGACCAAAAACGTACTGTCTTCATCCATATAGTTCTCCCAATGAATCTTTTTAGTTTCTTCATATACCTCATCTGCATCTTTTGCCTTGAACTCGCGTATAGGCATTAAAATCTTAACCGCTGTTCTCAGACAGAAATTTGCCTTGTAGAGTATTTCTTTGTCTCCTTGGAATGAAACCATGCGGTTTCCTATCTCTACGTTCTCAGCACCAATGCTGTTTAATTCTTTAGCCAGAAGTTCTTCTAATCCGGCAAAAGTCTTTGCTATTAATTTCATATATTATTCCTTAGATATTCTTTGCACTACTTTATCGCCTGGTTTGACATCGTCGGTCACCCATACATTTCCTCCGATGATTGCACCCTTACCAATTATTATACGTCCTAAGATGGTTGAATTTGAATAAACAATCACATCGTCTTCCAATATCGGATGGCGTAAAATTCCTTTTATCGGATGCCCTTTATCATCTAACGGGAAACTCTTTGAGCCAAGTGTCACCCCTTGATAAAGCTTTACATTATTTCCTATTATACTTGTTTCTCCAATCACCACACCTGTACCATGATCTATGGTGAAATAGTCGCCAATCTGAGCACCTGGATGAATATCAATTCCTGTTTCAGAATGTGCCATTTCTGTTATCAGTCGTGGAATGAGTTGTATTCCCATTTGATGTAACTCATGGGCTATTCTATAATTCATAAGAGCCTTGATTACAGGATAGCAACAGATGACTTCATCATAACTCTGTGCAGCCGGATCTCCATTGAAGGCGGCAACAACATCGGTCTGCAGACTTCTGCGTATGGTTTCCAGACTCGACATAAAACGTTCGGTTTCCTCAGCATTAAGAACCTCTCCATTTATAAGAGTTTCACGCAACAACTTCTCTTCATCCTCCAATGACAGGTTCTCATCCCCATAATAATCATGGAAGAATACGGCTCTCGATAGTCGTACGATTTCCTCGGTGAGTTTGATAATATTTGAGTAATTCATATCTTGTCTGAAAAGAATTAATTTCGTTTCTGATTAATTATTGATATAATAAGATATACAATCTTTACTTATCAGAATATTGATTCATCAATTCTTGCGCCGCTTCATCACCCAAATCTATGGCTTTCTGAAGATTCTGTTTTCCTAAAGCCTTTTCGCCTTTTTCTATCTGAGCATATCCCATTATACGATAGGCATCAGGTAGATTAGGATTTAACTCCAATGACTTCTTGGCTTCTGAAATACAATCGTCTATTTGACCGATACGGATAAACACAGCAGACTTCTCGACATGGAACAAAGCCTCGTTAGGGGCAAGTGAGATTGCGGCGTCCAAATCATCAAGTGCTTGCTGATACATCTTAGCTTTCTGTTCTATAAGCGCACGGTCGTAATGGAATCGGGCATTAACCTTGTTGTTATTCAGATAACAATACTGATTATAATCCAAAACGGCCTCACGATACTTGCCTGCCTTCTCATATAGTTGTGCACGGCGCATCACATATGAAGCAGCTTCTGCTGGAAGTGGGGTTGAAAACATGGCGATTGCACTATCCATCATAGCAATCTGCACATTTACTGTATCGCCACGTCGTTCGCTTGCCATACTGGCTGCATAATATGTTGCTGGTGAGCGTTCTTCTGAGTTATTTATCGCATCGAAGATTTCAAGTGCACCATCATAATTCTTCATAGCAACAAGAATCTTTGTTTTCAACAAACGGTTATCAAGTGAATTATTTGCTGCTATGGCTTTATCAATATAATCAATTGCTAAATCATAATTCCACTTACTATATTCAGGTGTTGGCTGATATAACAGTTTTGTATATATGATTTCTGCAATCTTTGAATTAGCATATGCTTTGTCGGTTGATAACTTATAGAAACTCTGCAAATCCTTGTCTGCCTCATCAAACTTTTGTATGTCAATATATGGGGTAGCACGACGATAATAACCTTCTGCATTATTTGGATATGACTCAATAAACAAATTGAGAAGATCTAAATATTCGTCATTATCTGCAGAACGTGATTTAAAATACAGATAAACAAGACTTTCCTCCATACTGTCAGGCAGTCCTTTCTTTATGTGTATGTTATTCAGCGCATAATTGTTCACTTTTGTTGACAATGCTTGAATTGACAAAGCCTCTGCCTTATGTATTCCCAAAGCATGTCCTTTACCGTTTAAAGGCAACTGAAGGGTTGCTACAAGTTCGCCAGATTGATTAAACGCTGGACAACCTATATATTTCTCATCTAATGGATAATCTAATGAATAATATGGAATTGCATTATCCACTGTATCTATCGAAGCCACAGATGCAGCAGGACAAGTAGCCATCTTGTTTTTTGAGAAAGGCAACACAAAGAATTTTGTTCCAATACTTGAGAACGATGAAGATAACTTCAATGGTGTAACCTTTCGGGCATTTGTTTTGAATTTAACAAGTCCATATATATCATCTGCACCTAATATTCTAACCACCTCGCTCTTATCGCCTGACTGGTCAACAACAACAGCCGAATAGGCATCACGTAACAGATTATAATCAGCAACAGCTACTCCGTCTGATGAGATATAAAAGGCTGTTCCTGAATGTAAAAGATTCATATCCTTATCATAAGAATTCAATGACACTATCGATTTCTGAATTTTATTCATCCATCCTGCTGTTGGAGCCTCCTGAGCTTGCATACACAAGACTGAGGTCAACATAGTCATCATACCGAATAATATTTTACATATATGTTTCATAATCCAGGTTGATTAATTATTAATTTCCAATAGTTCTTTTGCGTTATTAATTGCCGACTGAGTAATATTTGCTCCACTTAACATATGGGCAATCTCTTCTACTCGTTGAGCTTGATTTAGTTTTACCACATGGGTAGTTGTGAAAAACATATTATCATCCTTATACACCTTATAATGATGCTTACCATATGCTGCAATCTGTGGTAAATGGGTAATGCTTATCACTTGTTTGTCAACATTTGCCATTTCAGCCATTATACATGCCATCTTTTCTGCGATATTACCAGAGACACCTGTATCAATCTCATCGAAAATGATAGTTGGGAGTTTCTCAGTGTTTGCAATCAATGCTTTCAAAGCCAGCATAACACGTGCAATCTCACCACCTGAAGCAATCTGGGTAAGATTTTGTGGAGGTATATTCTTATTTGCTGAAAACAGAAAATCAATATGGTCTATACCTTTCTCATCGGGATGTTCCTTAGGAGTGATAGCCACTTCAAAACAAACATTAGGCATACCCAACTGTATCAATGTTTCTGTTATTGATTTCTTGATGGTTTCTGCTGAGTCTTTTCGTGTCGCTGTGAGTTCACCTGCACATTCCAAGACTGTCTTATATTGTGACTCCTGCAATCCCTTCAGTTCTGCTATTTTATCATCAAAATTATCTATCTCGTCTAATTTCTTTGTTATTTCTTCTTGAATAGTCAACAACTCGGCAACTGATTCCACATGAAATTTCTGTTGCAGAGAATAAATCACATTCAGACGTTCATTGATATACTGAAGACGAGCTGGGTCATATTCAACTGCATCGGCTCTCGACGACAAATCTTCTGCTATATCTTTTAATTCTATAACACAACTATCTAAACGACTTATAAATTCGTTTGACGGAGCAAATACATCAGAGACCGACTCAAGAGAATTGATTCCTTTCTTGAGGTTTCCTAATGTATCTACATCGGAATCTGACGTAATCATGTTACAGACCACATATAATGCGTTCTTTATGTCTTCTGCATGACTCAACAATTCCGATTCGCTTTCCAGTTTTTCCTGTTCATCCAAAACCAGTTCTGCATCACTAAGTTGTTTTAACTGATAACGCAAATAATCCTCATCGTCATGATTGCGTTTGGCATTATCCATCAATTCGGTCAGTTGTCGGCTGGTTTCTTTATATTGCTTATATGATTCCAGATACTTTGTATATACCGCTCCGTTTCCAGCAATGGTATCAACCATATTCATTTGGAATTCCTCACGGTTAAGCAACAGATTCTGATGTTGTGAGTGAATATCTATAAGTTGCTCTCCAATCTCCTTCAGTTGACTCAGCGACACAGGAGTGTCATTGATAAAAGCACGACTTTTACCTGTTGCTGTCAACTCGCGACGGATTATACACTCATTATCGTCGGCATCAAGGTCATTATCCTCAAAAAAACGTGCCAGACGCTCACTGTCAGTCACATCAAATACAGCTTCAATCGTACAACGTTGTTCACCTATCTTGATCGACTTAGAATCGGCACGTTGACCAAGAAGCAAACCGATAGCACCAAGAATGATTGACTTACCTGCACCGGTTTCACCTGTGATAACAGAAAAGCCGCTATGAAAATCAATTGATAATTGGTCTATCAATGCGTAATGTTCTATGTTGAGTGACTTTATCATAGGATTCTATCTTTAACTGAGTGTGTTCTTAAAACTGAAAATATATAAATGGTTGCACTTCCGATGATTTTGTCTGAATCACGATATATATCACAATCACGATGAGCAATGCTTTAACAAGCAATGGCATACGTACAACCTTGTCTTTGGTGAAATCAGACCATTTTGCTGGAATGAAATGAAGGAGAAAGCCCAACAGCATCAGACAACTCACAACTGAATATCCTGTTACCCATTGTAGAGCAATCTGTGGTTCGAAATGCTGTCCTATCTGCATTATCATTGCCAGTGCATCCTCGAAATTTCTTTGACGGAAGAAAATCCATGCCAGACATACGAAATGGAATGTAATTATCACTCCCAGGAAACGCATGAAGCCATGAGATTCATAGTGTTTTGGACGACGAAGAATGGCATTCTTTATTTTATCGACCACGAGTGCCAAACCATGCATTCCACCCCATAAAATGAAGTTAAGACTTGCTCCATGCCATAAACCACCAAGCAACATCGTTATCAACAAGTTCAGATATTGACGGAATTTGCCATGACGATTACCACCTAATGAGATATAGAGATAATCTCTCAACCACGAAGACAAACTGATATGCCATCTACGCCAGAACTCTTCAATAGATGCTGATTTATATGGGGCATCGAAGTTCTTTGGGAAACGGAATCCTAACAACAGAGCAATACCAATTGCCATATCACTATATCCCGAGAAGTCGCAATATATTTGAAGAGCATATCCATAAACAGCCATCAAGTTTTCAAATCCACTATATAAAGTAGGCTGATCAAATACTCTCTCCACAAAATTCACACTTATATAATCACTGATAACAGCTTTCTTGAATAATCCACCTACGATATAGAATATACCTGCGCCAAACATCTCTTTTGTAACCTCCAACGGCTTACGTATCTGTGGCAGGAAATCGCGCGCGCGTACAATCGGACCGGCTACTAATTGAGGGAAGAAACTCACATAAAAAGCATAATCAAGTATGTTGTTAAGCGGTTTCAACTGTCCACGATACACATCAATCGTATAACTCATTGACTGAAACGTAAAGAAACTGATTCCCACAGGAAGAAATATATCAAGTGCAGTGAAATGTCCACCACAGAAACTTGCATACAGTTCTCCGAAGAAATTAGTATATTTGAAATAGCCTAAGAGTCCTAAATCAACCAAAAGACTGATTATAAGCAGAAAGCGTGCCAATGCACTATGTCTTATCTTTTGAGTTCCTTCTTCAACAATCGTGTTACGGGCATTTATCTTATTGATTGCTGCTGCTATGATGAAATCACTAAATGTTACAATTGCTAACAAATAAAAATATTCACCGCTACTCTTATAATAGAAAAAATAAGAGAATGCTGTAACAAATAACAAGCGTAAGGTAGTTGTCTTACCTAACAGCATGTA
Organism: Bacteroidaceae bacterium; assembly: GCA_024682395.1. Taxonomy (GTDB): domain Bacteria; phylum Bacteroidota; class Bacteroidia; order Bacteroidales; family Bacteroidaceae; genus Colivivens. The sequence continues at coordinate 11,797 of JAIKZH010000055.1, forward strand.
TATAAATGTAAAACCAAGAAACAGCCACAAGAAAAATCCCGAAGAGAAAATCATCGGAGATAATTCATCGTACTTTAACAAGGCCTGTATTTTTGTATAATCTATCATAAATATATGAAATGGCAGACATTCTTACACTATTCTACGATGTGTATAGTCTGAATTCTAATCATAGTTTACCGCTGACGCATCACATAGACGTCTTTATCGGCATTTTAAACGACGTTGATAATTCATTTTTCCATTCTGGAGTGCATCAAACAGCAGTTTGCCAAGAACTGCCCCTCCTTTGAAGTTTATATGTGTGTAATCAAGATTGGCTAACCCTTCACGTTGCATTTTTGCTGTACTTCCTGAACCACCCATCGCTTGTTGCAGGTTCCAAAAAGCCACATGCTCCTCTTGCGCCATCTGTCGTTGTGCAGCAACCAATTCTGTAACACCTTTCATTGTCTCAAACTGACCATTAGCACCTCGTCTGTCCCTGTTACTTACACTGACAATGAGGATACTTGTTTTAGGATATGCCTTACGGAAATTATGAATTCCTTTTTTAAACTTATCGCAATATGCATAATAGCCTTGTCGAGTTGGAGTTGACATATTCAAGCCATAATGCATTATTATAAGATCATAATGACGTAGTTTTGCAAAATCTGTTAAGGTCTCAACTGGGATAGTTGACAAATGCCAACCGACACTACCACGCATAGAGAAATTATCTACTACAACACCTTTTGTGCCTTCCAAAGCCAAGCCATAGAAGCGACCGCCTCCACTTACATCTGCGGTAAAACTACCGATTTTGCCTTTATAGACTTCTGATTTCAGACCTAAACTGACACTCTGAACTGAATCCAACAATGAATCAGGTTTACTACAGCTGTGTGATGCCACACATTTCGCTTCCTTACCATTAATTGATGCCACTATATTTGTGGTTGCTTCAGGGGTATAGAACAAAGTTACCTGATTTACACTATCAAGATGTTCTGGGAATACTCGTTGCTGCCCACGCACATTTATACGTGCACCTGAATTTGGAATATAATAGCGTGAATTGATTCCTTGTAATGCTGAATTAAAGCCTTTTCCTCGATCTATCACACTATAATCTTGCCAGCCACTACTATTTTCAATAACTGTGGTACGGAATCCCGCAACTTGTGAATGAATGTCGATGAAACCGACACCACAACCACCATATTGTGTCTGCAAATAATCGCGCAAATTGGCTGTAAAGATATCACCTTCGATGAATGAGTCGCCAAAATAAGCAATACGAACAACTCGTTTCTTTGAGTTGCTGAGAGCCTCATAGAAAGAATCCATCTCACGATCAATCATCAACGAATCACGGAAATCCTCTATAGGAATCATCCCTTCTGGCACAGAATCGGTTTTGGCAACTACCTTTAGGCGTTCCAATCTTATAGAATCCTCATATTGTTGTGCTTCTTCCGCTTCTTTTTGTTCTGTGTCAGAGTTTAATCTCACATCCGACAATATATCAACCTTACGGAGTTGTACCCCGAAAATAGTCAATGAAGGCAAGTAATACATTGCCCCAAGAACCACCACAACAATCAATGTGAGTATAAATGTACGTTTCACTTAATTATTCTCTTTTATTGCTTTCAAAAAAAGGTTATTCGTCAACCACTGGAAAATGTAGGCTGGAAAGAACCTTTTTCACATATGGTCCACACATCGGTTTCATTTCTCGAAGATACTTAACTGTAACTTCTGCGTAATAATCATCTATCCATATCACACGACGATAAAAATGATAACCGCTTTCAATTCCTGAGATATCAAATCCATCCTTACGAAGTTTTGAACTTTTTAATTCCACCCCGCTACTAACATATCGATTTATTGCCTCTTTATATGAATCTGATAATGATTTGGAAAAAATATTCATATCGTTGAACCCTCCAAACACAATTATGCAGGCCTTTTCTGCGTTAGCTCCTTTCATCTTAATTGTCACACCGTCTTTCGCCATCGGTTCTTCACCTACAATCATGAAATCGGGATAACTTACAACATAACCATAACGGTCATTAAAATAAGTTTTCATCGACTGAGCATTTATTTTCCCAACGAAAATAAACGCAGTGACAATTACTATTGTAAAAAACTGTCTTAGGAAATTCATCGATAATTTATATTGTGCATATTTGTTGCAAAGTTACGAAATATTTAGCATTTTACAATATACAATAATCAAATTATTAGATTTTACATAAAAACTGAAGTTTTTATAAACTAAATCATCTTATATCACCGAGAATTGGCTATGGATTAATCAGTGAATGCGGACAGATAAATGCTATTACAAAAAAATCACATAACTGACAAACAACACACATGGATATCTAAATAGAAAGTTCTCGCACCAATAAGATACGAGAACTTCTATCGTTTATGATTTTTGTTTACTTAATCAAGATAAAATTGTTTTTAACTATATAAATCCACAATCTCATAGATTTCTTTCTTGCCCGATTTTCCTCCAAAATCGTATCCCTTTAATGGAGTTATCTCATACAGGTTCTTTCCTTTATCGGCTTTAGTTGCCATTTTGAAAGAGCCTTTTATGTTTACACGACTTTCATCCACTGTGTAAGGTTCATCACCAAGAACATCCTTCAAATCAAAGTGATAGCCATATTCAGCCTCGTCGTTAAGACCATCAAATTCTGAGCACCAGAACTTACCTTTGTATCTATATTCCAGAATCTCGCCGGCTATTCCAACCTCATATGTTATCTTCCAATCAGATGTAAAAGTAAAAAGTTTACTATATGGTTTGTCGTCCTCCTCGTATTCTTTCATTATCATCTTCGGACCATAATAAAGAGAAATCTCCTCTCTTTCTCCTTTACCATTGACTGCAACAATGCCTTGATGATCCATGAAATTATCGTCTAAGTCATCAAAATCACTTTCTTTCAACACATCAAAGCCTTTAATATCACTAAAACCATGTAATGCGCCTGAAGTTTCAAAATCTCCATTTTCTACCGCCAAAAATATATCCAGAATCTCTACAGTTCCGTCGTCCATCAACATACAAAGTACTGGATGATAATCCTGACCGATATCTTTTATGAAAACACTTATAACTGTATCGCCCTTGGTCTCAACCATAAGTGGTTCTGTTCCTACATGCCACTGATCCTCGTCGATTCCTAAGAAACGTATTGCCTCAGGGATATTGAATGACAATTCCGCTTTTCCCTCTTTTATCGTTGCTCTGTATGACCACGAATCACCATCCATACATCCATATTCACATTCGGTCTGTAAATCAAACTTTACTGCAGGCAACGTATCTTTTACTGAGACCTCAGTGGAATCGCAATCGCCTGTGTTTCCATTGTTCTGTCCTGTACATGCACAGCATAACACACTGGTCATCAAGACGAATATCTGAATCTGTTTAGAAAACCTCATAATAATCCTTTTTTATATTAACGTTTGAAGAAATCAAAGAAGAAAAACAAAGCCGCATAACGTTGATCTACGCCTTTTGCCGAACCTATACATGAATTATTTCCGTTACGTACGGTTCCATCTGAATAAACCCTACCAATCATTGAGTTTGAGCCGTTACGCACGGTGCCGTCACGTTCCACCTTTCCTATTGCAGAGTTGGAACTATTACGTACAGTTCCGTCGCTGTCGAGTTTTCCCACATATGAGTTAGAAGAGTTTCTTATTGTTCCATCTCGCTCAATCTTTCCAATTGTAGAATTTGAACTATTGCGCACTGTGCCATCACTTTCAATCCTACCGATATACGAATTTGACTGATTGCGCAAATCCTGTGCGTTAACAACATCTGCCGACAACAGTATCACACCAAGAATCAATAGAAAGTATTTTATTCGTTTCATATATCAATGATTTTAGGTTTATATTGTTTATATAAGATAATTTTACATGTTTATAGTTTAAATCACAACCAATAATTGCAGTCAACACGTAAGAACATTTACGATAAAACAAAAACGCCTTAACACTGAGTAAATCTACAGCAGCGTTAAGGCATTTCTTTATTTAATATTTAAATTATGCTTCTGCTGCTTCTTTCTTTACACTTTTCTTCTTACCGTATTTTACAGCGAGGAACACAATTCCACCAATCACTAACAATATGCAAATTGCAAGAAGTGGACGGTAGAACAACCATGCAATAGCAATGATTATAAGAGACCATACCAAACCAAATATAAATGCTATCACGTTGGCACCGAAATTAAGTATACTTGAGATGAAAGGAATAATCTTAGCCAAAGTAACGAATATGTTAAGTACTCCCTTTATACCAATAATCACAAGAACTATACCTACAAGACGTAAAATCCATGTCATCATTGTGTTATCATCCTTAGCACCCTGAATCATTTCTGCGCCAGACTTCACACCCATATCAAGACGTGAGAATTTCTCTCCATTACCAGCAACATATGGAGTATAAGTATTGTTCTCAATCTGAGCAATCAATGAGATGTCATTCTGTGCAGGCACAACGTTGTACTTAATCATAACATCTCCGACTTCAGGATTGTTTGGATTCTCACCAAGATAAATTGTGTTTCCACTTATATGGATATAATCATACTCTGTTTTCTCCCATTCTGTAGGCACATCGATTGAATCGTTCTTAGCTTCCACACTATCAGCCACTTCCTGTACTTCAGGCTTAGAAACCACATTTGAAGCAACTTGATTTGATTTGCTTATCACCTGACGTCCATTATCTACGTAAGCCTTACGTACAAGTTCGTCATATTTTCCTTGAATCTCATCAGAAAGAGTAACATCAAAGGCTTCAGAACCACTAATTGACGAAATCAAGAAATCAGGTAATTTATATGCGCCGAATGTTACGTCTTTTGCAACAATTGATGTACTCTCTAAATTGCCACATACAGTGAAGTTATAGATTTTAGTACCCATATTGCGACTTTCTTCGCTCACTGCACTCTGATTAAAGTCGTTGGAATTAACCGGATTGCGTGTCCATTCACGAGAATAAGTATATGTAACAACTGTTTCTTGGCCACCACCAAATTTATCTTTTGTTTCTTCCTTCTTGTTTTCTATCCATTGATAATAATTTACATCACGAATAAGTTTTGTAGCATTTGTCTTTATTTCAAAACTACCGTCATAAAGTTGATCGTGAGCAATAGCGGTACCAGTTGAATGCACGAGTTTTCCATTAAAAGAATTGTCAATCTTGGATATATCATTCATATCCACCAAATTCTTCTCTGCATCCTTAATCGCATCTGCTGTTCTTACCGCACGTCCTTCATTCCACCAAAGCAAGATTGTACCACCAATAAATAATAAAATTCCCACAAGAATTCCACCAAACGAATTCTTCACACGAGAGCCATAACTTGTTGTTTTTGTTTCTGTGTATGCCATAGCTTAAATTGTTGAAATTTAATAAATAATAAGTATTATTGTAAAAAATATTTAAATATTAGCGACAAAGATAAATATTATTATTCAATCTACCAATTATTAAGCAATTATTAATAAAAATGACAACATAAAAGGTTGGATTCCCAAACTTAGCCTCCAACCTTATCGTTTACTCAACTTGTGATTTCATCTACGAATCCAACAAGTCATCAAGTCTTTTATATTTCAAAATCTGTTCTGTCTCAATATTATTACGTAAAAAATACATATATCCGTCTTTTGAAATGCCAAAACTGGTTATAGTAAATGGTATACCCCAATTAGAGATACGATTTTAGTTATAAATCTCAAATGTATATATATAGTATTTATCATTGCTATTAGGTTTTATGTTTACTCCATAAAATTTATTATTATCTCCACTAAAAAATTGAATTATCCCTTGAATTCTTTCCTCTGCAACCAAGTCATATGTTTTTCTATCATAAAACTGAAGTGATGTATAAGATTGGGCATCATCCATAATCTTATGAAAGCACGAACGCATGATATACTTATTGGTACATACTAGAGAAGAATTCAGGCTAACTCGCTTTATATCATCACTCATATATTCGTTATCAGCCTGATAAGAATAACTTCTATCCGCGTTTTGAAATTCATAGCCAAAAGTATATAAAACTGATTTCATGTCATTGCCATATACATATATTAATGAATCTACAGTATGACACACCATATATTCATCTCCACATGGAACAGATCGGAAGTTCTCAAAATTAGGGGCCATATTATCTAAGTAATAATGAGGATAACTACCAAATAACTCCACAAATTTATTTCCGTCCAAGCTATATCTGCCCCATATACGACCTTCTTTGTAACGGTTTTCATCTACACGAGAGAGATGCCTATCAACAATTGATAATGGTAAAATTACTTCATGATTGTCATTGATATATGCATCCATTCCACAATCTGTCATACTCATTACTACATATACGCTGGGAGAGGAGAAGTCATCCTTTTGAATCTCATCCTTCGCAAAATCAATTCTTCCCCTGTATTCAATCGTATCACTCTCTGTATTATATATATACATAAACAAAGAAGCATCTATAATACAAATACGTTTTTCGTCATTAGCAAAAGGATAAGCATACATAAAACTTGGAATTTCCGTCTTGGCGTGACCTTTCGTTAGCATGCTGCCAATCAAATAACCACTATTCTTATCGAATTTGAAGATTCTACAATAATATTTATCAGCAAAACCTATATAATCTTTTGTAGCAAAGAAATTTCCATCCCAACTAATACTGTCGGCGGATATTAAAACCGAATCTAATTTATGATGATAAGAAGTAAATTGCTTTACTCCCTTATGTATAAACGATTGTCTATTTTGACAAGATATTACAAACTGAGAGATTACTATAACAAAAACGATAAACCTTGAAATCTTATTCATAAAACACTACAATTAATATTTACTGATAACCTATCATATTCACAACTTAAACATAAAACGCCCCATGAGCCGTATCATCTTTTTCATCCTTAGCTTATTTTAAATGATATTTCAATAATACTATATCATAATCACCTGCAGGCTCATTGCCAAGCATTTTATCACTAATAGCGTATAGATTATTTTTATGTAAGGCAACAGGAATAAACGGGAACAAGTTTGGAGTTTTCACTGTTCCACAATATGATTTTCCTGCAAGTCTGTCATATACATTGATCAACGTATAATCATTATTTATATATGGAGTAAATACATACTTTTGAGCGACGAAGGATTGTCCTTTTGAATATATACCAACTGCTACTTTTTTCTCCGAACTCAATTTGTAGTCCTTATCGGATTCAACTTCGAAATCTAATCCATACAGAGCCGTCATCTGATTATTTTTCCATTCGTATATTGTATCCGAAATGGTTTCTAAAGCATAGACCCGACCTTCGCCATCATCACTAAATATACATGTACTTTCAATGTGATCCAGTTCCATTTTAGGTTTCACATACGTGTTTATCAGCGTTCCCTCCAAATCAACATGTAATACAGACTTTAAGTCATTATACCCGCCGGCATTCCACAAAAGAAATCCATCTGGCACTTTTATAAAATCAAACGTATGAATCGGAATTGTTATTTGTCCCTGATAGTTCAATGAATAATCATATTTCAATATCAACGAGGCCGCCATATCAAGAACATACAAGTATTCACCATCTATAGAAACAGACATTGGTTCAATATATTCGCCGGCACCATGCCCAACACGTTGTATCTGTTTAATTAAATGACCATCCTTCGTATTATACACAAAAAGCGATTTCATGTCATCTAATATAAATATTAATGAATCATTTACACATGCTTTTCTTATCCTCGACAAAGGGATTTCTCCTTTTTCCAAGACCACAGAATCAACAGACTGGGTAAATACTGTATAATCAATTCCACTGTTACTATCTATTGATGGGTCTATTGGAATATTTGTCATGGTATCATGCTTCACATCACATGCTGTTAGCAATATCAGCATTATTAATAATAACTTCTCTTTCATATATATTTTTTTAAGTAAGTGACAAGATCTGACCTTATAAGTCGGTATTTAATTATTATCATGATTACACACTATAACGCAAGTACATGATTATGCTTTTGGGGTAAGACTTATGGTAAAGAAAATTGTTATTCAAAACCATAAAGACTTGTCGATTATGCTTTAAAAGCAAACGCAAAACAATCTAAAAAAAATCAGACTACCAAATATTTTTACAGAAAAATTAAAAAATCTTTATTATTTTGCAAAAAAGGTTGGATTCCTAACCTAGAACCCAACCTTATCGTTTACTCGGTATGTGATTTCTTCTATAATTTCTTATTATTGTTTATATTTTATTATTGGTGTCCGCTAAAAAAGAATTCAAAGTGCTTACTTTTGGAAAAAAGCATAAAAAGTTGCCAAATAACAATCCTCATAAGGATATATCTAACCGTCAAAAGTATTTAGCGGACAAAATATAAAAAAGTATTATGATAATTCTGCAGAGTCAATATGCAACTATTAATGCATGGCATTGCAACTAAAAACATAGAAACCGCATCACGACTCCGACTAAAAGTAGTATAACACAGTTTTTTCCCCTCTTATTACTTATGTTCTTTCAAGACAGACAACAAAAGATCACCTATTTTAGCATTTGAAATAGGATTTCCAAGGACTTTAACGTTTCCTTGTTTATCAATCATAAAACTTTCGTACAACGAAGATTTAATAAACTTCGGATTATTTTTAGAAAACACATCTGCCGTATCTACATAAGTAATCGGTAAATATTTCGAATAATACTTAACACGTTTAAGGTATTTTATAGTAGATCTATTCCCTGATACAACTATACATATATTATATAACGAATCTATTTCTTTCGCTTTATTTTCAAATTCATGCAAACGAACTAACTTATTAGATAAGCATGACGAACACCGTAAAGAATCAAAATATAATACATGAATATAATTTGTTTTATCCAACCAATTTGAATCTTCACCAACAAATATCATCTTATTTACTTGTAAATTAATAGGAGTGGAAATAAAGTGTTTAATTTGTTCATCTTGAGAATTACAAGAACACATACTTTTCATAACTACTATTAAAATACAGAATATATTATATCTATTTTTAAGAATATCCATACCTCAGTTTATTTTATATGCCAATACAATACAGGATTATGTCCCGATTCAATGGTTTTGTTTTTCACCAAATCATCATTTATATTATCCGCTTGAACTACTTCAATAAATCCTTCAGATGTTGAATATTCGATTGGGTACTCCATACAACGTCCTAACTTTGAATCTATAACATGCATATATGGATAAAACTGACTCTCTAATGTAGTTTTATTAAACACAGACAAACATGGCATGTTTTTATCAAAACAAACAATCCAAGCATAATCTGCATTTTCAGTTATATATTTTATATTTCCCCGACTATTAGCCAATCTTTCTTTGGTTTCATTACGGTCCAAACCTTTAACATCATCATAAACTATATTGTTATTTCCAAAATCAATTTGATATAATATATCCAAACTATTATCCTCATTAATCTTATAAACATTATTGTCTAAATATCTATGATATGATAAATAACCATCAGGTGTTTTTTGAAATGGGTGAACCTCAACATGATCAATTCTATCATTATTTGTAAAATAATTCATTAGCACATGCAATTTTTCATTTGTAACAACCAATTCACCCACATTATAATCAGTAGTCATAAAATAAAAACACCTATTTAAATATTCCATATTTTCGGCATAAAACGGTATTTCCCGTTTTTCAGTTAGTTTTCCATCAAAAGTATATGTATACACATTCTTACGATTACAAAGGGCATAAATTAATTTGTTTTCTTCATCTATATTGAAATCACTTATTGATATATATTCATTATGTCCACTTCCGATTTCTCCTATCTCACACAGAAATTTTCCTGTATTTACACTAAAGCACATCATCTTTCTGGCCAAATCTTTATCTAATATAAACAATAAAGAATCAGAAATGACAATTTTATCTATATTACCAATCTTGGATTTCTCAGTTTCCTCTAATTTTAACATTTCAGATTTACTAAAAAATGATTGAATGTCTAAACTATCAGTTTCATTTAGTAGACTACAATCCCATTCATATTTTGCCATCTTAGGTTGTGTTGTGTTTGAATTACAAGAATATATAAACACCACAGCCAAAACAATCATTATATAGGTTAATTTTGATTTCATGTTGTCTGTATTATAATCGGTTATATAAAAGAATAAATAGAAATATCAAATAAATCTTTATTCTATAATTCATACTATATACCTATCGGCAATAGGTGAATTATGCCGATAGGTATAATTAAATTAAAGTTCAATTACTAACAATTTTTTCCACACTCACAAGTTTTATCACCTGGTGTATAACAAGGATTGCACGGACCATTCTCTTCACATGCACAATAGTCGCCAGTACCAAGTCCTGGACAATCATGAGGTTGAGACCAAGCATATTTGGTCATTGCGGCAGCATCACCACCTTCATCACTTAAAGCTTCAATATTCTCAGACATTAATGTACTTTCTTTAACACTATATGCATCATACGCCTTAATGCCACCAAAGCCAGCAGCAACAACAGCAAATGCAAACATCGCAGTTTTTATTACTTTTTTCATAATTAAATTTTGATTTTTATTAATATTATTTGGGGACCTTTTCGGTCGGTATCCATCCTCTACCGGTACTGAGAATGGCATATCTCATGAAATATGTTTTCTTGTTTTTAATGATTTGATTGGCATTTTCATAATGATTATTGCCAAGGATTTGACTTTACAGTCGGTGTTTAACTTTTATCATGACTTCATGCTATAACGCAGGGACATGATTAAGCTGTAGGGTTAGACTTATGGTAAAGAAATTAGGGAATTCAAAACCATAAAGACTTGTCGATTATGCTTTAAAAGCAAACGCAAAACAATCTAAAAAAAATCAGACTACCAAATATTTTTACAGAAAAATATAAATTCTTTACATTTTTTCTCATATGTAACCTTAAATCAGATAAAGCTCTAGCAGCTACTGCCTCATAAAACACTTTCAGTGGTTATCTTAACACAACCACTGAAAGAAATTTATTTTGAGGGATTTATGAACGAGAGCATTTCACCTCAATCAATTTATATAACAACTTCTCAATTTCCTCATTTCTTAAAGGATCTCCTACCAATACAATGTTGTTGTTCTCATCAAGAACAAATGTATGATAAATAGTTTCGGTAGGAATATGGGGATTTAATTTACGGAAAGCTAATTTTTCATCAATATAAATTGGGTAATTCAGCCCTGTGTAACTTAATTGATTATACAAATCTATATATTCATTCTGACGGGCTTCGATTATAAAAATAAAACGAATAGCGCCATTATACTTTTGTTCTAATGGTAAGAAATCATTCCACAGATTCATATGATTAAGAAAACAAATAGAACAATCTGTTGTATCAACATAAACAACAAGTTTTAACTTATTACCTTCGATTGAATCAGAATAGTTTCCTGATGATGAGTCACCTTTCCAACACTTCATTTCCGAAGTGGGTAGTATGGTTTTGTAACGTCCCATTTCCATAATAGTGGAGACAATTTCATCATATTTATTGGTAGAATGACATGATGTGAGAACCGAAAATGTGAAACACATCAATACTATTAAATATAAAATTGTTTTCATTTTAGTTTAATCATCAATATAGCAGGCCCTACAATTTCTCCCTTAAGCATCTTTCCATATAAAGATCCGGCATCTTTTAATAATTGCGTCTGTATATCCTTTGGATAAGACTGATATATCTTTTTTGTTAGCTCTACATCATCTGCACTCAATGAATAAACTAACTTATCCTCATAAACAGAACTTAAAAATCCCATGTTTATTTGTTTCAGAAAGTTCTCACATTGAGAATTATACGAACGTTTATCACTGAAATAATGAACATAATTACAACGATGCTTAGAAAACGAATACCTTATGTGAATCATTGAATCCGTTACTTCGCAGGCATCTATAAACTGAGCTCCTTCATGCATAAATATTTGATCCCATGTTCCTTCAGAACAGGCCTGATCCATAATCTCTTCTGGTATATAGCAACCATTAAAATCTATCTTCAACACTTTTTCTACTTTATCTCCAGAAAACAAAATAACAGAATCTGCACCGAAAGGAGTGTATGCTATACGAGTATCATGAAAGAATGTGTTATCAAACCATAGCAACCCACGGCCTCTCTTTTCATCAGTATAATTCATCAATGGTTTAATTAAATTCAACGAGTCATCATGTAATGAAAGGGCTATCATGGATATATCAACCTGTGGATTTGAATATGCCATCAAGAAACGTCCGTCATCCATGCGAACGAGGGAAGAAGGATATAAATCCCCTTTTATCATTATGGTCCTAATATATTCACCAATATTATTAAAAACTAATATCCTACTACTATTACATTCATATATATATGCATCACCTGATGATTTGTCTATATCAAAATATGTTGGACAATCAATAAATTCGTCACGAGCATGACCATGTTTACCCATCCTGAACAGAAATTGCCCCTTACGGTCAAAGACAAATAAGGTCTTATTAAACTTCTGATCTAACACATATATTCGTTCTTTCGTTACTTTTATCTGATGAAAATCAATATCTGAATAAGAAGAAGGCAAATCCAAGGGTATCAAATCGGTTATATCGTAATGAGGGGCTTCTAACCAACATTCTTGTTCATGTTTAACATATAATGTATCTCTTGAATAAGAGCCTAAATACGATTCTGTAATTTGAGATTTGTCCTGACAGGAAAAAAGAGAGATTGCAAAGAAAAAGATAAGAAAATACCTCATAATTTATTTTTTAATTATTAAATAAGGTATTGCTGAACGCGCAAACATCCAGCAATACCCACTTTCTATCGATATATTTTTCTACCATCACAATCTAGTTGTTTTCTTCTGTCACAATAATCCAGTAACGAGGCGCCTTTACCACTACACAAATATTGAGTTTTACCAGTATACTCCGTTGAAGTCGACCCCATGTCAGTAGAACCTGACACGCGACTTCCAACAACAACAGATTTACCATTAGTTGACACTCCATAATTATGATCATATGTATATTTTGCACCAGTATTTTTCTGCGATTTTATACATGGAAAACCTTGTAATTTGGAGTTCAGTTCTATATATTCACAAAAATTAGACACATTGGTTGCAGCATTGCTTGCTACATTCCCAACCCCATTTGCAAGACTTCGAGCACCATCACCTAAAAAATCAAAAGCTTCCTCCATTGCATTTTCAATTGCAGCTTGTTTACGATCTTGCTCCATCCAGGTTTCTTTAGCCGACTTCTTTTTTGATGGGTTTGCTTCACCAGATTGGCTTAATGCCTCTATCTCATCAGCAAAGAGACATGATGTTAAATTGGGATTCGGTTCATACGAATAGTAAGCTCCAAAGCCTGAAGCCATTACGCAAATTACGGTTAAAACCGTTAAAATTCTTTTTTTCATTTTCAATTTGTTGTTAAAGTAATAGACGTCCATACAGTTATTCCTACTTGATAAAGCGTTTTCGGTTTCCGCTCCTTTGTGCTGTGAGGTCAGCAATCGTATTATCGATAATTTACGATTCATATATAAGATATCAATCTAATATATTCATTATTAAACTTCATCATTACAATTATTATATGGCATTTTTCATATTGAAGTTTGCCAAGGATTTGACTTTATAGTCGGTGTTTAACTTTTCTCATGACTTCATGCTATAACGCAGGGACATGATTAAGCTGTAGGGTTAGACTTATGGTAAAGAAATTAGGGAATTCAAAACCATAAAGACTTGTCGATTATGCTTTAAAAGCAAACCGACGGCAAAACTAAAAAAAAAAAAATAGCATCCAAATTTTTTAACAGAAAAATTAAAAAAATCTTTATTTTTTAGTGCTAAAGTATTTTGCATAACAAGAAAAAGAGCTCTTATCACACTCGATAAAAGCTCTATTCCTTAGTTACACAATAGTAACCCAAATAAATTAGTTTGAAAGAAAAAAACTTCACAGTTTCAACTTTCCGCGGTTTTAGTTAAAGCATATAAAAGAAAATGATTGTTAATTGACAATTTAAAAAGTTACTGCCGGATTTTTCAGGAATGAATCAGTCCTTATGGAGGGTTCTTCCAACAAATCCACTTACCTCCTTGTTATCTCATCAACCTGAACTGTATCGGCTTTTGCCATTGATTCAGACTGATTTCGGTCGATAATATGGATGGTTGCAGTTATATCTTCTGTACGGGTGTAGGTATCTGCTATAGATGGCGCACCTGCATTATCCCCAACAGAATTGTCCTGCATTGTTCGTTCTGCGACATTTCCAATTGTGAGTGCAATGGCCACTACCGCTGCAGCTTTAAACAATGGAGTTATGCGTGAAACAAACTTTATGGTTTTAGCCTCTACAGCAGGTTCTTCATCCACCATATCAAGCATTCTTTGCTTGAAATCATCACTCAAACATTCTTGTGCTACTTCACTCTCATAACTGAAAAGATCGGCATACTGCTGAAGATGTTCTGGTACATCATGTTGCTTGAAGAAAGAATGCAGGATCTGTTCCTCCTCCAAAGTTGTCTCGCATTGCCAGTAGCGTTCGAGAAGTTGTTCGATGTACTTATAATCCATTTTTTTGTTTTTTAAGTTGTTCTTTTAACTGTTGTCTTGCTCTGAAAAGTGTTACTTTTACATCTGCCAGACTTATATTCATCATTAAAGATATTTCTTGGTAGTTTCGGCCTTCGATGTCTCTCAACTGAATAACTGTCCTTTGTTTCTCGGGCATCTTATTTATCAGTTCATTAATAATCTCATACCTTTGATTGTATATCAATCGTTCATCGGGCATGTGTTGATTATCGAAACCGTCAACTCCGCTATCTTCGAGAGAGATGTTTTTGTTTTCATGCTTTGCGTTGTGGTCAAGTGCTTGATTTCTGCAGATTGTCATCGCATATACGGTGAGATTATCTACTTCCTTCAGTTTCTCGCGCCCTTCCCAAAGTTTGATCAGCGTATCTTGCACGACATCTTCTGCTTCTTGCTTGTTGCACGTAATTCGCAACGCAAGCCTGTAGAGTTTATCTCCAAGTGGCAATATGTCGTTTTTGAAACTGATCTCTTTCATCTGTCTCTATAAATAAGACGGATGAGTTGTAAGAAAGTTACAATTCATCCGATTTTTTTTATATTTTTTTTATTTTGTTATTTTCGTACCTGCTTCCAGACCCACAGAATCGGCTTTTGTGATGATGACCTGCGTTACTCCATTATTAATTGCGTCGAATGAATTTTGCAATTTTGGTATCATTCCGCCTTGTATCACTCCTTCATCTTTTAATTGAACGAAATCTTGATATGTGATATGTGGAATGACACTGTTGTCGTCGTTTTCGTCGCGCAAGACTCCTGCTTTCTCAAAGCAATAAATCAATGTGACATCGAAATAAGGTGTGAGTGACTTTGCCACTTCGCCTGCAATCGTATCGGCATTGGTATTGAGTAGGGAGCCATTATGGTCGTGTGTGAGTGGTGCCATAACTGGGACGATTCCTTCACCAATGATATTAGCTAAACATTTTCCGTTTACTTCTGACACATCGCCTACAAATCCGAAATCAATTGGTTGGGCTGGGCGACGTCGTGAGAGTATCACATTCATATCTGCACCAGTAAGTCCAAGTGCATTAATATCGCGTGCTTGCAACTGTGCCACTATATTTTTATTTACCAAACCGCCATAAACCATTGTGACAATCTGAAGCATCTCTGAGTCGGTAACACGTCGGCCATCTATCATTTTTGTTTCAACTCCAAGACGTGCAGCCATCTGAGTTGCGCTACGGCCGCCACCATGTACCAAGACCTTATATCCTGGTATTTTTGCAAAATCGTCAAGTAATTGTGCTAATGTATCTTCTTGTTCAACGATTTTACCTCCTACTTTTATTATTGTCAGATTTTCTTTCATATCGTTTATTTTTGTATCGACGATTTGTGTTTATATCATCGTTATAGTTTTAATAATCGTTTCACTTCCTCTACATAGTCCTCTATCTGGGCTTCTGTGTGAATTGTATCTATATGAAGAATATGATTTGCCTGAAGATAGTATTTCTCTCGTTTATTCAGGTTTTCCTCAATATACACCTTTAATTCTTCGTCTGATTTTCCTTCAAGTAACGGACGTGTAGTATGACTTAAATGTATATGGTCAATAAGAGTTGAGACACTTGCTTTAAGATATATTGTTTGGGCATGAGTGTTCATTATTTCCATATTGTCGAAAAAGCATGGAGTACCTCCTCCCACAGCGATGACGGCATCTTCAAAACCCACGACTTCCTGCAACATGCTATGTTCAATCTGTCGGAATCCGTCTTCTCCGCGTTCAGCAAATATCTCTGGGATGCTTTTATGGAAACGCGATTCAATATACCAGTCAAGGTCATAAAACTCGCAATTCAAGTTGCTGGCAAGTAATTTACCTATGGTTGTCTTACCTGCCCCCATATAACCTATTAGAATAATCGACTTCATATACTTCTATTTCTATGCACCTTTCTTTTTCTTTGCAGCTTTGTCTCCTTGTGCTTGAATTATGTCAAGACATTGTTGTGCTGTCAGTTTCAATGGATCGCCTGCATTCTTAGGAAGTTTATAGTTACTTCCTTTATAGAAGATATAAGCTCCGTATCGACCATTACGCACCTCAAGTTCTGGTTCTTCATCAAATGCCTTAAGGTGTTTTCTTTCTTCTGCCTGACGTTTTTGATTGATAAGTGAGATTGCTGCATCCAGAGTCATCTCAAGCGGTTCGATATCACTTGGTATGCTTGTATATTTTCCGTCGTGAAGAATATATGGGCCAAATCGACCTGTTCCTATGCTTATTGTCTTGCCTTCAAATTCGCCTAACACTCTTGGCAACTTAAACAGCGCAAGTGCTTCTTCCAATGTAATGCTTTGAATGCTCTGTCCTTTATTAAGTTGTGCGAAACGAGGTTTTTCTTCATCATTAGCCGAACCCATCTGAACCACAGGGCCATATCTTCCGATTTTCACAGACACGCACTTACCTGTAGCTGGATCCTCGCCAAGAATTCGTTCTCCGACCTTATGTTCAGTCTTATCGTTCATGGTCTTGTCGATCATTGGTTCGAAGTCGGAATAGAAATGTCTTATCACCTTTTTCCAATCAACTGCACCTTCGGCGATCTCATCGAAATCCTTTTCTACATTTGCTGTGAAGTTATAATCCATGATTTCAGGGAAATACTGCATAAGGAAGTCGTTTACAACCGTACCGATATCTGTTGGGAGCAATTTTGCTTTTTCATTGCCCACCACTTCAGTCTTAGTTGATTTTGTGATTTTTCCTTTGCTAAACTTCAATATATCGTATGAACGCTTCACTCCCACTTTATTACCTTTTTCAACATATTCGCGTTGTTGGATAGTTGAAATGATTGGAGCATATGTTGAAGGGCGTCCGATACCAAGTTCTTCGAGTTTTTTCACCAAACTGGCTTCGGTATATCTCAATGGAGACTGTGTAAAACGCTGTGTAGCACGAATCTCTTCCACTTCCAATGTTTGACCTTCAACAACAGCAGGCAATATTCTGCCTTCGCCGTCAGCGTCATTTTCATATTCATTATCGAATGATTCTTTATACAGACGCAAGAATCCATCAAAAGTGATTACTTCACCAGTTGCAACAAATTCAGCCTCTTCTCCACTGATTTTTATTTTTACAACAGTTTTCTCTGTTTCGGCATCTGCCATCTGAGAAGCCAACGTACGTTTCCATATCAGTTCGTACAAGCGTTTTTCTTGTTGGGTTCCTGAAATCTCATGATTCTCTACATATGTAGGGCGAATTGCTTCGTGGGCTTCTTGAGCACCTTTCGAACTTGTTTGATATTTTCGGATTTTAACGTAACGTTCGCCAAAGTTCTCCAAAATTGCTTTGTGACTGGCATTTATACACAAAGACGATAGGTTCACAGAGTCGGTACGCATATATGTGATAAGTCCTGATTCATATAATCGTTGGGCTATCATCATTGTTTGTGAAACCGTGAATCCCAATTTACGAGCAGCCTCTTGTTGAAGAGTTGATGTTGTAAATGGAGGAACCGGCGACTTCTTCATTGGTTTCTTTGTAATATCAGAAATAGTGAATGTCTTGTCGTTGAGAGATTCTAAAAATGCACGAGCCTCTTCTTGAGTCTTGAAACGCTGGTTCAGGTCGGCACGTAATTCATGAGTCTGCTCACCTTCTTTTATTGTGAATACAGCATCTACCTTATACGCACTTTCAGCCTTAAATTTCTCGATTTCACGTTCTCTCTCCACAATCAAGCGTACTGACACAGACTGCACACGTCCAGCAGACAATGATGGTTTTAGTTTTTTCCACAACACTGGTGAAAGTTTAAAACCTACAATTCTGTCGAGAACACGACGAGCCTGTTGAGCATTCACAAGATTAATATCTATCGTACGTGGATGTTCTATAGCCTCGAGAATGGCATTTTTGGTAATTTCATGAAAAACTATACGTTTTGTTTCTTTTAAATCAAGATTCAAGACTTGTGCCAGATGCCATGAAATTGCTTCTCCTTCGCGGTCCTCATCGGATGCAAGCCATACTGTGTCTGCCTGTTCTGCGCTGGTTTTAAGAGATTTTACGAGCTTTTCTTTATCTTCTGGTATTTCATATTCGGGTGTCAAATCATCAAGGTTCACACCGAAATCCTTCTTTTTTAAATCACGGATATGACCATAACTGGACATCACCTTAAAATCCTTACCTAAGAATTTCTCCAACGTCTTTGCTTTTGCAGGAGACTCTACAATCACTAAATTCTTTTGCATCTTATTTCTGATATTTTATTTCGGTTGGCAAAGTTAAAACAAAAAATAGAAACTACAATCCTTCATTAACAATTATTTATCTAATAAGGTGTAAAACGCCCAATAATAAGGTGATTAATTAAAATATTTAACATAAAAATGGGGATTTTTCATAATTATTAAAACCTTACAATTACTAACTTTTCTACATGATTTTGAGAATTAAAATCTGGTGCCTGAATAAAATAATTAAAAGAGGTATTCTCACGAACGCCTCTTTCGCCTCAATAAGTATTAATTTTTTTAAGGTAAAAAGATTGTTTTTAGGATGTTGCAAAGGTAGGGCATTTTACTCGTGTGACAATCAATATTTTTATGTTATACAACATATGTTCTCGCACACAGCAGTAAAAGTCAATTAATTGTGCAATAATTTTACTGAATATATTAAACCTTTAGTATATTAAGTCAGCTTAATAAGCTTATTATATCAAGTTGATTAAATATAATAAGTATTATAGCTATTGGGGCAATATAACGTAATATAAAGATTATTACACTCACAAATCGCATCGACAAATTTCCATGATTTGTAAGCTCTGCCACTACCAATTGTTTCTTCATTTTCCAACCTACAAATATGCTAAAAAACATACCTCCAATAGGCAGGAAGAGGTTTGACACCATATTGTCGAGCAGTTCGAATATTGTCATACCAAAGATTGTGAAATTCTTTAGTACTCCAAACGACAAACTACAAAATACTGCTATAACCACACTTATAAAAGTAACAAATAGTGATGCCCTACTTCTACGTACTTTATACTCCTCACTTATGTATGTAACAACTATCTCGAGCATTGATATCGTAGAGGTTATTGAGGCTACTACAAGCAACAAATAAAACACTACTGGGAACAAATATCCCAATAGTGGAATTTCGTCGAATGCTTCATGAAATACATTTGGTAGTGTAACAAATAACAACGAAGGACCTATATCTGACGAATTAACATGATGACCCACATGGAACATCGAAGGAAAGATTATAAAACCCGACAATATCGCCACACATGTATCGAGTAAACCTATTGTAAAGGCTGACTTCACGAGGCGGGTGTTTTCATCAAAATATGAAGCATATGTACATAATGCTCCCAATCCAAGACTAAGAGAGAAAAACGACTGTCCCATTGCATTTATAACCGTCTTGTTGGTTATCTTTGAGAAATCGGGCTTTAATAAATATTCTAAACCTTCTCCTGCGCCTGAAAGAGTTACAGAGCAAACAACAAGAACGAGCAACATAACCAACAGCATTGGCATCATTACCATACTGAATTTTTCGATTCCTTTCCTTATTCCTCTAACAATCACAAAATGGGTAGCAAGCAGAATCATCACCAGATATATTATTGGTAGTATCGGTTCCGACACAAAACTATTATATACATCTTTGTAATCTTGTGGCGTTCCTCCATCAAAAGCATTGGTTATGGCAAGATACGAATACTCTATTGTCCAACCTGCAACAACGGAATAATAACTCAATATAAGCAGACCCGAGAACACGCCTAAACGACCGACCCACACCCATGGTGTACGAGGAGCCAACTGACGAAAGGCTGCAATAGGATTACTGTATGTATGACGTCCTAAGACAAATTCTGCCAACATCACAGGTATGCCCACCAACAAAATAAAACATATGTAAATGATTATATATGCTGCGCCACCATTCTGACCTGTTTCAACTGGAAAACGCCATATATTTCCCAATCCTACAGCAGCGCCGGCGGTTGCTAATATCACACCAATCTTACTTTTGAATTTATCACGATCTGTCATACCTCTGTTATTTATATTAACCTAAATTAATTGCATACGATTAAAAAACACCAAAGTTCTTTAGGAAAATCATACCTATAGCTGCTGGTGCAATATACTTAAGCAAGAACACCAACACGTTGAGCATAGGAACCCGCAAAACACCATCGTTAGTAAGTTCTTCCCTTATGACCTTCTTTTTAAGATACCATCCCACAAATATACTTGCAAGCATACCACTCAATGGTAACAATATGTTTGAACTCACAAAATCAAATATACCGAATATGGTCATGTCGCAAATCTTGACATCTGCCAAAGGTCCGAAAGAAAGACAACAGAACACACCAAAAAACATACAGCATGCTGTAACTAATGCAGTGGCTTTCTTACGTCTTATCTTGAATTCCTCACAGACATAGGCGTCCATCACTTCATGCATGGAGATAGTTGATGTGATGGCTGCTACTATCAACAACAGATAAAACATCACAGAAAATATATATCCTAATGCTGGTACACCATTAAATGCCGATTGGAAGATATTTGGCAAGGTTATAAATATAAGTGACGGACCGATATCGGATGGTTGCAATTCATAACCTGCATGGAACACTGCGGGGAAGATTATAAAGCCCGACATGATTGCCACAAGAGTGTCGATTGCACACACATTGAGTGTGGTTTTAACCATATTTAAATCCTTACGGAAATAAGAGGCATATGTACAGAGAATACCCATGCCCAAACTCAACGAATAGAAGGCCTGACCCATTGCGTTCAGGATTGTACCACCCGAAATCTTCGAGAAATCAGGGCGCAAAAGGAAATCGATTCCCTTAGAAGCTCCGTCGAGATTAACCGAACAAATCACAAGGATTATTGTTATAATAAAGAGCATCGGCATCATCATCTTACTGAAACGCTCTATACCCTTATTCACACCATGTACCACCACAATATGGGTGATAAGAAACAAAGCTATCATACATACAAGCGGTTGCCATGGATTAGAGGAAAAGGTGTTGAACATCTCCACGTAATCATTTGCTTGTTTACCTTCGAATGCGTTCGACATGGCTAAAACCATGTATTCGAATGTCCATCCAGCAACCACTACATAATAGCATGTGACTATAAAAACAGCCAACACACTTAGGCGTCCCACCCATTTCCACTGTGTGGACGGAGCAAGTTTATGATATGCACCAACTGCATTACTATGTGAACGACGTCCGATAATAAACTCTGCAAGCATAATCGGGATTCCCAACATGATTATACATAGCACGTAAATGATTATATAAGCTGCACCACCGTGCTGACCAGTCTCAATTGGGAAACGCCATATATTACCGAGTCCTACAGCCGAACCTGCTGCAGCAAGTACCGTTCCCAGTTTTGAACCAAAATTTTCTCTTTCGTCTGCCATTCTGAAATATTATTAATTAATCATATTATTTAATAAATCCGATGCAAAAATACAAAAAAAATATATAATTTTGCGCCACAAACAAAATAAGGTAAAGATGAATTTCTTCAAACGATATTTTTTCACGACAATTTGCACAATTGCAATTCTTATACTTTCATTGTTTCCAACACAAGATTTTCCTCCTTTGGAAGATGTTCCATTAACTGACAAATGGGCTCATTGCTTGATGTACACTGGCTTAATGTTATGTGTATGGTTTGACTGGATACAAAAAAAACTGCGCCCTTCATTCAAGCACAGTTTTATTTCTATATTTTATTGTGTTGTATTAGGTGGCATAATCGAACTAATACAACCGTTCTTCTCTCGTTCAAAAGATATTCTCGACTTTTACGCTAATTGTATAGGAGTAATTATCGGATATCTTTTAGGATATGCTATCAAGCGTTATTCTTCCAAAGTTTGTAAGGGCAGCCTGTAAGATAGGAATTATAATATCGTTTATCTCCCGTAACTTCTTCGCCTAAGAAATCAGGACGAAGATATTCCTCGTCTTCGCTATTGAGTTCTATTTCGGCTACCACCAGTCCTTCGTTCTCTCCGAAAAACTCATCCACCTCAACCACATGCTTACCATTCTTTACGAGCCATCGGTCTTTCACGATTGTGCCTGGCAAACAAATGTTCATGAGATTTCTTGCATCTTCAAGACTGATTTCTTTCTCAAACTCATAACGTGTCAGTCCTCCAAGTCCTGACGGACCTTTGATGGTAAGGTACCCTTTGTCGTCACGAATGCGCACTCTTACAGTGCGGGAATTGCCCGATGCTATATATCCTTGTTCTATATGAGTCTTATTATATGCCAAATGCTTAAACTCTCCTTTTACAAGGAATTTACGTTCTATCTCATAGATACCACTTTTCATAGCCTAAAATCATTAAGAATTAGGGAATTCCATAAGATAAGCCTTAATAAAGCCATCGATTTTACCATCCATAACACCAGTTACATCTGATGTTTGGTAGTTGGTTCTGTGGTCTTTAACACGACGGTCGTCAAATACATAACTACGTATCTGACTTCCCCATTCTATCTTCTTCTTTCCTGCCTCTATCTTCTGTTGTTCAGCCATTCGCTTCTGAAGAGCACGATTATATAATTGTGAACGCAACAAACGCATAGCATTCTCGCGGTTCTCAAGCTGCTTTCGGCTTTCTGTGTTCTCTATCAATATTTCTTCTTCCTCACCTGTGTCAGGATCTACATACTGATAACGCAAACGAACACCAGTCTCCACCTTATTTACGTTCTGACCACCTGCACCTCCTGAACGGAACAAGTCCCATGATATCTTACTTTTATCAATAACCACTTCAATACTGTCATCAACAAGAGGTGACACAAACACACTGGCAAACGAAGTCATACGTTTTCCTTGAGCATTATATGGTGAGACACGTACAAGACGATGCACTCCGTTTTCGCTTTTCAAGTATCCAAATGCAGAGTCGCCTTCTATCTCCATGGTTACAGTCTTTATTCCGGCTTCATCACCATCTTGATAGTTGCTTATCGTAACTTTATATTTATGAGCCTCAGCCCATCTCTGATACATTCTCATCAACATAGAAGCCCAGTCCTGACTTTCTGTACCACCAGCACCCGAATTGATTTTCAGAACGCAGTCCATACCATCGGCCTCATTACGCAACATGTTACGCAACTCCAAATCCTCAGCCATCTCCACAGCATGTTGGTATGCTTCATCCACTTCGGCTTCAGTGACCATTTCTTCTTTGTAGAAATCAAAAGCCAGTTCCACCTCATCTGTAGCTCGTTTTACGTCAGTGTAACCATTTATCCATTTCTGAAGGTCTTTTACCTTCTTCATCTGAAGTTCGGCTTCTTTCTGATTATCCCAAAAACCAGGAGCCTGAGTACGAAGTTCTTCTTCTTCCAGTTCTACTTTCTTTTCATCTATAGCAAGATAGCGGTCTAAAGCTTCTACACGTTCTTTTAAATCCTTGAGTTGTTCTATTGTTATCATGACGTTTATATTTGGATGCAAAGATAATCAATAAATCTTAATAAATTATCAATCACCTTAGATTTAGCCTTTGTTTTCATTATTATTTTCTATCTTTGCACATAAAATGACATCTCCGGCTCAAAGCAAAGAATCAAAATAACAGAACACATACATATGGAATACATTCATGAACTTACGATGAAAGTCCGCGATTACGAATGCGACATTCAAGGAATAGTAAATAACGCCAATTATCAGCATTATCTGGAACATGCACGCCATGAGTATCTTCAACAGCGTGGTGTTAGTTTCGCTAAGTTGCATGAAGACGGCATTGACGCCGTGGTTTCCAAGATTACAATGCGATTCAAGATTCCATTGAGAAGCAACGACACCTTTATCGTGAAAACTGCCATCAAACGCGAGGGTATCAGATATGTTTTCTATCAAGACATCTTCCGCTGTTCAGACATGAAACTATCGCTCAAGGCCGAAGTGGATATCGCCTGTATCGTAAATGGAAAATTAACCGACGGCGAAATACTTAAATCATTGTTATGACAAACGAACAGGAACTTATATATACCATAGCACTTAGCAGACTCCCAAAGATTAGTCTTGCCAACTGCCGAATTCTTTACGACCAAGCTGATTCTGTCACCGAGATATGGAATCACAGAAACAACATCAAAGAGATTCTTCCTGATGCATCGGAACGCTTGATAAATGCTCTTCAAAGCATGGACGAGTGTGTGAAACGTGCCGAAAAAGAGATGGAATTTATCTCGAAGAACAATATCAAGACGATGTGTATTGGCGAGGCCGATTATCCGTCACGACTAATCGAATGCGATGATGCTCCACTTGTGCTGTTTCAGTGCGGTAATGCCGACCTAAACGTAAAACACGTAATCAATGTGGTTGGCACAAGAAAATGTACGCAATATGGTAAAGAAATATGCCAAAGTCTTATCTCAGGACTCAAACAGAAGTGTCCCGACATTCTTGTGGTAAGTGGCTTAGCATACGGAATTGATATCCACGCTCACAGAGCAGCATTAAAAAACGGCATGACAACTGTCGGGGTACTTGCACACGGATTAGATAGAATTTATCCCGCTGTTCACAGAAAAACGGCTGCCGAGATGGTAAATAACGGTGGACTGCTCACCGAATATCTAAGCGGAACTAACCCAGACAGAATTAACTTCATACGACGCAACAGAATCGTAGCTGGAATATACGATGCCACCATTGTTGTGGAAAGTGCAAACAAAGGCGGTTCTCTTATCACAGCAGAGTTGGCAGCAGACTACAACAGGGATGTGTTTGCATATCCAGGTAGAGCCTTCGACGAATACAGCGCAGGTTGCAACCGTTTGATAAGCGAACAGAAAGCCTCTCTCATCCAATCCGAGGATGATTTACTCCGACTTATGGGATGGGAAGACATACAACCAAATGATAAGCCTAAGGCAACACAACAAGAGCTGTTCATAAATCTCAACGAGGAACAACAACGTATCGTCACAGCCTTAAAAGACTCCGACGGTAAACAGATAAACCAAATCATCGTTGAAACCGGACTCAACTACATGCAAGTAAGCAGTCAACTCTACGAATTGGAATGTATGGGAGTCATCGCCTTGCTTGGTGGAGCAAGATATAAAGTAATAAGACAATAACATCATTTGTTCGGGATGCCTTCGGGATTCGTTCGGGACGACAAAACAAAGTAATAAGATAAAAACATACTAACAACAAGAGTTTTAAATATCAATATATCATTATGACGATTTTATTTCCTGCACCAATATTCGGACCTGTACATAGCCGCCGATTAGGAACTTCATTAGGTATCAACCTTCTGCCTGCCGATGGTAAAGTTTGTTCTTTTGATTGTGTCTATTGCGAATGTGGACTTAAAAAAGACTTTGTCCCTCATCAGAAATTCCCTACTCGAACAGAGGTTCGTGAGGCTCTACATGCTCAATTATTAAAGATGAAGGATGAAAACATGGCTCCCGATGTGATTACCTTTGCTGGTAATGGAGAGCCAACAATACACCCCGACTTTGCAGGAATTATCGACGACACCATTGCTCTGCGCAACGAATTCTTCCCAGATGCAAAAGTAAGTGTATTGAGCAACGCAGCACATATCTCCGACGAGAGTGTGTTTCAAGCACTTATGAAAGTCGATAATAACATCTTGAAACTCGATACAGTATCACTTGAATACATCAAATTTATCGACCGACCTGTCAGCAAATCATACGATGTGAAGAAAATTATCGAGGACATGAAAAAATTCAACGGACGTTGCATCATCCAAACCATGTTCATTACAGGAACATATGACGGAAAATCCGTTGACAACACCGGCGACGAATATGTTACCCCTTGGCTTGAAGCCGTTAAGGAGATACAGCCATCTGAAGTAATGATATACACTATCGAACGCGAAACTCCTGTAAACACACTATTCAAAGCTTCAAAAGAATCACTCGACTCAATTGCAAGAAAAGTCGAAGAATGCGGATTTCCTTGCCAAGTTTCATACTAAAGAGGGGCGTTTAGAAGAAAGATTAGCATATACAATGCTACTTATCTTCTTAAACAAAATCTATTCATGAAAATACGAAGATGGATTTACGTTTCAACATATCATTAGCTGAAGGCTATAAAAGCAAAAGCCAAATTACAAAAGTTTTAACAGAAGACTGGTTTGCACGAAATATGTTTTGTCCCATTTGTGGAGAATAAACCATACATAAAGCTGAACCAAATGCTCCTGTAAAGGATTTTGTTTGTGAAAAATGTAAAGCACAATACGAATTAAAAAGTAAGCAATCAAATAGCGACATCTTTCAAACAAATGTAATCGACGGCGAATAAAAGACCATGATAAATCGCATCACATCATTAGAAAACCGCAGTTATTTCTTTATGCATTACGACAATTACGAAGTTAATAACCATGTGATTGTACCTAAATGTTTTTTCACACCTTCTGTAATTGGAAAGCGTAAACCTTTAGGAGACAATGCCCGAAGAGCTGGATGGACAGGATGTAATATCATGATGAAATTAATTCCATCAACTGCTAAAATACCTATAATTCAAAATGGAATAGTTAGACCAATTGATTAAGTCAAGACCCAATACAATAAAATTTACAATCTTAAAACCAAATCCGTAGAAAGTCGCGGTTGGTTATTAGACACACTTAACTTAATTGAACGTCTTGATGAGACATTTACATTAAAACAAATGTATAATTTCGTTGATGAACTCCAACTTAAGCATCCTACAAATAAACACATACAAGATAAGATAAGACAACAATTGCAGTTTCTACGCGATATCGGAATTATTGAATTCAAAGGAAACGGTAATTACAGAAAAATATAAAGTCAAAGGTTATTCAAGATGTAACCGATATAGAGGACATAAACTATAATATTCCATGGTGAGATAAAAAAGGAAGAAAACATCAGCAATAGTCATTTTGAAATTAATGAATTAATTTGTATCTTTGCAATCTGTAAGATTATTCATTAAGAATGAAACAACTTATCTGTTGGGCTATTGCATTTGCTTTAGCTGGAAATTTCATCATGGCACAAGAGAAACAAGTTTTCATTATAGACGATTTGATTCTGGGTGGCAGTACTTATCATATGCGCCAACCTGAAACGGCTTTTTATGAATGGTGGGGAGATAAATTGATAAATCTCAACACTGACAAGGCTGAAGACTTATTTTCTCTTGAGGATATAAATCGCATAATTGCTAAATCCGGATTTGAAAATTCTGTTATTAGGAACATGCTACATGCGTCGTTCCCTTATGCGACTCGTCCTGTGGTTGTTTTCAAGACTAAAAAGAATATATTCTTTATCAATTGGGAAAAGCAAACTCTTGAAAATTGTATCACTTTTAGTGAGAATGCCGAAAACACCGACCTTTCTACTGCCACGATGCAATTAGCCTATACTGATGGTTACAACCTGTATATAGCCTCATCAAACGATATCACTCAAATCAGCAACGATGGTTCTAACGACATAAGATATGGTGAGAGTGTGCATCGTAACGAGTTTGGCATAAACAAAGGTACTTTCTGGAGTCCGTCGGGCGAGTTACTTGCTTTTTACAGAATGGATCAGTCCATGGTAAGCACTTACCCTCAAGTAAATATCAATCCTAAGGGCAACGACTCACGCTGTGCAACCATCATACCCGACAAATATCCTATGACCGGTGAGACAAGTCATAAGGTAACTATCGGGATATATAACACAACAGAGAAAACAACTGTGTATCTGAAAACTGGCGATCCTACTGACCGTTACTTCACAAACATACAATGGAGTCCTGACAACAAATATCTGTATGTGATTGAAGTGAACAGAGATCAGAATCATGCCCAACTTGATTGTTATGATACCAAAAACGGCAATAAAATAGCAACTCTATTCGAAGAGACAAACGACAAATATGTGGAACCAATGGAACCAATCCGTTTCCTTCCGTGGGATGGTTCTAAATTCATATATATAAGCAGAAAAGACGGGTTCAACCATCTGTATCTCTACGACACAAAAGGAAGGGAAATTAAACAATTAACAAACGGAAAGTTCGAAGTCATCGACTTTCTTGGATTTGCAAACGACTCACAATCCATTCTGTTTACCAGTAACGAACTGCATCCTTTACAAAACAACATATACAAGGTTGACTTAAAAGGAGCAAGAACACTTCTCGACAACGGAAAAGGATGGCATAAAGCCACTGTTTCAGAATCTGGCTCATACTTCATCGACAAATATTCATCACCCGAAATCGCCAATAGCATTGATTTACGTTCAACCAACGATGTTACAAACTGCAAGAACCTACTTACAGCAAGCGAGCCATGGGATGAATTCAATGTGCCCAAAATAGAAGTTGGCAAAATAAAGGCAGCAGACGATAAAACCGATTTGTATTATCGTATGGTTTACCCCACTGATTTCGATTCTTCAAAGACTTATCCTGCCGTTCTGTATGTGTATGGCGGTCCTCATGTTCATACAATCGATGCAAGCCGACATTGGGGTGTAAACGGATGGAGCATCTGGATGGCACAACAAGGATATATCGTACTAACAGTAGATAACCGAGGCAGTGAACACCGAGGATTGGAATTTGAGCAGGTTACATTCCGTAAACTGGGTGTGGAAGAGATGAAAGACCAGATAAAAGGTGTTGAATTCCTCACCTCACATCAATTCGTGGATAAAGACCGCATAGGCGTTCATGGATGGAGTTTCGGAGGATTTATGACAACAAGTCTGATGACTACATACCCCGATGTGTTCAAAGTTGGAGTGGCTGGCGGACCTGTTATCGATTGGAGATTCTATGAGATCATGTATGGAGAACGCTATATGGATACTCCACAAACTAATCCACAAGGATACGACGACACTTCATTGTTAAACAAAGCAGCCAACCTTAATGGTAAACTTCTGATTATCTATGGTGGCAATGACATGGTTTGTGTACCTCAACACACTCAAACATTTATCGAGGCATGTATCAAAGAGGATAAATATCCCGACTTGTTTATCTATCCTACAGCAGGACACAACATGTATGGAAACGAACGTGTTCATCTACACAATAAGATTACACAATATTTCAACGATTATCTCAAATAAGAAACAATAAAACAAAAACAATATATATGAAACTTTTACTTTTAGGTAGCGGAGGCAGAGAACATGCCTTAGCATGGAAGATTTCTCAAAGCAAGAAAATCGATCAGTTATTCATTGCACCAGGTAACGCTGGAACAAAAGCTGTTGGAACAAACGTTAACATCAAAGCAAACGATTTCGACAGCATCAAGCAGTTTGTAATCAAGGAAGGCATCAACATGGTTGTTGTTGGTCCTGAAGATCCACTTGTAAATGGTATATATGACTTCTTCAAAAACGATAATGAATTAAAATCAATACCAGTTATCGGACCTTCAAAACAGGGTGCAGTACTCGAAGGCTCAAAAGAATTTGCAAAACAATTCATGATGCGCCATAACATCCCAACTGCACGTTATCAGAGTTTCAACGGAGAAACACTCGAAGAGGGTTTGAAGTTCCTCGAAACTCTTCAGGCTCCATACGTACTGAAGGCTGATGGACTTTGCGCCGGAAAAGGTGTACTTATACTTCCAACATTAGAAGAAGCAAAGAAAGAACTCAAGGAAATGCTCGGAGGTATGTTTGGCAATGCCAGCGCCACTGTTGTGATTGAAGAATTCCTTAGCGGAATAGAATGTTCTGTATTTGTGCTTACTGATGGTAAGAACTATAAGATTCTACCTGAAGCTAAAGACTACAAACGTATTGGTGAAGGTGACAAAGGTCTAAACACAGGCGGAATGGGTTCTGTAAGTCCTGTTCCTTTCGCAACCAAAGAATGGATGCAGAAGGTTGAAGACCGCATCATACGTCCAACTGTTGAGGGTCTTGCTGAAGAAAATATCGATTACAAAGGTTTCATCTTCTTCGGTTTAATCAACGTGAAAGGTGAACCAATGGTTATTGAATATAACGTAAGAATGGGTGACCCTGAAACTGAAAGTGTTATGTTGAGAATAAAGAGCGACCTTGTGGATCTCTTCGAAGGTGTAGCAGAAGGTAATCTTAACGAGAAGACATTGGAAATCGACGATCGTTCTGCTGTTTGCGTAATGCTTGTATCTGGCGGCTATCCTGAAGCTTACGAAAAGGGCTTCCCTATCACTGGTATAGACAAAGTAGAAGGAAGTATCGTGTTCCATGCAGGAACAAAAGAAAGCGACGGTAATGTTGTAACAGCAGGAGGACGCGTCATAGCAGTCAGTTCATACGGCAAAGACAAAGCAGAAGCACTCCAAAAATCATTTACTGAAGCACAGAAGATTCAATTCGAAAAGAAATACTTCCGTCGTGACATCGGATTTGATTTATAATCTCATCAAGAATAAGTAATCATGGTTTCTTTTTATCAGATGAAATAACTATCCAATCGAGATAAAAAGAAACCTTTTACTAAATAAGATATAAGAAAACGTAAAATAATGACATTTCAACGCACTCTTGCAATAACGCCGACATCAATTCACACCATTGCCGTAATATCAACTATATTATGGTTTATAACCGGATGTTTAGGTTCAGAACACTGCACCACTATCCCTAAAGAAGCATCTTCAATGATGTTAAACGAAAAAGGATGGTGGGTTTATCTCCCAATAGGAATACAACACGCAGGATGGTTCAGTTCGTTGCTTGCGTTATTGTCGTATATCACGTCACTATATCTGATTGCAGAACTCAACATATCGCATATTCTACTAAGAATCAATTCGCGTATCTTCACCATCATCTTGGCATTGTTGATTAGTGCATGCAGTTTTCTTCATTCGTTTACTCCAGGTACAATAATAATGTTATGCTCCATCATGTCGTATTTCAGCTTGTTCAACTCATATCAGGCAGAGAGATCACCAGGACATAACTACATGACATTTTTGTATCTCAGCATAGCGGCATTGTTTTATCCTAAACTTCTGTGGCTTGCCCCCTTTTATTGGTTGTCGATGTACATACTGCGAGCAATCAACCTAAAAAACGTTCTTGCATCAATATTAGGACTGATAACTCCAATATGGATTGTAGGTTCAATCGCTTTCTATAATGACCATACCCACGTTTTACTGAGTATCTTAAAACAATTCTACACATTCAACTGGGGAGGTTACTCCCTCCTTTCATCAAGCCAATGGATCATGATAATAGTTTCATTGGTGATGTTTCTTATCGGAACGGGCGAATTCTATGCAAGGATATATCTTGACAAAAACAAGACACGCAACCAATACTACAGTATAATACTGCTTGGATTTGCTTTATTCACTCTTTTAATGATTCAACCTTGCGGCGTACAGTTTATACTGCCTACAGCACTCATAATCACATCAATAATGTTCGGACACTACATCGTGAACGGAGAATCATTTGTTTCAAACATAATTGTGTTATCGGTTTTGGTTATCCTTACTATCATGTATTTCCTTAATACTTGGATTCTGTAAAATTCAATTATCCATGGACGCACTAAACGAATTTTTCGTAGAATACGGATATTGGGGAATGGGGGTTGCTTCATTCCTTGCAGGCACATTCTTCCCTTTCAGTAGCGAGGCTGTGATGTCGGTATTGTTAGTATCAAGCAAAATGGACCCTGTATTGACAATCGCAAGCGGTACTATCGGAAATGTGTTAGGCTCTATGGTTAATTACTGGGTTGGCACCATCGCATCACCTCAAACTATACGCAAATGGTTTAAGATTAAAGAAAAGAGAATGGAAATGGCTCAGCGATATGTATCACGCTATGGTGCATGGATGGGATTCTTCTCTTTCATCCCTATTCTGGGAACTGCCATATCTATTGCATTAGGTGTTCTTAGGGCAAATATATGGGGAACATTCCTTTCTACATTCCTCGGCAAGTGCATAAGATATATTGTAGTGGCATATAGTGTTCTTGCATTCAAGAGTTAAAACGAAAACATAAACACAAACAAATTACATACAAGATATGACTCAACTGATATTGCTTAGACACGGAGAAACGATAGAAAACACAAAACATATACTACAAGGCTTGATGCCTGGCAACCTAACCGATAACGGCAAAAAACAAGCTGACGAAATCGGAGAAAAACTAAAAGCATATAAGGGACATATCGACTCTATCATATGCAGCGACATCAAACGATGCGTTGACACAGCAGATATCGTAAACCAACACCTCAATCTTAATATCACTTATTCACACCTGCTAAGAGAAAGAGACTGGGGGTCTGCAACTGGAATGGTTGTGGATGGCACAACCAGAATACGTATTCCTGACGATGCCGAGACTGTAGATATGATGAAAAAACGTGCAAATGAATTTCTCGACTTTGTCAGAAACAACCACAACGGACAATGTATCCTCGCCATAAGCCATGGTTTATTCTGCCGTTGCCTACAAGCTGTACACAAAGGAGTTGAGTTAGCCGATATTGAAAGAATGTATAACGGCGAAATCCGCGAATTATCACTCTGATAAACCTATATACATGAACAAAACAGACGAATTCATATTATCTCACAGAAATGAAGATGTCAGACAGTTAGCACTGAAGTATATCAACAATAAAGACATAAACATACATTATGCCTTAACTCAAATCAGTGCATGGCAAAAAGCACGCATCAAATTACCATTATGGGCTCAAAAAGATGATATAATATACCCTGAACATCTACCCATGGAACAGTGTTCTTCGCAAGCCACTGCCGAATATAAACTTGAAATCGTCAAAAGTTTATGTAAACAAGAGAATATGATTGATTTAACTGCAGGATTCGGAGTTGACTGCAGCATCATAGGACAATGGTTTAAACATATCACAGCTATCGATAGAAATGAGGAACTATGCAAACTGCTACTTCACAACCTACCTATAATGGGATGTGACAACATCTCTGTTATAAACGAAGATTGTGAACAATATCTCTCCTCACTTAAAAACAAAGAGGAAAAACCACATTTCAACTTACTTTTTATCGACCCTGCACGACGCGATAAGAATGGTAACAAAACATTTCTCATAAACGACTGTTCACCCGATGTATGTCTTTTAAACGACTTCATGCTTGAGATTGCCGACATTGTTATGATAAAACTATCACCAATGTTAGATCTCACATCAATTGAAAGTTCTTTAAAAGGAATATACAACATACATGTGGTTAGTGTAAACAACGAATGTAAAGAAATTATAATCGTATTAAAATCTGAATTAAAAGAACAATCGTCATCACCTGAAATAGTTTGCGTAAATATCACCAAACAAGGAACTGAGACGTTCAAATTTACAAAAGCAGAGGAAGCCACAGCCATAAACACATTCTTTGACTATAATAACGATTTTGCTAACGACATCACAAACAACACATTATACCTATACGAACCAAACACTTCTATAATGAAAAGCGGAGCTTATAAGACTACCGCAACCAAGTTTGGCCTTAAGAAAATCCAACAGAATTCACATCTGTACATATCCACGAATAAAGTCAAGAACTTTCCAGGAAGACAATTTAAGGTTGTTGATATAATACAACTCAACAAAGAAGGTATAAAAAAAATCAAAGCCTACAAACAAGCCAACTTAACTACAAGAAATTTTCCTCAATCAGTTAATGAACTACGAAAAAAACTGAATCTACGCGATGGAGGCAACACTTATATGTTTGCCACAACCATGAGCAATAATCTACACTACATAATAATCGGAGAAAAATAGGCAACAATTGATAATCAGGCAACAGAGTTGCTATTGATAATTAATAATTGATAATTGACAATTAGCGTAACTCCAAATCCGATTCCCCGTTTATCCGATTCATTGATTTGCACAATTGATTATGTATAATTATCAATTATTAATTATCAATTATCAATAAAAAAAGATGTGCCGACGCGGTCAGAATCACTTCTTTTTGGTCGGCACGAGAATATATGTAAGAATTGAATGAAATGTCAATTCACAGAGCTTTTACGCATCTACATTTGCGTAAGTAGCATTTCTTTCGATGAATTCACGACGTGGTGGCACGTCATCACCCATCAACATTGAGAATATATAATCTGCTTCTGCAGCATCCTCAATAGTTACTTGTTTGAGAAGACGAGTTTCAGGGTTCATTGTTGTTTCCCAAAGTTGTTCTGGGTTCATTTCACCAAGACCCTTATATCGCTGAGTCTTCACGCTTCCTTCTGTTCCATCGCCATAAGTATCGATAAAACGGAGTCGAGCTTGTTCGTCGTAGCAATATTCGCTCACTTTACCTTTAGTACATTTATAGAGAGGTGGTGTAGCGATATAAAGACGACCATCACGAATCAATTGAGGCATATAACGGAAGAAAAGCGTAAGCAAGAGTGTGTCGATATGTGAACCATCGACATCGGCATCGGTCATGATAATTGTCTTGTAATAACGCAATTTATCATAATTTGCAGCCTTTCCGTCAGTTTCGTCCAATCCGAAACGTACACCTAATGCCTGAATGATATTATTTACCTCTTCGTGTTCAAAAGCTTTATGCCACATCACACGTTCTACGTTGAAGATCTTTCCACGAATAGGGAGAATTGCTTGGAAATGGCGGTCACGGCCTTGTTTTGCAGAACCACCCGCAGAATCACCCTCGACTATGAACATTTCACAGTTTGCTGGGTCTTTATCAGAGCAATCGGCTAATTTACCTGGGAGTCCGCCCCCTGTCATAGGGTTTTTACGTTGTACGTTCTCACGAGCCTTACGTGCAGCCACACGAGCTGTTGCGGCCAAAGCAACCTTATCTACAATCAACTTAGCCTCTTTTGGGTGCTCTTCAAGATAATATGTTAGAGCCTCACCCACAGCCTGTTGAACGGCACCAGCCACTTCGTTGTTTCCGAGTTTAGTTTTAGTCTGTCCTTCAAACTGAGGTTCTGCAACCTTTACAGAGACAACAGCTGTCAAACCTTCACGGAAGTCCTCGCCACTAATTTCAACATGTTGCTTAGCTAATTTCTCTACAATCTTATTATCTTCTGCATATTTCTTCAATACACGAGTCAATGCTGTACGGAAACCTGTTAGGTGTGTACCACCTTCAATTGTATTGATATTGTTTACATATGAATGAAGATTTTCGCTATATGATGTGTTATACATGATTGCAGCTTCGATTGGCACATCATTCTTCTCTGTATTAATATAAATTACGTCATTAAAGAGATGTGTACGAGTTGAATCAATGTACTTAACGAAATCACGCAAACCGCCTTCACTATAGAATACATCCTTACGTATGCCATCAATTCCGGCTGCTGCATTCACATCAAGGCGCAAGTCTGTAAGTGTGATTGTAATTCCAGCATTCAGATATGCCAATTCTCTCATACGATTTGCAAGAATATCATATCTGTATATCTGTGTGATAAAAATGCTTCCGTCTGGCCAGAATTGCTGACGAGTACCGCGAGCATCTGTTTCACCTACTTGTTTAACATCATAAAGAGGTTTACCACAACTATATTCTTGTTGATAGATCTTACCATCGCGGAATACTTGAGATATCATCTTGGTTGACAATGCATTCACACAACTAACACCTACTCCGTGAAGACCTCCTGATACTTTGTATGAACCTTTATCAAATTTACCACCAGCATGAAGAACAGTCATTACCACCTCAAGGGCAGATCTATGTTCTTTTTCATGCATGTCAACAGGAATACCACGTCCATTATCTTGTACTGTTATAGAGTTGTCTTCATTTATAGTAACTTCTATATGTGTACAATAACCAGCGAGTGCTTCGTCAATGGAATTATCCACAACTTCGTACACAAGATGATGTAGTCCTTTTTCGCTGATATCCCCTATATACATAGCAGGACGCTTTCTTACAGCCTCAAGACCTTCAAGTACCTGAATATTACTTGCAGAGTATTGCTCTCCGCTCATGATGTTTTCGTTCATTGTTAGTTTCAATCACATTTTACGTTACAAATTTACGATTTTTTTTTTAATCTACGAAACTTTCATACATATTTTTAGGCACTTTTTTTATTTTATTTTTTCCGACTTTTTAGTTAGTTTTTTAGGTGGATTATTAACGCATGATTTACACGTAGAACAATGAATCAAAACAGCCCAAAAATAAAAAAAGAGACATCCTCTTAGAGAATGTCTCGATATATCCATTAATAAATTATCGCAAATTTTCAATCATTAAGCAAGCTTTGCAATGTGCTTCATTACGCCTGACTTAAGGTTAGCAGCTTTCTTCCAATGGATGATGTTTTGCTTAGCTAATTTATCTAACATCTTTTGAACCTTTGGATACATCTCCAATGCTGCAGACTTATCTTTCTCTGCGCGGAGATCACGAAGTGCGTTACGCATAGTCTTTGCGTAGTAACGATTGTGCAGACGACGAGTTTCTGTCTGACGAATACGCTTGATTGTTGATTTGTGATTTGCCATTATTTAATTTTCCTTTTTTTCTTTAATTAGAGGCCCAATGTTTTGTGTTGTGCCAAATCTTTCAATTCTTAATTTATTAATTGATCTTTCAATTGAAGTAGTCCCTAGCAGAATCGAACTGCTCTTTAGAGAATGAAAATCTCTCGTCCTAACCGATAGACGAAGGGACCAGCCTCGGGCTTGCGCCTAGCAAAGCCACTCCTTTGTGATTTGCGGATGCAAAGGTAGAACATTTATTTGTACCGACAAAATTTTTCGCAAACTTTTTTCAAAAAAAAGGCAAAAAAGTTCAATATCTTTCGTATTTTTGCATCAAAGCAGGGAGTGAACAGCAGAAATTGGACTTTTTCGACGTCAAATAAAGGTACATAATGGAAAGAATAAAAGGGATCATTTTACGACAAATTAAATACAATGACAACGGAATTATTGTTGATTTATTCACAAAACAACATGGACGGATGCCAATAATAATAAAAAGGAGGAAGAATTCTTCTGGCAAAAATTCGTCTAATGTAAGAAACATCATGCCTCTTGCATTAGTTGAATTCGACTGCGACATCCACGGCCAGGAGCGAATTGTTACCCCTCATACATTATATAATTATTATTGTTTCCATGACATTCCTTTCAATCCGTTAAAATCTACGATTGTTATGTTCATTGCCGAATTTCTCTCAAACGCATTAACCGAAGAAGGTCCAAACACCTTATTATATGATTATGTTGAGAGTTCTATCAAATGGCTTGACTGCTGCGAACAGACTTTTAACAACTTTCATATTGTTTTCCTCACTCGTCTAAGTTTATTTACTGGAATCTATCCCAATGCTGAGAAAACAAATAAAAACCTGTTTTTTGACTTGATTGCTGGAGAATATAAAGAAAACAGACCAAACCATCCTCATTTCTTAGCACAGGATGAGGCTTGCGCCATTCCTTATATATTAAATATGAGTATCGACAACATGCACTTATATAATATAAGGAGAGAACAGCGTCAGCGTATTCTTGAGATAATAATAGAATACTACAGAATACACTTGTCGGGATTTAGAGAATTAAAATCTCTTGATGTTTTAAGAGAGGTTTTCGATTAATCAACTTACTTTCTCACTTTATCAACACTTTTTTACGGCCGACAATATTTATTCCACGTTCAGGTCGATTGAGTTTTTGACCATATATATTATAACTAACACCATCTGCCAAACTGGAACCAGACCATTCATCAACTGCTGTTTCCGAGATATGATTGTATCCATTTCCACCCATAAACGTAAAAGAGATGAGTCCGTCGTCGGATTCTGTTATGTTCTCAATTGATTTCCCCATAAAATTACGGTTATCCTTATTGGGATTAAACAAAGATGCACATGGTATGCTCTCATCTGTCAACGCATGATTTCCTGAAGTTCCCGGATACACGTCCCCACCTACTCCGTCATAGAATATATTGTAATTATTATCTGCAGGGATAACGGTCAGTCTCATATGGTCAACATCGGTATTTACCAAATTTTCATACCAAGCCTGTTGGTTA
Source organism: Bacteroidaceae bacterium (assembly GCA_024682395.1). Lineage (GTDB taxonomy): Bacteria > Bacteroidota > Bacteroidia > Bacteroidales > Bacteroidaceae > Colivivens. Next base: position 50,788 of record JAIKZH010000055.1, read on the forward strand.
TAATCTACATGAAGAACCAGCAAGCCTGTACCAAGTGCGTATTTATTCCAACCGTCTTTCTGAACATTCTGTAGGATATAATATTCATCCTTACAAGCATCATTATATATAATATAGGCGTCGTCGGACTGTTCGATTGACCTCATTCCTTCCACATCGCATGGAGAATTTAGTTCTGTTGGAGCCAGCCATCCGAGATACATCTTCTCATATGCAGTATATGCGGCGGGCACACATCCTGCGTAGTTTGATGGTCCATTATAACAACCATAATGCATAATACTCCACTCCTGCATACCATAAGACTGGCCTTCGAGGGTATCATAAAAGTCGGGCATTCCCAAAATATGACTAAACTCATGTACCACACTACCGATGCAGTCCCTTATATCCTTATTATGATCATATAATTCTGCACTACATGCATATTCTGATATTCGCACTCCATCTTTCAATGTGATTTTACCGGTTGCAGACCATATATTCCAATTATGCGGCCATATTGTATAATCTGGAGCGCCTGACGCCTCACTACCACCTGCATATATAATATACAGGCATTCAACCTCTCTATCACCATCCCAATCATAAAGTCTATAATTTACATCGGCGTCAGCTAAATTAATTACTTCCTTTACCATTTCCACGACACGTTCATCTGCTTCGGAATCGGAATTTTCGCCATAGTAGCTTAGGTTTTTACTTACTTCATAAGGTCCGTACACATCAAAATGAAGACTCAAAGCGCCATTACTCTGATCATAGAAATAATCGCTTACACTTCCTTGATGACCATTATAATCATAGCCTTTTTTATTAAACATATCGTCATAGTCATCTCGTGAGTTTGTTGATTGCATTTTCACATCTGCAAAATTCACAAGGAGAACAAGACCTCGTTTTTCTTCCGTCTTAGCCTTGGTTATCATCGTTGATGTTTCCTGTGACAAAGCAGACTTGGCTTTCATCTCGTTGAACACCTGTCTCTTTGCATTTCCGCGCTCCAACATACCCTGTTCCTCAACCTCTGTTGCTAAACGATATCGGCCTGATGAATCTTTAACCAGTATTTTTCCTTCGAGGGTAGTATAATAATGCAAGAATTCATCGCCACACAATACTGCATCAATATTATTTCCATCAACCAAAGGCAACGAAACAATAGTTTTACGTGCAGGAATAGCATATGTCGCAACAGAAATCATTGCCAAAAGCACATAAAAGTATAATCTTGTTATTTTACTCCAGACCCTCATCTCGCTTTTACATAAAAAGTTCTACCTTCTTTATCAAATTCGATATTTTCGTTTACGATATGCTGAGCTATCACACCCGAATCACATAATTCTGCGGGATTACCAACAACTAATCTGCCGTCATCCTCTATCATCCATATATTATCGGCAATCTGCAAAGCTATATCTATATCATGAATGGACAATAATATCGTTTTGTTCATTTCATGAGCTAACTTACGTAAGAGTAAGACCACCGCCACTTTATTAGGATAATACAAGAAGGCTGTAGGTTCATCCAATAATATGATAGGCGTCTGCTGAGCAATTGCCTTTGCAATCATTACCTTCTGACGTTCGCCATCGCTTAGAGCATCTATCATGTGTAAAGCAAGATGTTTCACACCGACCATCTCCAAACAGTCATCAACTATTTTTCTGTCATGTGCATTCAAATAGCCCCAGAACCCAGTATATGGCATACGTCCCATCGAAACGACATCGAAAACGGAAAGATTATGTATTGACGAATTATCTGTCAACACAATACTTATCAATCGTGACAACTCTGAAGCTGAGAAATCCTCCAAGTTCCTTCCGTCAATAAGAATCTCGCCGCCCAGTTTAGGCATGAAAGAAGCAATAGTACGAAGAAGAGTCGATTTACCAGACCCATTAGGTCCAATCAGACAAGTCAATTCTCCTTTTCTCAATTCCGCATTCAAATCATCTCCTACGATCTTCTCATGTCCTGAAACGTGATATCCGGTTTTTAGATTCTTTATTTCGATCATATTATATTCTCAACTTTCAGACTTAATAATTACTTGCATAATGTTTTTCCTTTATCTCAGTTAATCATTCCACACAAAGACTTATCGCTCACAAAGAAATTCTACATAACATTTTTTCATAGTCCCCTTTTGTCGTTGATAAATCACAAAAGAAAAACATCATTTTTGTGTTATATTTATTATGCAAATATAATATAAAAAAAGGTACCGACAAAATCATTAACACAAAATAAAAACAGAGCCGCAAGGATTCCTCACGACTCTGCATATAAGTGTATAAAAGACTTCGACTATTAGAGTTCAAGATCTTTATTAAATTCCTCATGCCAAGGAAGACCTTGTTTATTCAATTGTTCCATAAATGGATCTGGATCAAATTCCTCTACATTCCATACACCTGGACGTTTCCATAATCCCTTAAAGAACATCATTGCACCAATCATTGCAGGAACACCTGTTGTGTAGCTAACGCCTTGCATTCCTGTCTCCTTGTATGCTTCCTGATGAGAACAGTTATTATATACGTAATAAGTAAGTTCCTTACCATCCTTAATTCCACGAATTCTACATCCGATACTTGTCTCACCGTCGTAGTTCTCGCCCAAATCTTGAGGATTAGGAAGTACTGCCTTGAGGAACTGCAATGGAACGATCTTCACCTTAGCAGTTTTTCCTGAGCCATCAGCCAAAGGAGCCTCATATTCAATTTCGTCAATACGAGACATTCCAATATTCTGTATAACATCAAGATAAGTCAAGTATTGTTGACCAAATGTCATCCAGAAACGACCTTGTTTTATTGTAGGATAGTTCTTTACAAGTGATTCAAGTTCTTCGTGATGCATAAGATAACTTTCGCGTGGTCCGATATTAGGATAAGTAATCGGTTGATGAACAGAAAGCGGTTCTGTCTCGATCCATTCACCATCTTTATAATAAAGTCCCTTCTGAGTTATCTCACGAATATTGATTTCAGGGTTAAAATTAGTTGCAAACGCCTTGTGGTGATTTCCTGCGTTACAATCTACAATATCAAGATAATGCATCTCGTCAAAATAATGTTTAGCCGCATATGCAGTATAAACACCAGAAACTCCTGGATCGAAGCCACAACCTAATATTGCTGTCAAGCCGGCATCTTCAAAACGTTTCTTATATGCCCACTGCCATGAATATTCAAAATGAGCCTCATCCTTTGGTTCATAATTTGCAGTATCAAGATAATTGCAACCACACTGCAAGCAAGCTTCCATGATAGCCAAATCCTGATAAGGTAATGCCAAATTGATAACCATTTCAGGTTGGAACGACTTCATCAAAGCTACTAAAGAGTCTACATCGTCTGCATCTACAGCAGCTGTAGCCACTTTAACTCCATATTTCTTGTATAACACATCTGCCAATGCATCGCACTTTTTCTTAGTACGGCTGGCAATCATTATCTCTGTGAATATGTCAGCATTCTGTGCCAACTTGTGTGCTGCTACGGTACCTACACCACCACAGCCAATTTGTAGAACTTTACCCAATTTCTTATATGTTTAGATTATTTTTATTCAAGATATGTATAACCGTATAAACCGCTTCTGTATGTATTCAAGAATTCTTTTCCTTCATCAACAGTAATTTTGCCGTTTTTTACTGATTTCTTAACCCATGTTTCAAGAGTTCGCACCATTTTCTTTGTATCCCAATCCACATAATCAAGAACATCATCCACAGTTTCTCCGTCTATCATCTGATCAATCTTATATCCTTCATCGGTAACTGAGATATGTACTGCATTGGTGTCGCCAAACAGATTGTGCATATCACCCAATATCTCTTGATAAGCACCCACAAGGAATACGCCTAAATAATATGTTTCACCCTTCTTAATTGCATGAACCGGCAAACTATTATTAATTGTATTCTCTGAGATGTATGAAGCCACCTTTCCATCGCTGTCGCATGTGATATCCTGCAATGTAGCACGTCTGGTAGGACGTTCACCAAGTCGCTGCAATGGCATAATAGGGAATACTTGATCAATACCCCACGAGTCTGGCAACGACTGGAATAAAGAGAAATTACAGAAATACTTATCGGCAAGCAGTTTGTTTATCTTATGCAATTCTTCTGGTGCACGTTTCATCTGTGAAACCAAATTATTAATTTCACGAGTTACGCTCCAGAAGAGTTTCTCAATCTGTGCACGTGTTTTCAAATCGATGATTCCATGAGAGAACAATTCAAGAGTTTCATCACGAATCTGTTCTGCGTCATGCCAGTTCTCCAACGCACTACGTTGAGAGAGGTTATTCCATATATCATAGAGTTCTTTTACGAACTGATGATCATTTTCGCCAACTTCCCACTCTTCTGCCATCTCAGGCAAAGTTGCTGTTTCGAGCACCTGAACAACCAATACCGAATGGTGCGCAGCCAACGAGCGTCCACTCTCGGTTATTATATTAGGATGAGGAAGTTCGTTCTTATCGCAAGCTTCTTGAATCTGATACAACACATCGTTTACATATTCTTGCATAGAATAGTTAACTGATGATTCTGAACTTGCAGAACGTGTTCCATCATAATCTACACCTAATCCACCACCTGCGTCAATATATTCGATAGGCAATCCCATCTTATACAATTGTACATAGAATTGTGAAGCCTCACGAATTGCAGTTTTTATGTTACGTATGTTAGTTACCTGACTACCAATATGGAAGTGAATCAATTTCAAACAGTCATCAAGACCTATCTGGCGCAAACGTTCAATAGCTTCAAGCAATTCACTACTTGTAAGACCGAACTTACTTGCATCACCACCACTATCTTCCCATTTTCCGCTGCCACTGGTTCCAAGTTTAATTCTCACACCGATATTTGGACGGACATTAAGTCGTTTAGAGATATTCCAAATAATCTCTAACTCATTCATCTTTTCTACTACAAGAAAAATTCTCTTACCCATCTTCTGAGCAAGCAGAGCCAATTCAATATAACTCTCATCTTTATATCCATTACAGATGATGAGGTTATCTGTTGCCACATTTGCAGCAATAACAGCATGGAGTTCAGGTTTTGAACCTGCCTCCAATCCCAAATTGAATTTCTGGCCATGAAGAATGATTTCTTCAACAACAGGACGCATCTGATTTACCTTGATAGGATACACCGAATAGCATTTTCCTTTATATCCATATTCATCGCAGGCATGCTTATAACAACAAGACATGCTTTCTATACGATTATCCAAGATATCAGGAAACCTCAATAATACAGGTGCACTTATATCCGATAACGATAATTCGTCCATCACCTCACGAAGATCTACTTCGATATTATTCTTATTAGGGGTTACTACAACATGCCCTTTTTCGTTTACGCCGAAATATGAGACACCCCAGCCCTTAATATTGTAAAGATCAATAGAATCTTCAATATGCCATTTCTTCATTTTCTTTATTAATGGTTGAATCTTTTCTTGTTAAAAAAGTGTTTAACTATTAATGATTTTGAGAATTATCTGTTACACACTAAAAATAGTATGCAAAAGTACAAAAAAAGAAATTACAACGAATATATTTTTTCTAAAAAAATATTGTATCGACAAAAAAATGCATAATACTGAAAGAATATCCGATTTTTATGTGTATTTTTGCAAAAACAAAGTTGTATCAACAATGGAATCAGATATTTTAAAAGAAGACTATAAAAATTTTCCTTCACCTTGTTACGTAATCGAAGAACGCTTACTACGTAGAAATCTGGATCTTATCCATAATGTTGCTCAAGAAGCAAACGTCGAAATAATACTTGCGTTCAAAGCCTACGCCTTATGGAAAACTTTCCCTATCTTCAGAGAATATATCAACCACACTACCGCCAGTTCTCTTTATGAGGCACGACTTGCTTTCGAAAAGTTCGGAAGCAAAGCCCACACTTATTCTCCTGCATACACTGACGATGATTTTCCTAAGATTGCTGATTACAGTAGTCACATCACATTCAATTCGTTTAATCAGTTTACGCATTTCTATCCGATTGCTAAGGAGAAAAACATTTCATGCGGAATAAGAATCAACCCTGAATATAGTGAGATAGAAACTGAATTATACAACCCATGCGCTGCTGGAAGTCGTTTTGGAATTATGGCAAGTGAACTACCAGAGGAACTTCCTGAAGGTATCGAAGGATTTCACTGCCATTGTCATTGTGAATCATCAAGCGAAAACCTACAACGTACCCTTGTACATATAGAAAAGAAATTCGGTCAGTGGCTACCTAAATTGAAATGGCTAAACTTAGGTGGAGGACACTTAATGACCCGAAAAGACTACAATGTCAAACTGCTGATTTCGCTATTAAACAATCTTCACAAACGATATCCCAACCTAAATATCATCCTTGAGCCTGGTAGTGCTTTCGGTTGGCAAACAGGTCCATTGATTTCACAGGTTGTAGATATTGTAGAAAATAAAGGAATCAAAACTGCGATATTAAATGTGAGTTTCACATGTCATATGCCCGATTGTCTGGAAATGCCATATCACCCAGAAGTTAGAGGTGCATCGGTAACTGAGGAAGAAAAAGGGGAATATATTTACCGACTTGGAGGTAATAGTTGTCTAAGTGGCGACTTTATGAGTTCATGGCAATTCGACCACGAACTAAAAATCGGTGAATATATCGTTTTTGAAGATATGATCCATTACACAACCGTAAAAACATGTATGTTCAACGGAATCAGCCACCCTTCAATTGCAATGCTCCACAACGATCACTCCATCGAAATACTCCGTAAATACCAATACGAGGATTATCTCAACAGAATGGACTGAAAAGAAATGGCAAAGTCATAGCGCTGAAGCACAATTGATAATTAATAATAATTGATAATTATTTCCGTAGCCCCTGAGAACGTTCAATCTTCAATCTTCAACCTTCAACTTTCAATTTATTATTTGGCTCTGATAACTTTCAACTTTCAATTTTCAACTTGTTTCCTTTTAGTCTATAAATCGTTTTGTCAATCCATTGAATTCTTCAATGCGTCTATCACGAAGGAACGGCCACCAACGTCGCACATTCTCACTTCGTTCCATATCAATTGTAACTATCAGAGTTTCTTCTGTTGTTCCAGCCTCAGCAATAAATTCACCTTGAGGACCTGCGACAAAACTATGTCCCCAAAAAGCAATACCATTAGTTTGCTTACTTGGATCAGCCTCATAACCGCATCGGTTTACTGCAATCACAGGAAGACCATTTGCCACAGCATGACCTCTTTGCACAGTTTGCCATGCACCCAACTGGCGTTGTTTCTCATCTTCTGTATCAGTACTCTCCCATCCAATCGCAGTAGGATATATAAGTAGTTCAGCACCTTGAAGAGCCATAAGTCGTGCTCCTTCAGGATACCATTGATCCCAACATACCTGAACTCCCAACTTGCCTACAGATGTCTGTATAGGATGAAAGCCTAAATCGCCAGGAGTAAAATAGAATTTTTCATAATAAGCCGGATCATCAGGTATATGCATCTTGCGATACTTTCCAGCAATTGAGCCGTCACGCTCGATAACAACGGCTGTGTTATGATACAACCCTGCTGCACGACGTTCAAAAAGCGAAGTAACAATCACCACATTATTCTGTCGTGCCACTTCTCCATAAAATTCGGTAGAAGGACCTGGAATCGGTTCTGCCAAATCGAAATTATCGGTTGACTCCACCTGACAGAAATATAATGAATTATGCAATTCTTGCAACACAACAAGTTCTGCACCTTTCTGTGCTGCTTGCTTTATTTCTTGAGCCAACATCTGCATATTTTTACTAACATCTGCACTAATGCTCTGTTGGATAAGCGCTACTTTTAGTTTTTTGCTCACGTACTTATATATTCTATTGGTTAATACTTGATTTTCAATGCATTGACTATTATTTAAAATACTGCATGGTTACACAATGCAACGAACCATGCTGCTTTACAAGGACACTACAATCTACGCCCACTATCTTTCTATCAGGGAATGCCATTTGTAACACACCCTTGGCAGCATTGTCTTTTTCCTCACAGTTATATGTAGGCATCAAAACAGCGCTATTTATTATCAAGAAGTTAGCATAAGTGGCTGGTAGCCTCAAACCATCCTCATCGTACATCGGTTTTGCCATTGGCAACGGCAGCAACCTATATGGTTTACCTTCTTTTGTTGTCAAAGCCTTAAGTTCTTGTTCCATCAGATGAAGTTCTTCGTAATCTTCATCTTGTTCGTCCATACACTGAACATATACGATTGTATCATCAGGGCAGAAACGAGCTAAGGTGTCAATATGCCCATCGGTATCATCTCCACTCAGATTACCATGATCAAGCCACAACACACGTTCTGCGCCCAATAAAGATGTCAGCATCTTTTCGGCTTCTTGCTTATCTGCAAACCAGTTTCTATTTGGAGCAAACAAACAGTTTGTAGTGGTCATGATAGTACCTTTACCATCGCTTTCGATACTTCCACCTTCAAGCACGACCTTTCTTTCGTCGGCATACACCACGTCGGAAAACAAATCTGCCTCATACAACGATTCATTAATAAGATTATCTTTGTCTGACGCAAATTTCTGTCCCCAACCATTAAAACAGAAATCATGCAATATGGTGTTGCCGTCTTCATCAACAGTGGTTATAAAACCATGATCACGTGCCCATGTGTCATTACTTTCACACTCAAACATCACAACCTCATGTTCGCCACCATAAATCATCGCGTCATCCATCTGTTGCTCCACAGCATTTACGTCGGGACTTACAACGAGCAAATCTTCTTGTTTCAACACCTCATGTGCAATCTGAAGAAAGCAAGAATATGCTTCTTCTAAGTATGGTTTCCAATCTGTATCCTGATGAGGCCAAGTCAATTGGACGAACTTCTGTTCTTCCCACTCAGCAGGCATTCGTTCCTTTTGTTTCATACAATTTTCTTTTGTGCAAAATTACTATATTTTTTTCAAACGAACCACTTTTTATATGAAAAGTTTATAATTCGTCATATAGTTGACCGAATGCACACACCGCCGACAAAAAACTTATCGGAATTGCAGAAAAACAGAGGTTATCAGGCCATTTGTTGTTTGACTCTCTTATATATCTTGACGTAATTGTAAGTACCTTGAAAATCGGTTCCTTCTATTACCAATTCGTCAGAATCAAGTTTTAGGATTTTTTCTCTAAAATCATCGTATTCCGACAGATAAATTTTATTATCATTTTTCTTAAGAAAAACACGATTTGAGAATAATGTGTTCCACTTTTTTAATATTGAATCGTAGGTAAGACATTCGTCGGTGAAAATCATTCTCTTGTTTAGAGTGAATCTGTGCTTTTCAGAAGAATCAAGCTCTTTTTTATAAGGGAAATTTCCAACACTGTCATTAATAACTTTTCCATCGATTTTTTCTCTCACACGGAGTTTCACCAACCACCATTCACCAGTAAGATAGTCGGGATTTATTATACCTTCGGATTCCTCTTTTTCTTGAGTTTCATTATTAGACGACGCAAAGGTAAATACAGGCAGGCATAAAGACACTAACAATAAAAATTTTTTCATAATAGACTTTGCTTATAGGTTTTATCAAACATTATTATTGCAAAGGTATAATTTTTTATTTAGAAATCAAAGAATTAAAGCAATTTTTTTTCATTTGCCATTCATATGCAACTTATATTGACTCGCTGAGCAATCCGCCTGCCACAAAAACATACGTTTTTCGGAAGTCGAACAATTGCCTATGTTCGTCATGTCAACATGTATCTTTTCGGGTTTTATGACGACTAAACAACATAGTTGTTAATAAATTTGACAGAACTGGCGGTCAAATGGCAATAAATTATTATCTTTGCACTTGATTATTGTATATATGCAATCTATATGAGTAGACTTATTCGAATAATGACACTGTCAGCATTAACATTGATAAGCTGCAACAATCAAATGAGAGCAAGCATGAGAAATATAAACAACGACAATTTTGAATATGCAAATGAGCGTTTTGCCGATTTGCAGATGCTTAGATACAAAGTTGAAGGATTCAACAATCTCACTCTAAAACAAAAGACTTTAATCTATCATTTAAGCGAAGCCGCACTCTACGGACGCGATATATTATTTGACCAAAACGGCAAATACAACTTACGCATCAGACAAATACTTGAGACTATTTACGTTTCTAAAAAAACTGATCATCAATCTGATGATTTCAAGGCAATGGAAACATATCTCAAACGTGTGTGGTTTTCCAATGGAATACATCACCATTACGGATGCGACAAATTTGTTCCTGGTTTCTCTGAAAAATGGTTGCGAACAGAATGGGAGAAATGTAAGACTGAAGGAAACGCTGAATCCATCGATATAGATGAAATATGCAATGTAATCTTCAATCCATCGATCATGCCAAAGCGTGTCAGTCTTTCTGGAGACGATTTAATCAAGGCTTCAGCTTGTAATTACTACGAAGACGTAACACAAAAAGAAGCTGAAAACTATTATAACAATCTCAAAACACAGGGAGATTCTGAACGTCCAGTAATGTACGGAATGAATAGTCGTTTGGCTAAAGACAAAAACGGCAATATCATCGAAAAGAAATGGACTGTAAGCACCATGTATGGTGATGCTATAAAGAAAATTATTGAGCATTTGAAACTTGCAAGACCATTTGTTGAGGACGAGCAGCAGGGAAAGGTTTTAGACAAACTTATCGATTATTATATCACTGGAGATCTAAAGACTTTCGATGAATACAGCATCTTATGGGTGGAAAACACAGAACCACTCGTAGATTTCGTCAACGGATTCATTGAATGCTATGGAGATCCGCTCGGATTAAAATGTTCTTGGGAATCAATCGTGAATTTCAAAGATGTTGAAGCCACAAAACGCACTGAGACACTTTCTCAAAACGCACAATGGTTCGAGGATCATTCCCCTGTAAACGAACAATTTAAGAAGAAAAGTGTAAAAGGAATATCTGCAAAAGTAATAAACGCAGCTATACTCGCTGGAGATTTGTATCCAGCAACTGCCATAGGAATAAATCTGCCTAACAGCGACTGGGTTAGAAAAGAACACGGAAGCAAATCGGTTACTATCGGCAACCTCACAAGTGCATATAGTAAGGCTGCAGGCAATGAGATGAGAAAAGAATTCTGTTTCTCACAAGAAGAAGTGGAACAGATTGAGAAATATGGCGAAACCACTGACGATCTTCACACCGACCTTCATGAATGCCTCGGACATGGCTCTGGTAAATTATTACCTGGAGTTGATGGCGACAGCTTAAAAGAATATGGTTCAACCATCGAAGAAGCACGTGCTGATTTATTTGCATTATACTATTTGGCTGATGCTAAACTTGTAGAATTAGGACTTGTACCCGACGACAAGGCATATCGTTCAGAATATTACACATACATGATGAACGGATACATGACTCAGTTAGTACGTATTGAGCTTGGCAAAGACATTGAAGAAGCCCACATGCGTAATAGAGCATTGATTGCAAACTGGGTGATGGATCATTCAAAACGTAATAACGAAGAACCTGTAGTAAGTATAATCAAACGCAACGACAAGACTTACATCAAGGTAAACGATTATACTCAACTTCGCCTCCTATTCGGCAATTTATTGGCTGAAATCCAGAGAATCAAGAGCGAAGGCGATTACAAAGCAGCTAAAAATCTCGTTGAGACTTATGGAGTAAAAATCGACAAAGACCTGCACAAAGAGGTTCTGGAACGTTATACAAAACTCAATTTGGCACCATACAAAGGATTTATCAATCCAGTATATAAGCCAATTTATGATAAGAACGGAAATATTACAGATGTCATGATTGACTATACAGAATCATACACAGACCAAATGCTTCGATATAGTCGTGACTATCGCACATTACCTCTCATCAATGAATAATACAGTATCAGAGATAATCTTAGATATAAAAAAAGATTTACGTGCCAACATGAATGGCGTTGCATCGGCAGCCATGAGATCTACCGCAGACTATCGCGTAAATTTCGGCGTTGAATTACCACGCCTTCAAATGATTGCAAAAGACTACGGCAAGAGACATGATTTAGCCCAAGCATTATGGAAAGAATCCGTACGTGAATGTAAAATACTTGCAACATTGATTCAACCTGTGGAATTATTCGATGAAGAATTTGCCGACCTATGGATTGAATCAACTCATACAGCTGAGATTGCACAAATTGCATCACTCAATCTGTTTCAACACATGAAATGTGCTACAATTAAAGCATTTCAGTGGATTGCCTCAGAAAATGAGATTAAACAAGTTGCAGGACTTTGCATCATAAGCCATCTCATTAGAGGAACCGAGTTCAGCGAACGCTCATTAAACGAACTAAACGACCAACTCATCGCGTTACTCGAGGCACAAGATACTCCACTGAGTGTAAGAAAACTTGCAAACAATATTTCAATACAGATAAATGATGACAGTGACAAATAACGACGACAAACGTCTTGCTTGTGCCAGAGAAGCTTTAACACAATACATGTTAGAGAAACGCTGCCGCAAGACTCCAGAACGTTATGCTCTACTTGAAGCTGCATACACCATCGGTGAACAATTCACCGTTGACACTTTGCAGAAATTCGTAGAAAAAAAACTGCCCTTAAGCAGAGTCACTGTATATAACAACTTAGAATTATTTGTCAAAGCAGGACTCGTTGTAAAACATCCGACACCAGGATTGGTAAAATACGAAATCTGCTATGCAAAAAAAACGCACCACAAACTACTATGTACAGTATGTGGAAGCACCACAGAATTTCTTGACGATGCCATAAGTGATTTCTTGATGCAAAAACGCTTTAAGAAATTTCATTCGACAAACTGCTCTGTAACGATATTCGGTATATGCAGTCGCTGTCAGGCAAAAATCAACAGAGAAAGAAAGAAACTCAACAAACAAAATAAAAAAACAAAATGAAAGTAGACGTATTATTAGGTCTCCAATGGGGAGACGAAGGAAAAGGAAAGGTAGTTGACGTACTTACACCTCGTTATGATGTAGTCGCAAGATTCCAAGGTGGACCAAACGCAGGACACACCCTTGAATTCGAAGGACAAAAATATGTTTTACGTTCTATCCCATCTGGTATATTCCAGGGAGATAAAGTAAACATCATCGGTAATGGTGTTGTACTGGCTCCAGACCTCTTCATGGACGAAGCTAAAGAATTAGAGAAATCTGGACACGAACTTAAAAGTCGTCTTCACATCTCTAAGAAAGCTCATCTCATAATGCCAACTCATCGTATTTTGGATGCTGCATACGAAGCTGCAAAAGGTAAGAACAAGGTTGGTACAACTGGTAAAGGTATCGGACCTACTTACACTGACAAAACAAGCAGAAACGGTCTTCGTGTAGGTGATATCCTTGATAACTTCGAGGAAAAATATGCAGCACACAAGGCACGCCACGAAGAGATGCTTCGCGCCCTCAACTATACAGACTACGATATCACAGAAATCGAACGTCACTGGATGGAAGGTATCGAATACATGAAACAATTCCCTCTCGTTGACAGCGAACACGAAGTAAACAATCTCCTTAAAGAAGGAAAGAGCATGCTTTGCGAAGGTGCACAAGGTACTATGTTGGATGTTGACTTCGGTTCATATCCATTCGTTACATCAAGCAACACTATCTGTGCTGGAGCATGTATCGGTCTTGGTATCGGTCCAAACAAAATTGGTGACGTATTCGGTATCATAAAAGCATATTGTACTCGTGTTGGTGCAGGTCCATTCCCTACTGAACTTTTCGATGAAACCGGCGATAAGATTCGTGAAATCGGTCACGAATACGGAGCTGTTACAGGACGTGAAAGACGTTGCGGATGGATTGACCTCGTTGCATTAAAGTATGCCATTGCAGTAAACGGTGTAACTAAACTCATCATGATGAAGAGCGACGTTCTCGATGGCTTTGAAACAATCAAAGCATGTGTTGCATACAAGCAAAACGGTGAATACATCAACTATTTCCCATACGACATCAACAGCGGAATCGAACCAGTTTATGTTGAAATGCCAGGATGGAATCAGGATCTTACAAAGATCACATCTGAAGCAGAATTCCCAGAAGCATTCAAGGACTATATTGCATTCCTCGAGCAAGAACTTGAAACTCCTATTACAATTGTTTCTGTTGGTCCTGACCGCGCTCAAACAATCGAAAGATAAAAACTGAGTGAATGACATTCATAAAACTCAGATACTCAATGAAATTTATATTAACTGAATGAAAATAATTGCTCCCAAATCATATAACTCTTGCACGATTGGACTACCTCCCTCAAAGAGCGTAGTCAATCGTGCTATTGTTTTATATTCTCTTTACAGAAACTGCACAAAATCTGGACAAGAAGATAATAGTGTCTCAATCAAAGATCTGTTAGATCAAAAATACGCAGGGCAACCTCTATGCGACGATATCAGTGTAATGCAATATCTCGCAGACAATATCAACAAAACTGACACATTCTCAGTTCAAGCATCAGGTACTGCAATGCGATTCGGAACAGCACTATTTGCTGTTACAGAAGGAACACGTACCATTACTGGAACAGCCAGATTATGCGAACGCCCTATCAAACCATTGGTTGACGCATTAAGACAATTGGGAGCAAACATTGAGTATTTAAAAGAAGAGGGTTATCCACCATTAAAAATTCATGGTAACCCACAAATGAAAGGAGGCGAACTATCAATACGTGGTGATATAAGTTCACAATTTATATCTGCACTACTCATGATATCTCCGTCCACACAAAACGGCATCCACCTCAATATCGAAGGCGAACAAGTTTCACAGTCGTATATAAATATGACAAACGAAATGATCAGACGAGTAATTGAGATGAATGAGACTCCAGAATTAGAGCCCGACTGGTCTGCGGCTGCATTTTGGTATGAGATATCTACTCTTTGCGGAGTAACATTCAATCTGCCAGGATTGAAGTCAGATAGTGTTCAAGGAGATAAAATATGCGATATAATATTCAAACTGATCAATGAATACAAAAAAGAAGATGGAATCTTCGAATACGACTTCCAAGATTGTCCCGACCTTGCTCAGGCTGTTATCGTGACATGCTGCGTAAAACAGATTCCATTCAAGTTTGTCGGTCTTAAAACTCTGAAAATAAAAGAAACAGACCGAATCGTCGCATTAAAGACCGAATTACAGAAGTTAGGTTATTGTCTAAACATTTCAAACGAAACCATTGAATTTGACGGCAAGAAAAACGATTGTCAAAACGATATAGTAAGTATTGAAACATATAAAGACCATAGAATGGCAATGGCTTTTGCGCCATGCGCCATAAAATTCGGTTCAATAGACATCTTAGATCCAGATGTAGTCAACAAATCATACCCAACATTCTGGAATGACCTACAAAAAGCAGGATTTATTTTATCATAAATTCAAGATGAATCCATCACGACTTAATTGATAAAGAATAAAAACATGCAATATTTAATTTACGGACTGATTACACTCGGAGTAATCGCATTTATATTAGGAATACTGCGTAATAGAGCTTTAAAACGGAAATTAGAACGAGGCGAAATCAATGAAATGCCTCAAATAAAACAAATTGAAGACATGGAATGCTGCGGACAGCATGAAGTGTGCGAAAAAGAAAGTCTGCTTGCAGCAATTAGTAAGGATATTGAATACTACAACGACGAAGAACTCGATCGTTTCCGTGGTAAAGAATCGGAGGATTATACTTCCGATGAAATTGAAGAATTCAGAGAAGTTCTATTTACAATGCGTGACGATGAAGTTGCTGGATGGGTACGCTCACTTCAGCTACGTTCAATAAATCTTCCTGATGATATCAAGAACGACGTTTACCTTATTGTTGGCGAACTAAGAAAATAGTCTTTTTTATTTTTATAAGAAGACATTGTATGTTTCATTAAAGGAATAGAAAAGTCACATCAATCTGAAAGAGAGTCAAAACAGCGCTTTATAATAATTTATATAAGAATGTTTTGTTTATGAAATTTGAAACAAAATACAATGTAGGAGATCAAATATGGGGCATGCTTCATAATAAGCCTCATCTCTTTACCATACAAAGAATTAAAATAGACACAAACTATGGTACATCTGAAGCACATTATTCAGAAACTTATTATCTGGATAACATTGCACAAAGAGTGTTAAAAGAAGATTTAGAGAAATACTTCTTTGCTACTAAAGAAAAGGCTTGAATAACAAGAGAGTTGAAAATTGAACGTTGAAGGTTGAAGATTGAACGTTCTCAGGGGCTACGGAAATAATTATCAATTGTCAATTCTCAATTGTGCCTCCGTCACCTGATCGTTTACATTTGTCCTGATTCAATCAAGAGAATACAACGTTCAGTTAGACGGTCGTCGATTTCAGGATCATATTCCTTCTTAAGGCTTGCACCGAATAATGAAGCAAAAGCATTATACAAACCAGCCTTAAAACCGCCCATATAGGTTTTTATCAATTGATAACTTGTCTGATCACACTGACGGTCAATCAACTTGATAAGCAACTTACCCTGAGAGAATGTCAGTTTCTTCATACGTGGAGTATAAGTACGCTTCAGTTCTTTCTCCATCTGTTTCATATACTGATCCTTAGCACGCTTGTCGGGCAAAGAATCGAGATGCGCAATACATGAATTTATTGTATGTTGTATCTCCACAGCAATAGGATACACCTTCTTTATGTTATTTGCGATCTTGTAGTATTTCTTGGCCTGCGTCTTGGATTTAAACACTAATGGAGAGAAAACATAAATATCATTCATTACAAACCAAGGAATAGAATCGCCTTCATACCACACCTTACCCGCATAACTCACACCATGTGAGAATACAGGAGCACCGGTCATGGCACGATCCATCTCCAGAGTTGCCGTAATGCCCTGTGACTTTGCATTCTGTGAAACAAAAAACAACAGCCACGTGAAGATAAATGCCGATATGTATAGTTTTCTACTTTTCACGCTGCAAAAATAGAAAGAATATTTTAGGAAATCGCAATATTTAAGAAAGATTTAACGTTGTTTGTTACTAATTTATGCTTTTTTAGTTTATCAATTCATTGAAAACAACTATCTTTGCAGTGAAATTCATATTTTTCTCAAAAAGAAGAGTGATATTGAGATTACAACAACTCTGTCCTAAAGACTATAAAAGAGAATGTAAACTATCTGCATTTTTCATCTTAGGAAACCGAAGTTAATGGACACTATATAAGAAACATATAAGCATATAAGTAACATTTAATAACATGGGATTAAAGAAATATTTTACAGGCAAGACTGGTTTTGCATTTTGGTTAAATGTATTTTTAGCTATTGTTGTATTGATTACAGTACCAGTACTGCTTTTCAATTGTCTTGATTCATACACTCATCATGGAGAAAAACTCAGTGTGCCATCTGTTATAGGCAAAAGAGCATATGAAGCAGAAAGCATCCTCGATAAGAAAGGATTCGTTGCTGTCATATCCGACTCTACATACAGAAAATCCGCTAAACCAGGTGCCGTACTCGACCAGCACCCAAAAGCTGGCATAATGGTTAAATCTGGAAGAATCATATATCTTACAATCAATTTGTATGGAGAACCTCTGGTTAAGATTCCAGACCTTGCCCACAACAGCTCATTACGCGAAGCTGAAGTGCAATTACATTCACTTGGATTCAAAACCACTGCCCCTAAGTTTGTACCAGGTCAGGCAAAAGACCTCGTGCTCATGATTAAACAAGGCAGACGAGAAGTTCATAGCGGTGAGATGGTATCAAAAGAACGTGCTTTGACAATCTATGCCGGAGCAGGTATTGAAGAAAGCGATACCGTTTATTTCGAAGATGACTATTCAAAAGATTCATTGATAAATACAGAAGAGATTCACGAAAGTAATTTTGACGTTCAACTCTAACAGACAATTATCATTATAAATTATAACATAATTATTGATAATTGCTCTCACACGACAAACATCAACACAATGGATCAAGACAAATTAAACATACAATTGAACGACCCAGACTTGGACGAAGATAACGATCAAGAACTCGACGAGGAAGAGTCACAATTATATGAACATCATAGAATAATCGTCGACCCTGGGCAGAAACCAATGAGGGTCGATGTTTTTCTTATCGACCACTTGCCAAATGTCAGCAGAAACAGAATACAACGTGCGGCAGATTCAGGATTCATACTATGCAACGACCGTCCAATAAAACGCAGTTATAAGGTGAAACCTGCCGATGTCATACGTATAATGCTCGACAGACCATATTACGAAAATGCCATTATCCCCGAAGAAATACCATTAGACATTGTATATGAGGACGACGACATCATCGTAATCAACAAACAAGCAGGACTTGTTGTACATCCAGGACATGGCAACTGGCGAGGTACTATGCTTAACGCATTGGCATGGCATTTCAAGGATTCTCCTAAATACGATATAAACAATCCTGAAATTGGACTGGTACATCGTATTGACAAAGATACAAGCGGACTGCTTGTAGTTGCAAAAACAGCAGATGCCAAAACAAGTCTCGGACAACAGTTCTTCAACAAAACAACTAAACGCGAATACAACGCACTTGTGTGGGGACATATCAAAGAAGACGAAGGACGAATCGAAGGAAATATCGGACGTAATCCTAAAGACAGAATGCAAATGGCAGTATTCCCTCCTGACAGCGAGATTGGGAAACATGCTGTAACGCATTACTACGTACTACAAAGATTCGGCTACGCAACACTTGTTAAATGTGTACTCGAAACAGGACGTACACATCAAATACGTGCCCACATGAAACATATCGGACACACACTCTTTAACGATGAACGATATGGAGGAGACCAAATACTAAAAGGCACGACAACAAGCAGCTATAAGCAATTCATACAAAACTGCTTCAAGGTTTGCCCTCGACAAGCATTGCACGCAAAGACTCTCGGATTTGTACATCCACGCACAGGCAAAGAAATGATGTTCACATCAGAACTGCCACAAGACATGCAAGCATTAATTGATAAATGGAATAATTATAAAATATAAAAATGGGAAAGAAAATTGTTGCAATTATTGCAGGAGGCGACTCTTCAGAACACGACGTCTCAATGCGCAGCGCAGCTGGTATCAGCTCATGGCTCGATACTGAGAAATATATTGTTTATACTATAGAAGTTAGAGGACTTAATTGGCAAGTCCTTCTGTCCGACGGCACTACAACAGAAGTTAACCGCCACGATTTCTCGTTCACTGACAAAGGACAGACCATACACCCTGATTTTGCATATATCACCATACATGGCACCCCAGGAGAAAACGGTATTCTACAAGGCTACTTTGAACTCCTACACATCCCTTATTCATCATGCAACCTTCTTGCTGCAGCCATGACATTCGATAAGTTCACTCTCAACCAATACCTCAAAGGATTCGGAATAAAAATTGCCGATTCCATCTTGCTGAGAAAAGGACAAACAATCAGCAACGAGGATGTAATTGAGAAAATAGGACTTCCATGCTTCATCAAGCCAAACGGAGCAGGAAGTAGTTTCGGAGTCACTCGTTGCAAAGATGTTTCAGACATTCAGCCAGCCATCGCAACAGCGCACAAAGAATGCCCTGAAGTGATGATCGAATCAGAAATTGTAGGAACAGAAATTGCCAATGGTGTATATCGCAAAGCCAACGGAGATATCCACGTGTTACCAATCACCGAGGTTGCAAGTGAAAACGAATTCTTCGATTATAACGCAAAATACAACGGACAGGTAACTGAAATCACACCTGCACGTTTCTCTGACGAGACAACAAAAAGAATCAAAGCCCTCACCGAAGCAATTTACACTATCATTGGAGGCGAAGGCATCATGCGTGTCGATTATATCGTTTCAAAAGGAACAGCATCTGATGGCTCACAGACCGACGTAATCAACCTCTTGGAAATCAATGCAACTCCAGGAATGACAGCCACCAGTTTTATTCCTCAACAAGCAAAAGCCGATGGTTTACAGATGAAGGATATTCTCGATGAAGTAATCAATCAGAAACTGGGAGCAAATAAATAATAAAAATCCCATCAACTGACAAATCATAAATCAAGCCTCAAATACTCACATTCTATGAGCCTTGAGGCTTGATTTTATCTATAATTAAAGATTATCCTTTTCGCAAATAAATTTCCATGAAAAACAGAATCTTTCTCATAACCAGATAAAAACGACAAACATATGAGACTACAACAACTACATTTATTGATTCTGTGTATGATACTTTCAAGTGCCGCATTTGCACAAAATAAACAAATAATATCAACACCAACAATAGCATTCATTCAACAGCCTGTTGCAGTTTCTATTGCGCAAAAAGGAGAATCAATAGCACTCTCAGTAGAAGCTATAGGTTTTAATAAAGACATATCATATCAATGGTATCAGAACTCCGTAAACAGAAATTTTGGCGG
This sequence comes from Bacteroidaceae bacterium, assembly GCA_024682395.1. Classification (GTDB taxonomy): domain Bacteria; phylum Bacteroidota; class Bacteroidia; order Bacteroidales; family Bacteroidaceae; genus Colivivens. Next base: position 71,407 of record JAIKZH010000055.1, read on the forward strand.
TTCTCCTATCATTGGTGCGACATCAAAAGAATATGAGACCCCACCATTTACCGACAAAGAAATCAGATATTACTACTGTGTTGCATCCTACAGCAATAAAGAAACGACATCAGATGTCGCCACGGTAGCCTACACGGGGTTGCCAACACTTTATATCAACACACCTGAAGGTGTCGAGATAACCTCCAAGGAAGTATGGACAGAAAACACAACCATGACATTATCAAATGCATCCAAGAGTCAATGGAACTTTGAAAATGTCTCAACAAATATTCGTGGACGAGGAAACCACACATGGGAACTTAAGAAAAAACCATATGCTCTTAAACTGAATAAAAAACAAGAGATTATGGGCATGCCTAAACATAAGCGTTGGGTATTGATTGCAAACTACTTAGACAACAGTTTTCTAAAGAATCATCTGGCCTTTTACCTAAGCCAAGAACTTGAAATGGACTACACGCTCCGTGGCGAATTTGTAGATCTGATATTCAATGGCACTTACAGAGGACTTTATTGGCTGGGAGAAGCCATAAAAGTTGATAAAAACAGAGTAAATATTAATGATGGCAACGAGAATATGTCCGACAAGCAGGACAAGGATTTCCTAATCGAGATAGATAGTCATTTCGATGAACCCGTCAAATTCAGTTCATCAATCCGTAATCTACCTTATATGATTAAAAATGATGATTATATGATTGATGAAGACGAACAGATAACCACAGGAGGTGAAGCACGCCTAAAACGTTTGCAAACAAAAATCAATGAGTTGGAGAATCTGCTCTACCCTGATTACACATCGAAAAAGAACACAGATGATTGTTCTGCTCCAGACGAATCATATTCTGACATTATAGATGTTGCATCATGGGCTAAATTCTGGCTAATCAATGAAATCATGCAAAACGAAGAATTAAAACTTCCTAGAAGTTGCTATTTTACATTCGAAAGCACCAACAAGGATCGCTTCAAAGCAGGTCCAGTGTGGGACTTCGATTGGGGCGCATTAAAAGCATCAAATAGTATTGATGTCAATAATACGATATATTTCAATGCATTGTTTAAGTCACCCACATTCCTTGCCACACTTGAAGATCTATGGAGAAAGTATTCTTCAAAAATCAATATTATCGATGCAACAGAACCAATGCGCAACTACCTACGCATCGCCGCATTAACTGACAAAACAAAATGGGGAACACATTATGATGCAGGTCAGTCTTCATCAAAAGGAGATTTTGACAACTACGTTGACTTCCTACAATCAATAGTTGAGCATAAAATTAGTGTGGTAGATAACTATATAACAAATACACTACCACAATACCAGATTTCAGAAACTCTAACTTCAATTACAGAACTCTCAACCCCAAATGAAGCAATCGCATCAAACGAGGAACTAAGATTATGGACACACAACAAGGTAATATACATATCATCAAAACCAGGTCAAAAATATAAAATCACAGACCTCTACGGCAGAACATTAAAAGAAGGTATCACTACCACCAACTGCGAAGAAATTACCCTAAACCACCCATACAACGGAATAATTATTGTCCTCTCTGCACATAATTCATATAAGATAATGTATTAATGGATTAGGAACATTTGCGCGAAAAGAGATCAACTGGCAGTTTTTTGCCACCTCTGTTGCCAACATCAAAATGCATATACCTAATATATTGAAAGAAAGAGAGTTAGATGAAAAATCAGTTATTAAGGATTACTTAATAACTGCCGATAAAGGCAAATAATGCAACAGTTGGTATTCATATAGTAATTATTTTTATATGAAAAGCCCCGAAAGTATTTCTCACACTTTCGGGGCACACTCGTATATATAGAACTTATTAAAGATTAAAAGATTTCTTTGTTAGCTACATTATTTATAATTTCTTTTATTATTTGGTGTATTTGGTTTCACATCTTTTTTAGTATTTGGTTTATTTTTATAATTAGGAGTTTGACGTACACGATTTTCGTTAACATCATTTGCTCTGTGTTGACGTATAATTGGAGTATTATTAGGTTTTACCTTGTTTATAGCAGGTTTGCTAATCTTCCTATCGGCATAGAAACGTGCTGTTTTGCGGTTATTTCCTCCTTTATAGCTGTCGTACACATTAGGGCGAGCTTTATAGAAGCGGTTTCTGTTATTGTACTTTGTGTAAATATTAAAGTACCATGTGCCAGAACGCCATGCAACTGGACGATATAAGTATTCTGTCTTTATGTATCTTTCATATTGCCATGCGTTTAATACGTACTTGAGGTCGGTATCACGGCGTGTCCACCATCTTCCATAGATCTCGTTGCGATTATTAACGCATAACAGATAATCAAGATTGATTTCATATACTGCATTATATTGTGCTTCTGTCAGATTCAATTCATAAGCCATCTTGTCGCTGATGAATAATGCTTCGTTCTTCGCTTTGTTATAGTTCATCGCGTTTACAGTGATTGTTACTACTAACAACATCGCCATTATCATAATCTTCTTCATAATCTATCCTCCTATATTTAAAAGTTAGACATCTGTTTTTATTTTCACACTGCAAATATCAATAAAAGATCAGAGTCGCAAAAGGAATTATTCCTAAAGTGATATAGTATTTTTACTATATGTGATAGGAATATGGGAAATACTATCAGCTTTGTCGTAATTGACAATTAACGTATCTGCTTAATATAAAAAAGGTTAGGTTGAGTTTCTTAAAACAGTAACTCAACCTAATTTGTTATTCTTGTTTCATTACAAAACAGAATAACGTGAACAAGAAAGTGTCAATGCTCTCGAAGAACATATAAGCGACAAGGATTGCAAAACTATTATTTATGGGTGTAATTATAATGTTTTAGTCGCCCATGATATCCTAACTTATTGCATTGATTTTCTTATATTATAGTACATACGAGATATTCATATATAAATTTCGTCCCTTCTGAGGAATATGACACCAGTCGGTATATGTGGCGTAGTATCTGTCGAAGAGATTCTCAACTCCTGCACGAAGTGTCGTTTTACGCCATACATATGTGGCGGATAAGTTACATATGGTCCATGCATTAGTTTTATTCTCACCATATTTCTTGCCGTTCTTACTCTGCAGCGTATGCCCTTTCACCTCAGTATTTAGGCTGAATGGGCCCAAATCGTAGGTTAAACGTGTGGAATAACTGAATGGAGATATAAGAGAGAGAGGCTCGCCTTCATCATCAAGTCCAATACTATAACTTCCTTTAGCTGTCAAACGTATTTTCTTAATTGGATTCCATTCCATTGTGATTGATGAATTGGCAATCGTAGCATGATTTATATTGCCATACACCTTTACTCCTTCGGCATCTACAGTCATCGGGCACAAACGTGTTTCAAATTGACCAATTATGTAGTTATTAAAGAAGAACGCATTGGCGTCCACTAATACAGAATATTTTCCATTAAACATAGACCTTTTGTAACTACCATTCAACTCAAATGCGTTTTCGTTCTTTAGGCGTGGATTACCTATATAATCATATTGGTCGAACGTGTTATTAAGATAGTATCCATATGCTTCTGTCACTGTCGGTGCACGGCTTCCCCAACCTGCGCCAATGGTGAACTGATTTTTTGCGGTAGATAGTCGATAACTGGCTGCTAATCGTCCTGTGGTTTGATAGTATTGCCTACTCATTCCAGGGAAGAAGACATTAAGTGCCTTATATCCTTCTTCGTTGTTTAATCGTTGATTCTGCCATGACAGTTTTGCTGATAGACGCAATAATGACACCTTAGACAAGGTGATATTATCGGTAACGGCTGTTCCTAAATTCAGTGTACCGACATCGGGCCACGTCACCATATACATCGGTGCAGCACCACCTGGATACATTGTCATGTCGGCAAACAAACGATTATAATAGCCATCTATGTTGAACTGCACACTGTGACGATCAGTAGTTGCTGCAAGGAGTGAATAAGCACCTGCTGTCCAACTTTTACCAGGCATGTCCATGTGAATTTCCACATCGGGACGCTTTGTGTCATCCATTACGTGAGTTATATGGTTGTAATACACCTTTGTTTCCCACGAATCAAGTTTTCCTTCAAACAGATGCTTATACGACAACGATGTGATAAAGGCTTCTGCCTTGGCTACATCCATGTTTAATGCAGGATAACCGACATTGCTGGCGCGGTCGAAAATCAGTGTTGCTTCTGTCACATCGCATTCTGAGAGTCGCAAACCTGTATTCACAAAAGCATTCACTTTCTGGAATTGTGAGTATTCCACTTCACGACCTCCGCCAGCTTTATAGTTGTCGGCATTGCGGTAAAACACGCCACCATTTGCATAAATCTTATGCGAGGAATAGGTTGCATCACCTCCATACACCTGAAGATGTCCGTTTCCCTCGTATCCTAATGTTATCGTTGATGAATAACGGGTATTATCGAAGCCCGCCTTACGCAATCTAAGATCCAATGCACCGCCAATATTGCCTGTGGCTTGAGGATTACCATCAAGGCCACTATTCAAACTGATATTTTGTAGATTGCTGCTCTCTACATAACTCGTCACAGGGTCCATCTTATCTGTGCAGGCATAAAATATCTTCATGCCATCAATAGTTGTCGATAAACGTTCCGTCTGCATATTGTTTACATTCGGTTCCCAAGCATATGCTCCACGTCGAACCAGATCCACATGATTCAGTTCCTGTAGATGTTCGTCAATTGAGGCTATAGCTCCTTTGGGCGACCGCTTGCCAGTCTGACTATGTGCTACGACCACTACCTCATCCAATTGTTTTGTATTTGTAGCAATCGTATCTGTCTGAAATATAGCAGATAGTAATATAAGTCCTAACATAGATAACGTTATTATAATTGATAATCATGTGGCGGAGTCACAATTGATAATTGACAATTATTAATTATCAATTGCTCATAGTGCTCATGCGTCTCAACTTTCAAATCGTAACATCCCAGTACAATGAGCTATAGCCATTACTTTGCGTGTCACCTCCCGCCACAACATTGCCGTTTTTATCGCGTACTGTTAGATGTATGCGCCACAATCCGGTCATGGTTAGTTTTATAGAACCTTGATAACTACCATCGCTTTGTTGTGATAACGCAATATTATCGGGTGAAGTGTGGTTATCCATATCTGGCATACGAGGATCTATCTCGATAGTAAATGTCTCTGAAGATAAAGGGTATGGGGTGGTTATCGGTGTATTTTTCTTTGAAATATACGCACGTATCGTATTGATGCCAGTTTGGAAATCAAGTGGATTTACCAATGAGAGATAGTATGTATCGCTACCTATTTTGAACGATTTCAACCATTGCTGGCCTTCTGGTAATGACTTTACAGTTATTTCGGCCTTATCCAGTCCTCCCTGCTTACCCAAAACCTGTGCGTCATAAGATAATGTCCATGAACCTGCTTCGCTGGTGTTCATCAAGAATGACACCCAAACACTCTTCAAAGCCAATGCGTCGTCATCGAAATCCAACTTAGTTTCGCCTATAGGTGTGCTATGATACATATTCATGTTCGACATGTACATAAGCGGTGTAATGCTTTTCAACTCGAAATTCTTTATATAGTTACCAGTTGCTTTATTTGTTGCAACAAAGAATATCTCATTATAACCTACATGGAACGTACCTGTACGTGTAAAAGCATACACATTATACTTATCATCAATCTCTGTTTGCAATTCTGGTATAATCTTCACCGTCTGCAAGAATCTATACACTTGTAATGCTTCCTCAGCAGAACAGCAGTTTATATCATCTGTAATGGTGATTCCTGGAATCTCAATACCTGCTTGCACTCCGTCGTCGTTACTACTGCAAGCCACTAATACTGTAACGACAATAATCATGAAAAATCCTTTAAACAATCCTTTTACTTTCTTCATAACCCATAATGTTTTTTGTTAGACGCTGCAAAGGTACGGCTATTTCATTATTCACACAATCGCACATATGTGGCATTTATCATACCACAGATATGGGACAAGCGCAAGGTTACGCCTGATAATCAAGCGTTTACACGCAACAAGCAGCCAACAATAGAGGAAGGTCAACAAAAAAAGGTCGGATTGCTCCGACCTTCATTTATATGTTTTGAATATGATAATATTAGAATCTCATATTATCAAAGTTTCCAAATACCATATCAGGGTTAAATTGCTGACGACGTTGTTGTTGGATTTCTTCTTTGTTACCAACAATAATCTTGTCGAACTCACGAAGACCTGTACCAGCAGGGATAAGGTGACCACAAATCACATTTTCCTTCATACCTTCAAGAGTATCGCTCTTTCCGCTGATTGCAGCTTCGTTAAGCACCTTAGTTGTTTCCTGGAAGGAAGCAGCTGACATGAAGCTGTTTGCACCGAGGGCTGCACGAGTGATACCTTGTAGAATCTGAATTGATGTAGCAGGGACAGCGTCACGAGCTTGTACCAATTTAAGGTCATGACGTTTAAGTTGTGAGTTTTCGTCACGCAACTTACGTGCTGTTACGATCATACCAGCTTGCATTGTTTCGCTATCACCAGCATCTGTAACAATCTTCTTGCCCCAGATACGGTCGTTTTCTTCAGCGAATTCTTGTTTGTCAACGATACCACCTTCAAGGAAGCGAGTATCACCTGGATCGTTAACTTGTACCTTACGCATCATCTGGCGTACGATAATCTCAAAGTGCTTATCGTTGATAGCCACACCCTGCATACGGTAAACGTCTTGAACCTGATTTACGATATATTCCTGAACTGCAGTAGGACCCTTAATAGCAAGGATATCAGAAGGAGTGATAGCACCATCTGAAAGCGGAGTACCTGCGCGAACATAATCGTTCTCCTGTACGAGGATCTGCTTACTTAGTGGAATAAGATATTTCTTAACATCACCCACACGGCTTGTCAAGATAATCTCACGGTTACCACGCTTGATCTTACCCATTGTGATTTCACCATCAATTTCTGCAACAATTGCAGGATTTGAAGGGTTACGTGCTTCGAAGAGCTCAGTAACACGTGGAAGACCACCGGTGATATCGGCAGAAGTACCGACTGAACGAGGAATCTTAATAAGGATATCACCCGCCTTGAGTTTCTGACCATCTTCAACTGTGATGTGACCGTTGATAGGGAAGTTATATGTACGAAGTGTGTTTCCTGCTGCATCTTTAACGTGACATACTGGAACCATTGACTTATCCTTAGATTCCATTACGATAAGATCACGCAAACCAGTTGTTGTATCTTCGTCAACATGGTAAGTAACACCTTCAACCACACCTTCGAATTCAACTTGACCATCGAATTCTGTTACGATTACGGCGTTGAATGGGTCCCATGTTGCGATGAGTTCACCACCTTCAACTTCATCACCATCCTTGTGATACAATGTTGAACCATAAGGAACACTTACTGTTGATAATGCAATACCTGTGTTGATATCAACAAATCGAAGTTCAGCAAGACGACCTACAACAATCATTGCATCATCGTGTCCTTCAACTGGACGATCGATAGTACGAAGTTCTTCAAATTCAAGTCTGCACTTGTTCTTTGCAACAATCTGCGCGTTAGTAGCAGCAGAACCTGCAAGACCTCCGGCGTGGAATGTACGAAGAGTTAACTGAGTACCTGGCTCACCGATAGCTTGTGCAGCAATGACACCGACAGCTTCACCTTTCTGAACCATACGTTGTGTTGCAAGGTTACGTCCGTAACACTTCATACAAACACCATGCTTGCTTTCACAAGTGAGAACTGAACGGATTTCTACACTTTCGATACCTGCATCTTCTATTTCTTTTGCGATACGTTCTGTGATTTCTTCACCAGAAGCGATGATTAATTCACCTGTTGCTGGATTTTGAATATCATGAACACTTACACGACCAAGGATACGTTCTGAAAGACTTGCAACAACACGGTCACCTTCTTTAAGAGCAGTACATACAAGTCCGCGAAGAGTACCACAGTCTTCTTCATTAATAATCACGTCGTGGCTTACATCGACAAGACGACGAGTAAGGTAACCAGCATCGGCTGTCTTCAACGCTGTATCGGCAAGACCCTTACGAGCACCGTGAGTAGAGATGAAGTACTCGAGCACTGACATACCTTGTTTGAAGTTAGACAAGATAGGGTTTTCAATGGTGTTGTTGTCGTCGGCACCTGCACGTTGAGGTTTTGCCATCAAACCACGCATACCTGCCAACTGAGCGATTTGGTCTTTAGAACCACGGGCACCAGAGTCAAGCATCATGAACACTGCATTGAATCCTTGGTTGTCTTCTGTCATTGTCTTAAGCAATGAACTCTTAACCTTATCATTTACTTCAGACCAAGTAGCGATTACCTTATTGTAACGTTCCTTTTCAGTGATAAGACCGAATGCATATTGCTGAGCGATTTCTTCAACTTGGTTGTTACCATCGTCGATGAGGCTCTGACGGTCTGCTGGTTCGATGATATCATCAAGGTTGAATGAAAGACCACCTTCGTAAGCCTTACGATAACCTAAGTTCTTAACACCATCAAGGAACTGACAAGCACGAGCCATACCTACAGTCTTGATAACCTTAGTGATGACTTTCTTAAGTGCTTTCTTACCAATTACCTCGTTTACGTATCCAACTTCAGCTGGAACTATTTCGTTGATGATGATACGACCTACGGTAGTTTCAACCAAGTGCTTGTACATATTACCTTTATCATCGACATCGGCAACCATACACTTGATAGGAGCATGAACCTCGCAACGACCTTCGTTATATGCGATAAGTGCTTCTTCTGGACCATAGAATGTAAGACCTTCACCTTTTGCACCTGGACGAATCTTTGAGATGTAGTAAAGTCCAAGTACCATGTCCTGAGAAGGAACCGTAATAGGTTCACCGCTTGCAGGTGAAAGAATATTATGTGATTGAAGCATCAAAAGTTGTGCTTCAAGAACAGCTTCATTTGAAAGAGGGAGGTGTACGGCCATCTGGTCACCATCGAAGTCGGCGTTGAACGCTGTACATGCGAGTGGGTGAAGCTGAATAGCTTTTCCTTCAATCATCTTAGGTTGGAATGCCTGAATACCAAGTCGGTGAAGAGTTGGGGCACGGTTGAGAAGAACTGGGTGTCCTTTCATCACGTTTTCGAGGATATCCCAAATCTGGTCATCTTTGCGGTCAACCATCTTCTTAGCACTCTTAACAGTCTTTACCAATCCACGTTCGATAAGTTTGCGGATGATAAATGGCTTGTAGAGCTCTGCTGCCATAAGTTTTGGAATACCACATTCACCCATCTTCAATTCAGGACCAACGACGATTACTGAACGTGCAGAATAGTCAACACGTTTACCAAGAAGGTTCTGACGGAAACGTCCTTGCTTACCCTTAAGAGAGTCAGAAAGAGACTTGAGAGGACGGTTGCTTTCGCTCTTAACAGCACTTGCTTTACGTGAGTTATCGAAGAGACTGTCAACTGCTTCCTGAAGCATACGTTTTTCGTTACGTAAGATTACTTCTGGAGCTTTGATTTCGATAAGTTTCTTCAAACGGTTATTACGTATGATTACACGACGATACAAGTCGTTAAGGTCACTTGTTGCGAAACGTCCACCATCGAGTGGTACCAACGGACGCAAATCTGGAGGAGTGACAGGGATATTGTGCATAATCATCCACTCAGGCTTGTTACGGCCTTTAGATGCGCGGAATGATTCAACAACTTGCAAACGTTTCAAAGCTTCTTGCTTACGTTGCTGTGAAGAATCCTTGTATGCACGGTCACGTAATTCGTTTGCTAATGAATCAAGGTCGATACGCTGAAGCATATATTCAATAGCTTCAGCACCCATCATTGCGATGAACTTATTTGGATCCTCATCTGGTAACAAATCATTACCTTCTGGAAGATTATCGATTACATCCCAATATTCTTCTTCATTCAACAATTCATTATTAACGATATTCTTTTCCTCATTCTCAGCTGCACCAGCCTGAATAATGATATAGCGTTCATAATAAATGATTGAGTCGAGTTTCTTTGTAGGAAGTCCTAACAAATAACCGATTTTATTTGGAAGAGAGCGGAAATACCAGATATGAGCAACAGGAACAACAAGTCCGATGTGTCCAGTACGTTCACGACGTACTTTCTTTTCTGTTACCTCTACACCACAACGATCGCAGACAATGCCTTTATAACGGATACGCTTGTACTTACCGCAGTGACATTCGTAGTCTTTTGTAGGACCAAAGATGCGTTCGCAGAAAAGTCCGTCACGCTCTGGCTTGTATGTACGATAGTTGATGGTCTCTGGCTTAAGAACTTCACCAAATGAGTTTTCCAAAATTTCTTCAGGTGAAGCAAGACCAATTGAGATCTTCGTGAAATTATTCTTTATTTTAGATTCTTTCTTAAAAGCCATAGTTGTTTTTGTAATTTAATGATTTACAATTTCTACTTGTTTGATGAACTTTTCATATTATTCGAGTGATACACTAAGACCAAGTCCACGAAGTTCGTGAAGAAGGACATTAAGTGATTCTGGAATACCTGGTGTTGGCATAGCATCGCCCTTAACAATTGCTTCGTAAGCCTTGCTACGTCCTACCACATCATCAGACTTAATAGTAAGAATTTCTTGAAGTACGTGAGATGCACCGAATGCTTCCAGTGCCCAAACTTCCATTTCTCCGAAACGCTGACCACCAAATTGAGCTTTACCTCCAAGAGGCTGCTGAGTGATAAGTGAGTAAGGACCGATAGAACGAGTGTGCATCTTATCTTCAACCATGTGACCAAGTTTAAGCATGTAAGTAACACCTACTGTAGCCTTCTGGTCGAATGGAAGTCCTGTTTCACCATCATAAAGCTGAGTTGAACAAGCACGTGGCAGATCTGCCTTGTCTGTCCATTCATTAAGATCTTCAAGGTGAGCACCATCGAAGATAGGAGTTGCGAAACGTACACCAAGTTTCTTACCTGCAGCACCGAGTACAGCTTCGAAAATCTGTCCAAGGTTCATACGCGAAGGCACACCAAGTGGGTTGAGAACAATATCTACTGGTGTTCCGTCGGCAAGGAATGGCATATCTTCCTGACGTACAATCTTAGAAACGATACCCTTGTTACCATGGCGTCCTGCCATCTTATCACCTACACCAATCTTACGTTTCTTAGCGATATATACTTTAGCCATCTGAATGATGCCTGGTGGAAGTTCGTCACCAATTGTGAGTGCGAACTTCTTACGCTTAAGTTCAGCGTCAAGAACTTTATATTTCTTAAGATAGTTAATTACGAGATCACGGATAAGACCATTAATGTGTTCATCGTCAGTCCATCCACTGAGCTGGATTGAAGTAAAGTCTAAGTTCTCGAAATGACCAGCCTTAAACTTGATTCCAGCAGGAATTACCTCAACACCCATGAAGTCTTTAACACCCATAGACTCCTTCTTCTTAGTAAGTGTAAGAAGTTTGTCTATGAGAATTGCCTTAAAGTCGTCAACCTTGTCTTGGAATTCCTTATCTAACTTAGGCAACTCAATCTTGTCTCTATTCTTATCAGCACGAGTCTTGATTGCCTTAGAGAAGAGTTTCTTATCAATAACCACACCACTAAGTGATGGATTTGCTTTAAGAGATGCATCCTTAACATCTCCTGCTTTATCACCGAAGATAGCACGGAGAAGTTTTTCTTCTGGAGAAGGATCAGATTCACCCTTAGGAGTAATCTTACCGATAAGGATATCACCTGGTTCTACATGAGCACCAACACGGATAATACCGTTTTCGTCAAGATCCTTAGTTGCTTCTTCGCTGACATTTGGAATATCTGAGGTTAATTCCTCTACACCACGTTTTGTTTCACGAACCTCGAGAGAGAATTCATCAACGTGTACTGATGTAAGAATATCTTCACGTACCACACGTTCGTTAAGTACGATAGCATCCTCATAGTTGTAACCTTTCCAAGGCATGTATGCAACAAGGAGGTTGCGACCAAGAGCAAGTTCACCATCAGCAGTAGCATAACCTTCAGTAAGGATGTCGCCTTCCTTAACACGTTGTCCCTTAGAACAGATAGGACGTAAGTCGATTGTCATGTTCTGGTTAGTACGACGGAACTTAGGCAACTTGTATTCCTTAACAGCTGGTTCGAAGCTTACGAATTCTTCATCCTCTGTTCTGTCATAAAGAATACGGATTGTTGTTGCATCAACATATTCTACAACACCATCACCTTCAGCAGTAACCATTGTACGTGAATCCTCACATACTTGTTTTTCAATACCAGTACCAACGATTGGAGCTTCAGTACGAAGAAGTGGAACTGCCTGGCGCATCATGTTAGATCCCATGAGGGCACGGTGAGCATCGTCGTGTTCCAAGAATGGGATAAGTGCAGCAGCGATAGACGCAATCTGTTGAGGAGCAACGTCCATAAGGTCAACCTGAGTAGGAGGAACAACTGGATAATCAGCGTCCTGACGGCATTTTACGACTTTACGTATGAAGTTACCATCTTCCTTCAAAGGAGCATTACCCTGACCGATAATCTTGTTTTCTTCCTCTTCAGCAGAATAATATACTACGTCCTCGTTCTTTATATTACATACACCGTTTTCAACTTTACGGTATGGAGTTTCAATGAATCCGAGTTTATTGATTTTTGCATAAACGCAAAGTGAAGAAATCAAACCGATGTTAGGACCTTCAGGAGACTCAATAGGACAAAGACGACCATAGTGAGTATAGTGTACGTCACGAACCTCGAATCCGGCACGTTCACGAGTAAGACCACCAGGACCAAGGGCTGAAAGACGACGTTTGTGAGTGATTTCTGCCAATGGGTTAGTTTGGTCCATGAACTGAGACAATGCGTTTGTTCCGAAGAAAGAATTGATTACAGAAGAAATAGTCTTTGCATTAATCAAATCAGTTGGTGAGAACACTTCGTTATCACGAACATTCATTCTTTCACGGATTGTACGGCTCATACGTGCAAGACCGATAGCAAACTGATTTGACAATTGTTCGCCTACAGTTCTTACACGACGGTTACTCAAGTGGTCAATATCATCGACAATTGCCTTTGAGTTAGCCAACTCAACAAGATACTTGATGATCTCAATGATATCTTCTTTAGTAAGTACGCGAGTATCAGGGTCAGTATCAAGACCTAACTTCTTGTTGATACGATAACGACCTACATCACCTAAGTCATAACGTTTTTCAGAGAAGAACAAGTTTTGTATTACTTCACGTGCACTTGCGTCATCAGCGGGATCTGCATTACGCAACTGACGATAGATAAATACAACAGCTTCTTTTTCTGAGTTACTTGGGTCCTTCTGTAAAGTATTGAAAATAATAGAATAGTCACTTGAATTATTCTCTTCATGATGAACAAGAATATTTTCAACACCAGTCTCAAGTATTAGTTCGATATTTTCTTCTGTGAGTTCTGTTTCACGATCGATAACCATTTCGTTACGTTCGATAGACACAACTTCACCAGTTTCTTCATCTACGAAGTCTTCAATCCATGATTTGAGGACACGAGCAGCCAATCTTCTACCAACTGCCTTCTTAAGGTTAGTTTTATTAACCTTGATTTCCTCTGCAAGATCAAAGATACGGAGGATGTCTTTATCTGTTTCGAAACCGATAGCACGCAAAAGAGTTGTTACAGGTAACTTCTTCTTACGGTCGATATAAGCATACATGACATTGTTAATATCAGTAGCAAATTCAATCCAAGATCCTTTGAAAGGAATGATACGTGCTGAGAACAACTGAGTTCCGTTTGTATGTACGTTAGAACCAAAGAATACACCTGGTGAACGGTGGAGCTGAGATACAACTACACGTTCTGCACCATTAATTACGAATGTACCATTATCAGTCATATAAGGAATAGGACCGAGGTACACATCCTGAATTACAGTATCAAAATCTTCGTGTTCAGGGTCTGAACAATAAAGTTTTAATTTTGCTTTGAGCGGTACACTGAATGTCAATCCACGTTCAAGACATTCTTCAACTGAATAACGTGGAGCATCGATATAATAATCAAGAAACTCCAGAACGAAGTTATTTCGAGTATCCGCAATAGGGAAATTCTCTGCAAACACCTTATACAATCCATCGTTCTTACGTTTCTCAGGTGGAGTATCCAACTGAAGGAAGTCTTTAAACGATTTCAATTGCACATCCAAGAAATCTGGATAAGGCATTGGATTCTGTACAGATGCAAAATTTACTCTGTTGTTTACGATTTTAGACATCTCTTATAAATTAATTTATATATGTTTATTTAGTTATTTCCTACTTTCAATCTATATTCTATATTAGCGTCGATATGCTTTAACTCATTTCATTCAACTATTCATTTGCATTATCAACCTATAGTTATAGTTATTTATTGAAGCGAATTACGTTTCAAATCATGACATATGTCAAAAATTCAACCTCACTAACTCATCAGCCACAAGTGGAATTTAAATTCATTAATATGTTATAATGAATTTTGGAAAGATATCACATCATAAATATATGATATTCAATGTAATAGATAATTTTCTTTTATATGCTTAAATAACATTAGAAATGTAATTCACATATCTAAAAGTTATATACGCAAAAAGTTAAGAATCCTCAACCTGAGGACCCTTAACCGTATTTGTAGTAGTAGAATTAATTACTTAATTTCAACTTCTGCACCTGCAGCTTCAAGAGCAGTCTTGAGTGCTTCTGCAGTAGCTTTGTCTAAGCCTTCCTTAACGTTGCATGGTGCAGCGTCAACGAGGTCCTTAGCTTCCTTAAGACCGATTCCGCAAGATTCCTTAACTGCCTTTACAACTTGAAGTTTAGCAGCACCTGCGTTCTTAAGAACTACATCGAATGAAGTCTTTTCTTCAGCAGCAGCTTCACCACCTGCAGCAGGACCTGCAGCAACAGCAACTGCAGCAGCAGCTGGTTCGATTCCATATTCATCCTTAAGGATATTCTTCAATTCACTTACTTCTTTTACTGTCAAATTTACCAATTCTTCAGCAATAGCTTTCAAATCTGCCATAATTGTACAAATTTTTAATGTTATTAGTTTTTTTGTTTGTTCGTTTGTTTTAATTATTCGCCTTTCTTAGCGATTGTGTCAAGTACACCATGAATAGTGCTTGCACCAGAATCGAGTGCACCAAGAACTCCTTGTACTTGTCCTTCGAGAGCTGCAACCACCTCTGCGATGATTTCGTTCTTGCTCTTGATAGCACAAAGTGCATCGAGATTCTCTGCTCCGACGTATATACTTTCCTCAGCGTATGCAGCTTTTAAAGCAGGCACACCGTTGTGATCCTTGATGAACTTCTTAAGCATCTTAGCAGGTACGTTTGCTGTTTGGCAGAACATGATACCTGTAGGGCCTTTGAGGGCTGAATCCAAAGCAGCGAAATCACCTTCAAAGTTTGCCAATGCTTTTTCGAAGAGAGTATTCTTTACAACTTGAAGCTTAATTTGCTCCTTGAAGCACTCACGACGAAGTTCACTTGTGATGACAGAATCTAAAGCTGTCATATCAACAACATAGAAATGAGGATAATTATTGATTGTCTCAACAAGACTATCTATCAGTAAGCTTTTATCTTCTTTTTTCATAATTCTTTCTGAGATTATTATTCAACAGACTTAGGGTCAATCTTGATTCCCTTACTCATTGTACTAGAAAGATAAATGCTCTTTATGTAAGTACCTTTAGCTGTAGATGGTTTAAGCTTGATGATAGTATTGATGAATTCCTGAGCATTCTGAACAATCTGATCAGCAGAGAATGAAACTTTACCGATAGAAGTGTGAACAATACCAGCTTTATCTACTTTAAAGTCTATCTTACCTTGCTTTACTTCGCGTACAGCTTTAGCAACGTCCATAGTTACAGTACCACTCTTTGGGTTTGGCATCAATCCACGAGGACCTAGCACACGTCCGAGGGCACCGATTTTACCCATGCAAGATGGCATTGTGATAATTACATCAACATCAGTCCATCCGCCTTTAATCTTTTCGATGTATTCATCGAGACCAACATAGTCAGCGCCGGCTTCCTTTGCAGCAGCTTCTTGATCAGAAGTACAAAGGCACAGAACACGCACCTCTTTACCTGTTCCGTTAGGCAATGAAACAACACCACGAACCATCTGACTTGCTTTACGAGGGTCAACACCCAAACGGATGTCGATATCGAGAGATGCGTCAAATTTTGTGTATGTGATTTCTTTTACCAAACTTGCAGCTTCACTCAAAGAGTATGCTTTCCCTGCTTCAATCTTGTCTGCAACTAACTTTTGATTTTTTGTCAATTTACTCATCTTAATTGAAGTGTTTTAATTTATTTACCAGGGAATTCTCCTTTAACAGTGATACCCATACTTCTTGCTGTTCCGGCAATCATAGTCATAGCAGACTCGATTGTGAAACAATTCAAATCAGCCATCTTATCTTCTGCAATCGCTCTGATCTGATCCCAAGTTACTTCAGCAACCTTAGTACGGTTAGGTTCAGACGAACCTTTCTTAACCTTAGCAGCTTCGAGTAATTGTACAGCAGCAGGAGGAGTCTTGATTACGAAATCAAAAGACTTGTCAGAATAATAAGAGATAACAACTGGCAATACCTTACCAGCTTTATCTTGTGTTCTGGCATTGAATTGTTTGCAGAAATCCATGATATTGATACCCTTAGAACCAAGAGCAGGTCCTACTGGTGGTGATGGATTTGCAGCGCCACCCTTAATCTGTAATTTGATTAATCCAGCAACTTCTTTAGCCATTTTGTTTATTTGTTTTTATTTATTAATACGATATAAGAAGATAGCGTAACAGAACTATCATTCTTTGATTACTTGTCCAAAACCGAGTTCCAGTGGTGTTACACGACCAAAAATCTTGACCGAAACCTTGAGTTTTTTCTTCTCGCTATTTACTTCCTCAATGATACCGTTGAATCCGCTGAATGGTCCATCAGTAACTTTAACTGATTCACCTTCAATATAATCAACGTCCACGCCAACAGTTGTCTCTTGAACTTCATCATCAAGACCGAAGAGTCTATTGATTTCGTTAGGACGCATTGGACATGGTTTATTGTCACCTCCAAGAAAACCGAGCACATCTGGGGTAAATCTGAGCATGTGTGGTATTTCACCAATCAATGCTGCTTCAACCAAAACGTAACCTGGCAATAAGGTTGCATCTCTTACTACCTTTTTGTTACGAACCATAACCTCTACTTTTTTGGTAGGTACAAGAATTTGAGGCACGTACTTTTCGTATCCATGGTTTTTCATGTCGAGTTCAATATATTCCTTGACTCTTTGTTCATGTCCACTGATAACTTTCAGTACATACCATTTCTTTGCTACTTCAGCCATGTTAATTTCTTCTCAGATTAAAATGATTAATTAAAAAGTGAATAAACACGCTGCATGAGTTCACTGAAGCATGTGTCAATAGCGAAAACTACCAATGCGATGACGATGGAAGCAGATAATACCATCACCGCACTATTAGTCAACTCTTTTAAAGTTGGCCAGGTGGTTTTGTGCACAAGTTCATCGTATGATTCCTTGCAATAGTTTGTTATGTCTTTGAAATTTGCCATAATTCTTACATTGGGCACGGGAAGAGGGGCTCGAACCCCCGACCTTCGGTTTTGGAGACCGACACTCTACCAACTAAGCTATTCCCGTGTATAAGTCAACGGCCGTGAAAGTCTGACTTTAGACCGTTGACTGTTATGTGATTATTAGTCGAATACTTCTGTAATCTGACCAGAACCTACTGTACGTCCACCTTCACGGATAGCGAAACGAAGACCTACGTTAAGAGCTACTGGGTAGATGAGTTCAACTGAAATTTCAACGTTATCACCAGGCATTACCATTTCTACTCCATCTGGAAGTGAGATTTCACCTGTACAGTCCATTGTACGGAGGTAGAATTGTGGGCGGTAGTGATTCTTGAATGGAGTGTGACGACCACCTTCTTCCTTCTTCAATACGTAGATTGAAGCCTTGAAGCCTTTGTGAGGAGTGATTGCACCTGGGTGAGTGATTACCATACCACGCTTAACGTCTTTCTTATCGATACCACGGAGAAGAAGACCTACGTTATCACCAGCTTCACCTTCGTCAAGGATCTTACGGAACATTTCAACACCTGTTACAACTGATGAAGCATCTTCACCAAGACCGAGGAGCTGAACTGGGTCACCTACGTGGATTACACCTGTTTCGATACGACCTGTAGCAACTGTACCACGACCAGTAATTGAGAATACGTCTTCAACTGGCATAAGGAATGGTTTGTCAACTGCACGTTCTGGTTCTTGAATCCAAGTATCGCAAGCGTCCATAAGTTCCATTACCTTGTTTTCCCATTCTGCAACACCGTTAAGTGCACCAAGAGCAGAACCGCGGATGAATGGAGTATCTTCTTCGAAATCGTATTGTGAAAGAAGATCACGCATTTCCATTTCTACGAGGTCAAGCATTTCTTCGTCTTCAACGAGGTCACACTTGTTCATGAATACAACAAGACGTGGTACGTTTACCTGACGAGCAAGAAGGATGTGTTCACGAGTCTGTGGCATAGGACCGTCAGTTGCAGCAACTACGATGATTGCACCGTCCATCTGAGCAGCACCAGTAACCATGTTCTTTACATAGTCGGCGTGTCCTGGACAGTCAACGTGCGCATAGTGACGCTTAGTTGTTTCATACTCAACGTGAGCTGTATTGCTCGTGATACCGCGTTCCTTTTCTTCTGGAGCGTTATCGATCTGATCGAATGACTTCAACTCAGAAAGTCCTTGCTTTGCAAGCACTGTAGTGATTGCAGCAGTAAGAGTTGTCTTACCGTGGTCAACGTGACCAATTGTACCGATGTTTACGTGGGGTTTGGTACGTTCGAATTTTTCTTTTGCCATAGCTTTTGTTTTCTTATATAAGAGTTAATACTGTTATTTTATCTCTTTGATATTTTTGATATTTTCAGAAGCCTTGTCGTGCAAGCAACTTCTTTTTACCTTATTATTCTTTATCGGTGAGCTGTTAACGAGATTTGAACTCGTGACCTCTTCCTTACCAAGGAAGTGCTCTACCACTGAGCTATAACAGCGTGTGTCTTAGAGACTGGCTGTTGTTGGTTATTTTCTTCAGTGGGCACAGATGGATTCGAACCACCGAAGGTGAAAACCAGCAGATTTACAGTCTGCCCCATTTGGCCACTCTGGAATATGCCCTGAATAAGGAATTTCCTTCCTTGAGCCTCTTGTCGGATTCGAACCAACGACCCCGAGATTACAAATCACGTGCTCTGGCCAACTGAGCTAAAGAGGCTTGTAGCCTTACGCGCAAAGTTCACCTTGCGCGTAAACGGCTGCAAATTTAGATATTATTTTTTAATCTAACAAAGATTTTTAGAATCTTTTTTACTTTTGACTCTGTTTTTCTTTGTATTTAACTAATTGTCGCTCCAAAATGGGCAGACATTGTGCGATTGATTCTTCAAATGTGTCGCTCTGCTTTTCCACAAAAAGTTCTTCACCTGGTAGTGGAATTGAAATACTTGCTACTTTATTTAGTGCAGTTGCTGGCTTCACGACTTTAAGTGACACCTCTACCTTTCTTATATCGTCACAAAATTTATCCAGTTTACTAACCTTCTTCTGAATGAATTCCTGCAACTTGTCTGTTGCATCAAATTTGATTGTCTTTACATTTATATCCATAGTCTTAAAGTTTTATGAACGCGGGTGTGCGTTCTGGTAAGCATTTTTCAGTTCTTCAAACGACACGTGTGTATATACTTGCGTTGTTGCGAGACTTGCATGTCCGAGCAATTTTTGTATCGATGTCAGATCCGCGCCTGAATTTAGCATTGCAGTTGCGAATGTATGTCGCAGAACGTGTGGACTTTTTTTCTGTTGAGTTGTAACTGTTGACAATTCTCTTTTAACTATCTCCGATATTTGTGCTTTTGACAATGGTGTTCCCTTCTTATTTATAAAAAGGTTTTCGAATCCTACACCGAATTGTTGTTCACGAGCATATAAATAACGTTTTATTTGAGATTCCAGTTCATTGCCGAATGGTATTACTCTTTGTTTATTTCTTTTTCCTGTTACTTTAATTTGTTTGCTACTAAAATCTATATCTCTATCAGATAGTGATAAAATCTCAGCACGTCGCATCCCCGTCAAGTATAGCATCAATATCACTGTCAAACTCAAGATTCCTTCATAGGTATCATCTCGGCTTAATTCTTCCAGCATTATATTCATTTCGTTTTCTCTAACGAACACTGGCAGATACTTTTGCTTTTTAGGACCTGTTATCCTCGTCATTGGATTGCTTGTTATTACTTGCATCCTTAGAAGATAATGAAAGAAACTCCTCAGAGCACTCAACTTTCTATTTACTGACGAAGCTGTCATGTGTTGGTCATCCATTAGATAAATGACCCATTCTCTGACAATGCTCTCGTCAACATTTGTCCACGTTATGTTTTCTTTAAGACTTTCAAAGAACGTTTCAAACTCTTCCAGATCTTTTCGATAACTCAAGACCGTGAGTTCGGATTTATTACGCTCTGTTCGGAAATACTCCAAGAAATCTTCGGTCAACATAACTATTCGTTCTTGTTTACACCGCTAAATTAGGGATTTTCTTGGACAAAACCAAATTTGTGCGTTACTTTTTTTAATAATTTGTTTAAAAATACGTATCTCTAAGCTTTTTTCTTAATCTTCTGAAGAGTGAAGCTTGTTTACGTAAATGGCGTGTTGCATCTTGATACGCTTTGTAACAGATGGTTTGTCATACTGCTTACGAGTTCTTACTTCTTTAATCACGCCAGTCTTTTCAGACTTTCTTTTGAACTTCTTGAGTACTTTCTCAAGATTCTCACCGTCTTTAACAGGTACGATAATCATGAATTCTTACTTTTTTGTTTTTAGTTATTTTAATTAGTTATCTGGGATAAGTTTTCCCATTTGGGGTGCAAAGTTACATCATATTATTCAAATGACAAAACGTTTTTGAAAAAAAATTTGTTTTTCGGGCTTACAGCCTATTATAGAAAGAGGGATGTTCTTTAGCCGTTGAATGGCTATGGAACACCCCTCTTACATTATATTATAATATTATAGAATGGTATAGGATTGACTGCGAGTTATTGTTTTATAACGGCGCGGCACACTCCTTGATAGTTCACTGTTTCTTTTTTCTTTATATAATCCATTATCAGGTCTGAGCAGGTTTGGAAGGTACTTGTTCCTGCATCACTTTTCGGTGCTGGTAGGATTGCGCTGACATATGAATTGGTTACGAATCGATATTTTTTCTTGAGGTCTAACTTTTTACCATCAAGAGTTTTCATTGTGATTGATGTTGGTTTGTGGTTTTTATCAAGAATCATCTCATATGTAATTCCGCCCACATATGGTGTTTGTTCACTATCTGTTGAGAAACATTTCATTATCAGATCACCGATTTCTTTTCCTGTAATTTCATATACGATTGCTTCGTTGCCAAAAGGATCTAGCTGTAATACATTATTTACTGTCATCGGTCCTGCGAGGAACTTATCAAAGCGGACACCACCTCCGTTTTGCAATGAGATATCAGATTCTGTTCCTTCAAGAATGGCATCACACATAAGACAGCCGAGTTCTTCATAATTATTAAAGTCGGCCTCGGCATTACCGAGCACTTCTTCTAATTTTGGATTTACCATAAAGGTTTGGAGGAGTTTATCGACATCTTCATTATATGATTGACGGTTTTTAATATCTATAATCTCAGATGTTTTGCTAACCACTTTACCATCTTCCACTATGATTGTGGTGTGAGTGGCGTTGGCAAGTTTATTTTTCACTTGAGTGATTAACACTCCATTATGTATATCATTTGGTTTTGTAAGAGTATGGCTATGTCCTCCTACTATTTGATCAAAGAACGGATAGAGTTTGGCTGTTTCCACATCTTCTTCATATCCATCGTGCGACAGCAATATAAACACATCACACTGATCGCGCATCCATTTATATTCTGGTATTACATCGTCTGGTTTTCTAAATGTGATACCTTTGATATTCTTTGGGTGGCTATCTGGCAGGCCGTTTACACCTGTTTGTATTGCGCCAAGGATACCGATCTTTACACCTTTCACATTGATAAACATATATGGTTTAACTTTAAGATTCATTGAATCAGGGATTGTGGCGTTGCAACACAAGAATGGGAATGATGCAAGATTTGTTACTGTTCGGAAACCAGTCCAGTTGTTATCCCATTCGTGGTTACCTATAGCAGAGGCATTAAATCCGACAGCATTCATTAATGCTACCATTGGATATGCAGGTACTTCATACATATCGTTATATGGATTTCCTGTTCTATTATCTCCACCAGAGAGTACGATGAGATCTGGGTCGATTTTTCTAAGACTATCTGCTATAGAAGCGAGTTTTGGCATTTGTTCGATAGCTGAATGCATATCGTTTGTTGACAAAATATTAATTGTTTGTCTTTGTGCTGTCACTGTAGTACATACAGCGAGCAAGAATAATGCCAATAAGCATGTTGAAATCTTTTTCATAATTTATATTTAGTTATTTAAAATGGTATCATTTCATAAAACAAATGTTTTCCTTCTTTTAGAGGTCCATCGAACGACACTTCATTGCCATACTCGTCATAGACCTTCACATATTTTTCATCAATCATTTTCAGGTCAATATGTCGTCGAGTAAACACACGTCGCAGAGCATCGATTACTTTTGCGCCGACGAAGATTCTGACCTGTTTTTCATTCACATACACGTTCATATCATTGTTGTTTCAGTTCATACATGACAAATGATTTTGCTGGCACAGAGATTGTGAAAGAGTTTGATGGGAATTCTTGTTGGGTTGTTACAGGGACATACTTGTTTGGTTCATCCAATGTATTCTCACCATCAAGCGAGTCAGACTGAAAGGTTGTAACTACAGCTTTTATCTTGTTCTTTAGATAACCATTCACATTCAGTTTTATCGTCTGTTTGCTATCATTGGTATTTACAATCTTAACAATTACAGATTTTGTCACTTTATCGATGACAGAACTTGCAAAAAGTCCATCTTGTCCGTTGTTACCAGCAGCAGGTTTGTTATTATCGAGGATACAAGAGATTACATTTGTTCCCTTATTATTTGAAAACAAAGACTGAATCCACCATGAACAGGTTTTATATGAACGTAGATTATCATACCATATCATATCTGGACGCCATTGCCATCCGTCAACATGAGCAAACAATGGTGCATATGTAGCCATTTCCACCACATCTGCATTACGTTCTACTCCTGTAAGGAATGCTGCCTCCATCAAAGCCGCTTCAAAGTGGTTCCATCCTTTTCCTTTACCATGACAAGCATATTCACCTGCAAAGACTTTCGGTCCTTTTCGGTCGTAATTATCGTATCTGTTTCCGCTCTGCAAAAACCATGATTCAGGGCGATAGAAATGTTCGTCAACCAAGTCGGCTCCGATTTTTCTCATCTCAGGCCATAAGAATTCAAAATCTGCTCCTTCGCTATTTGGTCCTGCTGTACCGACGATTTTTATGTTAGGATATTTCTTTCTTACCTGTTCTACAAAAGGTTTAAGATGATCGATATAGGTTTGCCCCCATTGTTCATTACCTATTGCAACATATTTAAGATTAAAAGGTGCTGGATGTCCCATATCGGCGCGCAACTTAGCCCAACGATTCTTATCAGGATTACCATTAGCAAACTCTATCAGGTCGAGGACATCGTCGATATATGGTTGCAATTCACCGATTGGTTGATGAGCCTCTTCAGAGTGGTTTTGAAACTGACATGCCAGTCCTACACTTACAACAGGAAGTGGAGAAGCACCTATTTCTTCGCACAACTGGAAATACTCAAAGAATCCAAGTCCGTAGCTTTGGAAATAATCAGGGAAGAATCGGTTTTCAAAGGTGTAATGCCAACGATTTTCATTTAATGGGCGGTTTTCAACTGGTCCAACAGAGTTTTTCCATTGATAACGAGTTGCCAAATCAGTTCCTTCAACGATACATCCGCCAGGGAATCTAAAGACACCAGGGTGCAAGTCGGCTAATGCTTGTGCAAGATCTTTACGCATTCCGTTTTCGTGTCCTTTCCATGTATCTACTGGGAAAAGACTTATATGCTCTAAATCAACGACATTGCTTTCTTTTCTAAGAACAACACGTAAAGAACCTTTATCTACAGTTCGGGTTGCACGTATCTCAACTGAGTATTTCTTCCATTCCTTACCCTCAACCACAACATCAGTTTCAGCTATTTGCTGATTTCCGTTTCTGTTGTTAGGGTCGCAAAACATGACATGCAATGTTGCAGAGCCACCCTCTGGAACTCTTGCCCAGACAGAGAATCTGTATAGGTTGTTTTTATTGTAGCCTATTCCGAAATAGCCTTCATTCTCCAATCCCGAATGCTTGTCATTATGTCCGCTATATCCAAGACGCACATAATGAGGATTCTTATCGAATGGTCCATCACTATTCAGTTTTACATTTCCAAAAATATTCCACCCCATGAAATGATCGGGAAATTCAAAAGATCGGTTTTTTACCAATTCACCGTATAAACCGCCATCAGCGGCAAAATTAATATCTTCAAAGAAAATTCCATATAAGGTAGATGGAATGGGAGCACCAATTTTCTTTGGAGAGACAGTCAACACATGTTCATTGACAGAAAAAGCTGACAGTGAAGAGGAAAGAAGCATTAAACAAAGTAATTTCTTCATAGACATCTGTGTTTGTTTTTATTGAATTTAATCGCAAAGATAATCAAATAATTGCAATACCAAGTATCATTCATGCTTTTTATTACAATTACAATAAAACAAAAACCGACAACCATGGCTACCGGTTATTTAAAGTTTTGTATGAATTTTGTATTACTTCATTAGAGAGACTATAAATTCTGCTATCTTATCTGAATAAAGTGCATGCAACATTATTGAACCAAACAATAACAAATTAACAAATAACACAACGCATATTGTCTTCCGAGCTTTTTGAGAAGTATTATCTCTTAGATATTCTTCACGATACTTTTCATATTTATTATGACGTAATGAGAAAAAATAATCTATGAGAAAGCATATAATAAAACTCATAAACAATGTATAATTTTCCCCATTCCATTCTATTTGTTCATTCTCAAAATACTTTGAAAACATCTTTAATATAAACAGGGAGAATAAAAAGATTGGCAAGAATGAAACACACGAAACAACTCCTCTAGAAAAAGTAACACGCATTGAATTAAAGGAAGAAAAAGGCACCTTCCATTCTTGCTCTATATTACTCCTACTACGAGCGCGGACCTCTTTTATGCGCATATGAGCCTTGGGGAACCAATTGTCTATTAATTTTGCTATTACATATTTTATATAGAATTCCACCTCCTCAAATAATACCGAGAAGAATTCGGTTATAAAGTATAGTCGATTATATAGTTTCTCTATGCGAGTTAGAAAAGTCATAACTTATAAGAATTATATTTTTATTGGGGATTGAATTAGGATGAATACCATATGAATTATAAGTAGTTTACGATGCAAAGATAATCAATATATGTTATATGGCAAATAACAATTCCGTTTTTAACAGAAAATGCCCCAACTCCGAAGAATTGAGGCTATGATTAAATACATTCAACCTGTTTTAGAAGGGTGTATCAAAAATATTATTCTAATTACTCTTATGCCAAAGTTCGTTTAACAAGCAAATAAAGTTTGTCGTTTGGTCGTACTTTCTCGTTTGTTTTAAATGAGACATGTTGACCACGAGTAGCAACAGATACTGGTTCGAGATCAAATCGGATTTCGTCGACAGTTTGTATAAGAGCACCAGTTGTTACTCCAGTAACGAGAATCTTATCGCCTACATGTAAATCAACATTTTCAATAAGAAATTCAGCGACTCCGATGTTTGAGAAGTATTTTATACATTTACCAACATATTCTTTTTTCTCTGTTGCCTTGCTTCCATATACCTCGCACCATTCACCAAGTTTCTGACCTTGATAATATCCATCCCAGAAACCACGATTAAAGACAGTTGAGAGTTGTGCATCCCAATGATCACAACATTTCTCCCATTCTTCCTCGGTGCCTTTTCCTTCAAGAACCTTATTTATTGCTTCATTATAACAATTTACAACTGTATGAACATATTCTGGTCCACGTGCACGTCCTTCTATTTTAAAGACTCTTACACCTGCATTCATCATGATGTCGATGAATCTTATAGTTTTAAGGTCTTTTGGCGACATAATATATTTGTTTTCGATATTTAGTTTATCGCCAGTCTCTAAGTCGGTAACTTCGTAGCCTCGTCTGCATATCTGCACACATTCACCACGATTTGCACTACGTCCTGCATTTTGAAGACTTAAATAACATTTTCCGCTTATTGCCATACATAAGGCACCATGGCAGAACATCTCGATTCTAACCAACTGACCAGAAGGACCACATATATGCTGTTCTTCAATTTGTTTGTGAATGTCGGCCACTTGCCACATGTTTAATTCACGAGCCAGAACAACAACATCGGCAAACTGTGCATAGAATTTTAAAGCTTCAATATTAGAGATATTAAGTTGGGTTGACAAATGGACTTCTTGTCCGACCTTACGGCAATATGTCATCACAGCCACATCGCTTGCTATAACAGCAGAGATACCTGCACTTTTTGCCGCATCAACAATTTCGTGCATTACTTCGATATCTTCTTCATATATTATCGTATTTACGGTCAAATAGCTTTTAACTCCGTGTTGTTGGCATATTGCAGCAATATCCTTCAAATCATCGATATTAAATGGATTTGCAGAATGAGAGCGCATATTCAGTTTTCCGATACCAAAATACACAGAATCAGCACCTGCATTGATTGCTGCAGCCAGATTTTCGCGAGATCCGACAGGTGCCATTATTTCAAAATCTTTACGAGTCATAATTTGTCATTAAAACTTAATTGCGGGACAAAGATACGAATTTATTTTCATTACTGATTGCATTGGCATTAAAAGGATATATTAACGCCAGTCATAAATGCAAGTTTAGACCATGGAAATCCTGAATTTGCTTAATTTGCAAAAGGGGGGAAAGATAATACCATTTTTATAAACGATTAAAACCTATATCGTATTTGTAATTGTAAATCCTCCTTATGCGAGCTATCAATCATTTCCAATGCTGTTCCAATACTTTCTCTGTTGAAATATTTGGTTGTTGCCAACTTACAATTGAATGTAAAAGACTTAAATATCGGCAGAGAAACATGCAATGCGGCTCTAATGCCATGATATGCATAACTTGTCACTCCCAAAGAATACAACAAAGATGGTTCGTAGGCATACACACGTGCATCATAATTATCAGTATTGAAATATGCTAACGATAGATCTAAATGACGGCCCGACGAGTCCTTCAACTTTAATAATTCTCCGAAACCATATCCATAAGAGGTTCCAGAATTTGGGTTGAAAATAATATTAAGCGATGCTGTTGATTTCAATGATAAATGTGATGATATATCAAATGAATTCTGCAGTCTTATACTTTGATTTGTGAAATAATATAATTTCGTGTAATCAATTTCGTTTCCTTTGCTTCCTACTGTTATTTTACAGTCTTTCTGCTTTGATTTCAGTCGGTAACGCAGTTGCCACGACGATTTCTTAGAAAAGTCATAATTAATCTGTCCATATAAATCGATGGCATGCGAACTTTCGGATGTTTGGAACCTTAAGAAAGGGAAATAAACATAATCGGCATACATGGCTAAATTTAGATTTCGCATTGGCGACATAGAAAGAGACATGCACACACCATTCTCATTCTGAACAGAAGAATTCTCACCAAACGCATGAGCATGAAGTGAGGTATATCCCTTTGAGTAATAACGCTGTATGAGAGAAAGAGTTGTTTGGCTACCGATATTATATTGTATGTTGTTGATTGTAGCTATTCCTCCATCGAAAGAGGATGCAGTTTCACCGACCATACTAATCTTTTCTTTTACAAAACCATAGTTTACACTATAATTAGTGAAATCAGAGCCTTTGGGATAAAAACGCTTATAAATGGTAGAAGGAGTATCAGATGCAGGCATAAGAGGGACTGAGAGATGCGAATGTATTGCTGTTAATCCGATTTGCCATCCAGGTAACAACATCTGCATATTAGTACCAAAGGACAATTCACCCACATTTCCTTTCTTACTTCGTTCTAACTGAGTGCGATGAAATCCGTCAGACAATAACGAAGACAGACCTAATGAATCGTTTCTCATTGTACCATCAATATTCATATGTGACACAAACATACTACAATCCATCTTATTCCATAATTTCATGGTTATAGCAGCACCACGGAAATGATTGAGTTCAGAGAAAGATGTATGTTTTGTAAATCCACGATTCACATAGTTTTGATTACCTAAAGACATGTATTTGCCAAAACTCATATTGGAATTGACAACAAGTCCTTGTGCAAAACCTGCACGATAATCACCTATTATGAGATTACGGACTATCCCAGTTTTATTCTTATATTGAACATAAGCCGAGTAATAATCAAAATAGTCCTCGCCTGCATCTTTCTCAAACTGTAAGCCAGCAAACAAGATGTTTTTTGAGGAAAGAGCATATCTAAACGAATGATAATTGGAATTGCCTCGATATATCTTATTAGGAGATTTCTGTATGATACTATCTGGTTTATTCTTAAAACCATCTTTAGTATAAAAAGGCACATCAGTTCTTCCGATTATTTCATGTCGTGAGTATTTCAGCAAATCACGCAACGAAGGATTCTTATGTACATCTTTTTCTGGATGCACAACCTCACAGAATAATTTTAGTCGTTGACGTGTTTCAAAATCTAAGCTATTAATCAGCATCAGTTCGCCCGTCGACATAAACAATCCGTTTCTTTCTCGATAAAAGACTATATCACGGATTTGACTTTCAGAAAGGAATGGTAATCTGTGTAAATCTTCCTCGGAGACATCATTTAGATTCATTGGACTCATATGAATCTCTTCCAACTCTGAAATTATCATCTCCATTGTCTGTTCATCTTCTCCCATCTCATCATAGATCTCGCTAACGAAATCATCCCATTCCATTTCAGATTGAGAGAAAGCATTTCCACTTATAGCCATTAGGCCAATCAACAACCACAAATGCTTCATTTCTAACTAAATATCATTATTAATTTGTAAATTTTCCGATTCTTCTCTGTTTTGTCTATAATACCATAAGAATATCTTTACACATAAATAAATGGCTATAATCGTTATAAGAATCAAGATGCCACAACTACCAAATATTTCTTTATAAGTCATATTTGCCAAATCTCCGTTTATCATAAATGTTATGACAGTTAATGTGTTATTCAACACATGACATATACATGAAGGAAGCACACTTTTGCTTTTCACGTATAGCACCCCGAACATAACGCCCACGCCAAAAGCATAAAATATCTGTATCGGGTTAAAATGTACGACCGCAAACATAAACGATGAAATCAGTATTGCGTAAATGGGATTTACTCCTCGTTTCAACATCTTTCCAAGAAGAGCACTTCTAAAAACCAGTTCTTCGGCAACTGGACCAAAAAATGCGACAGCAAAAATTCCGAATTTATCTTTCATCAGAATATTTATAATTCCAAAAGATACATCCTGAAAGCCGATAAATTCTGCTATTACGTTAAGTGAAAAGAATCCAGCGAAAATAGCTAATAGTATTTTTGGTGCGAGCCTCCATCTTATCGACTTGGTGTTGAATTCCTTTTTAATGCTTATATGACGTGTAAGTAAGACTATCAGAATCACAAACAAAGAAGAAAGAGTGAGACTGAGTCCCACTATAAATCCATAGTTATCAAATGTGAAGGAGTTGTCAAAAAAAAATAATAATCCACTTAATACAACTTGTGGAATTAAGAATATTGCCAATACTATAAGTGTGTCTATGACAACGTGTTTAATATTATTCATTTTATATTTATTATTTTAAATTACTTATTGATTCAGACTTTCTATTTTTCCGATATTTATATTCGTTCAACTTCGATTTTCTGATTAAGGAAGATGGATGCACTTTCACCAAAGCGTTCCGGAGATTCAGATGTATAGTATTTACATGAGCCTCCACGTGAGATACGCGAATCTATCTCGGGATGACGTTGGAGATAATCCTTCAAACTATTTGCTATATATTGTCCTTGAGAAATAATCATAATATGTTGAGGGCAATATTGTTTTATCTTATTAATCAAAAGAGGATAATGCGTGCAACCTAAGATTATAGTATCGATTAACGGGTCCATACTAAGCAATGTATCTATACGCTCTTTCACAAAGTAATCTGCACTTGGTTTATCAAATTCACAGTTCTCAACCAATGGCACCCACATTGGACATGCAAGTCCTGTAATTACACATTCAGGAAAAATCTTTTGTATTTCGAGAGTGTATGAATTAGATTTTATAGTACCTTCGGTTGCAAGTACCCCGATATGATGAGAATGAGTATAATTACCAACGATTTCAGCTGTGGGACGTATCACACCCAACACACGACGGTCAGGATAAGCAGTAGGCAGATAGTTTTGCTGAATATTACGCAAAGCTTTAGCAGAAGCCGTATTACAACCGAGAATAATCAACGGGCAATCCATCTCAAATAGTTTCTGAACAGCCTCTAACGTAAACTCATACACAACATCAAACGAACGTGTTCCATAAGGAGCACGTGCATTATCGCCAAAATAAATATAATCGTATTGTGGCATCAGTTTTCGGATACTGTCGAGTATCGTCAACCCACCATATCCAGAGTCAAATATTCCTATTGGTGTCATCTTTTCGGGACTATTTGTTTAATGAAGAAATAACTTCGTTAGTCATATCCTCGCCTAATTCTGGATTAATAAAAAGGTATGCGTCATTATCTATATTAATTATATACGGATACCCCTTTTCCTTTCCCATCTCAGCCAATATTGCCTTAAGATGTTCTTCAACAGGTTGCATAAGTTCGTTTTCAGCTTTTGCAAGCAAGCGTTGTG
Organism: Bacteroidaceae bacterium; assembly: GCA_024682395.1. Lineage (GTDB taxonomy): Bacteria > Bacteroidota > Bacteroidia > Bacteroidales > Bacteroidaceae > Colivivens. The sequence goes on from JAIKZH010000055.1 coordinate 102,659, forward strand.
ATTCTTGTTTAAAAGCCACACTTTGTTCCATCAATTGTTGTAATTCTTTCTGGCGTTTAATCAAGATATTCTCTGGGAAAGACTTCTGCCCATCGACATATTCCTCAAATTGCTTATTAAAAGCCTGTTCAGAACGTTTAAGTTCTTTATCGTAATTCGATTTCAGTGCTTTCAAACTTTCTTGAGCCTTAATATATTGAGGCATAGCCTTCATTATCTTAGAATAGCTTACATATCCGAATTTGAGTTCTGTAGTCTGAGCAACCATTGCACATGACAAACATGACATCAAAAAGATTAAAAAGATTTTCTTCTGCATATATTATTATTTTTATTGTATTTTTAATATTAACCTAATTGCAATCCTTTGTAAAGAAGTCTTATTATTTAACTGTAATAATCAATGGAGATTTTATACGTTTTGCAAAGCCATTAAGATATGACTCCCAATCTCCCATGGATATTATATTTGTTGACGCATTTCTGTTCCATGCAGAGCCGAAATAATACGTAAATTGTTTTTTGGTTCCTACAACACCCAATACATGCCCAACAGCACCTTGAATTTCGTCCTCAGATTTATAGAACATTTTATCGATGGAAGCAGGGAAAGCAACCCCAATATATGTGTGTCCGAAATCCAGATTTTGTTCAGAACGATATTTGTCTTTATAGAGTTCAGGATCGCCAAGATCCTCATACAACATATAACCATCTTTTACATTCATTATATATGCGTATGGATTCTCTTTATGAATAACGATTCCGGCAGAAGAAAGCATTGAAGAAGTCATACCTTCATAACTCACATCAACCTTATTCATATGAGAATTAGCATCTAAAGACACCACTCGTTTCTCAACAACATATTTATCATCAATTTTTATCGTATCAAACGACATCTGAACCGTAAATCTTAAAGGTCCGTTATCAAGGATTGTACATTGCTTACAAGGATTCGGAAAATGAATAGACATATCGTTTCCAACAAGCAAGGCAGATGTTCCACATCCTAATGTTGCATTCGATTTATAGCAATCCAATCCGTTTCCATGATCTACATAATAACTAATCGAATTATATACATCATCAGCCAAATTGCCATATCCCAATTCTCTTAATCTACGGATTGTTGCACGGATATTATTATCAAATTCGTTCTTATATCGAGCCTCAACCACCAAATCAGTTGTTCTTTTATTCAAGACATCATATCCAAAGGATTCATTCTTATTATTCAACATTGAATCAGGACAACTACATTTAAATGCCACATAGTTATTTTCCCATGCTATATCATTGTTGTATTCTAAGAACTGACGTCCGAAAACCAAAGGTTCATATTCCGCAGCATGTCCTGTAACTGCATAATATATAGATTTACCTTTTGACGGCACACCAACTTGAAAAATCAACTTACCATCATAAGTTTTCTGACTTGGTATTTCACGTCCATCAGCATCTGTTACAATGAAATCATCAGTACCGAGTTTGTTTCGTATAGAGGACATGTCCATTTCAGCCATCTCCAGACGTTCTGCAGACAGTTTGTTTTCTATAGTAATCTTAACCTTATCCGCTGCAAACATACTCACAGAGGCCATAAATAGGGTTAAAAAAGATACATATCCTTTCATTGACAACACTCAGTAGGTTTTTCTATACAGAACAGGATTAGAGTCGTTTAATAAAATCAAAGTCCAAAGTCTTACGGAACAGATTAGCTTTTGCAACACGAATCTGTATATCATCACCGATACTGAAACGAGTATGTGACTTACGACCAACAAGACAGTAGTTTTTCTCGTCGAAATCAAAGTTTTCATTGCCAAGGAAACGTACTGCGATAAATCCTTCACATTTATTTGCTACGATCTCGGCATAAATACCCGATTCCGTTACACCACTGACTCTTGCAGGGAATTCTGCGCCGATTTTATCGCTCATATATTCCACCTGCTTATATTTGATACTTGCACGTTCAGCAGAAGCAGCAAGTTGTTCCATTGCAGAACTATGTTCGCACAGACCTTCATATTTCTTCTGACTCGCACTTGCCCCACCTGTTGCATATCGAGTCAACAATCTATGTACCATCAAGTCGGGATATCGTCGGATAGGCGAAGTGAAATGAGTATAATAATCAAAAGCCAATCCATAATGTCCGATATTATGTGTTGAATATCTTGCCTTCATCATAGCACGCAGAGATACGTTCTCAACCAAGTTCTGTATCTTCTCTCCATGTACATCCTGCAAGAGTTTATTAAGGCTTTTTGCCACCTGAGTCTTAGTACCTTGGGTTACAATATGATATTTGAATCGACCTACAAATTGAGCCAGATTTTCCAATTTATTAGGATCTGGCAAATCATGCACTCGATAAGGAAGAGTTTTGGCTTTTTCGCCTTTTTTCACTTTTCCCACACTCTCAGCTATTGTACGATTGGCAAGAAGCATAAACTCCTCAATCAGTTTATTTGCATCTTTTGCCACTTTAAAATATACATCTGTAGGATGTCCTTTTTCATCAATTTCGAAACGGACCTCCTCTCTATCAAAGTCGATTGCACCATTTTTCATTCGCGACGACTTCAGTTTATGAGCCATTCTGTTAAGAATAATCAACTCATTACAGAACTCTCCTGTTCGTTTATCAGGCGCAACAGGTATATGTCCTTCTATATCGTCGGCTTCACCATTCTGTTCAAGGATGGTTTGAACTTCCTCATATGTGAATCGTCGGTTACTCTTAATCACAGTATGAACAATTCTTGACGAATATACCTTAGCCTCTTCGTCCATGTCAAAAACAACAGAAAAAGCAAGTTTCTCTTCGTCTGGTCGCAAAGAACAAATGTAGTTACACAAACGTTCTGGGAGCATCGGTATTGTACGGTCAACAAGATAAATTGAAGTGGCACGCTTTTGAGCTTCCTTATCAATTATAGAGCCCTCGAGGACATAATGCGACACATCTGCAATATGTACACCGACCTGATATATAGTTTTAGAACTTGACTTACCTTTAGACTTCTCTATTACTTTTATAGATAAAGCATCGTCGAAGTCTTTAGCATCGCGTGGGTCAATTGTAAATGTGACAACATCACGGAAATCCTCACGCTGGTTAATTTCTTCTTGAGAGATTGTGTCAGATAATGTATCAGCATATTTCTCCACTTCCTTAGGATAGGTATATGGCAAACCATATTCAGCCAAGATAGCATGCATCTCAGTTTCATTTTCACCGACCTTGCCTAATATCTCCTTTACCTTTCCAATTGGGTTACGAGTGTTTTCAGGCCAATCAACAATCTGCACAATAGCCTTATCACCATCCTTACCACCTTTCAATTTATCATTTGGGATAAACACGTCGTATGGCAAAGTTCCATCAGGACGAACAAGGAAAGCAACGCCATGATTAACCTGAAGTTGTCCGACAACAGGTTTGTCACTACGTTTGACAATCTCTATCACCTCACCATAAGTGCGATCAGAGTTTTTTCGGCTTGCAAACAATGACACCTTCACTTGGTCACCATTTAAAGCATGCAGAGTATCTTCATCATGTATGGCTATACCAACTCCATTAGGGGTATCCACAAAATTTCTACCACCCGAAGTACGACTGAATATACCTTCGACAACCTGATTAGTCTTTCCATTATAGGCTATCTCACCATCATAATTACGAAAGATCTGTTCGTTTTCCAACAAATCATTAAGAATATCCACGCACAACAGTTTTGCAGGATGAGTAGTGAGTCTTAGTCCTGAGAACAATTTCTTCAAAGTAAACGACTCGCGGGAATGAGTTGAGAGATATTTCAATATCTTCTCTTTCAGTTCGTTTTTGTTTAGTTTCTTGCGTGACATAAATTGATGGTTTTATTATAATTGATAAGAATAGTCCATATAACGATGAATAATTAAGTATATAAATCTACAATTACATGTAATATAAAGACACTCTCTATATCATATCTTTTTATATTGTATAGAATATTTATTCTGCAAAGTAAACAATTTTTATTGATTTATTCAATAATTAGTCTAAATTTATTTATGAATCATATAAATCGCAACATATATAAGTGATTCTGACTCCTATATATACCATCTATTACAATCAAAAGATAAAAGCAAATCACTTTTTATGACATTATTCCATTAATGATACATTGTTAAATAATAAATAATTACTAACTTTGCGCCAAAATACACAAACAAATTATGGAACAGAATCTACTTATATACAACACTCTAACTCGTCAGAAAGAATTATTCCGACCTTTAGAGCCAGGCCATGTAGGAATGTATGTCTGCGGTCCCACTGTATATGGGGATGCACACTTAGGTCATGCACGTCCTGCAATCACATTCGACATTTTATTCCGTTATCTCCAACATCTGGGTTATAAAACACGCTATGTTAGAAATATAACTGATGTTGGTCATTTGGAGCACGATGCCGACGAAGGTGAAGACAAAATCACCAAAAAAGCACGTTTAGAGCAACTTGAACCTATGGAAGTGGCACAATACTATATAAACCGTTTCCACGATGCCATGCGTGCCCTCAACGTATTACCACCATCAATTGAGCCACATGCAACTGGACATATCATCGAGCAGGAACAACTCGTAGAAGAAATCATGAATAACGGTTTTGCATACGAGTCAAATGGTTCTGTTTATTTTGATGTCGAAGCATACAATAAAAAGCACAAATATGGAGTATTGTCAGGACGTAATCTTGACGATATAATCAATAACTCACGCGAACTTGCCGGTGTAGGCGAAAAGAAGAATCAAGCCGATTTTGCTTTATGGAAAAAAGCACAGCCTGAACACATCATGCGCTGGCCAAGTAAATGGAGCGATGGTTTCCCTGGATGGCATTGCGAATGTACAGCAATGGGACGCAAATACCTCGGAAATCATTTTGACATTCACGGAGGAGGAATGGACCTTATTTTCCCTCACCACGAATGCGAAATTGCTCAAGCTGTAGCAAGTCAAGGAGACCAAATGGTTCATTATTGGGTTCATAACAACATGATCACCATCAACGGACAAAAGATGGGTAAGAGTCTTGGCAATTTCATTACTCTTCCCCAGTTCTTCAGCGGTGAACATGAGAAACTTGAGAAGCCATATAGTCCAATGACTATCAGATTCTTCATCCTTCAAGCTCACTACCGCTCTACAGTCGATTTCAGCAACGAAGCACTTCAAGCTGCTGAAAAAGGATTAGAACGACTCATGGACTCATACAAGACATTGAAGAGCCTACAGCCAACAAACGGAGATGCTTCTTCAATCCAAACTGATTATGTTTCAGACTTACGTCAGAAATGCTACGATGCAATGAATGATGACATTAACACACCAATCGTCATCAGTAACCTCTTCGACGCAAGTAAAGTAATCAATCAGATTGCCGATAAGAAAGCCACAATCACAGAAGAGGCATTAAAAGAACTGACAAACTTGTTTGAAGTATTCATGTTCGACTTATTAGGACTTAAAAACAACGCTGGAAGCAACAACGCAGAGCGCGAAGCTGCATTTGGTAAGGTTGTGGATATGTTACTTGAGCAACGCATGAAAGCTAAAGCAAATAAAGACTGGGCAACAAGCGACATGATACGCGACGAACTTGCTGCACTCGGTTTTGAAGTAAAAGACACTAAAGACGGTTTTTCTTGGAAACTTAATAAATAATAAATCAGAGAATCATGAATAATCTCTTAAAAATATTTATGTCGGTATCACTTCTATTTATTTTAGCATGTACCGCCATATGTATATATTTTTTGATAGAACTGCCATCTGACGATCCCAACAGAAATACATTTGTCATAATGACAGGTATCTTTGGATTTGCCTCAATATGGTTTCTGATTACATTTATAAAGAGTTTTATAAAGAAATAAATAACAATAGGCGGCACCAATATTTATAAGATAGTGTCGCCTATTATCCTAATTTCACCTATCATAGCCTTAACCTATTGAAGAATATCGAATACTTAGTTTTTTCGATTTTACACTACTAAAAGGACAAGGATATACCACCAAATCTCTAAAAGTCAAAGTTATTAACAAAAAACAATAAGCTTTTTCGTAAAGTCTTAACTTAATTTACTAATAATATGAGAATCTATCTTATAACCATTATTTCACTCTTACTGAACCTTTTCAGCAGTTCAGCCTATTCTCAAAGCAATAATTCAGTTTCAAATCACATAGATGAAATTGATAAACAATTAATACCTGACGACTCAACAGTTTATAAAGGCGTACTCAATAATGGACTCACCTATTATGTGATAAAAAACGACAATGAGATACAACAAGCCTCTTTTTACCTTCTTGTGAAGGCTGGTTCGATGGTTGAAACAGAAAACGAGCGTGGAATTGCTCATTTTGTTGAACACATGTTGTTCAAAGGAACCAAACATTTTCCAGATAATAATGTAATAGGTTTCATGAATCGCAACGGAATAAAATTCGGACATGACAGCAATGCCTTTACAGGTTTCAACACTGTTCGTTACATGCTCAAATCTATTCCTACACAAGATGAAGAACTGACAGATTCATGCCTTCTCTTATTGCGCGATTGGGCTAACAATGCGACTATCGACAAAAAAGATGTGGAAACCGAGCGCAACGTTATTGTTGAGGAATGGAGAAGCAAAGAAATTTTATCCTTTGCCGACAAAATCAGAGAGCAGTACTTTGGAAACTCTATTTATAAAAAGCATTCACCTATTGGCGACATCAATATCATACAGAATTGCCCAGCCTCACTTATACAAAAATTCTATAAACGTTGGTACCAACCACAAAATGAAGCAATTGTGGTTATCGGGGATATTGAGCCTGACGATATAGTTGAAAAGATAGAAAATCTGTTTAATGGCATGAAACGAGGCAAAAGTGTTGCTCCTGCAATACCATCTTTTCCAGATACTGAAACCCCAAACATTGGTATTTTAAAGGATAAATTCATACCATATTTCTCAGTTTTGTTTACAACAAGAATACCACGACAAGGTTCTGAAAAACAGAACTTGATTGGAGATATGCGAGATGCGGTAATAACCTATAAAATCAAGGATCTTATGCAAAGCAGACTTAATGGTCTCAAAGCAAAATACAATAACATCTTTAATTATTCTACTGGAATCACTGAATTTGGAGACACATGGAATTACTTGCTGTTATTATCTTTAGACGGAGAACAAGCACAATGGCAAAAGACCATGGAGATACTCGCAAAACAGATTGAACTCATTCGCCGTAACGGATTCACGGACGAAGATTTAGAACCAGAAATCAGCAATACCCCACCTAAATACAATGAAGATTCAACCGCCATTGTATTTGTTGACTCATCGTATGTAGCCCACAAGACACATAATGACTTATTTACAAGATGTGCAGATAATTTCTATATGGGAGATATAATTCCATCTGATTTAGGTATTGAAATGGCAAAACGTTACACCAAAACAACCCTCACAAAAGAGCAGTTACACAATAAATTTATGGATTTCACCAGTGGACGCAACATGAGTATAACTCTTATGTTCCCTGAAAATGCAACAACACCTACACAAGAAGAGGTAGAAGCCGTTTACAATCGTGTAAGAAACATGACAGATGAGGAACTTGAAGAAATAAAAGCCGGAAAGAAAGAACAATTAGAACGATTAGACATCAGTTGTGTTGATTTATCTCCCAACCCAGGATCTGTGGTTAATACAACGATAATAAACGATAGTATCAGCGAAGTGATGCTATCAAATGGCATCAAGGTGGTACTGATGAAAATGAAGACAAAAGACGATCATATATATTTTAGATTTCAACGTCCACAAGGTAACTCTGCACTAAGTGATGAAGACTTTTTCTACCATGGTATGTTAAATACATGTCTCAGAAAATATACTAATGATGGTAGTCATTCAAACGTAATTATAGATAAATGCAACGACACATATGAAACAGAAGCCTATAACATAAGAATTGTAGAAAATTACCTGAAGATGCTTCATGCCACATTGGTTTCAACCGAGATTGATTCAGTTATGTTTAATGAAAAACTAAAAGAACTGCAAACAAGTGCCATTGCATTAAAGAATCCATTAACACAGTCTTCACTCAAGGTTCTAACTGCGCCATATGCATCAACAAAACGCATTATTCCACATCCTATAGAAGAAGTTAATAAATACAATATAACACACTTCGAAAAAGTGGCAAAAGAATATTTCTCCAATTTTAATGGTTCGATGATGGTAGTACAAGGTGAATACGACACCGACAGCATCATGCCATATATATTAAGGTATATTGCTTCATTGCCATCAAAGTCTGAACCAGTGAAACGAAGAGTATGGGAATCGGACCACTTCAAGACAAGCAACACAATATCAATAGAGAAGATCAATAATCCTACTCCATACTGCGAAGCATATATGTATTACACATGGGAAAAGGGTTATAAATATACACAAGAGACCCATGCTCACAACCAAGTACTGCAAAGTATTCTAAAGAATATACTTATCAATACATTACGCATACAACAAAGCGATGTATATACGCCAAAATGTGGAATATTAGAAACATATCTACCTAACCACAAAATGCTATGTAACATTTGCATCTCATGTAAGCCATCGGAAGTCGAACGAATCACAAAAGATATCGAGACCATTATAAACAACATGGCAGACGGCGATCTGATTACACAGGAATTGATAGACAATTGTATAAAAGAACATGAGAAAGGTGAAATTACAAAAAAAGGCAATGACTATACAATTCGTACTGATTATATCAATAAAGCACTTGATGGCATTGTGGTGAACCAGGGTGACATATCATACATAAAACAGGTAACACCCGAATCACTAAAGGCACATTTGAAGCAATTACTCACAAAAGGTAATAAGCATATTGCAAGGTTAACAACCGATGAATAAGATAATTAAGTGGTGTAGAGCGACACAACATCATCAATTGATCTTCAAACACATATTTTTTAATACATTTACATATGCATAAACAAAAAAATAGCATTTTTTATCATATATATTTGTATATTTAAAATAAAAGTTGTTACTTTGCAACGGACAAATTAAATAGGATACATAGTTCACATATTGATGGTATCAAATTAGATTTGCACATTATGACACAGAAGTTTAACACATATTGGCGTTGGCATTGCTTGGGATTCAAAAAATCGTAAGTCAAATGGTCATTCCCCTATGCGAAGCCAATATCATAAAGCATAGAACTAAAAAGAACCAGTCGTACTTGCGATTGGTTCTTTTCATTTTGATCCACCACAAGAGACTCAGAAACAGAATAACAAACAATAACACATAAATAAATATGACATATCAAGTTGACGACAACGGCTTTTACGGACAATTCGGAGGAGCTTACATTCCAGAAATTCTCTATAAGACAGTAGAAGATCTTAAAAAAGCATATCTTCCAATCTTAGAGAGTGAAGAATTTAAGAGTGAATATCATGCTTTGTTAAAAGACTATGTAGGCAGACCTTCTCCTCTATACTACGCAAAACGTATGAGTAAGAAATACGGATGTCAATTGTATTTAAAACGTGAAGACCTCAACCATACAGGTGCTCATAAGATTAACAATGCATTAGGTCAGATTCTCTTAGCTAAGAAGATGGGAAAGAAACGCATCATTGCCGAAACCGGTGCTGGTCAGCACGGAGTAGCAACTGCAACTGCTTGCGCACTGATGGATATGCCATGTACTGTTTATCAAGGAGCATTAGACGTACAACGTCAACATGTAAACGTAGAACGAATGAAGATGTTAGGGGCAACTGTAGTTCCAGTGGAAAGCGGAAACAAAACACTGAAAGACGCCACTAACGAAGCAATCAGAGACTGGTGCTGTCATCCATCCGACACATTTTATATAATCGGTTCTACTGTTGGTCCTCACCCATACCCTGATATGGTTGCACGACTCCAATCGGTTATTTCAGAAGAAATCAAATGGCAGCTCAAAGAGAAAATCGGCAGAGACTACCCTGATTATCTGATGGCATGTGTGGGAGGCGGTTCAAATGCAGCCGGCACAATATATCATTATATCGATGATGAACGTGTGAAAATCATATTAGGTGAAGCAGGCGGACTTGGAATCGAATCAGGACAGACTGCTGCGAGCATGCAAGTAGGAACTGTAGGCATCTTACATGGTAGCCGTATAAAACTGATGCAAACAGAAGATGGTCAGATAATTGAACCATATTCAATATCTGCCGGACTTGACTACCCTGGTACAGGTCCTATTCATTGTAACTTATACGAGACAGGTCGAGCACAAGTGTTGCCTGCAAACGACGACGAAGCACTTAAGGCAGCATTCGAACTCACACGCATGGAAGGTATCATCCCAGCACTTGAAAGTTCACATGCCTTGGCATTGTTACCAAAAGTAGCCGATCAATTCACAAAAGACACAGTAGTGGTGCTCACTGTAAGCGGTAGAGGAGATAAAGACCTTGACACATATCTCAAGCATCAGGATTCCATCAAATAATTCTAATTTGAGAGTGTATATCTCCTTGTAAAAATACAATAAAAACAGACAAAGGGCAAACAGTCACTACATAACTAAAAATACAACAAAGAAACTATGAAGTACCATTATAATACCGCCTCTAAAAAAATATTAGGCGATTTGAACACACCTGTCAGTGTATATATGCGAATACGTGACGCATATCCACAAAGTGCTCTTATGGAATGCTCTGACTACCACGACGGGAAAAACAGCCGTTCATTCATATGTACACACCCTATAGGTTATGTATCAGTGGAACATGGTGTAGGAGTGATGAAATTCCCTGACGGAAACGAAACTCGTACTTCTATAACTGAAGAATACGACACAGCACGCTTAATCAACGATTTTCTCAATAGTTTCCAGATTGAAGGTGACAATAAAGAGGAATGTGGTTTGTTTGGATATACTACATTCAATGCTGTAAAATATTTTGAGCATATCAACGTAAAAGACGAAACACAAGATAAGAATGACGCTCCAGACTTGCTTTATATCCTTTATAAAGACTATATCATCTTTGACCACTTCAAAAACGAGGTTACAATCATCGAGTTATTAGAAGATGGAGAAAAAGACGACTTAAACCAATTGGAACACGATGTAAACAATCGTCCTTATCAGCAATATGGTTTCCATCCTGTTGGCGATTGTGAATCAACACTTACAGATGATGAACATCGTGAAAATATCAGAAAAGGAATTAAGCACTGTTTACGTGGCGATGTATTTCAGATTGTATTATCACGCAGATTCAAACAGAAGTATGAAGGCGATGATTTCAAACTATATCGTGCACTTCGTAGCATCAATCCATCTCCTTATCTGTTCTATCTCGACTTTGGAGGTTTCAGAATTTTCGGTTCAAGTCCTGAAACACATTGCCGTATAGAAAACGGTCAAGCATACATCGACCCTATAGCAGGAACTACCAAACGTACTGGTAATGAGGAACAAGACAGACAAAATGCTCAATATCTGAGGAATGATCCAAAAGAGAATGCAGAGCACGTGATGTTGGTGGATCTTGCACGCAATGATTTGTCACGTAACTGTCACAATGTAAAAGTCGATTTCTATAAAGACATGCAATTTTATAGTCATGTAATACATCTGGTATCAAGAGTCAGCGGTAAGCTCAATCATGATGCCGACCCTATAAAATCATTTATTGACACATTCCCTGCAGGTACACTTTCAGGTGCGCCTAAGGTCAGAGCAATGCAACTCATCTCTGAATATGAGCCACACAACCGTGGAGCATATGGTGGATGTGTAGGTTTTATCGGATTTAACGGCAGCCTTAACCAAGCCATTACCATTCGTACATTTGTAAGTCGTAATAATGAACTATGGTTCCAAGCAGGTGGTGGTATCGTTGCAAAAAGCGATGTTGAATATGAATTACAAGAAGTGAACAACAAATTAGGTGCACTACGTAAAGCTATATCAATCGCAGAAACTCTATAATTACAAACCGAAAAATTGAAGTCAAACAATATGAAAGTAGTAATAATCGACAACTATGACTCATTCACCTACAACCTAAGTCATCTCGTTAAAGAACTTGGAGCAGATGTGATGGTCTATCGTAACGATCAGTTCGAATTAGAACAACTGGCAAACTTCGACAAAATCATCCTATCACCAGGTCCTGGCATCCCAGAAGAAGCTGGATTGCTCTTAGACGTAATCAAGCATTATGCTGGAAAGAAACCAATCCTTGGAGTGTGTCTTGGACATCAAGCCATCGGTGAGAGTTTCGGTGGAAAACTTATTAATCTAAGTGAGGTATATCACGGAGTAGCAACCCCTACAACAATCACTGTCAACGATTATCTGTTTGAAGGACTTCCTAAAAATATAGAAGTGGGACGCTATCACTCTTGGGTGGTTGACAAAGAAAATCTTCCAGATTGTTTGGAAATCACAAGCGTATCCGATGAAGGATTCATTATGTCATTACGCCATAAGACATATGATATTCGTGGTATTCAATATCATCCAGAGAGTGTGCTCACTCCAGAAGGTAAAACAATTATTAATAACTGGCTTAAACATAACACAAAATGAAGACATATCTATTAAAACTTATTGACGGAAATACCCTCACACAAGAAGACACATATAATATCATGATGGGTATTATTGACGAGAAATACAATGTACAACAGATTGCTGCACTTCTGATGACTCTTCAAACACGTGGCGTTACTGTTGAAGAACTTTTAGGTTTTCGTCAAGGACTATTAGAAACAGGTAAATATCTGGACTTCAGCGAATATAACACATTAGATATCGTGGGTACTGGTGGTGACGGCAAAAACTCTTTCAATATTTCAACATGCGCTGCTTTTGTTATAGCAGGAGCAGGTTATCAGGTGACAAAACACGGAAACGGAGGTTCATCATCTGTTAGTGGAGCAAGTAATGTGCTACAAGGACATGGTGTAAAATTTACTGATGACATTAACCAATTGAAACGTTCATTAGAAGAGGCTGGAATATGCTATTTCCACGCACCTCTTTTTGCTTACGGAATGAAGTTTGTAGGACCTACACGCAAAGCATTAGGTGTACCAACCTGCTTCAACCTCCTCGGTCCACTCGTAAACCCATGTCATCCACAGAATTCTCTTCACGGAACAGCCAACCAAGCACAGTTACGTCTGTACACCAACCTTCACCAACGTATCGGTGACAACTTCGGTGTGATAACTTCATACGACGGATACGATGAGATTTCATTAACAAGCGGATTTAAGATTTGTACAAATAACTTCGAGAAGGTTTACACTCCAGTGGATTTAGGACTGAAATATATTGAGCAGAGCGATATTTATGGTGGTGAAACTCCTGAGGAAGCAATGAAAATCTTTGATGCCGTATTAGAAGGAACTGCAACAGAAGCACAAAAAAATGTGGTGATTGCAAATGCAGCCTGCGGTATCAGTATTATGGACAAAAATATCACTATGGCCGATTCAGTTGCAATAGCAAAAGAATCTCTTGAAAGCGGTAAGGCACTTGCCAAATTCAAGAAATTCGTGGAAGTCAACTCGTAAATCAAAGAAGCTGAAAAACTATATAATGATAAAAATATGGCAAAAGACATACTCGAAGAGATTGTTGCATGGAAACGTATAGAGGTGGCTCAACAAAAGGAACTTGTACCACCAACCATGTTATACAACAATGTAGAGGAACTTATTTCTAAGGGAAACTACACACAGATATCCATGCGAGACAGTCTGGCTAAATCTGATTCGGGAATTATTGCTGAGTTCAAACGTAAAAGTCCTTCTAAAGGATGGATCAAAGAAGAAGGAGATCCCAAAATTATCCCTGCTTCATATGATAACAATGGTGCAAGCGCAATCTCAATCTTAACAGACGAGAAGTATTTTGGAGGTAAAATGAGCTTCATCAATACAGCGCGTCCACTTGTCAAGTGTCCTATCCTACGTAAAGATTTCATAATCGACGAATATCAATTGTTCCAAGCTAAAGCAATTGGAGCAAATGCAGTGTTACTCATTGCTGCCGACCTCACACAACAAGAATGTAAGATGTTGGCAAAAACCGCACATGAGTTGGGATTAGAGACTCTGCTTGAAATTCACACTGAGAAAGAACTTGACTATGTGGGTGATTGCATCGATATGGTAGGTGTAAACAATCGTAATCTGGGGTCATTCCATACCGACGTGAAGAACTCATACCATCTTGCCTCATTATTACCAAAAGAATATCTGCTGGTAAGTGAGAGCGGAATAAGTAACCCACAGACAGTAAAAGAACTGCGCGAAATAGGATTCCGTGGTTTCCTTATCGGTGAGACTTTCATGAAAACTCCCGAGCCAGGAAAAGCATTAAAGGAATTCATAGAGGAGGTTACTGCATGATTATCAAAGTATGCGGAATGCGGGACGCCGATAACATCCACGCAATAGACACATTAGAAGGCGTGGACTGGATGGGATTTATCTTCTATCCACCTTCATCAAGATATGTAGATAACGTACCGACATATCTACCTCAGAACAAAGCCCGTGTAGGAGTATTTGTTAATGAAACACTGCAAGGCATAATCGACCGCATGAACAGTTTTCATTTTAATCTGATTCAATTACATGGTCACGAAAACCCAGACTTCTGCAAACAACTCCGCAACACAATCGGAAAGGAAATACAGATAATAAAGATGATTCAAATAAACGAACCATCAGATTTGGATTCCATCCGACAATATGAAGGTATCGTGGATTATTTCCTCTTTGAAACAAAATGCAAAGAATATGGCGGTAGCGGAAAACAATTCGACTGGGACATATTAACGCAGTATGAGGATAGTACCCCATTTCTCATTACTGGCGGCATCAAACCTGCCGATGTAGAGAAGATACAATCGTTCCATCATCCTAAATTTGCAGGAATCGACCTAAACTCAGGTTTCGAAATTTCTCCTGCAATGAAAGATGCTAAACTCATTCAAGAATTTATAAATAAACTAAATAGAAAATGAACAGAATAAATCAACTATTCGCCACTAAAAGCGAAAATATTCTATCGATTTACTTTTGTGCTGGACATCCTACACTTGAAGGAACAGCAGACACTATACGTACATTAGAACAAAAGGGAGTGAACATGATTGAGGTAGGTATCCCATTCTCCGACCCTATGGCAGATGGTCCTGTCATTCAAGATGCAGCCACAAAAGCCTTACGCAACGGGATGACACTCCGCAAATTGTTCTCACAACTCGACGGAATACGTAAAGATGTGAAGATGCCATTAATTCTTATGGGCTACTTGAACCCTATCATGCAATTCGGATTTGAAGCATTCTGCCAACAATGTGTAAAAGTCGGAATCGATGGAGTTATCATCCCAGATCTTCCTTTCAAGGATTACTTAGAGGAATATAAACCTATCGCAGATAAATACGATGTACGAATCATAATGCTTATAACACCAGAAACAAGCGATGAACGTATCCGTTTTATCGACGAACATACTGACGGATTCATTTATATGGTAAGTTCTGCAGCAACTACAGGTGCACAAAATAAGTTTGACGAAGCAAAGCAGTCATATTTCTCACGCATCAATCAAATGAACCTGAAACATCCATGTATGATTGGTTTTGGAATCAGCAACAAGCAAACATTGGAAACAGCCCAAGCAAATGCGGCAGGTGCCATTATCGGAAGTAAGTTCGTAAAACTCTATGAAGAGACCAAAGATGCAAGTAAAGCGATGGACAATCTGCTTGATGCATTGAAAAAATAAATGTTTAATATTTTCAATTATTTATGTCCGCTAAAACTAAGATAAAAAAGTCGGAATCCAAGAAAGAATACCGACATTAATTTGTATCTGGATTAAAAAGTTTTAGCGGACACAAATAATTGAAAATATCATTCCATACAACAAAAATGACATTTTTTACATATTACCCTGAAATATTGATTATCAAAGAATTAATAATCTCATTTATTACCCTTTGCCCTATTATGGGTTTTACATAGTACCTGACAATTGGAGATATCAGTTGCCCCACCTTTGCTCCATGCTGTCACGTGGTCAGCATCCATATCCTTAATGCCCCAAATTTTTGTTTTGTTATTAGTATCCGACAAAGCACAAAGCGGACAATTAGACTTTTGTTCTTTCTTTGCTTCTAAAGTTTGTTGTTCATACACTCTTTTCTTTGTAGCTTCATCAAAAACACGAATCTCAAGCATTTTCTTATCTGTACATCCACCTAAGATATATTCAAATATTCCTTTTCTACTTTTCACATATGGGTCAGCATACAATTCATGAACCAGTGATGACACTTCTTGTGGATTATACGAATGCTTATGATATATTTCATATAATCGTCCCCATTCCAAGCCTCTCATTTCACTTTCCACATCTAAAAAAACACAAGAGATCCATTCTATTACAGTTGTGAAATATGTTTCTAATTCCTGTATACTATCATCATTACGATGCATACTCATATAATTACCAATATTCCCTTTACTCACCCAATGCAATGCCGTATGCAAGAAATCCTGTCGATTCACACTTCCTGAGATATATGCACTCCATTTCTGTACATTAGCATTTTGAGAGTTAGAAAATTGTTCTTTGGCTTTCGTTACAAATGGACCTGAATACACAGCATTCAACAACTCCTGCTCGTTGAGCGGAATACCTGCAATGTTGATTGTTTTAAACCATTCTTTTATTTCACTTTCTTCGCCTTCGCACTCATAAATAAGTAGTTGGGTATTCATTATCATATCTTGCAAATCTTTTGCAAGACCAGAGAAATACTGTTCCATACCATTTGCATCTTTTATTGCAAACTTTCCTGTAACAAAACGACCAAAACTTGTTATGCGTTGCTGACCATCAAGAACCTCCAACTTACCTTCAGAAACCTTGTTAAAATAAATAAGTCCGAGCGGATAACCTTTCAACATTGAATATATCACAGCAACATCGCGTTTCCCATCAGCATAGATATAATTACGTTGGTATTCGGGTTGAATGGTGAGTTTACCAGAAAGACCGAACAAACCTTTACACTCATATTCATTATATACAAATCCTTCGCAAATCTCACGAACTGTATATTGCTTTAAAGTTGTTCTCATAATATATCGATTTATAATTTTTTACGGATAAGGATTTTTGCAAAACAACTTATTAATTTATTATTAGAGTCTCTATAGCATAATTTACCCTTTCTAAAGCCTTTATCTTCTTGAAATAATTTTTTGCAATCCTCATTAGAAAGATTTGAACTCACGCCATAAAATACCCCTAAATCACCCCCATTTGCCATTCCAACTATGTCGAATTGCTCAGGGCAATATTTGTCCAGCCAGGAAATAGGAACGCCCATTATTCCTGTATAATCACTCGGAATTGCATCTGTATATGAGACTTCTATTGCATCATAATTAATATATTTAATATAACCAATGCCTTTAACCTCCTTATGCTTACTATATTTGAAATTATCTTCCATCGTCATTAAGGGAAGAGGATTATGACGTCTACCATGATCTATATTAGTAAACCAATAAGTATTTCCCATTTTTTTAAAACCACCCTGCGGCTTTAAATATTCTTTTGCGCCAGAATTTACACCTAACCAAATGATATTATCCTTTATATAAGGGAATACTTCTTTATATGATATTGCATTTACATTTCCAATTATCAAAAATTGTTTTCCTGCTTCCATAATCCATGCTAGGAATTCACGAAATAGAGAAAAGGGAGGATTAGTAATAATAATATCGGCTTCATCACGCAGTTTTTTCACTTCATCAGAGCGAAAATCTCCATCACCTTCAAGGTATTTCCATTCCAAATCATCAATATCAATTATACCATTTTGATTGGTATCGTGGTCTAGAACAAATATTTTACCATTTGTACGACTTTTGTCAGCATCGTAGTTCGGATTTTCAGTTTCAAAAATAGTTGGTTCCCATTGTTTTATCTTTTTACTTTCAACAGCATAAGAAGTAGAAATCAACTTCTTTAGGCCAAAATTTTCAAAGTTTTGAGCGAAGAACTTCGTAAAATTACTCCATTCAGGATCATCACATGGTAGTAAAATTGTTTTTCCTCGAAAAACATTAGGATTATACTCTAAATATGCATTTATTTCTTTTTGAATATCAGGATATTGAGTGTAAAACTCATCATTTTTTTCTTTTTTTGCTTTCGACAGATTTTGATTAGTCATAATGGTTGATAGTTTGCGCATTACTATCAATCCTATTCATCAGATTTTGCTAAAAAGAAAAGTGTAGGCCTTTCTATCTTGTCCACGAGGAGCCTGCATGAACCCCGTTGCCCACATAGATTAGCCCACACCTAATTGGTGCGAGCATCAACTCTAACTGTGAGCAACGGAAAAGCAAACTTTCCGTGGATTAGCGTTATTCTAATGACTATGAATCATCAGTTTGCAGGCTTTTGATTCGGACAAGAATAATAGCTAATGCTTCGTTATAACTTATCGGGATTTCTCCCCCGAATTGCTTGCAAATGTAATAAACTTTCTCGAACCAAACAAATATATTATTCGATTATTGTTCTTTCTATACTTTACACAACAGACTTTTCCCGATATTCTTAATATAATTGTTTATCAATCATCATATTTAGGTATTGTGTAAACAAAATAAAATATGTATCTTTGCAGCAATCTTAAATAACCACATTTATGATTGTTACACTTGCTATAGGACTCCTAATCCCATTATTGGGTACGATGTTTGGTTCTGCATTTGTTTTTCTTATGAGGAATAAAATGTCAGAACCTCTACAGAAATCATTATTAGGATTCGCTTCAGGTGTAATGGTGGCAGCATCTGTGTGGTCACTATTAATCCCAGCAATGAATATGTGCAGAGATAGCGGACAGTGGTCATTTGTTCCTGCCTCTGTTGGATTCTTGTTAGGGATTTGTTTTTTGTTGTTGATAGACGAACTAACCCCTCACTTACATATCGGAACAGATAAACCTGAGGGGATTCGTTCGCATCTTTCACGCACAGCAATGCTTACATTAGCAGTTACAATACACAACCTACCAGAAGGAATGGCAATAGGTGTTGTGTATGGTGGGGCTGACCAAGGAGTCGGCAACATTACATTAGTAAACGCATTAGCCGTATCAATCGGTATTGCAATACAAAACATCCCAGAAGGAGCTATCATCTCAATGCCAATGCGCGCTGCAGGTAACTCCAAATGGCGTTCTTTCATGATAGGCAGTCTAAGTGGCGTTATCGAACCTATAGGAGGGCTGATTATATTATTATTAGCCTCTACACTGACTCCAATCTTGCCATATCTATTGGCATTTGCTGCTGGAGCCATGATATATGTGGTTATTGAGGAACTTATCCCTGAAGCATCAATGGGTAAGCACAGCAATTTAAGTACAATGGGCTTTGCCATTGGGTTTGTTCTTATGATGATTCTGGATACTATTATGGAATAAATAACTGAGTCATAAGATTATACACAATAATTAGATGAGTATATGAGTTATTTATAGTGCTATATTACAATTGGGAAATATAATTCTGTCAAAATATAAGGAGGTAAATTTATGGAATATGTTCTTAATGTACTACAAGCGGTAGTAGGGATTATAAATGAGATGTCGCCTTACTTGCTTTTAGGCTTCATATTAGCTGGCGTAATGCACGCCTTTATTCCTAATGGATGGTACACAAAATATCTTAGCGGTAATACCATAAAATCGGTTATAAATGCTGCCATTTTCGGGATTCCGTTACCTTTATGCTCATGTGGGGTAATACCAACAGCCACATCATTATATCGTGAAGGCGCAAGCAAAGGAGCTGTTGTTTCATTCTTAGTGGCTACACCACAAACAGGAGTAGATAGCATTATTGCGACTTACTCTCTTATGGGATTACCATTTGCAATAGTTCGTCCTATAGCCGCCTTGTTCACAGCTGTTGTAAGCGGTTCGTTAGTTACTTTCTTACAAGGCAAGGATATAAAAAAGGATTCTGAGTCCAATAAAAAACAAGAGGAAGCACACTGCCATCAATGCAACGAGAAACATGGTTTCTGGGGAAAATGCTATGAAGCCATTAAATTTGGTTTTATTGAACTGATGGAGGATATAGGTAAATGGCTCGTTATAGGCCTAATAATTGCTGGTTTGATTACAGTACTTGTTCCTGACGACTTCTTCTCTATATTCAAAGACAATACAGCACTAAGTATATTACTTGTACTATGTATCAGCATTCCTATGTATATATGTGCAACAGGCAGCATACCTATTGCAGTTGCACTGATACTGAAAGGACTAACTCCTGGTGCAGCCTTAGTTATGCTTATAGCAGGCCCTGCATGTAATTTAGCATCAATCTTCGTCATAAACAAAGTATTGGGAAATAAAGCTTTGGCACTTTATATTACTGCTATAATACTGGGGTCTGTCTTGTTCGGAATAGGTATTGACTATCTCCTACCTCGTGAATGGTTCATTAACAATCTAATGATTTCAAATGAACACGAACATGGTGCCGGATGGTTTGAATGGATATGCACCGGAACACTTATCCTATTACTTCTAAACGTGGTGCGTATAAAACTGCAACACAAGCAACCTACATGCAGTTGCCATTGCAATCATGATCATGATTGAATAAGCATAAATCGTGCATGATTATTTAACCCGTAAAACAAAATATTCCATATTGTATCGTACGCGATATATTGTTAAATAAACTTAAAATATAACATAAATCGCTTGCGATATAAATTATTATCTTTATCTTTGCCTCAGAAATATCGCAAACGACATAATTTAGGAATATATGGCTAAGATTTATGATTTCAAGGCTCTCACGAGCAAAGGCAAGGAGATTGATTTCTCAGAGTTTCAAGGAAAAGTATTGCTGATTGTCAACACAGCCAGCAAGTGTGGATTCACACCTCAGTTTGAAGGGCTGGAGAAACTGAACCAGAAGTACAAGGACAAGGGACTGGTCGTCATCGGATTCCCATGCAACCAGTTCAAGGAACAAGATCCTGGTACAGACGGACAGATTGAAGAGTTCTGCCAGATTAACTATGGAGTAACCTTCCAAATCATGAAGAAAACCGACGTGAACGGACCTGCAGCAGAACCTATTTTCGAGTACCTGAAGTCACAGGCTCCAACCGAGGAATATAATGGACTGAAGGCAAAAGCCGCAAAGACTCTCTTCAAGGCTATCAGCAATAGTGTGGAGAAGGACAGCGATATCAAATGGAATTTCACCAAGTTTTTGATCTCCAAGGACGGTGAGACTATCAAACGCTATGCGCCAACAACAGAGCCTAAGGACTTTGAGAAGGACATTGAAGCCATGTTGGCTTAATTGAAAGCTGAAAATAAGAGTATAGAAATATGCACGCAGAGTTACAACTTGATAATCAGATATGTTTCCGTCTATATACGGCAACCAGACTGATAACACAGGCATACACACCGATATTGACAAAGTTGGGCATCACCTATCCGCAGTACCTTGTTCTTATGGTGCTGTGGGAAAAAGACAATCAGCCTGTTAACGACATCGCACATCGTCTGTTATTAGAAACCAACACGGTCACCCCATTGCTACAACGCATGGAGAAGCAAGGTATTGTCTGTCGTAAAAAAGGCGAGAAAGACAAACGCCAACAGATTGTCAGTCTGACAGCGAAAGGTAAGGAACTTGAGAAAAAAGCGTTTGCTAAGATTCCTTCGAGTATGGGAGATCAACTCTCAGCCTGTCCTCTGAAACTCGAAGACTACAAGCGTCTGGCGCAAGAACTTGACTCTATTATTGAAACATTAAAGAAATAAGATAATTATGACACATCAATGTGAAAACTGCAAATTACGAGCTAATTACGACAAGAAACCAAACTCTATGATGGGACGCTTCTGGCGTTGGCACATCAACTTCTGCCCAGGTTGGAAAGCCTATTTCACATCCCTTCCAGCCGATCAGCAGCAGGCACTACGTGAAAAATATCAGTTTACTAAATACCAATAATCCCTTAAGATAATAGAATTCATATTAAAGGGAATTCAGGTAACGAAAATATCCTACTATACATTAATCATATCGTAACTACATTACTAATAATCAGCTATCAGGTACATTCTACTTGATAGCTGATAATTGGTTTATATCAATATAATAATATTACTAGATTCACAAACTTATCTTATATCGTACTATTACGTTATTTATAAGATTCTTGTCTGATAGTTCTTTTAATTCAGTAAGTTCCTTAGGAACATGACCCTCTGTGTATTGACCAGGGAAACTCAATAAGTCAGTCGTTAGTTTACCATAATAAAACCCCTTATAATAACAATAAGGAGTTTTATAGGCAAACAATTCTGAGAGATGTCTTTCACCAAGTTTATCAGAATCAAATCTTGTCAGCACAGTTTTACCTGTCTTTTTATCATATATGACATCCACTGCATCAGCATATCCAACCCTACGTATCAGATATTGCGGACTTTCAACGATAGAACCTGAATAGAAAGACTTCTTTAGACCTCCCATAAATAGATTCTTTATCACACCTTCTTCAATATCCTCATCTGTATAAAACTGAAGTTTGTTACCTGTATATTCGAAATCTGCATATGGAAGCACGTCCAATCCGTCAAGTTTATACACAGTAGGATCTAATGTTGGAGCAGCTAATAATCCATTCTCGCCGTTATACAACCGATTCACGCGTTCTTGCATTATCATTGCACTATTTTGCTTGACATCGATTAATTCTGATACATTATTGAATTTAGATGTAGAATCGCATATATTAATAAGATGATCGGTCTCACGTGCAATACGATCGCCTGTCATATACGGATTTGTAACCGAATAATAATATCCTGAATGATACCCATTCTCGCGATTGTTTATTAGTTGTATAGGAACAGTCCTAACATACTCACCGTCTAATGTATATTCGAGAATCTTAAGGCCATAGTTATCTGTCAAAACAATGCGATTCTCACAATCATTTACATACATGGAAGATAACTTCAACCATTCGTTTTTGGCTTTACCCACATGCGATATCTTAAATAGAAAATCTCCATCGAGAGAGAATACGCATACATATCCGCTATTACTATTTGAGAAACAATATATGCGATCATTACATATATACATATCCGTTATATTCGATATATTTGCTTCAGGTATTGTGTCTAATAGGATAAATTCCAAATCATTTACCACATTACGCACATCGACGAAGTTTTTCTCATCAAACGTAATTTTATATACGGGTTCTAATGCCTTTTGCTCAGAACAAGCACAGAATAAAGACAAAATGACTAAAAAAAGACAAATTCTCGGTTTCATAATACAATTAGTTTTTCACATACGCATAAGGATTGCTATATGTACGATTAAAGTAGTTAATATATTTATATTTAGGATTTATGATATCAGATAAATTGGTTTGATGTTTTGAATAAAAACAAAATGAATCAATATCAATACTCTCATTTTGGTAAGACTTATGGTAAAGAATGATTAGTTCCCTATCTTCTAAGACTTAAGTGATTATGCTCAGAAAGCATATCAATGGCAAATGTATGAAAAAATATATAGCCTCGCAATTTTTTTAACATAAAAGTAGAATAAGTATAGAAGAATAACATTTGCGGAGCCACCACGCATAGGTATTATATATAAAAAATCTCCGGAAGTAAACTGATACTTTCGGAGATTTCTGTTTTATATTCTTTTTTATTATTTAAGACCAAGTTTTGTTTTAACTTGAGTTGTAACATCTGTACTGAGAGACTCATTGATAAATGGGATTCCTGATGTTACATCCATCACATAGACATAACCTCCAGATGTACCAACTTCTTTGATTGCCTTTTGAACCTTCTCTGAGATCTCAGCCATTTTCTCTTGCTGTTTCTTAGCGATATCTTGTTGGCTTGTTTGATAATATTGTTCGAGACGTTGGTTCAAGTCTTGAAGTTCTTGTTCACGACGTTGTTTCATAGCGTCGAGTAAAGTAGAACCATTCTTTTGATAATCTTCTAACTTAGTCTTTAATTCATCTTGCATACGTGTAAGTTCTTCCTCATATTGCTTGCCTAATTTTTGCAGTTCATTTTGTGCTGCTGTGTATTCAGGCATAGACTGAATAATTGTTGTTGAATTAACGTGTGCAAATTTCTGTGCAAAAACACTCATTGGAAGTGCTACGAGTGCGGCTAAAATTAATTTTTTCATTGTAATGTTTTTTATTTTAGTTGTTTATATATTCAATGATGATATCAATGAGAATATCCTAATTTCACAAGTATTTCATCGCTAATATCGATCTTAGGTGATGCGTATATGATGCTACCGCCTGAGGCGCGATCAAGAACCAATTGATAACCTTTTTGATCACATATATCCTTTACAGCGTTATATATTTCGTCTTGTATCGGTGCCATAAGACTTTGACGTTTCTTATATAATTCACCTTCGCTACTGAAATACTTCTTTCGTAAATCACTTGCTTGTTTTTCTTTTGCCACAATCGCTTCCTCTGTTTTTTGCTTTTGTGTATCACTTAGAAAAACTGCTTCCGACTGATATTTCTTATACATAGATTCAGCTTCGCGTACAAGTACTTCGACTTCTCCTTCCCATTTCTTAGAAATCTGATTAAGTTGTTCGTTTGCACGTTCATAAGCAGGAACATTCTTTAGAACATATTCCATATCTACGAGTGCAAATTTCTGCGCATTGGCTGCCAAGCAACTCATTGCGACTAGGATTGTTAATAGGATTTTTTTCATACTAAATAGTTTTTATTAGAATTCTTGACCAAGTACAAAGTGGAACTGGCTTCCACCATAACTCTTACTTCCAAAGACCTTATCGAATCCATATGCCCAGTCAATACCCATCATACCAACCATAGGTAAGAAGAGACGTACACCGACACCTGCAGAACGTTTCATTGAGAATGGATTGAATTTCTTCACTTCGTTCCATGCATTACCGCCTTCTACAAATGCAAGAGCATAAATATTTGTTGAACCCTCCAACATCAATGGATAGCGTAGTTCAAGAGCCATACGTGAATAAGCATAACCTTCAGTACCGATACTTGGAGTGAGTGCACCATTATCATAACCACGCAATGCGATTGTTTCAGTATAGTAACTCTGAGAATATCCTGACATACCATCACCTCCGACATAGAATGTTTGGAATGGTGAACGTTTATGTTTATTGTAATGTCCGAGGAATCCAGCATCGAAACGTGTCATAAGTACAAAACACTTAGTTCCATTTGTAAGCGGTGTATAGAACTTTGAGTTGAAAAGCCATTTATGGTATTCAATCCAACGATATTTCTTCTGCATGTCATGTCGATAACTTGCATCTGCAGGAGATGTTGAAAGACTCTCATAGTCTATTCCATCAAACAATGAGAATGGAGGTGTTGCACTTACTGAGAAGGAAACTGAAGATCCACGACGAGGGAAGATATTATTGTCTATATCGGTACGTGACAACTGCAATGACAAACTAATGTTGTTACAATTACCATTATTGATAATAAAGTATTCCCAATCCTTCAACATGTAGCGTGTGTATGAGAGGTCTCCTGATAATTGGAATTTGTTATCTGGCCAATTCAAACGTTTACCCCATCCGATTGACACACCGAAAAGTTGAATATATTTATCTGGATCATAATATGAAGAATAGTTATTGTAATAAGAGCTATTATAGTTTCCATATCCATACAACATAGAATAATAGCTATTATAATAAGAACTATTGTAATATGAGCTACTTATATCTGTCTGCTTTGAGTAGAATGCTGACACAGATAATGCATTTGGACGTTTTCCACCAAACCAAGGATCAAGGAATGATGCACTTAACTGATTATAATAGCTACCATTTGATGATCCACTGATTTCGAATTGTTGTCCATGTCCTTGAGGGATAATTCCACGACGGTTCTTACCATGGAACAGATTTTGCATTGAGAAGTTAGTGAATTTCAATCCGATTTTTCCCAACAATCCTGTTTGTCCCCAACCAAGAGAAAGTTCAACTTGGTCTGATGATTTTGGTTCAAGACCGATATTCAAGTCAACTGTACCGTTAGTTGGATTTGGAGCTGGATCGACCTTCAATTTCTCAGGGTCAAAGAAATTCATCTGTCCAAGTACCATGTATGTATCCTTTAACGCATCCATACTAAACAAATCACCTGGTTTCAACTGAAGTTCACGGCGAATCACCTCTTCATAAACACGATCATTACCAACAATACTAATCTTATTCATTCTTGCCTGAACACCTTCTTTAATGCGGATATCCAAATCGATAGAGTCGCCTTCAACATCTACTTCGATTGGTTGTACCTCGTTGAACACATATCCACCATTATAGTAGAGGTTAGCTATAGAATAATTATTCTCATTACTCTTCAGGTTATCGTTGAGTAATTTCATATTATACACATCACCACGCTTCATTCCGAGATACCCATTCAGATAATCGGAACTCATTAAAGTATTACCTACCCAATTGACATTTCTAAGATAGTATTTCTGACCTTCATCAATGTTAAGATAAACATCAACCAGATTATTGCCAACATTTACAATACTATCTGAAACGATCAATGCGTCGCGGAAACCTAATTCATTATATTTGCTGATAACTCGTTCTTTATCCTCATCAAAGCGTTCTTCAACAAATTTCTTTGCCTTAAACAAGCTCTTGAATCCTTTCTCATTGGTTTTCTTCAAAAGACCACCAGAGAAGAATCCACCTACAAACTTCTTTCTTGGGATATTATTGTTACCATTTATATAAATCTGGTTTACATAAACCTTCTCATGCTTATCTATGTTTACATCGACAATGAGTTGACCTTCATTGGCTATATCATCATGCTGGATAATATTTGCCTCAGCATTTTTGAAACCTTTTTCGTCATAATAGTTTTTTATGACTCGCTTAGCACGGTCAATCATATTTGGAGTAAGTTGATTACCCTTAATAATACCTATTTTGGAGAGTATTTCGTCTGCCTCTGACTTTTTTACGCCATTGACATTAATCTGAGACACTTTTGGTCGTATATTCAACTTAATACGCAAAAAAACGCTGTCATTACGGATTTCATCAGCAATAATACTAACATTAGAAAACAATCCATGCTTCCAATAGCGTTTTACCGCTTCGGTTATTTCTTCACCTGGTATTGAAACTGCATCACCTACATTAAGTCCGGAAATACCTATAAGAACATAATCTTCGTAAGTGCTCTCACAATCCACTTTAATATCGCCTATAACAAGACGACGAGGTTGTCCATACAAAACTACTGGTTCGTTTACAGCATTGTCTTGTGCATACAGATTAGTTGGTAATGCAAGCATAGAAAGGCCTATAAGACCTGCCATGGTGGAATATCTATGTTTTTTATTCATAATCACTATTTAGCGTTTTCATCTTTAATTTGTTCACCAGTTTTGCCAAATCTACGTTGGCGACTTTGATAATCAACTATTGCTTCATATAATTGCTCTGGACCAAAGTCGGGCCAATATGTGTTTGTAAAATAGAACTCAGAATAGGCACATTGCCATAAAAGATAATTACTGAGGCGTTGTTCTCCACCTGTACGTATTAATAATTCTGGGTCTGGCATAAAATTAGTTTCCAGATGATCTGAAATCGTTTGTTCTGATATGGCACTGCTCTCAAGTTTTCCTTGTTCCACTTCTGCTGCTATGGTCTTCATGGCTTTAGTTATCTCCCATTTTGAAGAATAACTCAAAGCAAGAACCAAACATGTGCCATGATTGTTTTTTGTGCGCTCTGTCAAATAATTAATAGCGTCTTGAACTGGTTGTGGAAGTCGAGCCACATCACCAATTACACGGAAACGAGCATCGTGCTTTATAAACAGTTCTTCTTCAAGATGTTTAATTAGCAATGCCATCAATGCAGCCACTTCGTCAGTTGGTCGATTCCAGTTTTCCGTAGAGAATGTATAAAGAGTGAGATAGTCAACACCAAGTTTAACAGCTGCTTCCATAATTGAATGTACCTGCATCGCACCTTGCTGATGTCCCATAGTACGTTCCATTCCACGTTTCTGTGCCCATCGCCCGTTTCCATCCATAATAATTGCTATATGGTGTGGAAGTCGTGCCATGTCAATTTGTTCTTTATACATATTCTCGTTATTTATCTTCTTGTTTATGATTTTTATCAATCGTTATTACATTTTCTATATTTAGGGCATAAGTCATATGAGAGATAAAGCATTGTTGTACAATATGAATCTTTATTCTTCAAGAAACCACTCTTTATAGAATATGGTTCACTTATACCATCCAACTTATCACTCAAACTGAAATGCATAGCCCAATCCAATCCCAGATTTAATCTGTCGCGGACTTTGAATTTTACACCAAATCCAATTGGTATATTAGCTGTGAAGACATCTTCCCCAGCATATGTAAATCCTAATCCCGCAGCAATATATGGAACTAATCTGTGAGTTCCTTTATAGCTACGGCCGGTTCCATATCCCCAGAAATTTATCTCATACATACAACTTGCATCAATTAATCCGTTACTGAAATCCCATTTCTGTCCTTCAATGTCGGGATATTTATTTGCAAGATTAGCAGCGTTGCCACTTATGGTTGTATAAGCAAGATCGGCTTTCAAAGCCATTCTTGGATTCAAGTTGTAGCGTCCCAATAATGACACTGCCATATTGGAGTTTTTATATAATGAAGAATAGTTGGCATCTCCCAGATAAAATCCAGTACCCAACATTGCTCCAAGCTCATATTTATATTCGAGTTCTTGAGCATGAAGCATATTGGTTTCAGACAAAAGACATAGAACCAATGTGGTTATGATTATCTTAACACCATGTGCTATGTTTCTTCCAACATTCATCATTTATATTTTTTTACTGTTTTGATAGTACAGTTTTAAAAATGCCTTTCCACACTTTTGTTTTTTTATCAGAATTGCCACTTTGTACAATCCAGATTTTATCACCTAATGCAACTACTGAAGAAGGCAATGTTGCATCCATTGTAGAAGGAGGCAAGATGAAAGAAGTGTATTGCTTCCATGAAATACCATTATCTTCTGAGTGATAGAGATAATGAGATTCATTTGCATAATCTGCGATATATGCAATCAATAATCCGTCCACATGCAAAAGTGATAATTCATCTGCATATGGGAGTAGATACTGAGAATCATCAGTATTGTTTATATAAAACCATTTTTGATTGTTCTGTTCAAATGTAGATGAAACTTTATACCAAACAACTGAATTCTCAAGATTGTTTTGGTTGGTTCCAGCCATAATCACATTAGAGATATTTGGATTTGTCTTTGTTGTATATGACAAACAAGAAATATTTGTTTCAGGCAACATATCAATATCCTTGATTCCGTTTTCATTCCATGATTCGAAGTCTGACGAAGCAAGAATCTTATTGTCGGAAAGTATGTACAGATAATTGTTATCACCACCGAGCAGACGTTGTGCAGTCTGTTCTGTAGCCTTTACCCATTGTTTTCCGTCTGTTGACGACAATATTTCTCCAGACTCATTTAGTGCATAGAATTTGTTTTGGAAGAACAACACAGACATAACGTCTAATGTTGCATCTGATACAGACACAGGTGTTTCCCAACTTACTCCATCTTTAGATAATGTCATAACAACATCTGAGCCGTCCTGAGAGAACACATACAAATCTTTTCCATCTGTAACCAATTTATTGTTATTTGTTAAGACAAGATTATTATCCAACAAATCATCCCATACTAATGTATCTGCGTCTTGTTTGCTCTGGAAAATTTTTGCTGTATATTTCTTTGTATTTACATTATCAGTGCCATATACGATTAATTCTACATCTTTTGTAAAATCAATAGAATCGCGTCCAAGCAACACATTATTGGTAAGATGTGTTATTTCGTCTTTATAACAATGGTAAACAGTTCCATAACTTGTTGCAGAAGGTAACACATGCTTCAAATCAACCCAACTTGGCAATGAATCGACACTACTAATGACACCCGAAACTTGGTCTATATTAAACAATATTGACGAACCTGTTATCGCACGATAAACGATAGAGTCTTCACCTTTAGAGTCTGTAACGTGAATCTGACCTTTTATATCACCTACTGAGAATGATATAATTGCACATTCTGGAGTCTTTTCTACTTCCGAATCCTTCAAACAAGAATGGAAGACTCCTGTCATAACACACGCCAATATCAACAAATTAATATATCTTAAATTTCTTTTCATTTGATTTCTATGTCTATAATTAATCTTTATCATGCAAAAATACGAACATTTTTTACTATTACGAACAATATCACCGACTTTTAATGTTTTTTAGAAGTTTTTTTCGTACTTTTATACATAAAAGTCATTTTCCGAATACTTTTATATAAATATCTTTATCAATTTATTGTCGTACAATCAAATTCTTACATATTCATACATCTCGGATTTACACCTGTTTATTTTATTATTAATTCAACAGGGCAATGATCCGACCCATATATATCTGTGAGAATAGAAGCCGAGTCCAAACGTTGTTTCATTCTTTCGGAAGTCAAGAAATAATCGATACGCCAGCCTGCATTATTTTCGCGAGCATGGAAACGATATGACCACCACGAATACACGTGTGGAGTTTCAGGATAAAAATGTCTGAATGTATCGATAAATCCAGCATCGAGCAGTGTGGTGAATTTTTTCCTCTCTTCATCTGTAAAACCAGCACTTTTATGATTTGATGCAGGATTCTTTATATCTATTTCTTTATGCGCAACATTCATGTCGCCACATACTATAACAGGCTTTTTCTCATCTAAAGACTTTAAATAGCTTCGAAAATCATCATCCCATTGCATACGCAAATCCAATCGCTTCAGCCCGTCTTGTGAATTTGGGGTATATACGGTTACAAGGTAAAAATCCTCCATCTCTAATGTTATCATTCTACCCTCTGTATGCATAACATCATAGTCTTCGTTACCTTGAGAGGCTTTATCTCCCATACCATAAGTTACATTTAATGGTGTGTGACGTGTAAACACGGCTGTTCCGCTATAACCTTTCTTTGCTGCATAACTCCAATAAGATTGATAGCCTTCGAAAGAAAGATCTAACTGACCAGATTGCATTTTTGTTTCTTGAAGGCAAACAAAATCGGCATCAAGCTTTTCAAAAGTTTCGGTAAAACCTTTCTGACAGCATGCACGCAATCCATTTACATTCCATGAGATAAACTTCATAATAATAAGGATGTTAATTAGGGTATTCTCTTATTCCGCAGGCGGCTGAGAACAAATACAGGACCTGTTATATTAATTAAATAGTCCACTCTTCATCACTGAGAACGAAGAGTGGATTTATAATCATTTATTTTACGTATTCCGCAAAATTAGTCTTATGCATATCACCTTCGCGAAGGAATGTGTCATGCATTGCTAAGGCTGCTGATAATTTATGACAACTATGTCCTTTATCTGCAATCTTCAAATAATCCCAGAGAAGTTGCTTGTAGTCTGGATGAGCACAATTTTCAATGATTGCTTCTGCTCTTTCACGTGTTCCCTTACCACGAAGGTCTGCCACACCTTGTTCTGTCACAATGATATTTACGTCATGTTCTGTGTGATCCACGTGACTGCAGAATGGAACTATTGAACTAATCATGCCACCTTTAGCCACTGAAGGACATGTAAATATTGACAAGAATGCGTTACGTTCGAAGTCGCCAGAACCACCGATACCGTTCATCATCTTAGTACCGCAAATTTGAGTAGAGTTGGCATGGCCGTATATATCAACTTCAATTGCTGTATTAATTGCAATCAGTCCTAAACGACGTATTACTTCTGCATTATTTGATATTTCTGATTGACGAAGCACCAACTTATCTTTGAAGAAATCGATATTATCGTAAATGCTCAACAATTTATCGTTAGTAACTGTAAGTGAACATGTTGAAGCACACTTCACTTTTTCTTCAAACATAAGATCTACTACTGCATTCTGAAGAACCTCTGTAAAGATTTCAATCTGAGGCATTTCAGGACTGCTTCCCAATGCATAAAGAATTGCATTTGCTGTTGTTCCTACACCACTCTGGAAAGGTAAGAAACTTGGTGGAATTATTCCTCTCTTCTTCTCTGCCAAAAGAAAATCTGCTACATTCTGACCAATCTTATCAGTGATTGGATCTGCACCTTTGAATGCACGTGCCTCATCTGGGATATTACATTCAACAACACCTACCACCTTCTTAGGGTCAATCTGAAGATAAGGAGTACCTATACGGTCTGTCACCTTCTCAATCATGATTGGCTTACGATAAGGAGGATCTAAAGGTTCATATACATCGTGAATTCCTTTTGAGTTTGGAGAATGGAATGCATTTAATTCTAATATTATACCTTTCTTTGCTAAACGAGCAATTGATGGAGAAATACCACCTGCCGCGGTCAAATAAACCTTACCGTCATCTTCAATAGCACATACTTCGATAATAGCCCAATCCACATCGCCAAGGAAACCATATCTAAGATCCTGAGCCATCATACCAAGGTGCATATCGTTATATGCGATTTCTCCTGCATTTACGTGTTTGCGGAAATCTGGATTTGTTGTATATGGTGCACGATATTTAATTGCATGTTCATTTGCTAAAACACCGTCTGTTGACTGGCCTGTTGATGCACCTGTAAAAATTCCAACTTGAAAAGGGCGACCAGCTTCATGTTCTGCATGAGCTATTTTTGCCAATTCTGCAGTAACAGCCTTTGCTGTACCTGCAGGTGTAAAACCGCTGAGACCAATATTGTCTCCATTCTTAATAAGCGCAGCTGCCTCAGCTGCTGTAAGTCTTGTGAACGACATAACTAATATCTTATAATGTAATAAATTTTAGTACACAAACATTTGGCTCTTTATACAAGAGCTTAACGTAAATATAAAAATTAAAGATTTGTCACCATCTACGACATTAACAAATCTTTTAGGCATGCAAAGTTACAGAATTATTATGAAATAGCTGATAATTAGACTTATTTTTTTTAAAATACCTCAATGTTTTGTTATAATGCGCACCAAATAGCGTTGTATTTTAATATAAATTTTGCACAGATAAAAGAAATAACATATATTTGCAGAATAATCAAATCGATTACAATTAATTGAACCTACTACTATTATTAACAATCAAAGACTATGAAAGAGAATAATACATTTACAGGACACATTATGGATATTTTCAACAGAAAAATAATCGACGGCACTATATCTGTTGAAAATGGCAAGATAAAGAATATTACACCATCAAGTAATGCCATTGATAAGGACGCGCCTTATTTTCTCCCTGGTTTCATTGACTCACATGTGCATATTGAAAGTAGCATGATGCTGCCAACTGGATTTGCACGTTTAGCCGTATGTCATGGAACAACTGGATTGATTGCCGATCCTCATGAGATTGCCAACGTACTCGGAATGGAGGGCGTAGATTTCATGATTAAATCAAGCGAGCAGGCATGTTGTCATTTTGCATTCGGATTGCCTTCGTGCGTTCCTTCATGTAGTCCTGATTTTGAGACAAGCGGAGCTACCATTGACAGCAAAACCACTGCCGAGATGCTAAAGCGTAAAGACATTCATTTCCTTGGTGAAATGATGAATTACCCTGGAGTTCTCAACAACGACCCTGAAGTCATGGCAAAGATAGAAGCTGCTAAAAAGAATGGCAAACCTATTGACGGACATGCTCCAGGACTAAACGAGGAAGACATCAAGAAATATGCTCAAGCTGGAATAACAACCAATCATGAGGATTATTTATATGATAATGCAGATTCTGGCATAGAAAACGGAATAATGATTCAGATTCGCGAAGGTTCTGCAGCAAAGAATTTCGATAATCTGGTAAAACTTATTGGCAAATACCCCGACATGCTAATGTTCTGCACCGACGATAGTCATCCATCAGATTTAATCAAAGGACATATCGACAAGATGGTACGCAAAGCCATCTCTTTGGGATACGACATATGGGATATTCTACAAATTGCATGTATTAATCCTGTCATACATTATAATCAACCATGGGGAATGCTGAGAGAAGGAGACCCTGCCGACTTTATTTGTATCAGTGACCTATCACCTGAATTTAAGGTCTGCCAGACTTATATTTCGGGAAAGATGGTTTATTCTGACCAAGAAGGAATTACAAATTATGACGAAGACAAAAAAACAGACAAATATCCAAACGTATTTGTGGCAAACAAGATTTCTGTTGACGACATAAAAAGTGACTTACATGAAGGCGACACAATCAACGTTATTCGCGCTTTCGATGGTTCATTATTTACAGAGAAGGAATCACTTACAATCGCCTCAGAACCAAAAGCAGAGAATCCTTATCAGGAATACAACATACAGAAAATCGTGGTATTAAACAGATATACTCCTAATGCTAAACCTCAAATAGGATATATTAGCGGATTCAATATCAAAGACGGAGCCTTAGGAGAAAGTATTGCGCACGATTGTCACAATATTGTTGCAATAGGTACAAGCGACGAATTATTATGCAAGGTTATAAATAATATTATAGACATGAAGGGAGGAATTGCTGTAGCCACAAATAACAGCACATCCGAATTACCTCTTCCTATAGCTGGAATAATGTCGCCATTAGACGGAAATGAGATTGCGAAGAGCTATACAGACTTATCCAACACCGTTAAAAATATGGGTTGTTCATTCAACTCTCCGTTCATAACTTTAGCATTCATGTGCCTACCTGTCATCCCTAAATTAAAATTAACCGACAAGGGATTAATGGATGTAGAACAATTCAAATTAATCTGATTTCATCGTATTTTTTCTTATTTAAAATGAAGAAACTAATATTTATATTTGCATTCCTCGCTTTGCTTACACAATCAAGCATTGCAACAAAACACATACCGTTGCTTAACCAAGAACCTTACGACACAATAATGGGCGGAAAAGAGGTAAAGTTATACACTATATCCAACGGACATATTGCTGCACAGATAAGCAATTATGGTGGTTTTGTCATTGCTTTGTTCACGCCCGACAAGCATGGGGATTATGTAAATATCGTCACTAATTACCCTGACATTCACAAATATCCAAACGCAAATATCGGTATGATTGGCCCCGCTCTAGGCAGATATGCCAACCGTATAGCAAACGGACATTTCACCATCGAAGGAAAAGAGTATAACATAACAAAAAACAATGGCATACATACACTACATGGCGGAACTCAAGGATTCGACCACATTGTTTGGGACGTAAAAAAAGCAAACAAAAAAGAACTTGTATTAAAGTGTGTGTTGGAAGATGGCACAGATGGTTTTCCTGGAACACTTACAACAACTCTGACGTATTCCATAACAAAAGACAACGGATTATCCATCTCATATGAATCAACAACCGACAAAACCACAATAGTGAATCTCTCTAATCACACATATTTCAACCTGAATGGCGAAGGAGACATAATGAATCACTATCTAACCATAAATGCTGATTCTATTACAGAGACCGACAGGAGTGGAATTCCTACTGGAAACTTTATAAAAACAGCAGGGACATTATACGATTTTCGAACTCCCGTGCTAATTGGCGACAGAACCGCCACTTTCCCAAAAGGATTCCGATTTGGTCAGAAATTTGAAATTCCTCAAGATAAGGTAATGAGTTACGACAATAATTTCTGCGTAAATCATCTCTCAAAAAGTAAAACTGAGAAAGTAGCATCATTATACTCACCCGAATCTGGCAGATGTATGGAGGTTTGGAATAACCACCCAGGATTACAAGTATATACTGGTGCCCGCAAGGCTATTGCTTTGGAATCACAGATGTATCCCGATTCTCCCAATCATCCCAATTTTCCTTCAACAATTCTACAACCAGGAAAGAAATATCATCACACTTGTATATACAAGTTCTCTGTAATTGAGTAACTAAAAAACAAATAAAAATAATACCTATTGGCATATGAAAAATGATCCACGCAACCTTAGACTGATTATTAGTTCCTCATTAGTAATATTGTCAGCTCTTATACACAACCCAGTTGTTGCACAGTCATCACAACAAGAACTTCAGAATAAAGTTAAGACCACACTTGCAAAGATGACTACGCATGAAAAAATACAATTATTACATGCAACAGGAAAATTTACATCACTTGGAGTTCCACGTCTTGGGATAAAAGAACTTCATCACAGCGATGGTCCTCACGGTGTAAGAGCCGAGGTTGATTGGAACAACTGGAATGTAGCCAATTGGAACAACGATTCAATTGTTGCCTTTCCGTCACTCACTTGTCTTGCTGCCACATGGAATCGCGAACTAAGTGGGAAATATGGCCATGCAGTTGGAGAAGAATTTGCATTCCGCGACAAACATATCATGCTTGGTCCAGGAGTAACAATTAACAGAATGCCTCTCAATGGTCGTAGTTTTGAATATATGGGCGAAGATCCATTCCTTGCAGGTGAGATGGTCGTCCCATACATACAGAAAGTTCAAGAACTGGGTGTTGCATGCTGTCTGAAACATTTCTTCTTGAATAATCAAGAAACCGACAGAATGCGAGTAAATGTAAACGTAAGTGAAAGGGCTGTCAATGAAATTTACCTTCCTGCATTCAAGAAAGCAGTACAAAAAGCAGATGTATGGACTATCATGGGCTCATACAATAAGTGGGAAAACGTATATTGCTGTCAAAACGACACGCTGCTAAACAAAATACTCAAAGACGAATGGGGATTCGACGGGGCTGTAATAAGCGATTGGGGAGGTGTACACGACACTTGGCAAGCCGCAACTGGAGGGATGGATATAGAGATGGGAACTTTCACCAATGGAAAAACATCAGATCGTTCATCTGGATGGGACACATATTATTTGGCAGATCCTTTCGAACAACTCATCAACGAAGGTAAAATACCAATGAGTGTATTAGACGATAAAGCCAGCAGAGTTTTACGTACAATATTCAGAACTGCGATGAATCCAAACAGGGTGTATGGTGCGCAATGTTCTGAAGAGCATTACGACATATGTCGTGAAATTGGCGAAGAAGGTATAGTTTTAATGAAAAACGATAGGAACCTACTTCCTCTCAATGCAGCCAAATACAATAGAATTTTGGTTGTTGGAGAAAATGCAACACGAAGTTTGACTCAAGGTGGTGGCTCGTCAGAACTTAAAACAAAATATGACATCTCACCACTTGAAGCATTACAATCAGTATTTAAGGATAAGATCGATTATGCTCAAGGCTATTATTCAGGAAATGCGATGTATGCACGCCAAACAAAACTCGATGAAAACGAACAAAAACGTTTACAGGAAGAAGCACTAATAAAGGCAAAAAATGCCGATTTGATCGTATTTATTGGCGGTCTTAACAAGAATGGAAATCAAGACTGTGAAGATACCGATCGTAAAGAATATCAATTATCTTTCGGGCAACCTGAATTAATAAAGAAATTGGCTAAAATACAAAAAAACATGATTGTCGTCACATTCGGCGGAAATCCGTTTGACACATCATGCATGAAAGATATTCCTGCATTCTTACATTGCTGGTATCTCGGAAGCATGTCGGGAACTGCCCTTACAAATGTCATGACAGGCAAAACAAATCCAAGCGGTAAATTACCTGTAACATTCGCTCACAACCTAAACGATTATCCATGTTTCCATTACGGAAAGAAAGGATATCCGGGAGTTGATTTTCAAGTATATTACGATGAAGGAATATATGTTGGCTATCGTTACTTCAACACAAACAACGTCAAACCAGCATATTCCTTCGGGCATGGATTAAGTTACACAACATTCAAATATGGAAAACCTGTAATAACAACAAACACTATATCAAAAACTGACACAATACAGGTTTCCATACCAATAACCAACACAGGAAAACGACAAGGAAAAGAGGTCGTCCAGTTATATGTCGGCATGAAAAACAGCAAAATTGATCGTCCTGCCAAAGAACTTAAAGACTTCACAAAAGTATCGCTTATGCCAGGTGAGACAAAAACTGTTACGTTCTACATCACACCCGACTATTTCAAATACTACGACGAAGGAACAAAATCATGGAATATAGAATCGGGTAAATACACCTTATTCTTCAACGATTCTGAAATAAGTAATAAATCAATCCTTGACATCTCAATAGAATAAAAAACATACGATATCATAAACGATTTATATCATGGGGGCATATCAAGTGATTTTGATATGCCCCCATAACGTATTTTACAACTTTCCTAACCAACACGGTTTTTCCCTTCACAAAAGGAATCCAATAGAACACCTATCAATGATATAGACAAGACAGACATTCTATTTTTCATATAGTTTTACTAATGTCGGTATTCCATTTGCATTATTAATCGTTGCATATAGAATATCCTTTCCTGAATATTGCGGATTACATGACAAAGCATAAATCCACCTGTCAGATTTATAACTTTTGACAAAATCCCCATCCCAATTGAATTTAAATATATAACATGGGAAATTATCCATTGTTACAGTTACATCGCTTTCCCAATATGCTCCCATATAACATAAATAAAAATACTTATCATTATAACAACTTTTGAGATATGCATATGGAATACGTTTCTTATAAAGCACTTCTTTTTGATCTGTTATAGCATACTCCACAGATAATTCATCTGGTCCTTCATATCTCTTTACCAGTTCTAATTTGTCGTTATAAATATTAATGTAAGGTTGGGCGAAATCTGCATAACAGATTTTTTTCTCGTTATCATTAGCGACAATTTCACCTTGAGCGGCAACATTCAATGTGTTGTATTCATGGTCCGAATTACATAGTTTATTAAGTGCTGGTAACTTAACTATCTTTGAACCATAATCCTGTTCTATATCCTGTTCCTTACAACTAAATGTATAAGGATTAACAGCCAAAATTTCATTCTTATACAAAGACAATGATGATATTCCAAGATACCCATTAAAGACAAAAGGACTTTTATAAGCAGAATCTGTCAATAAAGAATCAATATTTTTTTACAGAAAAGTTGAAAAAACAATTATTTTTATAGCTGTCCTACAATCTTTTTCAATATAACTGTCAGTTTTGTTGCTCCATCACTATTAAGATGATCTGAATCATAGAAATCATCAGCAGTAAACCTACTATCCGACTCAAAATCAATATATTCGACACAAGAGTGTTTCTCTAATAGTTGGGAAAGGAGAACCTTATTGATACGATCCTGACGTTTATCTTTATTTTTTATAAAAGTATCGGATAAAGGAGTAGATATAAGATATAAACGGACATTATTCTGTTCACAATAATCGATTATCGAAGAGAGGAACTTTTTATTTAAAACAAAAATCGAATCATGTCCTTTATATGTATTCCTCATTGCACGTTCTTTTCCATTATCCCAGTCAGGATTACGCAATTCCTTTGTATAGTTTGAACCCCATCCAAGAGAATCCCATGTCATTCGTGCCGGCTGATAAATACTCTTAAGTTTTTCCTTAAACGAAGGAATCGACATAAACTCAAACCCATACCATCCCCAACGAGGATGAATATCACAATCCATGTATATCCGATATCGCATCGCAAGGAATTCTTCTCCCGGCTGACTCTCCAAATCCTCCCACATTGAAAAATATGAATATGTCAGTACTATGTTCTTCAGATTTTTCATCTTATAATGATGCAAAAGATAATCATCATACCTATAAGTCTGCGACGGCAAAGCCAACGAGAAAGTACTGTCTCCCAAGACATCTGGTCGGACACCATAATATGAATGACTGCTTCCAAGAATCAAGGTCTTCACACAATCTGAATTTTCCCGCATCCATCGATGTTTATCACGTGCCGGATTAGGAATTCCCTCCACATATATTTCCCCAACAATCAGCAATATGATTATCGGTACAGCAACAAATGATATGTATTTTATAAAAAGTTTCATCAGAACTGGAAATATATAAATTGTGAAGACTCACCTCCCAACAACACAACCGAGAGGAATATTACAATGTACAGCGGAATTCTTACCCACTGCTTTGCCAGCAATCCCTTATCACTGAAACTAAAAGGATGCTGCCTGTCTCTCATAAGCCACTCCACGAGAGCAAATGCGGCTATCAGGAATAATGGCATACGGCTGCATGTCGTTGCGCCCCACAATGAAGGGGTAAACATATTAGTTATATAATCACAGGCATAATGAATGTCGGGACTTCTGAATATCACAAAGCCTATCATCACAATGATAAAAGTTAGCCATTTATGCGGAATCAGAAACCACAGAGCATTATACAATCCCCATGCAACAAATGTCCAGTTGCTTCCATGCCACAATCCGCTTAGCAGAAAGACTGTTGTCCTGTTCACATGCTTACGAAATACACCGCGATGACTTCCGCCAAGTGGTATATACATATAATCCTTAAACCATGACATAAGTGTGATGTGCCATCTTCGCCAGAATGCCGGAATATCCTGCGAGAAAAACGGTTTCGTGAAGTTGGTACTCAATTTCACACCTAAAAGTGCAGCTGAACCGATTGCTATATCACTATATCCCGAGAAATCGCCATATATCTGAAAAGTAAAGCATAAAGCACCTATCCACAAATCTGGCAATGAGACATCTGTATAATTATCAAACACATAATTTACTACAACAGCACAATTATCAGCAATAAGCATTTTCTTCACAAGTCCCCATAAGATCAGCCTCATACCCTCACGCCCTTGATTAAAGTCAAAGTTCCGACGGGTAACCAATTGTGCCAACATAGTGTTTCCACGTTCAATCGGTCCGGCAACCAACTGAGGGAAAAAACAGATAAATGCGATGAAATCAACAAATGAATGTGGAACTTGAATCTTTCGTTTATAACAGTCAATCACATATCCGACCAACTGAAAAGTGTAAAAACTTACACCAACAGGAAGAATTATATTCAATGTCGGGAAATCGGCTTTTATTCCGATGGATTCGAGCATTATTTCAAGATTATCTGCAAAGAAATTGAAATATTTAAACGTTCCGAGAATACAAAAGTCAAGTATTATTGCAATATACAACAAGCCCTTACGTATCCCGTCTTTTCGTTCCATCAGTTTTACCAACACATAATTGACGGTGCAAGTTGCAATCATAAGGAAAAGGCACTTCACATCCCACCAACCATAGAAAACAAAACTAGATAAAACGATTACCCAGTTTTGTTCTTTCTTTGATCTTGCCATCCCCCAATACACGATAAAAACCAAGGGAAGGAAGACTAAATATGTAAATGTGTTAAATAACATCAGTACTACGTTACGACAGTCCCGATAAAAATCATCAGAGAGATATCAACAATTATTTATATAAGAACCGTTTGATATTACGTTTTGGTGTTTTCTCAAATTCTGTATCACGGACTTCTAAAGCGCACAACTGAGCAAATTTAGGTAATACAGCATTGACTTCTTTCTTATATGTCTCTAAATTCTGCATAAATTTCTCACGCGTAAGCCCATTTATCTCAAGTGTATTATCAGAGACATAAATCAATGCCACCAACTTCTGATCACGCTGCACAAGTACAGTCTCATCTATTTTGAGTGTTGACAGAATCATACTTTCAATTTCCTCTGGATATATATTCTGACCATTGGCACCTAAAAGCATATTTTTCTGACGTCCATTTATAAACACATTGCCTTGTTTGTCAATCGTACCCAAATCTCCGGTATGTAACCATCCGTCTTCATCGATGGTTTCCTTGGTTAGTTGCTCGTTTTTATAATAACCAAGCATAACATTTACACCACGACAGACAATTTCACCTGATATATGTTCGGGATCGTCACTAAGCACTTTCACATCCATTCTATCTACCGCTTTTCCACACGAACCTACAGCAAACTTGTCGTAATCCTCATAACAAATCAATGGAGCACACTCTGTCATTCCATAACCTATTGTATATGGGAACTTGATTTCATGAAGCAAATTATCAACTTCTCGGTTGACAGCCGATCCACCCAAAATAACAACCTCAAACTGTCCACCAAAAGCATCACACAACTGCTTACGGATACGACTATATATAAGAGTCTTTATTCCTGGAATTTTCAACAGCAGACTCATCGTTGGTTTACGTAGTTCAGGAAGAACCTTTCCTTGAATAATCTTCTCTATCACCAAAGGTACAGATATGATTATAGCCGGACGAATTTCTTTGAATGCTTTCAATACAATCTGTGGACTTGGTATTCTGGTAAGGAAACTAATGTGCCCACCCAATGTGTAAGGAAAAATAAAATCGAAAGCAAAACCAAACATATGAGCTAATGGCAATAATGAAAGGAACTTACTTCCGGGAGCCAACGGAAATAATTTATGTGCAAATACATTATTCGACCATATTGCACGATAAGGAATCATAACACCTTTAGGATTGCCCGTAGAACCAGAAGTATAGCTTATAACTGCCAAATCATCGGGATTAACATCTTCAAACACCACATCATCACGCGTAACCCCATTAGGATATTTCTGTACGAACAAATTGTCCAACTGACCAAAGATATCTGACAATCTTGATTCTGATGGTGATTGGAAAGCACGCATTGCACGCACATCAATAATCATCCCCTTATCTGTTTTCTTGCAATTCTCAAAAACATGCAGATTTGTTAATAACAATTTAGAATCAGAATGTTCTACAATATCATCTACCTGATCAACATTGAAATCAGCAAGAATCGGCACAACAACAGCTCCGTATGTAAATGCGGCAAGAAAACAAACAGCCCAGTTACTTGAGTTCTTATCACATATAGCAATCTTGTCACCACGCTTTATGCCATATTGTGAAAAAACTATATGCAAACGTGAAATCTGTTCAAAAACATCTTTGTGACTAAATTTCACATCTGTATTATAATCACAGAATGCAATTCTATCCCATTCTGAGCATGTTACATCTTTAAGCAAGTCCATTAAGGTTTTTTGCTCAATAGGAATTTGTGGCATATTTCTCTAATAAAAATTTATTGTTAATAAGCGCAAAGATAAAAAAATAAATATTATTTCAAGAAAAAACATATTATAATATATAATACCACCCTATAATTTACACACAGCAGTGGCTAATGTGCAAAAATAAAACGTTTTTTGCACACTTACTACTAAAATATTACATTTTTTCGACAAAAAAAGTATGAAAGTCACAATCCGCACAACGATTTTTAGATAAAGAAACAGAATCACATAATATCCTTTTTTTGCCATAAACAAACTATTGAGACAAAAGATGATATACATAAGTGATAAAAACATAAAAAATCGAGGAAAAAAGACATAAATCATCATAAATGAATCAAAAATCAATACCCAACAATGAGTATTACAACTATAAATTTCGCACACAACACATTAAATATATAACATCAAACCTTACAAAACAAAGAAAATAGGTAC
The DNA here is from genome assembly GCA_024682395.1 of Bacteroidaceae bacterium. GTDB lineage: Bacteria > Bacteroidota > Bacteroidia > Bacteroidales > Bacteroidaceae > Colivivens. Next base: position 146,505 of record JAIKZH010000055.1, read on the forward strand.
ACAAACAGATATTTATGAATTGTTTGTCATAAAAGTAAAGTTTTGATTTGTTACATTAACAAAAATACATTAAATTTGCAACTTGAAAAGTTGTGTGATTATAAAATCCTATAATCTACATCATTTTATTATTTCATTAAAAAATAATTAAAAACAAATATAAATTTATAAACAACAAAACAAATCATTATGTGGTTATTTAAATCATCTATTGGAAGAAAACTTATCATGTCCATTAGTGGTATCGCATTGGTTCTCTTCCTAACGTTCCATGGATGCATGAACGTAGTTGCAATTTTCAGTAAGGATGCATACAATCAGATTTGCTCTTTACTCGGCTCAAACTGGTATGCAATACTTGCTACAGCAGGTCTTGGGGCACTTGTTGCAATTCACTTTATCTATGCATTCATTCTTACATTCCAAAACCGCAAAGCACGCGGAAATAACAAGTATGCAGTCACAGACAAACCAGCAAAGGTTGAATGGGCAAGTCAAAACATGTTAGTACTCGGTATTATCATCGTTTTAGGACTTTTACTCCATTTATTCAACTTCTGGTACAACATGATGTTTGCAGAAATCATTGGACAACCAACAATGGGTGGTTATGAGGCAACAGACGGCTTCACCTATATCCAACAGACTTTCTCAAACCCTGTATTCGTTACATTGTATGTGATCTGGCTCATTGCTCTCTGGTTCCACCTCACACACGGAATCTGGTCTTCTTTCCAAACACTTGGTGTTAGCGGACACGTTTGGTTCAATCGTTGGAAGAACATCAGTTACGCTTGGGCAACAGTAGTAATTCTTTGTTTCTTGGCAGTTGTTCTTGCATTCGCTATCTGCCCAGACAGTCTTGGAAACATAAGTGGTAAAGTTGTTCCATTTGCAATGTAATATATTTTAATAAAATTCGTAAATCCGATAATTATATGACTACTACAATAAATTCTAGAATTCCTGAAGGACCAGTAGCTGAAAAATGGAGCAACTATAAAGCTCACCAACGCTTGGTCAACCCAAAGAATAAACTTAAACTCGACGTTATTGTCGTTGGTACTGGTTTGGCAGGAGCAAGTGCTGCAGCTTCACTCGGAGAAATGGGTTTCAATGTACTTAATTTCTGCATCCAAGACTCTCCTCGTCGTGCTCACTCTATTGCTGCACAGGGAGGTATCAATGCTGCAAAGAACTACCAGAACGATGGTGACTCTGTATATCGTCTGTTCTACGATACAGTAAAAGGTGGTGACTACCGCGCACGCGAAGCAAACGTATATCGTTTGGCTGAGGTCAGCAACTCTATCATAGACCAATGTGTTGCTCAAGGCGTTCCTTTCGCTCGTGAATATGGTGGTACTCTTGCAAACCGTTCATTCGGTGGAGCACAAGTATCACGTACTTTCTACGCAAAGGGTCAGACAGGTCAGCAACTTCTTCTCGGTGCATATAGCGCACTTTCTGCTCAAGTACAAGCAGGCAAAGTAAAGTTGTACACTCGATATGAAATGCTTGATGTCGTTATCGTTGACGGTAAAGCACGTGGTATCATTGCTAAGAACCTTGTTACAGGTAAACTCGAACGATTCACAGCTAACGCAGTTGTAATAGCAACAGGTGGTTACGGAAACGCTTACTTCCTTTCAACAAACGCAATGGGATGTAACTGTTCTGCAGCTCTTGCATGTTATCGTAAGGGAGCTTACATGGCAAACCCTTGCTATGTTCAGATTCACCCAACATGTATTCCTGTACATGGTGACAAGCAGTCAAAACTTACTTTGATGTCTGAATCACTCCGTAACGACGGACGTATTTGGGTACCAAAGAAATTAGAAGATGCTAAGGCTCTTCAAGAAGGAACAAAACAAGGATGGGATATTCCTGAAGAAGACCGTGACTACTATTTGGAACGCCGTTATCCTGCATTCGGTAACCTTGTTCCTCGTGACGTTGCATCTCGTGCAGCTAAGGAACGTTGCGACAAAGGCTTCGGTGTAAACAACACTGGTCTTGCTGTATTCTTGGACTTCAGCGAATCAATCCAACGTTTAGGAATTGATGTAGTTCGCCAGCGTTATGGAAACCTCTTCGACATGTACGAAGAAATTACTGACGTAAACCCAGGCGAAAAAGTTAAGACTGTAAACGGAGTTGACTACTACAAACCAATGATGATCTTCCCTGCTATCCACTACACAATGGGTGGTATTTGGGTTGACTACGAACTCCAGACTTCAATCCCTGGTTTGTTTGCTATTGGTGAATGTAACTTCTCTGACCACGGAGCAAACCGTCTTGGAGCATCTGCTCTTATGCAAGGTCTTGCTGATGGTTACTTCGTATTACCATACACAATACAAAACTACCTCGCAGACCAGTCAATCTGGCCACGTCTCAGCACAGACATGTCTGAATTCGACGAAGCAGAGAAGGCTGTTGAAGACCGCATACAACACCTTATGAATATTAAGGGTAAGCGTTCTGTTGACTCTATCCACAAGGAACTTGGTCATATCTGTTGGGAATACATCGGTATGGGACGTACTGCTGAAGGACTTAAGACTGGTATCAAGAAAATAGATGAATTACGTAAAGAATTCGAAACAAACCTCTTCATTCCAGGAGAACGTGACGGTCTTAACGTAGAGCTTGACAAGGCTGTACACCTTGACGACTTCTTAACAATGGGTAAACTTATCGCATACGATGCACTCAGCCGTAACGAAAGTTGTGGTGGACACTTCCGCGAAGAACACCAAACAGAAGAAGGCGAGGCTAAACGTGACGATGAAAACTACTTCTACGTAGGTTGCTGGAAATACGAAGGAGCAGATTCTGCTGAGCCAACTCTCATCAAGGAACCACTTGAATACGAAGCAATAAAAGTACAAACTCGTAATTATAAAAACTAATCACATTTACTATTGGATAATTTACCATTACTCATTTAATAATGAGAAAATAAAAATAGTAAAAACTTTGAATCCAAAGTAAATCGTATAATAGTAAATATAAAAAATAGTAAATAAGATTATGGCAAAGAATATAAGTTTTACAATAAAGTATTGGAAACAAAATGGTCCTAAAGACAAAGGTCATTTTGATTCACACCAGATGAAGGATATTCCAGACGATACTTCATTCCTCGAGATGCTTGACATCCTCAACGAAGAACTTATCGAAGAAGGAAAAGAACCTTTTGTATTCGATCACGACTGCCGCGAAGGTATATGCGGTATGTGCTCATTGTACATTAATGGTACTCCACACGGAAAGACTGAGCGCGGTGCTACAACTTGTCAGTTATACATGCGTAAGTTCAAAGATGGTGACACTATCACAGTTGAACCTTGGCGTTCTGCAGGTTTCCCTGTAATCAAAGACTGTATGGTTGACCGTAGCGCATTCGATAAGATTATTCAGGCTGGAGGCTACACAACTGTTCGTACAGGTGCACCTCAAGATGCTAATGCAATACTAATCCCTAAGCAAGATGCAGACGAAGCTATGGACTGCGCAAGTTGTATCGGTTGTGGAGCATGTGTTGCAGCATGTAAGAATGGTTCAGCAATGCTTTTCGTCTCATCTAAGGTAAGTCAGTTGGCACTCCTTCCACAAGGACGTCCAGAAGCTGCAAAACGTGCAAAAGCAATGGTTGCAAAGATGGATGAACTCGGATTCGGTAACTGTACAAACACTCGTGCATGCGAAGCTGTTTGTCCAAAATGTGAGACTATTGCAAATATCGCACGTCTTAACCGCGAATTCATCAAAGCTAAATTAGCAGATTAATTATTGTTCACATAATTAATAATATTAATAATTAATAAAAAATCATCTGAAGTGTTCTCTTCAGATGATTTTTTTTATGTTGTTAAAGTCGTTGTAGTTGTTTTTATGGCTCAATAGATTTTTCATAGGGATAAGTTTTTAAATTTCCCATAATAGAATTACCTTTGCACTATGGAAGACAAAGGTTTATTAATGTTAGCCCGTATGGTGCTACCCAAGGAAGTGCTTGATCACTTCATAATAACG
>JAIKZH010000035.1 GCA_024682395.1 Bacteroidaceae bacterium
TTACCGAATATGCTTACTTTTATATTAATATCTATTATTTATTTGCTTATCAAAAACAAATTTTTGTATATTTGCCACCAAATAAATTACACATTATTTTGTGAGTAATCCTTATTTTATCAATTTCTTAAAGCAACAAAAGATTATGAAAAAAGTTTTTGTTTTAGTATGTGCAATGGCTACAATAGCATTCACATCATGTAATTCTAATTCAACATCTTCAGATGTAGAGTGTGATTCTATTTCTACAGATTCAACTGCTTGTGTTAATGTTGACAAACAGATTGAATCTTTATCTGCATTTGTTGATGCAAAAGATGGTGATGGTCTTCAATCTAAGATTGATGAGATTAAAACTCAGATTCAGAAAATGATTGATGAAGGTAAAATTGATGAGGCTAAGAAATATTCTGAAGCATTCAAGCAATTTATTGAAGAAAACAAGGAAAAGATTAATTCTTTCAGCCCTGCAATTTGTGAGATTGCAACTAATGCTGCAAATCAAGCAGATGAGATTGTTGCATCAGTTACTTCTGCTGTAGGTTCTACTGTAAAAAGTGCTAAAGATGTTGCTGTTGATGCAACTGAAGATGTAGTTTCTGCTGCACAAACTAAAGCTAATGAAGCAAAAGATGCTGCAAACGCAAAAGTTCAGGAAGTGCAAGACAAAGCTAATGAAAAAGTTCAAGAAGCTCAAGACAAAGCAAAAAACAAGGCTAATGATGCTATTGACAAAGCTGCAGGCGATATAAAAAACAAACTTGGACTATAAGGGTATAACTTATATATAAAAAAGAATCTCTGGAATTTCTCTCAGAGATTCTTTTTTTATTATGCAATTGTTTATATCGTTATTTTCAAAACTTTTCCACTTAGTGGAGGAATATTTGTTTTTATTGGTTCTGAAGCATTTAGCGATATTTTCTCGGTTTGCATAGATAATAAATCAGTTGCTTTGTATGTACCTGGTTGTATATTACAATACTCAAATGCTTGCGTCGGAATATTCACAGTTATATCTGCAGAAGAATTGTCGAAGTTGGCTATGACGATTATTACATCCTTTTTGTAATTACGTATAAATGTGTATATACGATTTGTGTTTAAATTTGGATTGTCATAGTTTGCGTACATAAGATCGAAGAATGAGCCTTTTTGTATTGCATCTTCGTTGTTACATAATTTAAGAACATTCTGATAGAAATTCCTTAATTCAGATTCATCCTTGGTCAATTTGCCTTTTCGGTATCTGTAAATCTTATCGATTGTCCAATAATCAAAGATTGAGGTTCTTCCGTCTCTGCCGCTGAATCCTTCCTCGTCCATTCCTTCTTCTCCTAATTCCTGTCCGAAATATAGCATGAAAGGATTGTTACGCATTAAGGCTGAGACCAATAGGGCAGGGCGACCTTTTAAAGTGCATCCGGCAACAAAATTTGAGGCAATTCGTTGCTCATCATGATTTTCAAGGAAATTTACCATTTTGTCGTGAATATCATCCACTGATTGCCAGCAATACGTGATGTTGCTGGCGCTATCACCATTTATCACATTCTTTAGAGTGTCGTATAATCCAACTTTGTCATATAGATAATCGAAGTGACCATTATAAATATAGTTTCTATATTCGTTTGGATTATATACCTCGGCAATGAATATAATATCTTTGTGTTCGTTTTTTATCTTTGGTATAACCCATCCCCAAAACGCACATGGAACCATTTCAGCCATATCGCATCGAAAACCATCTATACCTTTATTTGCCCAGAATGATAATATTTGATACATCTTGTTCCATGTATCTGGCACATTTTCATTATCGACACATAATCTCTGATTGTTGTCAAAGTCGATTCCGTAATTAAGTTTTACTGTTTCATACCAGTCGTCCTTACTTGGACATGAACTGAAACAGTTGTTTCCTGTAGCTTTTGCAGGGATTTCTTTATAAGTTTGTGGATTGTCACAGCCATTGATATTGCATGTGTTGAATTGTTCGCCAACAAGATAATAGAAATTGTTGTTTATGTCAAAACGAACTTCTTTATTATCTTTAGCTCCAAGATCGGTATATCCGGCAGGCTTATTATCTGATTTATATTGACGTGCAACATGGTTAGGTACAAAGTCAATAATTACTTTCAGATTTGCTTTATGGGTACGTCTAACGAGGGCTTCGAATTCTTTCATTCGTTCGTTTACGTTTACCGACAAATCAGGATCTACGTCGTAATAATCTTTTATGGCATATGGACTTCCTGCATTTCCTTTTACAATTTCTGGATTATCTAATTCTATACCAAAAGAAGTGTAGTCGGTCTTTAAACTATGTTCTATGATTCCTGTATACCATATATAATTACATCCCAACTGCTGTATAGCATTAAGTGCTTCTGTGGTAAAACTATTAAGTTTTCCACATCCGTTTTGCTTAATGCTGCCGTTCTTTTCATTCTTTAAACCTTCAGCTCCGTATAAGCGAGGTAAAACCTGATATATAATTGGACGTTGATTCATAAATAAAAACCTTCTCTTTTCTTGATTTAAGATAAAGAGAAGGTGATTTTTTTGTTAATTATATTAATTTAGAATTATTCAATTCCGTGTGCAGTTACGTCACGGTTGATTTTAGCGATAGTTCCTTGAAGAACCTTACCTGGACCACACTCAGTGAAGTCTGTAGCTCCGTCAGCAATCATGTTTTGAACTTCGTTAGTCCATCTTACAGGTGAAGTTAATTGTTTGAGGAGGTTTGTTTTGATTTCATCTGGGTTAGTATGCCCCTTTGCGTCAACGTTCTGGTAAACAGGGCATTTTGGTGTGTGGAATTCAGTTGTTTCAATAGCTGCAGCTAATTCGTCTTGAGCCATCATCATAAGTGGTGAGTGGAATGCACCACCGACCTTTAGAGGAAGAGCGCGTTTTGCTCCAGCTTCCTTCAACTTTTCGCATGCTGTGTTTACAGCATCAATGTTTCCTGAGATAACAACCTGTCCAGGGCAGTTGTAGTTAGCAGCAACTACGATATTGCCTTCTGATGATACTTCGTTACAGATTTGTTCAATAGTCTCGTCTGGCAATGCAATGATGGCAGCCATTGTAGATGGTGCTGCTTCGCATGCTTTTTGCATAGCCATAGCACGTTTATAAACAAGTTTCAATCCGTCTTCGAAGTTGAGGCATCCTGATGCAACTAACGCTGAGAATTCACCAAGAGAGTGTCCACCAACCATTTCAGGTTTGAAATCTTCACCCATGCATAATGCAGAAATAACAGAATGAAGGAATACTGCAGGTTGAGTCACTTTAGTTTGACGAAGTTCTTCGTCTGTGCCCTCAAACATAATATCTGTAATACGGAATCCGAGGATTTCGTTTGCTTTTTCGAATAATTCTTTTGCTAATGGTTTGCTTTCGTATAGGTCTTTACCCATACCGGAGAATTGTGCTCCTTGTCCTGGAAATACAAATGCTTTCATTGTTATAATATATTTTCATTTAATTATAATATAATGGGGATATTCCCATTATTTATCTGCAAAGATAAAAAAATTATTTATAATGTACAAAAAAAGGTGTATTCCTTGTATGGATTACACCTTTATAGATATTATAAGAATGTTTATTCTTAAATTTTTTGCACATAATGTGCAATGTAATGCAATTGCTTATTTTACCTTTTCAACAACAGCTTTGAATGCAGCAGGGTTGTTGAGTGCGAGGTTAGCAAGAGTCTTACGGTTGATTTCGATTCCTGTCTTGTGAAGAGCTCCCATAAGTTGTGAGTAACTCATACCTTCAAGACGAGCTGCAGCATTGATACGCTGAATCCAAAGAGCTCGGAATTCGCGTTTCTTGCGACGGCGTCCAACGAATGCATATGTGAGACCTTTCTCATATGCGTTTTTAGCAACGGTCCACACGTTCTTACGTGCTCCAAACTGACCTTTTACTCGCTTTAAAATCTTTTTTCTACGTGCGCGTGATGCAACGTGGTTTACTGATCTTGGCATAATTTTTTTTCTTTTTCGAATGTTAGCGGCTCATGAATTATATTCATTTACTCTTTAAGGGGCTAAGCATTCAGTTAAACATTTGTTAATTGTTTCTTTTCTGACTATTTTTAGAATTTTCTTAACGTAAACAAAGTAGGTCACGTACTTGTTTTACATTTGCAGATACAACGATTGTTGAGTGATCGAGGTTTCTCTTCTGCTTCTTTGTTTTCTTTGTCAGAATGTGGCTGTGGTAAGCGTGTTGACGCTTAATTTTGCCTGTGCCTGTAAGCTTGAAACGCTTTTTGGCAGCGGAACTAGTTTTAACTTTTGGCATTTTTTTATTATTTAATTTGTTATTATTAATCGGCGGCAACGTATATACCAAGACGTTACGCACCTTGATGTTTCTTGTGTTTCTTATTCTTCAGATTCTAAAGATGCTTCTTCTGAGTCTGTGTCGCTCTGAATCTCCTTTGGTGTATCTTTCTGAACATCCTTTGTGGATTCTTTCTTTTTAGGTTGACCAAGTTTTTTAGGTGCGAGCATGATAATCATTTTCTTACCTTCCATGTTGGGCATTGATTCAACCTTTGCGATGTCTTCCAAATCGTTCGCAAATCTTAATAATAGAACTTCTCCTTGTTCCTTAAAAACTATTGAACGTCCTTTGAAGAACACATATGCCTTAACCTTGTTGCCATCTTTAATGAACTCTTGAGCATGTTTTAATTTGAAAGCATAGTCGGCTTCTGCCGTTTGAGGTCCGAAACGAATTTCTTTGACTTCAATTTTAACTTGTTTTGCTTTCATTTCCTTAGCCTTTTTCTTTAGCTGGTAAAGAAACTTGCTGTAGTCAATAAGTCTACAAACTGGCGGTTGTGCATTAGGTGAAATTTCTACAAGGTCAACATCCATTTGTTCAGCCATTTGAATAGCTTCACGTGTTGATATTACTTGTGATTCGATTCCGTCACCTACGATTCGGACTTCTCGTACTCTTATCTGTTCGTTGATACGGTACTGTTGTTTCTTGTTGTCACCTTTCATTAATGTGTTGATGGCTACTTGTTTTCGGTATTGTTTTGTTTATGTTTATTTTGATTTTTATAATTTCCAGAGGACAAAGTTACGAAATTATTCACAATTGACAATCTATTCGGTGTGATTATTTTGCTTTTTTACTGCATTTTTATTGGTTTTTATGCTTTTATGGGGTAAAATGCTTATTAATAAGGGTAGGGAATAGGTTTATTTATATAAAATAGGTTTAATTTTGATTTGTTGTAATTATATCTATGTTGATTAAAAACGATGAGGAAGTTAATAAAAAATAAGGTGCACTCTATAAAAGTACACCTTATATAGATTATAATTGTATTAAAACAATTTCTTATTCAGCACCTTCTGTTGGTTGCTTAGATGTCATTTCAGCTTTGAGTGCTGCCAATGCGTCTAAGTCGCCAAGAGTTGTACTTGCAGCTTTGTTTTGGATAGCTGGAGTTTCTTCTTTCTTAGCCTTAGGAGCTTTCTTTGTAGCTGCTTCTTTCTTAGCTGCACGTTCTGCTGCGCGTTGAACATCTTCGTAAATTCTGCTGTGAGAAAGGATGATGCGTTTTGCGTCTTTGTTGAATTCGATAACTTTGAATTCTAATGTTTCACCAAGTTGTGCTTGGCTGCCATCTTCTTTTACAAGATGCTTTGGAGTAGCAAATCCTTCAACACCCATTTCGAGTTGTACTACAGCACCCTTGTCAAGGATTTCGATAATCTTTCCTTCGTGAACAGAATCTTGTGTGAAGATTGTTTCGAAGTTGTCCCAAGGGTTTTCTTCGATTTGCTTGTGTCCAAGGCTAAGACGACGGTTTTCTTTGTCGATATCGAGTACTTGAACTTCGATTTGAGCACCAATTTGAGTGAATTCTGATGGGTGCTTTATCTTCTTAGTCCATGAAAGGTCGCTGATGTGGATAAGCCCATCTACACCTTCTTCGATTTCTACGAATACACCGAAGTTAGTGAAGTTGCGTACCTTAGCCATGTGGTTGCTACCTACAGGATATTTTTCTTCGATCTTTTCCCATGGATCAGCTTTAAGTTGCTTGATACCTAATGACATCTTACGTTCGTCGCGGTCGAGAGTAAGGATGATTGCTTCAACTTCGTCACCAACTTTCATGAAGTCTTGTGCTGAGTGAAGGTGAGCAGACCAACTCATTTCGCTTACGTGGATAAGACCTTCTACGCCTGGAGCGATTTCGATGAATGCTCCGTAGTCAGCCATAACAACAACTTTACCCTTAACAGTGTCACCAACCTTAAGGTCTGGAGAAAGAGCATCCCATGGATGTGGAGTAAGTTGCTTAAGACCGAGTGCTATGCGCTTTTTGTCTTCATCGAAGTCAAGGATAACAACATTGATCTTTTGGTCAAGTTCAACAACTTCTTTTGGATCGCTAACACGTCCCCAAGAGAGGTCTGTGATGTGGATAAGTCCGTCAACACCACCGAGGTCGATGAATACACCGTATGAAGTGATGTTCTTAACGATACCTTCAAGAATTTGTCCTTTTTCGAGTTTACCGATAATTTCTTTCTTTTGAGCTTCGATTTCAGCTTCAATAAGAGCTTTGTGAGAAACAACAACGTTTTTGAATTCTTGGTTGATCTTAACAATCTTGAATTCCATTGTCTTTCCTACGAATGTGTCATAATCACGGATTGGCTTAACGTCGATTTGGCTACCTGGGAGGAATGCTTCAGTTCCAAGAACATCTACAATCATACCACCCTTAGTTCTGCATTTAACAAAACCTTTAACGATTTCGTTGTTGTCGCATGCTGCGTTAACACGATCCCATGAGCGTGCTTGACGTGCACGTTTATGTGATAGGATTAATTGTCCTTTTTTGTCTTCTTGATTTTCAATATAAACTTCAACTTTGTCGCCTATAGCGAGTTCTGGGTTGTAGCGGAATTCGCTACGTGGAATGATACCGTCTGATTTGTAACCAATGTTTACAACTACTTCACGGTCATTTAAGCTTGTTACAGTTCCGTCAACTACTTCGTTGTCTTGGATGTTGTTAAGCGTACCTTCGTATGCTTTTGTTTGTTCAGCAACATTAGCTGCGCTTTTTCCACCAAGTTCAAATGATTCCCAGTCGAACTCTTCTAGTGGTTGAATGTTTTTTGTTTCTGTCATAATAATTTTTTAGTTTTGAAAAATTTTTGATAAATTAGACATTATGTTATTAATGATTATGCTCGCCCAAGTAAATCTAACATCTGCGTGAACGCGCACAACGGGTGCAAAGTTACTGCTTTTTTTTTGATTGACAATGGATTATGCTCATTTTTTTAGTAAAAAGAAGTTCCTTGATGGTATAAAAAACAAAAAAGAGAACTTTTTGGGTTCTCTTTTTGCGGTGCGTACGAGACTCGAACTCGTGACCCCCTGCGTGACAGGCAGATATTCTAACCAACTGAACTAACGCACCTAATTGATATGTTTGCTTGACTTAAAATGACTTGTTGTAGGTGTCATTTCCGTTTTGCGAGTGCAAAGGTACTATATTTTTTTTTACTACCAAAACTTTTATGATATTTTTTCAGATTTTTTTTAATATCATTGAATTTTGACCGTGTAATACACTGCAAAAGGGGTAAAAGTCTTAATTTGCGGCTTCAAATTCTTTTAGGAAGCGCAAATCGTTTTCGCTGAACATACGTAAGTCTTTTACTTGGTATTTCAAGTTTGCTATACGTTCAACTCCCATACCGAATGCGTATCCTTTATATTTTTTAGAGTCGATTCCGTTTAATTCCAATACAGCAGGGTCAACCATTCCGCAACCAAGAATTTCTACCCATCCTGTATGTTTACATAATGCACATCCTTCGCCACCACAAATGTTACATGAGATGTCCATTTCGGCTGATGGTTCTGTGAATGGGAAATATGATGGGCGGAGACGTATTTGTGTTCCTTCTCCAAACATTTCGCGTGCGAAAAGAAGAAGTACTTGCTTTAAGTCTGTGAAACTTACGTTTTCATCAACGTACAGACCTTCAACTTGGTGGAAGAAGCAGTGTGCACGTGCTGAGATTGCTTCGTTTCGGTAAACACGTCCAGGACAGATAATACGAATAGGTGGTTGTGTGTGCTCCATTACTCGGCTCTGTACAGATGATGTGTGTGTACGGAGTATGATGTCTGGATGTGATTGAATAAAGAATGTATCCTGCATGTCGCGTGCTGGGTGGTCTTCGGCAAAGTTCATTGCTCCGAATACATGCCAGTCGTCTTCAATTTCTGGTCCTTCAGCCAAACTGAATCCCAATCGTGAGAAGATATCCACGATTTCGTTTTTTATAAGAGTTAGTGGATGTCTTGTTCCTAATTGAATAGGGTATGCAGTACGTGTTATATCTAAATCAATGCTATCACTATCGCTTGTGTTGAATTGAGCCTTTAATGAATTGATTTTTTCAAGTGCAAGATTTTTAAGCTCATTAATCTTAATACCTACGTTTTTCTTTTGGTCTGCTGGTACATTGCGGAAGTCTGCCATTAATGCTGTTATACTTCCTTTTTTACTTAGATATTTTATGCGAAGTGCTTCTATGTCTTCTGCTGAATGTGCTTCGAGGTTTTCAACCTCAGCAAGCATTGCGTCAATTTTCTGTAACATTGTTTCTCCTAATTTTTTGCAAAGATACGGATTATTTGTTATTTATCAATCCTCATACTACTATTTTTTACTATATTTAGTAATAAATATTTGTAATTTGTAAATAGTAAATCGTAAATATTCACTATATTTGCAGCCGTTAAAAGAATCTTTTATATATAATAAGGTAATGAAAGTTCGAATATTAGGACTTTTGTCTGTAATTTTTCTTGGGTCGTGTAATATGACATCCGATTCGGAAAGTAGTGTTGAGGGTGGGGACTCTCTTATGGTTGATACTCTTGAACATGAACAATTAGATTTGTATGAGCCGATGGTTATTCCAGAGTCGGCTGATGAATTATTTAATGATTTCTTTTATAGTTTTCTTGAAGACGAGGATTTTCGAAAAGAACGTATAAAGACATCTTTTAATAATCAAAGTCTGTTGGTTAAAGAAGCGTATGTCGTAATTTATGAGCGTGAGTCTGATTTGTCCTTACTAAAGGATACTTCTGTAAAATCTGTATCTTTGGATTGGATTAGTTGGGAGCACGAGTCGATTGAACATTATAGGTTTGAACGCGAACAAGATGGAAAATGGTATATGAAATCCATTGATGAAGAACAACTTAGTGATACTCCTAATGGTACTTTCCTTGCTTTCTTCAAGAGGTTCTTAACTGATGATGATTTCCAAATGGAATCGCTTGGACAACCAATTACATTTATTCTAACTCCTCAGGAGGAAGAAGAAGCTCTGGAAACGACTATAAATGAAGAAGAATGGATTGAATTTCGTAAAGAATTACCGGATTTGTCAGCTTCTATAGTTTGCATCAATTATGGTCAGACCGCAATCAGTCATAATAGGAAGAGTGTCTTACTTGAGGGATTGAGTAGTGGATTCCAAATGAAATTTGAGTTTGACAATATTGGTGGTGAATGGAAATTGATAAAAATTGAAAATTGATCGTATGATGCAGATTAATAACACTTTTGGTATTAAAGCATATGCTAAAAGGGTAATAGAATATAAAAGTGAGGACGAATTAGTTAGTTTGATTCCTTCTTTACATGGAGAAAAATATTTTCATGTAGGTGGTGGCAGTAACTTGTTGTTTGTTAACGATTACGATGGAATAATTCTTCATAGTTGTATAAAAGGTTTTTCTGTTACTGACGATGAGATACGAGTAGGTGCAGGTGTTGTCTGGGATGATTTTGTGGAATGGAGTGTGTTGAATGGTTGGAGTGGTATTGAGAATCTTTCTTTTATCCCAGGTGAGGTTGGTGCAAGTGCTGTCCAAAATATCGGGGCATATGGTGTAGAGGTGAAGGATGTGATTACTAAGGTGGATTGTGTTGACCTACAGACAGGTGAACATCGTACTTTCACTAATAAAGAGTGTAATTACGCTTATCGTCGAAGTATTTTTAAGAAAGAGCTAAAAGGAAGATATGCTGTTACATATGTAACTTATAAACTATCCAGAACCTTTGTGCCAAAACTGGATTATGGTAATATCATAAAATCGTTGCCAGAAGGAGTTGAAGTAACTCCGACATTGGTTCGTAATACAATTATTGATATTCGTAAGCAAAAATTGCCAGATCCAAAGGTTTATGGAAATGCTGGATCATTCTTTATGAATCCTGTTGTATCTCATGATAAATTCCTTCAGATACAGAAAGAATATCCTGATATGCCATATTACGAAACTGATAATGGTGTAAAGATTCCTGCTGGTTGGATGATAGAACAATGTGGCTGGAAGGGTAAATCTCTTGGAAAGGCTGCTGTTCATGATAAACAAGCTTTGGTTTTAGTTAATTTAGGTGGTGCAACTGGTAAAGATATCTTACATCTCTGTGATGTGGTTCGTGGTTGTGTAAAGGATAAATTCGATATTGATATACAACCAGAAGTAAATATAATATAGTATAATGAGTATGAAGGTAACATTACTTGGTACGGGTACAAGTGGCGGTGTACCTCAAATTGGATGTACGTGTGGAACTTGCATGTCAACAGATCCAAAAGATAAACGTACTCGTTGCTCTGCATTGATTGAGACAGATGATACGTGCATACTCATTGATTGTGGCCCTGATTTTCGTCAACAGATGTTGATGCGTTCGTTTCGTAAAATACAAGCAATTTTCATAACTCATGAACATTATGATCATGTAGGAGGAATAGATGATATACGACCAAATAGTTTATTTGGAGAACTTAAAATCTATGCAGAAGATTTAGTGGCTAAACATCTACAAGAACGCATTCCTTATTGTTTTACTCCTCCAGAAAAACGATATCCCGGTGTTCCTTCTATTTCTTTGGAACATATGGAACCTCATGTGCCAATTAAAGTTGGTTCACTGACTGTCGTTCCAATACGAGTAATGCATGGCAAACTGCAGATTGTAGGTTTTAGAATCGGTAAGATGACATATATTACAGATATGAAAACGTTTCCTGAAAGTGAATGGGATTATATTAAGGGAACGGATTTGCTAATTGTAAATGCTTTGCATTACAAACATCATCCAACTCATCAAACCGTGGATGAAGCTGTGGCTTTTGCTAAACGAGTAGGGGCAAAAGAAACCTATTTCATACACATGAGTCATTTTGTACTGCCACATAATGAGGCGGAATCCATGCTCCCCGAAAACATCCATTTGGGTTATGATGGTTTGGAACTGGAACTCTAAAGATTGTTGTATATTTTGTTAAATATCTCTGTTAGTTCGTTGGGATTATCGATTATTAATCTCAGTTCTTCCAGTTTTTCAGCATTTTTAGATTCTTTTATCCATAGTTTAAGATAGCCGTTTCGCCCATATTTTTCATTTAAGTGAGCAACCATTTTTTTGAAAAGGTTATCTTTATCTATATCATGGTGATGAGTTTGTTCGAACTCGATTGTTCTCTTAATAATAATGATAGGTTCTATATGCCTGTCAGCCTCTGCGATAATCTTACCGTATATAGTTCGTGGTTCGCTTTTAGATGATGCTCTATGGTCTTCTGCAGCTTGTGCGATTGTTTCAATCTCGTTATCTGTGAACCATTCTTTTAGTTGTGGTGTGTTACGAATAATTCTTCCAGATTCAATATGATGAGAATCACGTCCGATGCTTAAGCCTATGTCGTGTAATGCAGCAGCAGCATATATCATCTCGTTATTTATATAGTATGACTTTGCCAACTCTAATGCTTGTTGGATAACATCGTTGACATGTGATTCTTGATGTGCACTATCAAATCCTTTGTATTGTGGAATAATATTGTTTTCTATATATTCTATCAATGAGGGTCTGATTTTATACATATCCAATGAGGGGTGCATATATTATTTTTCAGATTTCTGTTCGTTGTTTTCAAACTTGTTTATAACAGTAATTAATACGCTTCCCAAAATTCCAGCACACAGAGACCCCATCAAGACTGCTATTTTTCCGATAGATCTCAAGTGCTCAGTGTATTGACTGACATTTGTGAATGAGAGTGTGTCAACAAATATTGACATTGTAAAGCCAATACCTCCAAGACATGCAACCGCAAAAAGCATTTTCCATGTAGCTCTGGCAGGCATGGTTCCGATTTTCATTTTAATGGCTATATATGATGCTATTGTTATACCTAATGGTTTTCCTAATAATAATCCGAAGAATACACCCATTCCAACACTTCCGATTTCGGCAGAATATTGAAATATATTAAAATATGAGAGATCAGGTATAACAACACCCGCATTTGCTAAGGCGAAGATAGGCATAATGACGAAATTCACCCAAGGATTCAATGCATGTTCCAAACGGTATGACATTCCTATTGAGTTGTTGCAAACATATGAGATTCTACGTATGCAATGACGTTGTTGCTCATTCGGAAATTCTTCTTGTTCTTCATTGTATTTATCACATGCGATTAATCTCTTATCGTATTGTTTCAGTTTACGATCCATAAATGCACGTTCGTATCTTGCTCCCATTGGAATCATCATTGCCATAACCACTCCCGACATTGTAGCATGTATTCCTGCATAGTAGAACAAGAACCATACAGCAATCGCTGGTATAAGATAGTATATCATTCTTTTTTCACCAAACTGATTCATTATATATACTCCAGCAAGTATTAACAATGCTATAGCTAATAACATAATATTAACACTTCCGCCATAAAAGAATGCAACAACAAGGATTGCTCCTAAGTCGTCGGCTATAGCAAGAGCTGTAAGGAATATTTTCAGACTGACAGGCACTTTGTTGCCCAAGAACGACATGATTCCAACTGCAAATGCGATATCTGTGGCAGTAGGAATACCCCAACCAGATGCAGCTGCAGTTCCACGATTAAATATTGCAAATATAATTGCAGGTACAGCCATTCCACCTGCAGCAGCAACTACAGGGAGTAGGGCTTTCTTTACGTTAGATAATTCTCCACAGATGATTTCACGTTTAATTTCCAGTCCGACCGTGAAGAAGAATATCACCATGAGAATGTCGTTGATGAATCGCTCTACATTCATTCCATTAGGGAATGCCCAGTCAATGACTCTTGTGCCACTTTCGTGTAAAGGACTTTGTATTGTTATGAGAAGTTCAGTCTCTAGCACATGTTGGTATATCTCTTTTGTAAATGGAAGGTTAGCCAATAGCATGGCGATGATTACGCATAAAAGTAATATTCCGCCAGATGCCCATGGCTTATTCATTACATATTTTTGACTGATATTGAATCTTCTTACGCTTTTAGCTATTTTGAAATATGATATTATTTTCATTGTGTATCGTATTAGTTAATGTGAGTTTATACTTATTGAAATGCTTCTTGCTGTAATTATATATAAAAATCAGTTTTTATTGTGATTTAAAATAGTTTGTGTTGTTATGTACTACCTTATGGTAGTTGTTTGTGTACAATAATGAAAAACTCTTATGAATTATATCTACTTTGTTTGTTATACAAGAGTTATTAATAAATATTGAGGCTCTTTTGATTGTTTGTTTGTATGTTGGTGTAATTACGATTCTGTTGATTCTCAAACAGATTTTATGTGTTGCGAAACCTTTGTCTTCGAAGATATGTTCGGAGATATAATGAGATAAATTTCTGATTGATAATATTTTATTATATTTTTCAAACATCTACCATTATTTTACATAGTCGATATTGTTTTTTAATAAATATTTTACTCAGAATCTGAGTCATCAGCAGCTCGAAGTATCAATGTAGTTGCACCAATTGTTATGATTGCTCCGTCTTCAAGATATACTCTGTCAACGTCTTTTAGGATGTCATTCATGTAAAATGTACCAGTTTCGCTTGGTGCATCCCTTAATATATATCTGTAGCCGCCATTTTTCTTTTTTTCAACCTTTATGGCGCAATGGAAGGTGTCCACAGAAGGGTCGCATGTTTCTATTGGCTTGTTTATGTTTGTACCTTTTACATATCTTCCGAATTCATTATCGCCTAAATCAAGTGGAATTATTTGTTTGAATGCAAATTGATTTTCTACCACAATAATACTTCCATAGTTTTTGCTGTATTGTTGTTCGTCAATTTGTCGTTCCTGATGTATTCCAGTGAGTTTTGATTTACCTATACGGATTTTGAATTCTTTTTTACATCCACTACAAACAAACACGAGTGATTGTCCTTCTGAATATTGGGTTTCATCAAAAACTATATATGTGTCGCATTTCGGACATCTAACTCGTTTCATTATCTTTTGTTTTTAATTTAAATATAAATGATATTATATAATGAACGTAAGTCGTATAATAAACTTATGTCAACATTCTTTGATTTAAGTTTGTATGGATTTTATGAAAAATCAATTACAATCTTATTATATTTAGTAGGATATTGACTTATATAAAGTACAAAAGGACATACAATCATTGATTGTAATTATCCTTTTATACTTATTTGAGATACAATTATTCTGCTTTTGCTGGTGCTGATGATTCAGTTGCTGCACCGTTTTCTTTTGCAGGAGCTTGCTGTTGATTATCTTGACCAACAGTGAATGACTGAGCATTGTTAGCATCAGTTGTTGTAGATGTTTGTTCGATTATAGGACTTTGAGTTGTTGCTTTTGGAACGAAAGCGACTGATACAACACTTAAAACTATCAATGCGATAGCTAATCCCCATGTTGCCTTTTCCAAGAAATCGGTAGTTTTACGTACGCCCATGATTGCATTTGATGATGAAAATCCTGAAGCCAAGCCTCCGCCTTTACTTTCTTGAATAAGTACGATTCCGCACATAAGTAATGCAACAATAATTGCTAGTACGATGATTAATGTGTATAACATTTTGTCTTAGATATTATTTATTATTTGTTATTATTTTCTTTAAGTTATCTATATAACTATACATTTGTTTGCAAAGTTATTATTTATTTCTGAAATAGCAAAGGTTAATATCCTTTTTTTGCGTATATATCTTACTTAGAAATTCTTTTTATTCTTATTTTCGTTAAATTTATTTACCAATTAGCAACTGTTGCGTTGAATATTTGGTCTATTATCTGATCTGTCATTTCTTGTACAAGTTGATCTTGTACAGATGTTAACTGAAGTTTACTATCATATTCAGTGGTTGCAGAGAATGTTCTTTCAAAATCCTCGCTATGGTTTGTGTTATTCTTGAATCTAACATTAACAGTCATTTTTAACTGAGTTTGTGAAGAAAAACCATCTGAAGATATACTTTTATTGGTTTGAGAATATTCTGTGATTTCGCCTTCGAGTTGCAAATCGGCATTTCGTTTTACGATTTGTAATTTTGTCCTTTGGGCATACTTATCTGTTATTGAATTATAGAACATTGCTTCCATAGGTGCCCATACATAATTACTTCGAATAGGAAACTTATTGATAGAGATAGTTTTAACTTTGTCGTAATTAATGTTTGAACCATTTAGTGATAGGCTTACGGTGCACGAAGCAACTGCTACAGTAACGATTGTTACTGCGAGTAGCGATAAGACAAGTCCTGTATATCGTTTGTGTAAAAAATGTCTGATATTTGTCTTCATTTTAATTGTCTAATCCGTAATTCTTTATTTTGCGATACAAGGTGCGTTCGCTAATACCCAATTCGCGTGCGGTTTTGCCTCTGTTTCCATGATTGCGTTTCAGAGATTCCTTTATGTTTTGTTCTTCTAACTCTCTCATTGAACGTGGAACAGGTTCTGTGTATGTCTCTGCTGTAGGAATATCTTCAGATTCAATAAATTGCGTAGAGCCATATACTTGAACATATGGATCGTGTGCAGGTTGTTGTATTATTTGTGGTTGCTTTTCAATTCTTACTTCATTATGACTCTCATGAACTTCATGTGGCTGAGATAAACCATCTTTATGATTCATCATTTCTTTAAGTTCTTTGACGTCTTTGCCTAAATTAGACAGAATCTGAAATAACATTTCTCGCTCGTTTTCGTAACTATATCTGCCTTGTCCTTGCTGAGTTTGATTTGCGAGTATCAATCCTGTGCCAGCAGTTGTGTCGTTACTGATGCCGAACTGATATAAAGCTTCGGCGGTGATAACTCTATCTTTGTTAATGATACTTATTTGTTCTGCGACATTCTTCAACTGACGAATATTTCCTGGCCATTTATATTGTAATAATAGCTGGCGAGCGTCGTCAGTAAGTTGTATAGGGGTTAAATGATATTTTTCTGCAAAATCTGATGCAAATTTTTTGAATAGAAGTTCGATGTCACGTCCTCTTTCTCTTAAAGGTGGCATTGAAATAGGAATTGTTGCAAGTCTGTAATATAGATCCTCTCGGAATTTGCCTTCGCTGATTGCTTTTTGAAGATTTACATTTGTTGCTGCAATAATTCTTACATCGGTTTTCATGACGTCAGACGATCCTACTCGGATGTATTCTCCGGTTTCGAGTACACGTAATAATCTTGCTTGTGTTGGCAATGGTAATTCTCCGACTTCATCCAAGAACAAGGTTCCTTTGTTTGCTGCACCGAAATAACCTTCACGTTCGCCGATAGCACCGGTGAACGCGCCTTTTACGTGTCCGAATAATTCACTTTCGATTGTTCCTTCAGGAATACTTCCGCAGTTTATAGCAAAATACTTTTGATGTTTTCTTACAGAATTATCGTGTATGATTCTTGGTATTGCTTCCTTTCCGACTCCTGATTCACCTTGAATAAGTACACTTAAATCTGTTGATGCAACTTGTATAGCAATGTCTAATGCTCTGTTGAGTCCATCAGACATTCCGACTATACCATATCGCATTTTTATAGGTTGTAAATTGCTTTCTCTCATTTTCGATTCTGTGATTTGCTGACAAAATTACAGAAAATAATTGAATAAATATGACAAAAATGACAAAAAAACGCCTTTAAGTTGATTAAAAGGCGTTTTCTTAAGTATTATTCACTATTTATTTAATAAGGTGATAATATATAGGGTGTTCTTATTGGATGAATGGATTGTGTTGGCGTTCGTATCCTATAGTTGTGTATGGTCCATGTCCGCATAGAACATTTGTTTCATCAGGCAGTTTTAGAATCTTATTGTTTAGTGCTTCAATTAATGCGTTGTGGTCGCTTTCAGGAAAATCAGTTCTACCAATACTTCCACGAAACAATGTGTCGCCTGATATTAACAGTTCTTCTTCTTTACAATAGAAACACACTCCGCCTTGTGAATGACCAGGTGTATTTATTACCTCGAAACTATGATTCCCGAATGAAATCTTTTGGTGTTCGCTTATTGGCAATAATGTAGGCAAGGGTGGGGTGTTGCGTGGTGGAAGACCAAAATGTTGCAGATGTTGGTCTATATTCTCATATAATGATTTATCTGCAATACTTCCTTCTGTTTGCAGATTATAGTCGCGATAAACATATCCACATCCCAGAATATGATCGAAATGAAGATGTGTACATAATAAATGTTTTAATATCAGGCCGTTATCTTGTATGTAACTATTAATAACCTTCCATTCTGATTCATTCATACATCCAGGGTCTATGATGCATGCTTCTTTTGTGTCATCACTTACTATATAACAGTTTACGTATATGAGGTTTACTTGAAAGGCTTTTATTTGTAACATAATTAATTTAGTTTGTAGGGTTAGTTTTTAACAGTTACGTGTACAACTTTTTTTGTTTCAAAGAAATCCTCTTTGAAGTAATCCGACAAATCCCATATTGTGCAGATTTTACGCATAGGAGCAATTTCTTTATCAAGTTCTCCTCCTTTTAAGGCTATGATACCATTAGGTAATGCGTTATGAGTTTCTTTACTTATGTTTTTTCTGGAAACTTTAATCAGATCAACTAATGACATTACTGCGCGAGTAACGACAAAGTCGTATTTATCTTTTATATCTTCAACTCTGGAGTGACTGAATTTTACATTCTTCAAACCGATTGTGTCGGCAATAGATTCTGCAACTTTTATTTTTTTACGTATGGAGTCAACTAAATGAAATTCGACTTCAGGAAACATTATAGCTAAAGGTATGCCAGGGAATCCTCCTCCGCATCCTAAATCCATAACATGAGTACCAGGTTTGAACGAAATCATCTTTGCAATACCCAGTGAATGTAAGACATGGTGTGTGTACAGATTGTCAATGTCTTTTCTTGAGATAACATTAATCTTGGAATTCCAATCTGTATATAGTTCTCCTAATGCTTTAAATTGTTGTATCTGTGTTTCGCTTAAATTAGGAAAATATTGCCATATCAATTTTTGCTGTTCCTCCATCTTTTTTCTGATTTTGTTTGCAAAGTTAATAAAAATAAGTTTACCCGATAAATCTTTCTTATAAAATAAAAATCATAAAACCAACAGATCAAGCAGATGTATTGGTTTTATGATATTTAATGAATTATATCATATGTTTTGCTTTGTGTGCTTACGTATTTCACTTAAAGACAATGAATAATATAATTCAGTTGTATTTGTTAGAAAAAGCAATTAAGCATTTTCTTTTTCTGATTCTTCTTCGACAAATTTGTTTATTCCAGCTTCTGCAAGAATATTATACCATGACAACACTTTACGCATATCGCTTTGACGAACTCGGTCTGGGTCATAGTTTGGTAGGGCCTTCTTAAAGAAATCGATGATTTCTTCATTAGAAGCCTTGCGATGATTCAAGTCAACGACTTTACCTTCGTTTTGGTCGCTAATTGATTGGAACACATTTACCAATGGAGTATCATCTCCATCATCAGTATATATTGAAATATCAGCAATTGATACTACTTTGTCTGCTGCATATGCAGGCATGCGTTTATGATTTGAATCGATAGTTTCAACTATCAGCATGTTTGCACCTCTTGATATTAGTTTATAAAGCCCTGCTTTGCCTGATATGGCAAGAATTTCTTTAATCATACTTTTTAGTTATTAATTTTAGTATTATACATAGTACTTCATGTTAAAATGGTATCCATTTCAACAGAGGTATTGTTTTGACAATCAGATTATTTATGGAATTTAATACTCTTTAATTGTTTTAGGATATCAATGTTTCCATTATTGATGATGCAATAGTCTGAAAGTTTCATCTTAACAGTTTCGTTAAGTTGAGCATTCATTATTGCTTTAACTTCATCACGTGTGATGTGGTCGCGTTTGATGGTTCTGTTGATTCTTATTTCTTCAGCAGCATAAACTTCGATAACCTTATCTACTTTATCACGTAATCCTGCTTCAAACAGAATTGCACTTTCAATAAATACAAGATTAGCGAATTGTTCATCAGCCCATTCTTCAAATTCTTTTATGACTACTGGATGTACAATTGCGTTTATTTTATCTTGATTTTCTTTGCTTGCAAAAACAAATTGTGATATAACTGCTTTATTTAGCTTACCATCTTCAGTATAAGCATCAGGACCGATGACATTGATAATCTGCTGTTTAATGTCTTCATTCTCAACCATCAATTGTTTGGCTCTGTTATCACAATTAAATACTGGAAATCCTTGTTTTTTTATGATATCGCATACATAGGATTTTCCACTGCCTATTCCGCCTGTTATTCCAATTTTCATTGTTTTATTCTTGTTCTATTACGTAATCGAGAAATTCTGGAGTTAATTTAACATTATTAATGCCGTTGGGTTGACCTTTTAGGTGTAAGCGGCACTTTTTATCTTCTGGTTTGATAGAGTTGTAGTCAACTATTGCAAGGAAATCATCTGCTGTTATGTTAGGGTACATTGTTGCACTGACATTGAATGTGACTTCTGCGGTGAGAGGGAAGGTGCGCAAGATCTTATTTTGTGGTATGTTTTCACAATAGATAGGCACTCTAATTTTCTTTGTAGTATATAAATCAACACAGATTTTTACATCAACAGTGTCTGGTACATATTTTACACCAGTGTTAGTGCTTAATGCGACCTTTGTGGTTATTGTGTCTTTTAGATCCTTGAAACTAATTGGTTGTGTGTATGCAACCTTTATTGTATCAAATCGGTCGGCAGGGGCATAGACATCGACATATTTAGGTTCTATCTCTATGTCGCACAAAATATACTGAGCATCGGTTTTGATGTTTCCGTTAAATATAACGGGTATATGTTTGTGTGTGCCAGTAGATGTGTATACTTCAATTGTAGAAGGGTTTATTGACACAATTGAGACTCCATGGTTGAGTTCTTTAGCAAATGCTTTTTTCCATACGTAATTGTCTATTGTTAATACACCTCCTACTTTAGGAATGTAGGCATAGTCAATGCTGATAGTCTTACTTCTGTGTTTTATGAAGTAATCAATAAGTGCATATCCTCTACCTTGTATAGTAACATTTATTGTAGGTGGTATGTTTGATGTTACGATGGTACTTCCTGGAACGTCTTTGATTTCAAGATTATAATCAATATTCAAGGTTGTTTGGTCTTTTAATACCTGTACAAACCAAAAGCACACGGCCACACAAATGAAGATGAAGAATATCAACATTTCCCGATTAATTTTAACTATACGCAGTCTTTTTGCTGTGCGTATCCAAATATTATCGTTTATAGCCATTTTGTATGTTGATTGTTTGTTCTAATTATTTATATAATTACCAGAAACAAATAGAGGTACAGACTCCAACCTTGTATTGTTATTTTGTCTTTTTGGATTATGCTTGCTGGTTTTGAGAAGAGTCAGCGAAAACACAATTGCGGTCAATCTTGATAACTATTCCTTTTGCAATCTCGAGTTCGAGTTCGTTGCTTGTTTGGTCAATGGATTTTATTACGCCATAAATTCCACCAGCAGTTATAACCTTTGTTCCAACACTTAAACTGTTGCGAAATTTTTGAATTTCCTTTTGTTTCTTTTGTTGAGGGCGAATCATGAAGAAATAAAGGATTACGAACATTGCAACAATCATAATGATTGATCCCATTCCTCCTCCAAGGAAACCTCCAGCACCTTCTGCTGCTTTTCCTCCAGCGTTGTTTGCAGCTGTTGTTGCTGCGTCTAATAAATTAAATGTCATGATTATTTAATATTTTATAGTTATTTCATTAGTTTTCCAGCATTTCTTAAACGTTTTGCAACGTTGTCCACTATACCATTAATATATATATGGCTTTTTGGTGTGCTGTAACATTTTGCTAATTCTATGTATTCGTTTATAGTTACCGAAACAGGTATTTCAGGGAAACTTAGGATTTCAGCAATTGCTACTTGCATGATAACTAAGTCCATGAATGCTATTCTGTTTAGTTCCCAATTGTGTGCACTTTGACTGATCAGTGACTGATAGTATTCTGCATTTTCAATTGTTCTGCGCAAGAGTCTGTCGGCAAAGTGTACGTCTTCTTCGTCACGGAATTCTGGCATCAGCGGCTGTTCTTCAGTGCTTTCTGCAGTAAAACGTTTGATAGTTTTAATAACGAAAGTATCGACCGTTTCTTTGTCATCATTCCAATAAATACACATATCTTCAATGATGTCATCGATTTCGGTATCTTTCATTATTATATTCTTGTATACCTTACGCCAAAACTCTCTATCGTCGTCAAAAGTAACTTCATTAGGAGCGAGATAATCAGCGTAGTACTCTGATTGGACAATAATATCGTATAAATATTTCAGATAATTCTTGTCATCCATCCACGAAAGTTTCTTTTCTTCGCGGTATTGGTTCAGCATTTTGTTTTTCTCAAGTATTGCAATAAATTTGTTTTCAAGCAGTCTGTGGCTTATTTCTTTATTTGCATGAGTAACTCGGTTTATCTCTTCTTGTTTATTAATTACTTCATCTGCATATCTTGTTAAATCAATCATTAAGCATAATAGTAAATTGTACAATTCATATGCTTTTGATAGGCTGTACATGAGTTCTTTCCCAACAGCTTCTATTGAACGATTACCATTTTGGTAATATTCATATATTAGCTGTACAATCTTTAATCTAATTAACGTTCTATTTATCATACAAAAAACACTTTTTTTGATTATCCGTGTGCAAAATTATAAAAAATATCTCAAAATACTTGCATGTCTAAAAAAAAAAGAGCAAATTTGTCGTCGAATTACCTTCAAAAGGTGTAGAATTAATCTTAAAATACATTTTAACGATGAATGATGTAGACAAAGAACTTCTCTTTTCTGAATCGGTTAAGGCGGGAAAGCGAATCTACTACTTCGATGTGAAGCAGAGTAGAAATGGTGATAAGTACATTGCCATAACAGAAAGTAAACGAATTTCTGATGGACAGGTTGACAATCCTCATTTTACATTTGAGAAACATAAACTTTTCTTGTACAAAGAGGATTATGATAAATTTGTTGATGCGTTACAAAAAGTTATCGACGTAGCACGTAGCGGCTCAATACCTATCAAAGAAACAGTTTCTGAAGAGCCTCAGAAAGTAGAGAACCAATCTGAAGAATCGTTTGACATTTCTTTTTAGTTAATTTAAAATCAAATCCAATTTAAATTCAGTCTTAGCAATAACAATTATTTCTGAATAGTCTAAAATAAGTTCGTATCAATCTTTGTTGATACGAACTTATTTTATGTGATAATTATTTCTGTTATTTTTCTTTAAGCATCATCTTCATCAGGATCGACATTCATGTCGTTGGAAATAGGTTCGGTATCAACATTGTTAACAATCCTTGTAGAAATACTATAATCAGGATTTATATCTATTGCTATAGAATAGGCTATGTCTGTGGTTTCATCAGGATCTCCAACAACGGCGATGAAATGAAACTTATCATGTTTCCCCAATTCCATATAGTTGAAATTGAATCCAACAAGTGAACTCTGTGCTTGGATATTTTCTGGAATATATTGTTTGAAAGAATTTGTATTGAATGTGTGGGTAAATTCTACCTCGTCGGTTTTTCCTTTATAGATAGTGAGTTCCACATAGTTATCGTAGTATTTATATCCTTCACTATTTGTGATTAGAGGAGATTGTTTGTCGTTATGAAATTTAAATTCATAAGTGTATAGTTTTCCTTTTACAGTTATTGTGTCGGATTTACTATATTCTGGAATACGTTGAGGTACGTTTGGGTTAATCTTTGTTTCTTTCACTTCATTATTCTCGTTTTTCTTAGAAGAATCGCCACATGCTGATGTAGATAGCATGAGAAGTGATAAAGCTGCAATTGATAATATATTCGTAGTTTTCATTTTATATATATTAATTTTGCTACAAATATACATATAATTTATGATTGTATTGTAATGATGATTAAATAAAAGTGAAATTAATTGAAACATTTTATGGTATAAGATAAACTTTTCGTAACTTTGCAAAATAAATTGATTGTAAATATGTCATTGGTGATTCAATGACAGTTCTTAATGTAAAAAAACAAACAGATTAATATATGAGAAATACGTTTAATCATAATCCACGAAATTGGCACCCAATAAAGGGACAGCCATTAACAGAGATGGATAAACGCATATTGTCTTTTCAGAATCGTGGTAAATTATGTCCGAAACGTGAATTGATAAAGACAAAGGAGCAGATTGAGGGTATTAGACGTGCTGGTGTATTGAATACTGCTGTACTTGATATGGTTGCAGAGAACATCAAAGAAGGTATGTCAACAGAGGCTTTAAATCAACTAGTTCATAATTTTACAATTGAACATGGTGGTGTCCCGGCTCCTTTGAATTATGAAGGCTTTCCTAAGAGTGTGTGTATCAGTATAAATGATGTGGTATGTCATGGAATTCCTTCTGATGATGAGATATTGCAAGAAGGCGATATCGTGAATGTGGATACAACAACAATTCTCGATGGTTTTTATGCAGATGCAAGTCGTATGTTCATTATCGGAAAAACCACTCCTGAAAAAGAACGTTTAGTGAAAGTGGCACGTGAATGTTTGGAAATCGGTATGAATGCGGCTGAACCATATTGTTTTGTTGGTGACATAGGTAATGCTATTGCAAAACATGCTCATAAAAACGGATATACAGTTGTTCGTGATTTATGTGGACATGGTACAGGAAATGAATTTCATGAAGAACCTGATGTTGAACACTACGGAAGAAAAGGTACAGGAATGTTACTTGTGCCTGGTATGGTCTTTACAATAGAACCAATGGTTAATATGGGAGACTGGGAAGTAGTTGTTGATGAAGAAGATGGTTGGCAGGTTTATACTGAAGATGGGCTTCCAAGTGCACAATGGGAACACACCTTTTTGATGACAGATAATGGACTTGAAATATTAACATATTGATGGAACAGAAAGATATTTATATATTAGGTATAGAGAGTAGTTGCGATGACACTTCTGCAGCGGTTTTGAAAAACGGCATATTATTGTCTAATGTAACAGCAAGTCAGGCTGTACATGAGGCTTATGGCGGAGTTGTGCCAGAGTTGGCAAGTAGAGCACATTTGCAGAATATCATACCAGTTGTAGATCAAGCCATTGAACGTGCTGGTATTCATCGCGAACAATTAACTGCAATTGCCTTTACAAGAGGTCCCGGTTTGATGGGTAGTTTATTGGTCGGCGTCAATTTTGCAAAAGGCTTGGCTCGTTCTCTTGGTATTCCTCTTATTGATGTAAACCATTTACAAGGCCATGTCTTGGCTCATTTTATACGTGAGAGTGAGGATGATAACTCTAATCCTCCATTTCCGTTTATCTGCTTGTTGGTCAGTGGAGGAAATAGTCAGATAATAAAGGTGAATGCGTACAATGATATGCAGATTTTAGGACAAACCATTGACGATGCTGCAGGCGAGGCAATAGATAAATGTTCTAAGGTTATGGGATTAGGATATCCTGGAGGACCTATCATCGATAAGTTGGCTCGTTGTGGTAATCCTGATGCATTCCAGTTTGCAAAACCTAATATCTCTGGATATGATTATAGTTTTTCTGGATTAAAGACATCTTTCTTGTATTCGTTACGTGATTGGATTAAAGACGATCCAGACTTCATAGAACATCATAAAGAAGATTTGGCTGCATCGTTAGAAAAAACGATTGTAGATATCTTAATGAAGAAACTACGTCAAGCCGTAAAAGATACAGGTATTAATCATGTAGCGGTTGCTGGTGGTGTATCTGCAAACAATGGCCTGCGTAATGCATTCCATGACCACGCAAAACGTTTTGGATGGAATATCTACATACCTAAATTCAGTTATACAACAGATAATGCTGCGATGATTGGAATTGTGGGATATTTCAAATATCAAGATCAAGAGTTTTGTGAGATAGATGCTCCAGCATTTGCAAGAATGGAGAATTAATAATATGTAAAATCATATTTAGATGAAAGAAGTAAGATTCTTTTACAATCCAAATGCTCAGAATGGTGAATTGCCCGACGAAGAGGCAGTTCATGCCGTTCGTGTGTTACGTTTAGTAGAGGGAGACGAAATCTTTCTCATGGATGGAAAGGGTTATTTCTATAATGCTGTAATCACAGAGACTTCAAAGAAATATTGCAGATATCGTATATTAAGTCAGAACGAAGAAGCAAAATCATGGAGAGGTCGTATCCATGTGGCAGTAGCACCGACAAAGAATATTGACAGAATCGAATGGTTCGCAGAAAAGGCAACCGAAATAGGAATAGATGAATTATCATTCATAAATTGTCAGTTTTCAGAACGTCGAGTGGTTAAAAACGAACGTATTGAAAAGATTATAATATCTGCCATGAAACAAAGTCGTAAACCGGTTTTGCCAGTATTAAATCCGTTAGTCGATTTTGATAAATTTATCCAACAGGAGTTTCACGGTCGTAAGTTTATCTGTCATTGTTATGATAACAATCTGCCATTGTTGAAGGATATATTACTTAATGGTAGTGATAAACCTCAAACACAAGATGAAGAAATATTGGTGATGATTGGTCCTGAGGGCGATTTCAGTATTGACGAGGTTCGAAAGGCGGAACAAGCAGGTTTTGTTTCTGTTAGCTTAGGTAAAAGTCGGTTAAGAACAGAAACAGCCGCTTTGGTTGCAGCCCACATAATGCATATGTCAATGGAAACATAGTTTTTATAGCTTAAATTAATGATTACAATAAAGATACCCACTTAATACTATCTGAATGAAGCAACTTATAACGATAATCATAAGCATTGTTTTTCTGTCGTTTATCGCAGGATGTGATGTTGAACAAACCAAACAGAAGTTGGTTGATTCATTAAATGTGTGTGCATATGAAACTCGTTATATGTCTCTTGACACAACAGCCGCATATTCTAAAAAGGCATTAAGATTATCTTCAGATTATGGTTACGAAGAAGGTAAGGCTTTAGCATTGAATAATTTAGCCTTTGTGGAGTATATGCGCATGAATTTCGATAGCGCAAGAGTGTTGCATGAATTAAGTAATAAAACCACACGTAGCGAATTAATCCGATTGTTGAATGATGTCGGGATGATGAATATATGTGGTATCACGGCACAAAATAAAGAATTTCACGAATATAGAGGCTCTGCAGAGCGCAGAATCAGACGAATTGAGGAAGCTGAAGAAGACCTGACAAAAACTCAATTACGTCAATTGAACTTTGCCCGTACTGAATATCATTTGATTTCGGGCAAATATTATCTGGATATGTGGCAAGAGGCAGAAGCCGAGTCCGAGTTGTTGTTATTAGAAGAAAAACGTGAATGGTTTTTAGCAAATCCTACTCAAATAGCAAAACTGCATCTGTTGAAGGCAAATTATAAATTAGTGGAGAATATCTGCGACGAAAACGGATTAAAGTATTTACAAGCATGTGCTTTGTTGTTATGTAGGAAAGATAGCGCAGATATCACTCAGATGAATAAGACACTTCATCTGTTTAGAGAATATGGCTCTATATATAATTGTGCTTTGTCATATGTAAATATAGCAGATTATTATTTGCGCCAAGGATATCCTGAAACAGCATTAGATACAGCCTGCAAGGCATTGGAATATGTTAACATTCAGCATCAACGCATATATGGAAAAGATTCTGAGTTTCTTTTCCCATACAAGCAGACCGATGATTCTGTGTCAACAGAAATGCATTGGATGAAAGATGGAAATATCGCATGCGCATGGGGATGGATTGCTTTGATTCGCGAGGAATTAAGTCGCATATATGCTGCTTTAGGTCAGAAAGTTCAGTCGGATTATAATCGTAACATATATCTTGATATATTAGAAACTACTCGACAAAACAAATATCTTGAACAACGAATGGAACAATTAGAGGAGGAAGAACATGATCAGAATGTTTTGCTGATTATAGTTGTTTCATTATCAGTATTATTGCTATTCATTGCATACATAACGATGAGACGATTCCGTAGATCAGCCAAAAGACGTTATAATAAGGAATTATCTCGTTCAGAGCAGCAATTTGACGAGTGGATGCAAAAGCAACATAAGATTTTTGAGTTTATTGATGAACAGGAACGGTTTCTCGATAGTCAGAATTATATGTTTGAACAGAGAATATCAGAACAAAAACGTTGTTATATAGACAAATGTACAAGTTTGTCTATGGTTCGAAGTATTCAACCGTTTATTGATAGAGCCATTAATGAAGCAAATCGTTTGGCAAACTCGGTTGAATCATCAGAACGTAAAAAAAACAGGTTGGAATATTTGTCTGAACTCATTGATAAAATTAATAATTATAATGATATTCTTGCTCATTGGATTAAGGTTCGACAGGGAATGGTTGCTCTGAATATCGAGAGTTTTGAGATTCAACCTATACTTGATACATTATCTAAGAATAGAAACAGTTTCATTTCCAAAGGTATAGAACTCGATATACAACCAACATCTGCTGTGGTAAAGGCCGACAGAGCATTAACTCTGTTTATGATGAACACTCTATTGGATAATGCAAGAAAATTTACTCCTAAAGGGGGAAAAGTTAGTCTTGAAACCAAAGAATTGGAGGATTCAATAGAGATTTCTATTTCTGATACAGGTCAGGGACTGACAGAAGATGAAATCAATTCAATATTAACAGAGAAAATTTCAAATCTTAAAGAAATTAGTGCAAATCAGAATAAAGATTTCATGCTCCATTCCAAAGGCTTTGGTTTTGGGCTGATGAATTGTAAAGGCATAATCGACAAATACAAGAAGACCAGTTCCGTTTTTTCTGTATGTAGTTTAAATATTGAAAGCGTAATAGGAAAGGGTAGTAAATTTAGTTTTAGGCTACCTAAGAGTGTAATAAAAACATTTTTAGTGCTGTTATTATCGCTTCCGTTCACATTATCAGAAGTATATGCCAATAATAAAGAAATAACATATACAAATCCATATATGAATTTGGCTGCAGTTTATGCAGATTCAACCTATTATTCAAATATAGATGGACGATATGAAGATGCTTTATTATTTGCAGATAGTGCATTGCAATGTATAAATAATGCATATAAACAGAATAATCCGAAAAAACAGGTCTCATTGTCATTATACTCAGCCAATGAATATCCTGATGTCGCTCTTTGGCAATCTGGATTTGTTATGGATTATGGAATACTAAAATCGATAAGAAACGAAGCCGCTGTTGCTGCTTTAGCTCTTAAAGATTGGGATGTGTACAGATATAATAATAATGTTTATACACGAATGTATAAACTTACTTCACAAGACGAGTCATTAGGACGTTATTGTGCTGAAATACATGCTTCAAACATTAACAGACAGACAACGATCGTTGTGTTTATCCTATCTGTAATTATAGGTTGTATGTTCTTCTTGATTTTCTATTATCATCGCTACATACTGAAAACATTCAATCTGCGTCAGTTGAATCAATTGGGCACAAACCTATATGGTGCGACAGAAGAGAACTGGATTGAAGTATTATATAAGAATATCAAGGATATAAAATCTTGTGATGGGATATGTGTGGGTATTCTCGATAATAATAACAAGATACAGATTTATTCATCGTCGGAGTTTCCACGTGAAGAATACTTAGATACAATATTGTTAAATTCTGCTGTGAATAAAGAGCGTCTGGTGGTTGATGACAGGTTGTTGCGAGTGTATCCTTTGTCTATATCAGAAAAAGACAATAATATAACACTTGGTGCTATCATGTTGTTATTACATGGAAAAGGTGATATGTCGGAAGAGGAAGAACATGTAATAGATATGGCTCTTCAATATGTATCTACATATATATATTATACAAAATTCAAACTTGATTTAAAGAAAGAAGAACTTCTGCTCAAAGAAGATGAATTAAGACGCATACAACGTGAAGAAGCAGATGCTCATGTGCAAACATTGATTATAGATAACTATTTGTCTGTAATCAAGCACGAAACCATGTATTATCCAAGTCGAATTCAGGTTTTATTAAAAGATCTAACCTCAAATCAGTCATCTACTGATGATTCTACAAAAATAGCAGAAATATACGATTTGATTCAATATTACAGAGAGGTCTTTACAATCTTAAGTGAGCAAGCTGCAAGTCAGTTGGATAATGTGATGTTCAGAAGAAAAAAAATCAAATCAGATGCCTTTGGAATATGTGCAACGAAGTACTTGAACAAACTCAATAAAAAGAATGATACATCATTGGCAATATCAGTTGATAACACCGATGTTGATTTCATTTGTGATGAAGATATGGCAAGATATCTTGTTGAAAATCTGATTTTATGCTGCGTGAATTTAAATTCCGACCAAATCAATCTTTCGTTCTGTAGAACAGCGGATCAAAGGTCGAAGATAATAGTAAAAGGTTCTCATGCAGACAAAATCGACACTAACACATTGTTTTATGCCGACATCATGCAGTATGACAAAAATAAAGATGTGTTGAATGGCGTAGAATGGATGATATGCCGACAGATTGTTCGTGAACACGATGAACATACAGGTAGAAGAGGATGTAGAATATATGCAGATTATGAGGATGAAACAATAATAATATCAGTAGAACTAAATTAAATATAAAATAGACATATGGATAAATTCAAAGTAATAATAGTTGAAGACGTAAAATTAGAACTGAAAGGTACAGAAGAAATCTTTCGAAACGATATACCTCAAGCTGAGATAATTGGTACAGCAAGTAATGAAAATGAGTTCTGGACATTAATGTCTAAAGAAACTCCTGATATGATTTTGCTGGATCTTGGACTTGGCGGTTCAACAACAGTCGGCGTGGATATCTGTCGTAAGGTGCGCGATAAAGACAAAGATGTACATATACTGATTTTCACAGGTGAGGTTTTAAATGAAAAATTATGGGTAGATGTACTTGATGCTGGTGCAGATGGAATTATTTTGAAGAGTGGGGAACTGCTTACAGAATGGGATGTGAGAAGTGTGATGAGTGGGAAGAAACTTGTGTTTAACGAACCGATATTAAGAAAGATAATACAACGATTCCGTCGTTCTGTACTATATGAATATCGTCGTCAAGAAGCCATTGTTAAGTATGATATCGATCAATATGATGAGATCTTCCTCAGACATTTAGCATTGGGATATACAAAAGAAATGATTTCAAACTTGAGAAGTATGCCATTCGGAACAAAGAGCTTGGAAAAACGTCAAGCGGATCTTGTAGATCGTTTGTTCAATGAAAGCGAAACAGAACGCGTTAATGTTACAAGATTAGTAACTCGCGCCTTTGAACTAAGAATATTAGATATAGATAATCTGGAAGCAGATGAATAAGGCTCGTCAAAATTTAATTCCAATGTTGCTGATTGATTCAATAATACTTTTGGTATTGTTGTCATGGTTCGGCAATATGTGGGGGTGGGGAATCCGAAGCTTGCTCAGCCCTGATGGAATCAGATGGTTTTTTGGCTGTTTTGTCGAAAATGTTGACTCTGCACCATGGGGATTATTGATTTTGGCCCTTCTCGCAGCAGGTGCAATTAAAGAATCAGAATTTATTGATATATTTAAAGGTATTTGTTCGCTCAAACAAAAAAGAGCGTTAACAATAACCTCTGTTGTGCTTATTCTTTTATATATCCCGTTGATATGTATGACAATATTCGGTGATATTCTGTTAAGTCCATTTGGCGAGATAACCAATTCACCATTGATTGATGGCCTTGCAGGATTTGTGTTGGTCACAATAATAATATTATCAGATATTTACGGATATATATCAGGAGCATTCTCTGATTTTTATGAAGTACTTCAAGGTAATTCTTATTATATCAGAAAAAAATCTCTAATCTTTCTGAATTTTATTTTGGTCGCAGAATTATATTATGCTCTAATATTTGTCGGCATTTTGAATGAAGATTATATTTACACAAATATTCTAAAATATTTAATGTTTTTAATTCCTTTTATTTAACAGTTTTAATTTTATTTTTTAATGCCTTTAAAAGTCAAAACGGCTCATTTATAAATAAAAATAATACCGAATATGCAAAAATAATGCAAAATATTTGTGAATTGAAGTTGAAAGCAGTAACTTTGTAATCCTAAATCTAATGTATTATTTCTGAAACTATAATCGATTAGGTTCTATTGATTATGAACAATAATTTAATGATTAATATATTTAAATAGTATTTTATGTCTCAAAAACGTGTTTACACTTTCGGTAACGGACAAGCTGAAGGAAATGCCAATATGCGTGAATTGCTTGGCGGAAAAGGTGCAAATCTAGCAGAAATGAATTTGATAGGAGTTCCAGTCCCTCCTGGTTTTACAATTACAACAGATACTTGTAATGAGTATTACGAAGTAGGACAAGACAAAATCATGGAACTTCTCAACGATGATGTTCTCGCAGCAGTTAAACATATTGAAAATTTGATGAATTGTAAATTTGGTGATGCATCAAATCCACTTCTTGTTTCTGTTCGTTCTGGTGCCCGTGCTTCTATGCCTGGCATGATGGATACAATTTTGAACCTCGGTCTTAATGATGTTGTTGCAGAAGGAATGGTTGCTAAGACTAATAATCCGCATTTCGTATACGACTCATATCGTCGTTTCGTACAAATGTATGGTGATGTAGTTTTAGGAATGAAACCTGTCAACAAAGAAGACATAGACCCATTTGAAGCAATTATAGAAAAGGTAAAAGAAGAACAAGGTGTTGTTCTCGACAAAGATCTTTCTGTAGATTCTTTAAAGAAACTTGTTGAACTCTTTAAAGTTGCAATTAAAGAACAAACAGGTTCTGATTTCCCAGACGACCCAATGGAACAACTTTGGGGTGCAATATGTGCAGTATTCCGTAGCTGGATGAATGAACGTGCAATCTTGTACCGTAAGATGGAAGGAATTCCTGACGAGTGGGGAACTGCTGTATCAGTAATGGCAATGGTATTCGGAAACATGGGTGACACATCTGCAACAGGTGTTTGTTTCTCTCGTGACGCAGGAAATGGTGAAAACCTTTTCAATGGTGAATACCTTATCAATGCTCAAGGTGAGGACGTGGTTGCAGGTATACGTACTCCACAACAGATAACAAAGATCGGTTCTCAACGTTGGGCTGAACGTGCTGGTATCTCAGAAGAAGAACGTGTTGCAAAATATCCTTCAATGGAAGAAGCCATGCCTGCTCTTTATGCAGAACTTGATTCTATCCAAGATAAATTAGAGAACCACTATCACGATATGCAAGATATGGAATTCACAGTTCAAGAAGGTAAACTCTGGTTCTTGCAGACTCGTAATGGAAAACGTACAGGTACAGCAATGGTTAAGATTGCTATGGATCTTCTCAAAGAAGGTCTTATTGATGAAAAGACAGCAATCTTACGTTGTGAACCACAAAAACTTGACGAATTACTTCACCCAGTATTTGACAAGCGCGCTCTTTCAAACGCAAAACCTATCACACAAGGACTTCCTGCTTCTCCAGGTGCAGCATGTGGACAAATCGTATTCCATGCTGACGATGCTGAAAAATGGCACAACGATGGTCACAAAGTTATCATGGTTCGTATCGAAACATCTCCAGAAGACCTCGCTGGTATGTCTGCAGCAGAAGGTATCCTTACAGCTCGTGGTGGTATGACATCACACGCAGCAGTAGTAGCACGTGGTATGGGTAAATGCTGTGTTTCAGGTGCTGGTGCAATCAATGTTGACTACAAGGCAAAGACTGTAGAAATCGACGGAGTTAAATATAAGGAAGGTGATTATATCTCATTGAATGGTTCAACAGGACAAGTTTTCGCTGGCGAAATTCCAACTAAGGCAGCAGAATTGTCTGGTGACTTCAAAGAACTCATGGATCTTTGTGACAAATATACAAAGATGGAAGTTCGTACAAATGCAGATACTCCACACGATGCAGAAGTCGCTCGTACATTTGGTGCAAAAGGTATTGGTCTTACACGTACAGAACATATGTTCTTCGACGGACAAAAGATTATTGCAATGCGCGAAATGATTCTTGCTGACACTGTTGAAGGTCGTGAGAAAGCACTTGCAAAATTACTTCCTTACCAGAAAGCAGACTTCTATGGAATTCTTAAGGCAATGGATGGTCTTCATGTAAATATTCGTCTGCTCGACCCACCTCTCCATGAATTCGTTCCACACGATGAAGCTGGTCAAGAAACAATGGCAAAGGAAATGGG
Source organism: Bacteroidaceae bacterium (assembly GCA_024682395.1). Lineage (GTDB taxonomy): Bacteria > Bacteroidota > Bacteroidia > Bacteroidales > Bacteroidaceae > Colivivens. Next base: position 33,746 of record JAIKZH010000035.1, read on the forward strand.
TGTAAGTGTAGAAGAAATCCGTCGCCGTGTAGAATCTCTTGCAGAAAACAACCCAATGCTTGGTCACCGTGGATGTCGTCTCGGTATCACATTCCCAGAAATCACAGCAATGCAGACTCGTGCAATCCTCGGTGCTGCTTGTCAGTTGAAGAAAGAAGGATATGATCCACATCCAGAGATCATGGTACCTCTCATCGGTATTTTATACGAATTGAAACAACAGAAAGAAATTATTCAGCGTGTAGCAAAAGAAGTATTTGCTGAAGAAGGTGTTGAAATAGAATTTGAAATCGGTACAATGATTGAAATTCCTCGTGCAGCACTTACAGCAGATAAGATTGCTAAAGAAGCACAATATTTCTCATTCGGAACAAACGACTTGACTCAGATGACCTTTGGTTATTCTCGTGACGATATCGCATCATTCCTTCCTGCATACCTTGAAAAGAAGATTCTTAAGGTTGACCCATTCCAAGTTCTCGATCAGAACGGTGTGGGACAACTCATCAAGATGGCAGTTGATAATGGTCGCAAAGTTCGTCCAGATCTCCGCACAGGTATCTGTGGTGAGCACGGTGGAGAACCATCTTCAGTTAAATTCTGTGCTAAAGTTGGTATGAACTATGCATCATGCTCTCCATTCCGCGTGCCAATCGCACGCCTTGCCGCCGCGCAGGCAGCAGTGGAAGAGTAAATATCACACTGATATAAATTTAAGGGACCTGTCCGTTTGGGCAGGTTTCTTTTTTAGTGTCTTCATGTATGCTTCCGACGTTTTGGAGATAAAACGCCGCAAAATATGCGTTATTTGGGAGGTTAATTTGGCGAACAGGCATTTTATTTGTATCTTTGTTGCAGAATTTGCGTTATTATAACTATTGTTTTGTCGCACAAAGATGGAATGCATTATGTATATACACGAAAGAGACAATTGGACATACTTCCGTTGGGACGCTTCTGAGGTGTCTCTCCTTCAGGAGAAAGTATTCCGTATGCAGGGCTTGCTATACGGCAGGCTGAGTTCGTTGGGTTTTGACAGCAAGTTACGTGCTATGGCCGAGAACCTGACTTATGACGTGG
>JAIKZH010000078.1 GCA_024682395.1 Bacteroidaceae bacterium
GACTAGTATAAAGCAGATTTATGACAAGAATCATGGGCGCTATGGGTACAGGCGAATCTGTATGGAACTGCGCAACAAAGATATAGTCATTAATCACAAGACTGTACAGAAACTGATGAATCAGATGGGACTTAAGGCAAAGACCAAGAAGCGGCACTATCACTCCTATAAGGGGAAGATAGGCAAGATAGCTCCCAATGTACTGGAACGGGATTTTTGCGCAGACAGACCCAATCAGAAATGGGCTACAGATGTTACCCAGGTATGTATAAATGACAGAAAGCTGTATTTGTCGCCCATATTGGATATGTTTGATGGTGGTATTATATCTTACACGATTTCTGCCAGCCCAAACTTGGAGATGGTCATCTCTATGCTCAAGAAGGCTCTTAGGAAGTATCCACAACTAGATGGTCTCACACTACACTCAGATCAAGGCTGGCATTATCAGCATGGTATGTACCAGAAGATGCTTAAAGACCATGACATCACGCAGAGCATGTCACGTAAAGGCAACTGCCTGGACAATGCAATGATGGAGAATTTCTTTGGCCTGATGAAGAACGAACTCTTGTATGCTAACAAGTTTGAAAGTATAGAGGAGTTTGAAAGAGCACTAAGAAAATATATTGATTGGTATAACAATAAAAGAATAAAATTGAGATTAAAAGGAATGAGCCCGGTACAATACCGAGCTCACTACTATAGAGAGTTGAATAATTAATGTTTAATTTAATGTCCAACTTTTCGGGGGCATATCAATTACGACACATCCCCATTTATATTTCATATATTGTTAGACTTTAGAATCGTCCTCCACCCATAGGTGGTCTTCCTCCTCCAAATCCCATGCCCCAGCCTTTACGTTCGTTCTCTGTTCCCATAGAGTTTTTGCCTCCAAAGATACTGAAACGATATGTTGCACGAAGCATGACGTATTGGTATATAGAATTATATCTTGTGTCGCTACGCATTGAGTCTGAGATCATACGACTTATGTTGCTCTGCTGACCGAGGATGTCGTTTACTGCGAGTGAGAGGGTGAGGGCATTGCCACGTAAGAACGAGTGACTTACTTGTGCGTTCCAAATGAGTTCGTTTGTATTATCTTCTTTTCGAGCATATCCTCTGCGACTGTTCATGCCTATGTCGGTTGCAAGTTGAGTTCCCCATGGCATAGTCCACTGGAATTCTGTTCCATATGCAAAGTCATATGTGTTTGGACTGGTACTTGCATTGATATTATTCTTTGAATGGTTGTATGTAAGTGAACCTGTAAGCGAGATACTAATAGCTTCTGTACGGTAAGAAAAATCAATATCTTCACTAAGTCTTAGGTCTTTGGTCACTGTTTTTTTGTCTTCAGCATTTCTAATAATTTCTTTTATTTCCTCAATACTTAGGTCATTTTGTCCTTCTTCATCCTCTGTATTATTGTTGCCATTATGTATAGCACTACTATAGAGTCCTACGTTATTTCTGAAATTAACACCAGTGTTGATTCCGAGAGTGAATGCTTTATCTTTACCAAGTCCAGTGTTGAAACCGATACCTCCACCAATGTTCCAGTTACCATTGATGTTCTTTGGTTGAGTTATGCGAGTACCTTTACCTTTACCTTCTTCAACATATATGGTTTTGTTTGAAATACTATTATGAGTGGTTCCAAAGTTTGTATATGTAAATATACCGCGTTGGTGTTCTATATCGTATGTATTAAAGAAGATGTTTGCATTATGTGAGAGTGATGGTTTCAAACTTGTATTACCAACAGTTTTGTTAATTGGGTCTGACGGATCCACAATGTCAAGCAAATTTGTCATGCTTGGCTGACTTGTACGAGCATTGTAACGGATGTTAAGTTGGGTTTGTTTATTGAAACTATATCTGAAATTTACACGTGGAGCAAAATCTAATACCTTACGTGTCACCTCTGGATATTCTTTACCAAGGTATTCATAGTTGAGTGTACTATGTTGTGGAAGCGCATCTATTCCAACGCTTAAATTAATGTTATCTGTAATCTTTCTAAATGAAAGTCCTATAGTTTGATTGTAATTTCTATATTCAGAGAATTGACTGAGTCTTAATGTGTCGCGCATCATGTAGTTTGCTTTGTCCATGAATTCCAATATGGCAGGTATGTCATATCTGTATGCGTTCAAAGCATTATTCAAGTCTTGGTAAGCTTGTGAATCATAGAAGAATGCTTTTCTGTCGTTCTTTGAATAACTGTATTGGAATCTGTAGCTAAATTGCAAGTATGTGCGTTTAGCAATAGGTTCGCTGTATGTCAATTGTGCTGCAATGTTATGATTGCTACCTGGAGTATTATAGAACAAGTTGTTGATAGTCCTGCCTTCGTTAATCTTATATACATTGGCAGTTGAAAGTTGCTTGCTTTTGTTTTCAGAGAAACCTCCATTCATACGCAGAGTTATGTTTCTGCCGTTGTTGTTAAGTTTTTTGTTAGCCTGAATTTCTCCATTAAAGCTTGTACTTGTGCTATATGATTGCTGGCGGCTGTCGTTGGTATTTGCCACGATATCCATAAGGTTGTTTATTATCGTGCTTGGCGATTCTTCCATATCATTTCCCGCCCTCTCCATTTGATTAGATATTTCGATGTTATAGTCAAGTACATTGTCTGTTATGCCGTTTGGATCTTCGTTGTAACTTGCTGTATTGCTGTTATTATAACCTCTATTTCTTGAATATGACAAGTTTGGACGGAATATGATGTTGATTGTAGTATCTGGCTTCCATTCTATACGGAATTGAGTATTGAATGTGCTATTACTTGAAAGGCTTTTGCTGCGTCCTTCATTAAATTTACCAGTTCTGGCATTGTAGTTCTCTGATGAACTTCGGCTTTCAGTGTCATTACCATTGTAGCGATAATGAACACTACCACCAACTTCGATATTCTTGCCCAATGTGGCAATATTTGTACCAATTTCCTTGCTTGTGCGTAGTCCGTTGCCACCATGTCCCCAGCCACGGCCACCACCGCCACCGAATCCCATATCGTTGACGTTGTTAGCACCACCAACAACAGATAACTGGGTATTATCGTTGAAACGTTGTACAAATAAACGCTCTGAATATCTGCTTTTTGTTCCAGCACCTAAATTCACGTTGCCAAACCATCCATTGTTCATTCCTTTCTTAACGGTGAGATCTAATACAGTTTCTTCTTCTCCGTCATCAATACCAGTTACACGTGCTAAGTCACTTTTACGGTCATATGACTTAATTTTATCAATCATCTCTGTTGGGATATTCTTCATAGCAACAGATTTGTCGTTAAGGAAGTATTCTTTGCCGTCAACAAGAATTTTTGAAACAGATTTACCATTAATTGTGATGTTTCCTTCGCTGTCCACCTTTGCTCCAGGAAGCTGTTTTACCAAGTCTTCTAACACACTTCCTTCTGGTGTGCGGTATGCGGCGGCATTATATACCAACGAATCTCCCGACGCACTCACTTTAGAAGCATGTGCAGTTACTTGTGCCTCTTTAAGCATAATGGCATTAGTATGTAATGTAATATAACCGATATCAACTTTCTTCTCGTTTTTATTTGTGAGGTCTAAGTTGATGTATTTTGTGTGGCATCCGATATATGATATTTTAATCGTATATTTACCTTTCTTTATGTTGTTGAATACAAATCCTCCTTGGGCATTTGTAGTTGTTCCTGATGAGAATGTACTGTCTGGAAGTGTGAGCAATTGGACTGTTGCTGAGAGAACAGCCTCATTTGTTTCCTTTTCTATAACTGTACCATTTACTTGATATTTGCTTTGAGCTGAAACGAATATGCAGCAAAGCAATGACATTGTTAAAATTAAGAATCGTTTCATTATTTATTGTATTCTTTGATTATTACTCTTTGATTTTTATTCTCGTTTTGAATATCTTAATTGAGGCAAAATATCAGATAATGAATTATAACATCAATAAAAGTTATTTCGTTTGTTATTAAAGATTATTTTTTTTCAATTTAGTTTAATCAAGATATGATTTTTTTTAAAATTTACTGATTTTATTATTACTTTTCAA